>CAVTNZ010000023.1:0-75267 GCA_963736185.1 uncultured Gammaproteobacteria bacterium | reverse complement strand
ACGCAGTGATCGTAGCCTACTTGACGCAGGCCCGCATCCAGCACCTGCGACTCGATGAGAGTGGCGCACTGGCGATGCTGAGAGAAGGACAGGAAGTTGGTGAACGGCGTGGCTGGCGCCGCGTGACCCTGTCACTGGCCGCCGAAGAGTGCCGTAGTCTCGCGCGCGCGGGGCGTCACGAGGAGGCGAGGCTCGTTGCGACGCGCTTCGACTTCCACGAGTTGCCGCCCCGCAGAGGTGCGCCACCGCTGAGCTCCGACAAGACATTGCGTGCCGCGTCACGTTATTTGCTCAAGCAATCGCCGAGAGTGGTGGTCGAGGCGCTGGATGTTGCGATCGCAAGCAGCCAACAGCGAAAGCTCGCTCACCGCTCGGTGGAACTGTTGATCCTGCGCGCGCTGGCAGAAAAGGAGGAAGGGGATTGGTCGAGCGCCTTGGCGGACGTGGGTAGAGCGCTTGCCATCGCCGCTCCGAGAAATTATGTCCGCGTGTTCCTGGACGAGGCTCGCGAACTGGGCGCGCTGATCGATCGGCTCGACATGGAACAACTCCGTGGCTCCGAGGCGGCGCCCCTGGCGCGCCGCCTGCATCGCGCGATTTACACGCCTGACGTCCAGGGGGGTGCCCCGAACGGCATGGGCGAAGACCTCACGAAGCGAGAGCTGTCGATCTTGAAGCGCTTGGAGTCGGGCCTGAGCAACAAAGAGATTGCCGAAGCAATTTTCGTCTCCGAAGGCACCCTCAAATGGCACCTGCACAACGTCTACGGCAAGCTCAACGTCAAGAACCGCGGCGGCGCAATGGCTCGGGCGCGGGCGCTCGGTATTCTATGACTTGCGAGACGCTGACTCGATGCGGGACTCATAGCTTTTCGGCATAGGCAATACCCACGAGATTCCCCTGAACCCTTGCGATGGAGCGCCTGTCCGATCCGTTTAGGTGAGCGGAGTAAATGGAGCCGGAGAGATCCGTGATGAACATCCGATCGCCACGCACATCCAGCGCGACCCCGACCCCTTCCATCAAGTGGCCGAGCACGATTTCCGGGTTGAGACGGCCGTCGATCGGCGTCCGGCTCACCGTGTTGCCGCGCGAAGGTTCGCCCCGATCGGTCCAATAGAGGACGCGGTGCTCGAGATCGACCTCCAGATCGATCGGCTCCGGGAGCCGTTCTAGCAGTGTATCAACCCCGATCCGGCTCGCCGGCGTCTGGCCGCGGCGTCTATCGATGCTCGCGCGAAAAATGCGCCCGTGCCCGGCGTCATCCGCATCCTTCTGGGTCCAGTAGATCTGGCCGTGAGTCGGATCGACGGTGATCCCCACACACCAGTTCGATGGGTCGTGGCGATCGCCTTCACCCTCGCCCGTCTGGATGAGCGTCTCGATCTGCGAGCCGTCGAGGTTGGCACGCATCACACGCATGCCCTCGCGGTCCGACCAATACAGCTTACCACTCGTCTTATCGAGATGGAGTTGCTTGGGCGTGAACGTGCCCCCTTCGGGAATGATGAAGCGGCGATTGCCCCCGTCGAGATCCGCACGCTCGATCGAACCGTCATTCCGGTGCGGAATGCCCATATTGGTCCAGTAGATGTAGCCCGCCGCCGAATCGACCGCGAGGCCATCGGGAAGTCGGCAGCCGGTGATAAGGGTCTTTGGGTCCGAGCCATCGGGCTCGAGCGACAAAACCCGGCCACGAGACAAGTCGAGCACGAACAGGCGGCCGCCTGAAGAACGGACGTCGGCCATGTTTCCTCCATAACAGGATGACGCCGAGCGTGGCGTCATCTCCATCCGCCCGCCTTCGACAATATCCCGCGAGGCTAGTCGACTTGCCCTGATTTGGTTCGCAGCTCAATGAGTCCGAGCAGCATTTCGTCTCGCTCCGCCGCCAGTTCGTCAATGGAGCGCGAGCCGACCTCCGCCCGCACGCTGTCGATGAGCTTCTGTTGTACTTCTGGCGTCAACACCGGCTGCCCGAGAACCTTCCACCAAGCGGTCATGGGACCGGTGAATTGCTCGAAGAAGTGTTCAATGCCGCCTTGGCCGCCACCGAGGTGATTGAGCAGCAGACTACCCATGATTCCCCACCGCAGGCCGGGCCCCCAGCACAACGCGGTGTCGGCGTCGGCAGCGCTGACCACGCCGTCGGCAACCAGATGATAAACCTCCCGTGAAAGAGCGGCCTGCAGTCGATTGGCGACGTGCCCCGGCACTTCCTTGCGCAGCCGGACTGTGCGCTTCCCCATGGCGGTATAGAATTCCACGACTCGTTGAATCGTTTCCTCGGACGTCTTCGCGCCGCCCACGATCTCGACCAACGGCACCAAATGCGGCGGGTTGAAAGGGTGTCCGATTACGCAGCGCTCCGGATGCGAGGGGCAACCGGCCTGGATCTCGCTCATGGTGAGGCCGGATGAACTCGAGGCGATGATCGTGTCGGCGGGCAAGAGCTCATCGAGCTGGCCGTACAGGCGCTTCTTGAAGTCGATCCTCTCAGGGCCATTCTCCTGGACGAGGTCCGCATCTTTGACGGCGCTCGCGAGATCGGCGGTGAAGATCAGTTTCGATTGGGCGGCGCCGGGCGAAAGACCCAATTTCTTGAGCGCCGGCCAGGCCGATTCCACGAAGCGCTTCAGGGCGGCCTCGGCATTCGGCGCAACATCGGTCGCAACGACCTGCAGGCCTCTTGCCAGGAACAAGGACGCCCAGCTCGCGCCAATGACACCCGTTCCGATGATCGCAACGCGGCTGATGGGCTTATGGGTCGTCATGCTCAGTCCCTCCACATCGATTATCCGGCGGTCGCCACGGTCCGGGCTCCGGCGTCCGGGACGGTGCCATTCGCGCGCAATCCGTCGATTTCTCCGGCGCTGAACCCGAGCTGCATCAAAACCTCTTCGTTGTGCTCACCCAGGGTCGGCGCCCGCTTGGCGGGCACCTTGGCGACGCCTTGCACATGAATCGGACTGCTGATGGTCAAGGTTAGCTTGCCGCCGGCCCCTTCGAGCGGCACGACGATGTCATTCAAGCGCAGCTGCGGATCGGCGATGACCTCCTTCGGTCCGCGCACGGCGCCGAACGTCACGTGAACCCCGCTGAAGACTTCGTACCAATGCGCCATCGGCTGCGAGCCAAATACCTCATCGAGAATGGCTGTCAGCTGCGGCATGTTCTGTACGAGCTTCACAGGATCGGAGAAGCGCGGATCGGTCAGCAGATCCGCCCGGCCCAGAGCGTTCGCCACGGCGGCCAACTTGTCAGGCGTCACGATCAGCACGAACCAAGTGTCATCGGACGAGCGGTAAACATTCAACGCGGCATTGGCGGGGTTTTTGCGGTCGTGCAGACCAAAAAAGGTTGCCTCACACAGCGCGGCCTGAATGGAGACGCTCGCCGACCAGACACCTTCCGCGAGGAGCGACGTCGAGACATAGGATCCCTTGCCGGTGCGCTCGCGGCGATAAAGTGCCGTCACAATCGCGGAATACAGTCCCACGGCGGTCGCATTGTCGCCGCTGCCCGCCACCGGCCAGGTCGGCGGTGCGCCGGCATCGCGCGTCATGGACAGCAGACCGCTTCGCGCCCAATACGCCGTGATATCGAATCCCGGCAGATCGGCGTCGGGGCCTTTCGCACCGAATCCGGTGAGATCCGCATAGATCAGGCGCGGGTTCCACTGCACGACATCTTCGTACTCGAGCTTCAGGCGCTTGCGTGCCGGATGCGGTGTATTGACGATGAGTACGTCCGCCCACGTAACCAAGCGCTCGAGCACCTGCTGCGCACCGGCCGACTTCATATTGAGCGTGATGCCGCGCTTATTGCGGTTGGCCAAATGCCACGGATAAGGATCCTTCGATTGCGGCTGCGGCGGGAGCAAGTGTCCCCGCCGCCACGCATCGCCGTTGGGCGGCTCCACCTTGATCACCTCGGCACCAAAGTCGGACAAGATCACGGCAGCGCTGGGACCTGCGATGAAACTTGCCATGTCCACGACCTTGAGGCCGGAGAAAATGTCGTCACTTGCCACGGATATCTCCTGAATCTTCGTACGCCGAGGGATCGCTCAGCGCCCGCGGAACTGCGGTGCACGCTTCGCGAGGAACGCAGCGGTACCCTCCACCTTGTCTTCGGTTGCGGCACAGAGGCCGAAATAGGAGGCTTCCAGCAGCAACCCCTCGCCCTGACTCGTCTCGAGCCCGCTGTTGACGGCCGCAAGCGCGAATTTGACGGCGAGCGGGGCGTTGCAGGCGATCTTGCTGAGGATTGCCTCGGCGCGTGCGATGAGGTCAGCCGCAGGAACGATTTCGTTGACGAGGCCGATGCGATAGGCTTCCTGTGCGCTGATTATCTCTCCGGAAAGAATGAGCTGCAGCGCGCGGCCTTTTCCAACCAGGCGCGGCAGACGCTGCGTGCCGCCACCTCCGGGAACGAGTCCCAAGGTGACTTCCGGCTGGCCGAACTTCGCGGTCTCGACGCTGATCCTGATCGTACATGCCATCGCGGTCTCGCAACCGCCGCCCAGCGCAAAGCCGTTGACCGCGGCGATCACGGGTTTCCCGAGGTTCTCGACAAGATCGAGAACCGCCTGTCCGAAACGGCTGGCCTGTTCCGCTTCGATTGCCGTGGCACGCGCGAGCTCGCTGATGTCGGCCCCGGCGATGAATGCCTTATGGCCCGCCCCCGTGAGGATGACACCACGAACGGTCGCGTCATCTCGCGCGCGTTCGAAGGCCGTTCTCAGAGCGGCCCAGGTGGGCGTATCCAGGGCATTGAGTACTTCGGGCCGATTGACGGTCACATAGGCGATGCCGCCCTTCCGTTCGAAAATCACCGGGTCGAGCATGGGCTACACGAACGCGCTCAGTCCGGTGACGGCTTTGCCGATGATCAGGTTCTGCATCTGGTAGGTGCCTTCGTAGGAATACAGCGCCTCCGCATCCGCAAAGAAGCGCGCGACCTTGTAGTCGGCGACGATTCCATTGCCACCGAGCACCTCGCGCGCCCACGCGACGGTCTCGCGGCATTTGGCCGTGGCGAATGCCTTGGCGAGCGCCGCATGGGCATCGGTCAGCTTGCCTTCGGCATGCAGTTGTGCCTGGCGCACGATCAGGCACTGCGATGCCGTGATGTTGGCGATCATCTTGGCCAGCAGATCCTGCACCAACTGGAATGAGCCAATCGGCCTGCCGAATTGCATCCGCTCCTGGCTGTATTTGAGGGCGGCTTCGTAGGCGCCCATCGCGCATCCGGTCGCCATCCATGCGACGGCGTAGCGCGTCATCTTCAGCACCTTCGCGGTGTCGCGGAACGAGTTGCCGCCCTGCAGCCGGTTCGCTTCCGGCACCCGAACGTCTTTTAGCGTGATGTGACCGTTCTGGACGATCTTGAGCGCAATCTTGTTTTGGATCTTCTCGACGCTGAAGCCGGGTGTCGTCTTGTTCTCGACGATGAACCCCTTGACCTGGTTATCGGCGAGATCCCGCGCCCAGATGACCGAGACATCGCACCACGGAGCGTTGCCGATCCATCGCTTCTCGCCATTGAGGATCCAGGTGTCGCCCTCGCGCTTCGCCGTCGTCAGTCAGGCCACCGGAGGCGCCCGAACCCACCAGCGGCTCGGTCAGGCCGAAGCAGCCGATCTTCTCGAAGCGCGCCATCGGCGGCAGCCACTTCTGCTTCTGCTCTTCCGATCCGTCGATGTAGATGGAGCCCATCGCCAGTCCACCGTGCACGCCCATGAACGTCGCGAACGACGGGTCGATGCGCGCGACCTCCATTTGCACGAAGCCCAACAGCGCCAGGCTTCCGCCCGCGCAGCCGTATCCGTGCATTCCAATCCCGCCGACGCCCAGCTCCTTCACCGCAGGCAACAGATCGAAGGGAAAAGCGTCCTCCACCCAGTATTTTGTCGACGACGGGAGCGACCTTCGCCTCCATGAACGCGCGCACCCGCTTCACGATCGCGAGCTCTTCGGGAGCCAAGGTTTCATAGACTTCGTAGAAGTCGCTATTGGGCGCGGGCAGCGGCTTTCGGTTGCCTCGCCTGCTTTGCACCCAGATCTGCGGATTCGCCCTTCATGCCGCGCCCCCGGGCAGCTCGACGTAGGCAATGCCGCTCAGGTTTCCCTGGGCGAAGAGCAGTGTCTTGCGCTCCGATCCATCGAGATTGGCGCTGTACACGGAACCGCCCAGGTCGGTGACGAACATGCGGCCATGCCTGCGATCGAGCGCAAGGCCGATGCCCTCCATCAAGTGAGACACCAAAATTTCGGGTGCCTTGCGGGCGCCCCCCGAGGCATCCATGGGCGCTCGGTTCACCGTATTCCCGCGGGGCGGATCACCGCGGTCCGTCCAGTAGATCATCCGGTTGTGGGTATCAAGTTCAAGGTCGATCGGCTCCGGCAGATCCTGATACAACAGCTCAATGTCCTTGCGGTCCGCAGCTGTCTGGCCGGGTGGAATATTGGTATGGGCACGACAGATGCGCCCCTCTCCGGCGTCGTCGCCACCTTTTTGCGTCCAGTAGAACTTCCCATCCCTGGTATCCACGGCGATGCCGACGCACCATTTGCTGGCATCCGCACCCGGGCGCTGGTCGCCGCCGCTCGTGTCCACCAGCGTTTCGATTGCCGAGCCATCCAAGTTCGCGCGCATGACTCGCATGCCCTCACGATCCGACCAATAGAGCTTGCGCCCCATTTTGTCGAGCTGAAGCTGCTTAGGTGTGAACGTGCCGCCGGGTGGCACGATGGTGGTCAAATTACCTCCGTCGAGATTGCAGCGCAGGATCGCGCCGTCGTCGGCCTTGGGATTGCCCATGTTGGTCCAGTACAGGTGCCCCGCGGCGGCATCCACCGCCAACCCGTCGGGCAGTTCTCTGCCTTCTTGGAGGATGACGGTCACGCTCGAGCCATCGGGATTGGCCGACAGGACTCGGCCTCCCAACTCGAGGAAAAATAGCCGGCCCGCCACCGCGGCGTCGCGCCCTCTCTCGCCCGTGGTATTTGGAAGGATGGTGCCCATTTGAGAATCCCGCGTGATTTTGCAGCTCCCTGGAAATCGCTGAGCTCGAGAGAAGTATCGGGGTACTGGACTGTCCTTGGGCATCCCCTGAATGGGGGTCGCGGCGGAAATGATCAGGCGCTCGGCGGCTGCATCGGTGATCTTGAGCGCATCTCCCGTACCGAGCTCGACGCCGTTCGCACGAGGTGGGTGGCTAACCCATTCGGGGGATGCCACCACTCCAGAGAGACAAGGACACTCGCTTGGCGCTCACGTGTTCCGTCCCGCGCACTGCAGGTGACTCATGCGAATCGCTCATTTCGAGACAAGTGGAGTCCCCGGAATTGCCGCGGATGAAGGTTCGGGCTGGCGTGGCCTCACGCAGCGCGACGGGGGATTTCCAGGCACTCTGCCGGAGCTGATCGCACGAGGCGCAGACCTGTTGCGCGCCGGCAGAAACCTGAAGCAATCGCCGACAATCGACCTGAACGCGGTCCGACTGCTGCCGCCGGTGCCGGTGCCGCCCAAAATTCTATGCGTCGGTCTCAACTACGACGATCATCTGGAGGAAAGCGGGCTGAAGAAGCCGGCCTATCCGGAAATCTTCGCGCGCTTCGCGACGAGTCTGATCGCGCACCAACAGCCGATCCGACGGCCCCGAGAATCCATTGCGCTCGACTACGAAGCCGAGCTGGCGGTGGTGATCGGCAAGCCGGACGCCGCATCCCCCGCGATCGGGCCCTCGAACACGTGGCGGGCTACTCCCTATTCAACGACGCGACGATTCGCGATTTTCAATTGCGCACGCCGCAATGGACGATAGGCAAGAATTTCGATGCCACTGGGGCGTTCGGCCCCTGGCTGGTGACGCCCGAAGCCGCGCCGCCGGGAGCCCACGGGCTGCGCATCCAGGGCCGCTTGAACGGCCAGGTGATGCAGGATGCCAATACCGACCATCTCATCTTCAGCGTCCCCGCGCTGATCGAAATGATCAGCGTCGCGATGACCCTGGAGCCGGGGGATGTGATCATCACCGGAACACCCGGTGGCGTCGGGGCGGCGCGTAAGCCGCCTATTTTCATGCGGCCCGGCGATGTCTTCGAGGTGGAGATCGAGGGCATCGGAGTTCTGAGCAACGTCGTGCAGGACGACGGAATAGTAGAGTAGCGCCCTTGAAAAAAAAATTGTTCTCCGCGAACCCTGCTCGCATCGGTCGATTCGACGGGCCACCCAAAGACGATGCAGTCCCCGCCTCCCTGGTCAACGGGACCCCCAGTGATCTAAAGACCGATCTCATCTCGCTGCTGGGACGGGACATCGTCCTCCACAGAACCATCGATCTCGTCCGCTACGCCTCCGATGCGAGTCCGTATCGACTCGTCCCTCAAGTCGTGGTGCTGCCCCGTACGACCGACGACATCGTCAAACTTTTCCGCTATTGCCGTGAGACGGGGCGGCACGCGACGTTTCGGGCGGCGGGAACCAGCCTCAACGGTCAAAGTCTATCGGACGACATCCTGGTTGATGTGCGCCGCCACTGGTACGGCTCCAAGGTGGAGGATGCCGGCCGACGTGTCAGGTCACGCCCTGGGACGATCCTCAGCCACGTCAACTCACTGCTGCAGCCGCACGGCCGGCGGCTGGGACCGGATCCCGCCAGCTCGGGTGCCTGTACGATCGGAGGCGTGATTGCGAACAACTCCGGTGGCATGCGGTGCACGGTACCTCGGGATGCCTACCATACCGTCTCGGCGCTCACGTTCGTGACACCGTCCGGTGCGGTCATCGACACCTCGAAGCCCGACGCGGAAAAGGAGTTTGCGCTGGCAGAGCCGCAGCTCGCGACAGGGTTGCTCGAGCTGCGCACGGAGCTCTTGGCGGATCCGGCGCTGGCGGATCGTACGCGTCGCAAGTACGCGATCAGGAACACGCACGGATTGCGGCTCTGTGCACTCCTCGACGGCGACACGCCGCTCGAAATCTTTCGACGCCTCCTGGTCGGCTCGGAGGGCACGCTCGCCTTCATCGCCGAAGCAGTAATAGAGACGATACCGGCGCCGCGTGTGACCAGCGTGGCATGGATTCCCGTGCCCACGATCGACGAAGCTATCGCCCTGGTTCCAGGCCTTGTCAAGCTCGGCGCCTCTGCCGTCGAGCTCATGGTCGCCCCGGCGCTCACCGCAGCCGGTCAAGCCTTTGCGGATACACCCAGCTACTGGAAAACCCTCGACCCCAAAGCGGCTGCCCTGCTCGTCGAGATCGGTGCCGAAGACTCGGCCTCGCTCGAAGCAACACAGCAGCAGGTTCTCGAACTCGTGAGTACCGCCAAGCTGATCAGGCCGGTCGAGTTCACGAGCGTCGCCGAGGCCATCGAACTCGCCTGGCACGTCCGAGAGGGACTTCTGGGCCTGGTCGGCAAGCATCGCCCGGAAGGCTCGACTCTCATCACGGAGGATGTATGCTTTCTGCCGGAGCGTCTGACAGAGGGTGCGCGCGACGTTCAGGAACTCCTTGCCAAACATGGGTTCATTCCCGGCGTCGCAGGACACGCCGCTCACGGCAACCTCCATTTCACTCTGGTCGCGGATTTCGGCAACGCCGAGGGTCGATCCCGATACGCGGATTTCATGACCGAACTCGTGGATCTCGTCGTCAGGAAGCATGACGGCTCCCTGAAGGCCGAGCACGGAACCGGCCGAAACATGGCCCCGTTCGTCGTCTCGGAATGGGGCGAGAAGGCCACCGCCATGATGTGGCGCATCAAGAAGCTGGCCGATCCTCTCGGGATCTTGGCGCCGGACGTGATCCTGACCCGCGACCCGAGCCTTCACCTGAAGAATCTGAAGTCATTTCCTCAAATCGAGGGGGTGACGGGTTCCTCGCAATGCATCGAGTGCGGATTCTGCGAACCGGTCTGCCCGAGCCGCAATGTCACCATGACACCGCGTCAACGGATCGTCGTGCGGCGGGAAATGGTGCGCCAGAAGGACGACTCCGCCGTGCTCGCACAACTCCAACGGGAGTACCAGTATGACGGGATCGAGACCTGCGCAGGCGACGGCACGTGCGCCATTCCCTGTCCGATCGGAATCAACACGGGGGCGTTGATCAAGGAGTTCAGGGCGCGCGAGAACGGCCCTGCCGCGGAAGCCCTGGCGCTGCGCCTCGCGCAACACTGGAAAGCGGTCGAACGCGCATCGCGCGCGGGCCTGCGCGGAGCGCACGCGCTTTCCTCTGTGTTTGGAATAAGGCCGCTCACCGCCCTTGCCGCTGCCGCGCGCCGTGTGGTCAGCCCGGACCTGCTGCCCGCGGTGCCCGGGCCAATGCCACGGGCCGCCGCGAGCCCGCCCAAAACCGACCGGAACGGCGCCGCCGCAGTCTATTTCTGCGCGTGCATCAACCGCATGTTCGGTCGCGATCCCGGTGGGCCGGCCGGCCCCTCCCTGGCGGAGACCTTCGTCGCCTTGTCCAGGCGCGCCGGCAAGCCGCTGTGGATTCCCCCGGATGTCGCCGGCCTTTGCTGCTCGACCCCATGGAAATCGAAAGCCTACACCCAAGGCCACAAGTTCATGGCGCAAGCTGTTGCCGACGCGCTTTGGCGCTGGAGCGATGCAGGAGCTCTTCCCATCGTCGTCGACGCAGCCTCGTGCACTCTGGGTCTCAGAGAGGATGTCGCGACACAGCTCGAAGGAGAGCGAAAAGAACAGTACCAGAGCCTCACGCTGATCGACTCGATCGCATGGTGTCGTGATCTTCTGCCGAACCTGGAAATCTCTCGAACGCTGCGGCGAGTCGCCGTGCATCCGACGTGCTCGACGACGCATCTCGGGCTGGCTGGCGCACTCAGACAGATTGCGGGGCGACTGGCAGACGAAATCGAGGTCCCGGTGGGAACAACCTGCTGCGGCACTGCCGGCGACCGGGGACTCTTGCATCCGGAGTTGGTCGTTTCGGCGACGCGGGAGGTGCGAGCGGTGCTGGATGCGCGGCCATGCGACGCCTACCTCTCGGCGAACCGTACCTGCGAGATGGGCCTGCGGCACGCGACCGGACGGCCGTACGAGTCCTTCATTTTCCTGCTCGAGGAACTCACTCGTCCCGAGGCGCGATAACGGATCGACAACGATCACCGAAATGAGCCACTCACATGAATTATTCCGACTACAAATGCTTCCAGTTCCGGTTCGATGCCGGAGTCGCATTTGCCAGCATCGATCACCCGCCCATCAATCTTCTCGATGAAGCTCTGTCGCTGGAATTCGACACACTCGGCAGGGAGCTCGAGGCCGATGAGAGCGTCCGTGTTGTGGTCTTGCAGAGCGCGCTTCCCGATTTCTTCATAGCCCACTCTGGTTTGGGCCGGGTTGGGGCCGCCTCCAAAAGGGTGTCCCATACGCGCAGCTTTCGTCTTACGCAGATGATTGGCGAGCGGCTCAGGAACATGCCCAAGGTGACCATTGCCAAGATCGAGGGGCGGGCGCGGGGCGGGGGGAGTGAGATCGCGCTGGCCGTGGACATGTGTTTTGCTGCCGTAGGCAAGGCGATCTTCGGCCAGCCTGAGGCGGCGGTTGGGCTTGTGCCGGGCGGTGGCTCCACGCAAAGATTGCCACGGCTCATCGGGCGGGGACGCGCCTTGGAGGTGCTTCTGGGTTGCGATGATCTCTCGGCAGAACTGGCAGAACGTTACGGCTATATAAACCGAGCGTTGCCGGCGGACGAGCTGACGCCCTTTGTCGAGAGACTTGCCCACCGCATCGCCTCGTTTCCTGCGCACACCATCGCTCACATCAAGGCGGCCGTGGATCTAGGGGCATTCGGTTCCTTGGCGGAGGGGCTTCTGGTGGAAGCCCATGAGTCCGATTTGAGTGTCGCTAGCGAGGTGACGCAGGCGCGCGTGGCCGACGCATTAAAGGTCGGCGCCGAAACTTATGAAGGCGAGCTGGAGTTGGCATTTTTGTCGAGACTCTCCCCGATAGGACAAAGATAACTCCCCCGGCCTGAGACAGCGATTGGCCGTACCCGCTGCAACGCGGTAGCTCAAAGATAGGATTGAGTGGTCCACGCTGTTACAAATATACCGCGTTATCCTCGGTGCACTCCGCGGCCACTACCTTCTCGTTCTGTAAAGGCCAGCGGCAATAGCCACGAGATCCACCTCGAGGCCAAAGCCGCCGTCCATTCCTTACGATTGCAGGATCGTCAAATGCATGCCGTTGGCCGACAGGTTGAATCGCAGCCCACCGGTCTGCGAATGCAGCTTGATGACGACGCCCTTGTCGTTCTTGAGATACGTGACCGAACCGCCCTCGATGATCGTCACGCCGGCTGTAACCGCCGAATAGTCGCCGCTGAGGTCCTGAGGTCCGCCGGGCTGGTCAGACTGTAGACCTCACCTTCGGCGATGATACCGGCGCCGCCCACGTCAGCGACCGAAACGCCCGCGGCGGCACTCACCGCCGACTCACGGTCATCAGGAGACCGCTTATATTGCCTTTAGCACGACGGGACGGTGCAAGATTGGGAACCGGGGTCGCCCAACCGAAACCCGCCGATGACGAACTCGAAGTTAGGGCCTCAGGCCGGCCCTGAGTAGTAGCCAGCCGTTGAGCCACCGTCGAGCGCGTAAAGCATTCCGTTCGTGTAACGGGCTTCGCTCGAGGTGAGATGACTGACGACGGCGGCGACCTCCTCCGCACTTGCAAATCGGCCGAGCGGCACGCTGTTCTTGTAGTAGCTAAGTTCGGCTTCAGACATTCTATTGAATAGGTCGTATGCCATGGGAGTTTCGACGAAGCCCGGGCAGACCGCGTTACAGCGTACGCCCTGCCGCCGCGAGGCGAACCAGGGGAGTCCGCACTTGCCGCAGCCCATCGCGAGCTTATGGAGGAGACGGGATTCAGAGCCGCGAGTCTCAGACCGCTGCACACCTTGTCGCTGGCGCCGGGCATTTTCGGATATCAAGCCGAGATAATTCTCGCAACCGATCTCACGGCCGGCGTCCTCGACGGCGGGGACGAGCCCGAGCCGCTGGAACTCGTTGATTGGCCGATTTCGCGTCTCGCCGGATTCACGACACCATTCGGCGCTCTTGCGGCCACCGCATTGGGCGATCGACGCGGGTATGTCGCTCCATTCGTCATCGGATTCGGGCTCCAAATATTTGTAGCGCTCGCGGAATACTGCGCCTTTTCACGGCCCCTTTTTATTGCGGGCGTGCTCATCTCCAATATGACCACCACCTTCACCACGCCGTATGTGCAAGCTGTTCTCGCTTCGCTTGACGGGACCGGCCGGGCGACTGCATTCAGCGGCGCTGCAGCCAATTTCGGGGCCGCAATCGGCCCCGCGCTGGGTGCTTTCCTCATCGGCCGAACGGTAGCACCCATCGGCGTTACATCGTCCATCATGTTTTTCGTCGGCCTGGGGCTCGCGCTGTCGTCACTGCGCAGCGTGCCGCTGGGTTCGACCGCGAGGCCTGCAGCATGAAAAGCACAGTCGAGTGCGTTTGGCAGGCACAAGCAGAGCTGGCCGAGAGCACTATATCGGTGGATGAAGAGCGCGCGCTCTATTTCGTCGATGGCCCGGCGGGAAAACTTCTGCGCTACAGCGAATCGGAAGGCCCAAGCGAGGTATATCGCCACTGCGGCGTGATTGGGTTCATTGCGCAGCGGGTTGGTGGGGGGCTTTATCGCTGGGATGGACAACAAGCTCTACTCGTTGGACCCGGCTCTCGGAGTTGCGACGGAAGTGGGTTGCCCGGAGCCAGAACTACTTCACAGCCAGTTCAACGATGGCAAGGTCGATCGGGGCGGCGGCCTGTGGGCGGGAACTCTGGATCGCGATTGCGAACAGCCCGTGGGATCGCTCTATCGCATCGCCAAGGACCTCAGCTGGAAAGCGGTTGATGGTGGCTATCTGTGCACAAACGGCCCGGCGTTCTCCCCGGATGGTCGCATCCTGTATCACACGGACTCGATGAGACGCACGATCTACCAGTTCGACCTCGATCTCGACGGTGGCGCAATATCTAACAAGCGGGTCTTCGTTCAGATTGATGAGCACGCCGGGCTACCCGACGGCATGACGGTCGATTGTGACGGCCGACTCTGGGTCGCACACTTTGGGGGCGCACGCGTGACCGCGTTCACGCCGAGTGGCACCGTCGATAGGGTCCTTCCCGTTCCCGCTCCGAACGTCACGACCTGCGCGTTCGGCGGAACAAACGGCTCAACACTATTCATTTCCACCTCGCGGACCTGGATGACCGACACTCAGCTCCGCGAATCGCCGCTTGCGGGCAGCCTGTTCGCCTGTGACGGGCTGGTGAGCGGAATCGCGGCATTCGCCTTCGATGGCTAGACGCGGTGAAACCAATGACGCCACCTCGTCGAACCTCCGCCATCGCATGGGCGACACCTTGTACCTCCCCTTGAAAGCTCGGCTAAATGCAGCTTCCGATGTATAGCCAACCCGACTCGCAATATCGGCTATCGGTGCCCGGCTGTAGCGCAGTAATTCAGCGGCGCGATCCAGGCGCCAGGTTGTAAGATAGCTTAGCGGCGCCTGGCCCACAATGCGTTGGAACCGATCCGCGAAAGCCGACCGGGACAAATTCGACAACTCCGCCAGGTCATTGACGGTCCATGCCCGACCAGGCTCAGCGTGGATGGCGGAGAGCGCCGGATTGATGCGCGCATCGATAGCGCCCGATAACCAACCATGACCGGCCAGACCACCCGTCGCCCAGGTGCGCAGTAGCTGGACAAAAATGACGTCGAGCAATCGCGAAATCATGGCGGCGGCCCCGGCCCGCAGATTCAATGCTTCATCGAGAATGAAATGGCAGCTCAGCTCCAGCCATTCGAAAGGCCGGTCTCGCAACCCCTTCAGGATCACCACCGGCGGCAGAACAGACAGGAAGCGTTGCGACAACATACCGTCAAAGCCAAAGTCACCGCACAACCACGTAATAGCTCCACGCCCCAACGTCAGACGCTCCCGATCGAAATCCCTTCGCGCCAGATCCGTGAGGAGATTGGCAGGGCGACCCAGTTGGTCCGATATCACATGGCCGTGACCATGCATCAGCATGATCAAATCCCCTTGGGAGGCGTGATACTGCTCCCCAAGCCCCTCCACTTCGATCGCAACGCTCCCGCCTCTGATGATGTGCAACCGATGTTTCCCAGCCGGAAATCGGATGCCGAAAGGTGCTGATGCCGCGCAGGTAAACACCGTGTTTCCCCGAACACGCATCAGTTCGAGGACATCTGAAAACGCATCGCGCCTGAAGGCAAAGGGATCCGACCCAACGTCCAGTTCTATCGGCGTCTCAGCAAAGAATCCAGGTTTCTCCGTCATACAACACGCCGAAATGATCGCTACGATGGATGCATCAATTACACGGAGCCCGACCGTTGTCAAAGACAATCCTTCTGGTGCACGGTGCATGGGTCACCCCGGGCTGCTGGACCAATTTCCGAACGTTGATCGAGGCCAAAGGGCACCAAGTTGTCATTCCCGCATGGCCCTATCTGGACAGGCCGGTGGAGGAGCTCCGTCGCCAGCCGGATTTGCGTCTAGCCAAGCAGACCATCAAAGGTCTCGTGGACTATTTCGAGGAACAGATTCGCGCGCTGCTGACTCCTCCTATCCTGATGGGTCATTCCTTCGGAGGCCTAATCGTGCAGATGCTGCTTGATCGCGGACTGGGGGCGGCTGGCGTGGCCATCGATGCGGGTCCTCCTCGGGGAGTGCTGCCCAGTTTCACGGCGATCAGATCCGCACTACCCGTCCTCTCGGCGTGGCATGGTTGGAATCGCATTCTGGCAATGTCATTCAAGAGCTTCTCGAAGACATTTGCCAACACGCTTCCGGCGGAAGAACAGCAAGCGACCTACGACCGGTATATCGTCCCCGCTCCGGGGCGAATATACTTCCAGGCGGCGCTGGGTATTGGCAACGCCGTTACATTCGAAAACCCGAAGCGTCCTCCGCTGCTGTTGATTGCAGCTCACGAGGACCGGACCAGCACCCCCTCAATGGTCCGCGCCATGTACAAGAAACACAGACGCGCACCGAGCCGCACGGACATCATGGAGTTTCCGGCGCGTAGCCATTGGCTCATTGCCGAACCGGGCTGGGAGCAAGTGGCCGAGAAGGCGCTTGCTTGGGCCGTAGCACACGCGAAATGAAGGATAATCCTTCATCGGCGCTTCGCCACCAAGAGCCCGGAATGAGCCCCGGCCACAGCTCCGGCAGTACCTGTGACGCTGGAGCGCCGTACTCGGCTGCCGCCGACGCACGCAAACGCTTTGTCATTGGTTTGCCTCGCGGCAACGAATCACCTATCATGTACCAGTTACCTGTACATGTTACGGAAAGCCATGGCACCCCCCACTTTTACCATCTCAACCGCGCGTCAAAAATTCTTTGCTCTATTCGAGAGAGTCACTGGCCACCGCGGGCGAAAGGTCATCATTACCAGCCGGGGTAGCGAGAATCACGCCGTGCTCGTGGGCGAGTCGTATCTCAATGAGCTGGAAGCTGCCGCCGCGCGATTGCGGGACATTGAATCCGGCAGGACGAAGCCTACGTCGCACTTCAAGTTGATCGGGAGCATGCGTGTCGCCGACGGTGTGGATGATCCGGTCGCCGACATTCGTACCGAACAGAATGCGCTTTGGGAAGAGAAGCTCAAGTCTTTCGGTAGGTAGCGGTGAGCGCCGGAGATGCACCTCTTGCGGTGACGGACACTCATCCGCTCATTTGGGCGGCAACGGGAAGACTCAATAAGCTCGGCAAGAGCGCCAAACGCATCTTCGAGCGCGCCGCCGCCGCAAAATGCGCGATTTATATTCCTTCCCTGGTTCTGGTCGAGCTTGGGGAAGCCTGCCACCGGGGCACCGTGACTGTCGCGAGCGGTGCGCCATTCGAAGAGTGGGTGCGCGCCGCATTTGCGAGCGGAATGTTTCACGAGGCTCCGTTGACGGCGGACATCGTCTTCTCAGCCCAAAGGCTCTACAACATTGCGGAGCGCGGAGATCGTCTGATCGCCGCCACCGCGGTGGCGCTCGAGCTTCCGCTCATCACCCGAGACCCGGCCATTGCGGCAGCGGCACGCGTCGAGTGCATCTGGAGCTGACGGTGCCGTCAGCTACCTGGCGACCCGAAAATCGCGAGCGGTCCCGCCAAGCGGACTCCGGACGCAGAAGTGTCAAACGCCACCGGAGCGTTGCGTTGCAGAGAGTCGCACCTCGTTGCATCGCGTCGCCGGGTCCACAAATGGGTCCACAAACGCGTCCTCAGGCGATGCCGAGTGCTCGCAACTATTTGATTGGAGTGCTAATCTCGCCCGTGTTCGGGAAGGGAACGTCAAGCTCCCAAAGCAGATGCGCTACAAGAGCGCCATGGCGCATACCGGTCCGTGTGGGTATTTACTGCAAGCTCGGATCGGCACAGATTTGCGACTTCGCGCGACACAGTGCAGTGCTTCGAGACGACCGCTCGTGGGACAAATGGAAATTTGCAACCACACGTACCGATTCCGGCGACTTGATATTTGTATTCGAACCCGAGCGCACCCACGTAGCAAGCGGTCGCATTGCGTCGCGGAGTATAGCGCGGCAAAGGGTCCACAATGGGTCCACAAAAAGTGGCCGACGAAGACAATCGGCATGCTCTCTGTGACTCTGCAGCGTTCGAGCTCTTAAACCGCAGCGGCGTTCGTGGGTCAACTCGCTTGAAACGCCTAATGGCCAGCATCTCTCAACCGGCGCATGGTGCGAGCAAGAGATCGTGAACCATTCTGCTCGCTCGATTAGGACACTTCTAGGCGACGCCCCATGCCAAAACTCAAGGACCCGAATGCCTGGTTTCAGAACGCCCTAAAGGTCACCCAGGACCCAGCCGCCTCCCATTGGCTCAGAAATGCACTTGTCGAAGCGATTAACCGTGATCCTGGCGACGCGGCATTAGACGCGGAAGTCCTCTGGAGAATTCTCAAACTGCGAGCCACTGCGGCTCAAAAGGAGCCGGAGCTCTCTGCCACGAAAGGTAAACCCAAAGCAACTGCATCGGTAAGGATTGAGTCATAGCGCGCATGAAACTTGATCCAGTAACAGGCCGAACCTCAGCCAATTCCGGATGACAGATATGGCACAGCGGATCGTCAATCAACCTACCGTGAGACTTACGATGCCAACTGCGACACGCACAATCGAGTCCCTTCTCAAACAGCCACCGACTGGTAGAGCTGACGGCGATGTGCCGCGCGAGTCAACGATGTCTGCTGCGAGATTAGGCATCGATCGAATCCAGATACTGCGGCTTGCTCAAGTCATCGAGCGGACTGGATTGAAAAAGACGAAGATCTACGAACTGCAATCGGAAGGTCAATTCCCGATGCGGGTGAAAATCACTGCGCATGCGGTCGGCTGGATTGAGGACGAAGTGCAAGCCTGGCTAGCGGGACGCGTCGCGAAAAACAATCCGCTTCGGACGCATGGCAGTCGCGCCTGAGAATCAAGCAGCGATCTGGCCGTCGACGGCGTTGCCCGCATCGGCGGTCAAGTCTTTCACCCACTGCTCCAGTACCCGCCGCATTTCCTTCACGTAGCCGTAGCGATTGTAGATGGCTGTGACACTTCCGTCTGAGTGCCCGAGCACCCGCTTGACGAATTTCTCGCCTTCTATTCCCAGCTGCTCCGCCAATCGGGTCGCCACCGTTCTGCGTAAATCGTGCGGGGTCCAGCGTATCTTAGGTATCTCTCCCGCTTCCGCCAGGCATGCTTTCAACATGCGGGTCTGGGCCCTCGACCAGCCGAACACCGGCTTTCGTCCGTCGGTACCGCTGAATAGATAGTCGCCGCTCTTGCCTCGGTAATTTGCAAGAACGTTTTCCAAAATCCTCATGGCCTCCGGTACCAGGGGCACTACGTGTACGTGATCTGCCTTGTAGGCATCGGCGGGTATCACCAGCAACGACTGTTTCAGGTCCACATAGGGCGCCCGACACTCCCCCCACTCTCCCGGCCGACACCCGGTCAGCAGAATCAACCGATAGATGGGACCGAACGGATAACCGAGGCTGGTTGCGGCCCGGTATACGACGCGTGCATCGTCAAGCGAAAGGACAGTGTCCTTTTTTCTCTTCTTGGGCAGGTTACCTTCCATGCCCTCCGCGGGATTGTCCTTCCGCGTGAGCAGGTCCTCGGTGATGCCCCAATTGATCATCTTGCGCATGACGGCGACGACCGTACGCGCAGCCTCCTTGCCGCCCCGCGGCCGGTCCTTCGGCCCATCGCCGCGTGGTTGCTTGACCATAACCTCTTTGACCAAGTCGCGAATCTTAGCGCGAGAGATCGTCTCAGCCAGCTCATCGCCGACCCTCGGAATGACATGAACCCGCAAGGCGCCGCTGTACTTGATTAAGGCGCGAAGCTCCTTGGTCTGCACGTAATCTGTCAGGAATTTCTCACCGAGCGCCCTCATCGTGAGGCCCCCGGCCGTTGCGGTCCGCTCGAGCCTGACGACGGGGCTTTCGCCTCGAGCCGCTTGGTCGAGATAGGCATTGGCCGCCGCTCGCGCCGCCTGCAACGACACGATCGGGTACTCCCCGAGATTGAGCCGAGCCCGTTTGCCCTTCTTCTTGAATCCTCGAGCACTGATCCCGCCTTCGCCCGCAACCCGCACGGTCAGCGACCAAGAAGCGACCCTCAAACCGATCCGCAGCGCGAGACCAGGCACCGCGGCATCCCAAATATCCCGTGTACCGGCCGATGCGCGACGCACTGCGGCCTGCACTACACTGTCAGTGAGCTTTTTCATTTGGTGTCAATTTCGAGGTTGCTTGGTGCAGATTTGGTGTTAATTTCACGCGGAAGGTGGCGAACGAGTGCGATCCGCTGAGGAATCTAAACAAGCCTATTATACTGTTTTTGTTGTAGTTTTGCAGCTTTTACGGAAGAGGATGAACGACCCGGCAGAGAATTCGGGACGTAGGAGTCGCAGGTTCAAATCCTGTCACCCCGACCATTGATTCTAGGTTTTTTTGGATCCTGGCTCTGCTTGGTGTAGGTTTCAAAATCAGCTTGGTGCAGATTTGGTGCAAGTTTCGCCGAATCTCTACGGATTGCTAAGACCTCGCCATCGAGAAATGCCCATGACCCCCGGCGGCCGCCCAACTTCCTCCACCTCTGGGCGGGGGAAAATCCTCCACTCTGATGCCGTCAATCGGCGCCGGTCGACGCCGAGCTAGCGCGACTACGGTTTCCCTGAGGCCAACCGCTTGCCGACACGGCGAGCCGATTTGGCCTTGCGAGGACCCACCGCCTGCCTTTTCTTGCGGATTGGCTTGTGAACTGGCTTCGAGCCAACGCCGCCGAAATCGATGCCGAATACGTCAGCCAGTTTCGACGAGTCCAGAATTCGACCGGCGCTTGGCCGTTTCTGAAGCGGTGTCCCGCCCTCCCCTGCGCGTGCGATCAACTCTTTGGCGTCGACCTTTCGCAAGCCGAACAGCAGCTCAGGCTCTGAGTCGAACCGGACGCCGATTCCGTAGAGCGTCGCGGCGACATGCTTGCACATCGCGGCCGAATCCGGACAGCTGCAGCTGAAAACAATCTCCTTCGCTGACGGAAAGAGGCCGGTTCCCGGCCGCGTGATGCGCTCCATGACGGAGGTCGACAGTTGCCCCTGGAGCAGCTCGACCAGCGTGTCGATGGAGCGGGCGCAGTCTCGTGCGATTGCCTGCCAGTGTGGGATGGCCAACGCCGAAATACTTACTGTTATTCGGTACAGATTAGATCCCATCACCTGGGCGGTCACTTCGCCGGGACTTATCTTGAGATCGATCACGGAGCCGTTGCGCAAGTAAGTTCGGCCGCGTGGCAGACGGTTGGAGTAGTCGCTATAGCGTTCGAGGTTCCGGCACCACGCCTTGCCCCAGAACGATTTCGCAATCGCGCCTCGGCTTGCGGCGACCGGCGAGAGCGTCTGACCCTCCTTTTGCATTTTCGCGACCGTCCGGTCCGCCGTCCGTCGACGCGCCGCTGCAGGAACATATGGTTTCCAGCCGAAATACATCAGCCTCACT
Source organism: uncultured Gammaproteobacteria bacterium (assembly GCA_963736185.1). Lineage (GTDB taxonomy): Bacteria > Pseudomonadota > Gammaproteobacteria > Steroidobacterales > Steroidobacteraceae > Bog-1198. Next base: position 54,164 of record CAVTNZ010000023.1, on the reverse strand, counting down.
CCGAGTTCACGTCAGACATTTGCCTGCACTGAATGAATATCGAGCGCCACCAGATTCATCAACTCATTGTCACTGAGCTCGGTCAGCTGCAGCTCCGCACCGCCTTCGAGAACGTCCTTGACGAGCGTCTGCTTCGACTCGATCAGCTGATCAATCTTATCCTCGACCGTGCCGCGACAGACGAACTTATGCACCAGAACATTTCGAGACTGCCCAATCCGGAACGCTCGATCGGTTGCCTGATTCTCGACGGCTGGATTCCACCACCGATCGAAATGCACCACATGCGAGGCGGCGGTGAGATTGAGGCCGGCGCCGCCCGCTTTCAGGGATAGAACGAAGAACGGAGTCAACTCGTCATCTTGGAAACGGCGAACCAGTTCCTTGCGCTTCGATACTGGCGTACCACCATGCAATATCAACCCTTCCCGCCCGAATACTTGCCCGAGAAACGAGGCGATCGGCTGGGTCGCTTCGCGGAACTGCGTGAATACCAGCATCTTTTCCTGCTTGGCAGCAATCACCTCCGCGAGCTCGCGCAGGCGAACGAATTTGCCGCTCTCGGTTTCGGTCCAGGCACCGTCGCCGAGCCATTGCGACGGATGATTGCAGATCTGTTTGAAGCGCATCAGGAACGACAGTACAACGCCTTTGCGCCCCATGCCCTCTGATCGATCGAGCGCCTCCGCGAGTTCCTCGACTGCCTTCTGGTACAGGGCCGTCTGCGTGGCGCCCAAGTAACAGAACGCTTTCATCTCCGTCTTGTCGGGCAGATCGGCGATCACCGACTTGTCGGTCTTGAGACGCCGCAAGATATAAGGGCGCACGAGGTCGCGCAGGGGCCGATAGGTTTGCGCTTCAGCGAGGCGCCGGACATAGCGCCCGAATGCCTGACCGGAGCCCAACAGACCGGGATGAGTAAAGTCGAAAATCGACCAAAGGTCCCCAAGACGATTCTCCACCGGTGTACCGGTGAGCGCGATCCGCGTGTGGGCGCTGAGTTGCTTGACGGCGCGCGTCTGCTTGGCGCCCTGGTTCTTGATGGCCTGTGCCTCGTCGATTACCAGTACCCGCCACTGTGTGCTCGACAGCCAGTCGTAGCGTAGCAGCGCGCCATAGCTCGTGATTACGAGGTCAACCCCTGTGAGCGCCTCGGATGTCATCGCCTTAAGGTCCTCCGGGAGCGATGCCGAAGGATGGGCGATGAGGAACCTCAGCGACGGCGCGAAGCGTTCGATCTCGGCGGCCCAATTTGCGAGCAACGAGGCTGGTGCGACCAGCAGGCTTGGGGCTCGCATCGGTGTCGCCGCATGTTGCGCCGTCGACTCGTGCTTGAGAATCAGGAGGAGGGACAGAACCTGGATTGTCTTGCCCAATCCCATATCATCCGCCAGACAAGCTCCAAGCCCGAGACGGTGCAGCAAGTAGAGCCAACGGACACCGGTCTGCTGATAGGGCCGCAATGTCGCCTGAAGCGCCGGCCCCGGCTCGACGCGGGCGAGCCCGTCGGGGCTGCGCAGGCCCTTCAGAGTCTCCGCGAGCCATGGCCCGGCGCTCACTGTCGCCCAGTCGGGATCGGACGTGATGGCCCACTGCTCATCCTCTACCGCGACACCCGCCACCAGCCGCATCGCATCGGCGAACGGCAGCCCGCCGGCGGCCGCTGCCGTTTCGATCCTTTGGAATCGGTCGAGAAGTTGCTTGAGTTTGTCTCGGTCTACCTCGACCCAGCGTCCCCGCAGGAGTTGCAATCCGTCGGACCCTTTGAGCAGGGCACGGATTTCGGCTGCCGTGAGCCGCTCCTCTCCGAGCGCCAGCTCCACCCGAAAATCGAGCAGCGCATCCTTGCCGAGCAACGAGGGCGCGCGTCCACCGATGGTCGCCCGGACTTTGGGCCGAGGCGGTCGGCCTGAGCCCCACGCCCTCGGCGCGCGCACCACGATCCCGGCAGCCTCGAGCCTGGGCACGTCGGTCAGGAATTGGAATGCCTCGGCCGCAGACCACCTGAGCGGATGGTAGAGCTCCCCGGATTCCACCATGGCAGTGAGCCATGCGCACTCTCTCGCAGCTTCCTGCACGGGCTTAAGAAGCGAGAGCAGACGCGCCTTGTTTTTCGCGCCGGCGTATTCACGTAACGCCTCGGCAAGGGGCAGGTGCTGCGCGCGAGATTGAGCCGAGAGACGCGTCGTGTAGGTCGCAATGAACGCAAAAGGCGCTTCTTCATCGGAGCGATTCTCGGCCAGGTTGAAATGCACGCGGCCGACAAGGTGCCAAGCGGGATTTCTCGCTTTTAGGAACCGCTGCAGAGTTTGCTTCGCATCGGCGAGTTCGGCGCGGCAAGCCGCTTCAATGTTTCCCCACAGCCCGGCGAGCACAGCGGCGTTCAGATATTCCCCGCCCGGCATCGGCGGCGCGGCGCTCGCCAGCTCCACAAGCGCCTCCGAAGACGGCGTTTCGATGGCACTCACCGCAGCCGCGCCCATGGCCTCGGGCTGTAGGGACGTGCATAGCGCGGTGACGTAGCGGCCGGCAAAATCTCGCCAATATGCAAACTCAGCGGGTAGAGCCGTACCGACCTCGCGAATCCCAAGCTCGAGCAGCCCGTGTCCGGCACCACGCTCGAATGCAGCTTCAAGGCGCTCTCGCAGATTGGCCGGCAACGTGCGCGCTTCGTCCGACGGCGCGAGCACGAGGTGCCCCTGCGGCGTGAGGATGGGAATTCGATTCAAAGTCGTCATTTTCAGACCTGTGACGGGTGCGCTCTGTAGTGCCCCATCCGTACTACCTTAACCTCGACATCAAGATCGCGCATCGGTACGTTCCGATGCACGTGGCGGAGTAGCTGAAAAGAAAGGCTGGGGTCAGATCCCAGGCACCGCACCCTGTCGGCGCGTGCGCGACGCTTTCGAGCTTGGCGCGCTTACGAGCGCAAACCCCACACTTGGGAAGGTGCCAGTGGGCTTTACACAGGCGCCGGAGTAGGCCTATTATATACGATAATCTTCCTATATATACATCGATATGGCATTGAGCATCAAAGACCCGGAGGCGGATCGGCTGGCTCGCGAGGTGGCCAAGGCAACTGGCGAGACACTGACAACGGCAGTCGTTCAAGCGTTGCGCGAACGACTCGCGCGCGTGCGGCGCCCGCGAGGACCACGCCTCAGCGAGGAGTTGTTGAAAATCGGGAGGCGTTGCGCCCGGCTCCCAGTGCAAGACAAGCGTTCCGCCGAGGAGATGGTCGGATACGATGAGATCGGGCTTCCCCGCTGACGCCTTGCCATGGTGATCGACACCTCTGCGCTGATAGCATTGCTGGGCATGGAGCCGGAATCAGCGCGCGTTGCTGTCGCGCTTGAGTTAGACCCGACCCGGCTGGTGTCGGCCGCGACGGTGGTTGAGACCGGACTGGTGATTGAATCTCGCTTTGGATCTTTGGGCGGTCGGGAGCTCGACCTGTTAATTGCGAAAGCTGGTCTATCCATAGAGCCGGTCACCGCAGATCAGGCCGGTGTGGCTCGTGAGGCGTGGCGTCGCTACGGTAAAGGCCGGCATTCTGCGGGGCTGAATTTCGGCGACTGCTTCAGCTACGCACTCGCGAAGGTTACGGGCGAGCCGCTGCTATTCAAGGGAGATGACTTCTCTCACACAGACGTCTCCGCCGTTACCTATTGAGGTCTGCACGATATTCGGAGATCCAATCCGCCCCGCGATGGCGCGCCAAAGTTTCGGGACGTAGGAGTTTCGTGCTCGACGTCCTCTGACGCTTCCAAGGAGTCGCCAAGTCCTCGTCGTCGATAAAGGTAACGTCAAGCGGGTGTCCGCCATCGGTGGCCCGCAAGATGGTTGCCTCGATGTCGTGACCGTCCATCGGTCGAATGGTCGCCAAGAACGCCCACTGATCCGGATATGGCCGCAGCTCGGCGTCGACGAACACACTGCACTCCGTCTCGCGCGGCGCCTTCTGCAGCGGCAACGCAATTAGGAGGATGCACAGCAGGACGTCGCCGCAACCGGGCATAAGCCTCGACCTTCGAGACAGGTGTGAGGTGCGCGGGTGTACAGTTTTACCGGGCTCGACAACGATGAAAGCGTGAAGGTGTGCGACGCCGACTCGATCTGATAGCGTCGGCGATCAAACTGACTAAGTTCTCAAACAGCCGCAACAAAGTTGACGAACGTCATAGCCGATCATGAACAGGGACTTTTCGAATTCGGCAAACTGCCACGATGGAGTCGCCACTCCCAACGTCTTTTGGATGATCCTGGCCGCGAGCCGGGCGGCTTCCGCCCGGGCATGGTGGCCGGCGGCAGTGTTCCACAGCGGTCGAAAAGGAATTCCCGGCTGGGATGGATTACGACGATTCTCCCTGCCACAAAGGAAATCCAGCCCCAATGTTGCCGGCGTGGAGCCCGGCGCTCTTCCCCTGATGTAATGTCGAACAAGCAAGCAGAGCCCTGCGCCGACCCTGGCGTCATACATCAGAACTTCCTGCTGCCCCGTAGACGCCATGGCCATCGCGGCGTAGGTTTTCGTCATTGCGGAATCCATCAACAGATCGGTCCCATCGAATCTGTCCAAAGCTCCGGGCCAGCTGGGCCGAAGCATTTTCGTCGCATCGGCGATTTTACCGATCAGGGTTGGCCCGGATGCAACTATCCAAGCCAGCGCGGCGCCAGCTCGACGACTATTCAATCCGCCCCATTCAATAATGTTTCGGCACGCGCGGCGGACGCCAGGAATATTTGTCGCGATCATCGCGAGCTGAAGATCACGGGCAAGTGCTGAAAACGGTACCGGCGTACCGGCTGGACGGAATGGTCGCCACGAGTAATGGAGCGCGGCTTGCGCGAGTGATGCACAGTGCCAGATCCCGCGTGTGTGGGCGCCCGGATTGTGAAGTTTCCATTGGGCCCAATCCTGCACGCTTATTCGGCCCTGACCACCGGCTATTGAATAGCAATGAAACGGCGCAGAGACGCGGAGTACGAGCGTAGTATGACAGCATGGCGAGCCGTGAGCGTGGTCATCACAGCAATGGCTACACGACTGAGAAGTGATCGCTGATTTGTCGACATGGTGAGTGATTGACCGATCAGTGTGCAGCGCTTCGAGACGACCGCTCGTGGGACAAGTGGAAATTTGCAACCACACGTACCGATTCCGGCGACTTGATATTTGTATTCGAACCCGAACGTACCCAGGTAGCAATCGGTCGCATTGCGTCGCGGAGTAGAGCGCGACAAAGGGTCCACAATGGGTCCACAAAAAATTGCCGACGAAGAAAATCGGCATGCTCTCTGTGACTCTCAGCATCTCTCAACCGGCGCATGGTGCGAGCAATAGATCGTGAACCATTCTGCTCGGTCGATTAGGACACTTTTAGGCGGTGGCGAACGAGTGCGATCTGGTGAGGAATCGGCGCTCGGAGACTGCTCGCACGATGGGAGAAGATAGACGGCTACTCCTCAAGCGCGGTTAGTAGTCGTAGCTTGAGCCCGCGAAATGATTTAAACCCCCGATCAAACGTTGTCATCTCATAGTCCAGCGACAGCGCTAAAGCAGCTAGCCAAGCGTCGGTCCATAGGTTGGGCGTGGGCTCACGGCCGGATATTAGTGCAACGAAGCGCGGCTCATGGTCGATCGGCTCCGCTTCTATCTGGAGTGACCGCGGATCGCTTTGGAGTTGCGTCCAGGCCCGCACGGCTACGTCAGGTGTAACCGGCATACCATTCATCGCGATTTTGTTGGTCAGCAGACGCAGGACCGCGAGTCGCGTCAGAAGACAAGTGCCGACAGTTCCGTCCGGCTGCTCTTCCCACCAGCGTCGCGCAATGTGGTGTGCCGCGTGGCCCTGAACGAGCAGCGGGAAGAGAACATTAGCGTCCGCGATACACGTCATTGAGTTGCGCGATCTCTTCCTGCTCGAATAGCTTCGCGATTTCGCTATTCGAACGGATTGGAATTGTGTGTCCGGGCGGAAGTCTCACTGGGGCCTCAGTCATTCTTTTCCGCTCAGGAGCAGACTGCTCAGCCAGTAGCCTGCGAAGCGCTTCGGCCACGAGATCGCGCAACGTGGACCCACGCCTTACGGCCGCGATCTTGGCACGCTTCAGCAACTCATCCGGTAAGTCAAATGTGGAACGCATAAATATGACTATATGCTTTACTGCATAGGATTGTGGCGCCTCGCTGCTCCCCTGTCAACGCTGGTTATACCAGGGGCGAGCTGCTTCGCAAGATATTGTTTTATCTATGGTTTATAGTTGCCAAACGTTCGGGACGTAGGAGTCGCAGGTTCAAATCCTGTCACCCCGACCATTGATTTCACGTTGCCCTGGGAGCGTCAACGTTGGCACGCAGGAAAGCAATCAGCCCGGCCTCGTCAATTCTGTGGGCCGCAAGCTCGAGGACAGCCTGCGCCGCCGCTTCCTCGCTCGCTGTAAATCGGCAGCCATTGAGTTCTAGAAACAAGACACCAACGACGAAACCTGTACGCTTATTGCCGTCGACAAAGGGGTGATTCTGCACAATACCGGCCATGTACTTTGCGGCAAGCTCGACGATCTCCGAGCTCTGGTATGCAAGAAGGTTCTGCGGCCGAGCGAGCGCCGACCGGAGCAATGACAAGTCGCGTACACCTTCCGCCCCTCCGTGCTCGGCAAGCTGTCGATCGTGGATCGCGAGGACGAGATCTTCCTCGATCCAGACCGGCTCGTTCATTTCGCCAGTTCGTGGAGAGTATTCCGATAGCGAGCCATGATTTCCTCCGCCTTCTCTATTTTCTTTTGAAAAGCGGGATCTAAGGTCGTGAGACGGTAGCTGTTGTTGGGTCCTTCCAGCAGAAAAAGATCCTCCCCTTCCACGGCACGCAAGTGCCCTAGAACTTCCTTGGGCAGCACGACGCCTAGCGAGTTGCCGATCTTTCGGACCTTGATGGCGACCATACTCCGACCCCTTAGCTGATTGGCGGGTGCCGGCGCAGCATCTGTGGTATCGCTGACGGCACATTCCTCGAAAACGATTCATGTTATCACAACTGTAATAACGCAGTCTCCCTCAAATGCTCCTCTCCTGCCCCCCAACGTCCTCCACCTCTGGCGGGGGAAAATCCTCCACTCTGATGCCCTCGTCAATCCGTGGACGGCGTAGTTCGTGAGCCGAATCCGAGGTTAAGGTAGTACGGATAGGGCGATATAGCGCGCACCCGTCGCGGGTTCGACGCCGCAGTTCTCGAAGTCTTTCACATTGCGTGTGGCAAGGCCTGCCCCTCTAGAACGAGCGGTCGCAACGATCATGGCATCGAACTGCCTGATGGGTTTGCCTGCGGTTCCTGCCAACACGTCGGTCAGTTTCAACGAGTCCAGAATTCGACCGGCGTTTGGCCGCCTCTGAATCGGAGTCCCACCCTCCCTTGCACATCGCTGCCGAATCCGGACAGCTACGGCTGAAGGCAATCTCCTTCGGTGACGGGGAAAGGCCGGTTCCCACGGCCCTCAACAGCAACAGATCACTTCCACAGCTCCACCTTGAGGCCGGGCACGTTTGAGAAATGTTTGACATTATTTGTGACCACGGTCATCCCCTGGGAAACCGCGTGCGCAGCGATGAGAAGGTCCATGTTCCCGATCGGCTTCCCTGAAAGCTCCAGCCCTGTGCGAATCCGTGCATAGTGCGGCGTGACTTCGTCGGTCCAATCCAAAATCGCCAGTCGATCCAAGTAGGCCTCGACCAATTCCGCAAGTTGAGGCCGACCCGCCTTCTCCGCGCCAAAACGCAACTCCGCGGCGGTGATCACCGACACATTGAGCGTCTGGGAAAGTTTCTCGAACTTCTCGACCAGTGTCGCAGGTCGCCGCTTGATGATGTAGCTGGAGATGTCGGTATCCAGCATGAACCCCGTCATAACGGGTCGCGAGACTGCGGAGGTGAATCGTCGCGATTTTCCAGAAAATCATCGGGTACGTCCACGTTGATTGCGAAGAACGATGCCCAATTCGGCTTGATTGGGGAAAGGAGCAGCCCGTCCCCTTGCTTTCGAATATGGACTTCCTTGACCTCTGCCGGGAACCGCAACTCTTGCGGAAGTCGCACGGCCTGGTTCGTCCCATTGCGAAATATGGACGCTCGCTTGGCGACGGTATTGGATGTCGATTTCGACGCCGCCTGCGACCTCGCGGCTTTGTTCTTTCCAGTTGGCGCGCGCTTCATCGTATAGTCCCCGATCAACTTATCATTAGCATATGCCTTGCATATGTATTGGTCAAGGTGCGCGAGGGTCCGGCGACCTTCGGGACGTAGGACTCGCAGGTTCAAATCCTGTCACCCCGACCATTGAAGAATGGTCTGTTCTCAGGACTTCGGTAACACCCTAGCTGAGGCTTTTCTAGCCAGAAGCCGCTCGTAGGGGGTCTGTCGGTCGAGGGCGCGAGCGCCATGCCTGCGTGGAGCAAAGCGTCCGATGATGAGGCGATCTGTATTGTTGTCTCTTTCGTGCGGGAGATGCCTGACATGACTCCCGAGATTTATCAGAAGCTCACCGACATGCGCTCGGACAATTCCGGATCTTCGCGCAAGACCGAACGTAATGCATCCCAGGCCAGCATTGCGCACTGAACCCGCGATGGGAACTCGCGTACATCGGCGAACGCGCGCAGATCGCCGAGTGCCGGGTCTGGCGCGATCCCTGCCAGGTTGAGCATTTGTTCGAACTTGAAGAGCAATTCTCGGCCGTGAGCAGCCGCCCTGCCCATCAGGGCTTCAGTCATCAGAGAGGCGGACGCCTTCGCGACGGCGCAGCTCACGCCCGAGAACGCGATATCGTGGATCGCACCCTGTTCAAGGCGTACATAGACGTTGATGTGATCTCCGCATAGCGGGTTGTCGCCGCAAGCCTTGTGATTCGCATCTTGCGGTGCGCGAAAGTTGCGCGGTCGCTTGCAGTGCTCCAGCACGATCCGCTGGTAGAGGCCGGCCACTTCCCGGGTCATCCGAAGATCTCTTGGACTCGGCGTACACTGTCGACGAACCGATCGACCTCCTCGAGCGTGTTGTAGAACGCGAATGAGGCACGGGCTGTCCCGCTGGGCAGGCCGAAATGCTGCATTGCCGGCATCGCGCAGTGGTGGCCCGCGCGGACCGCAATCCCCTCGCGATCGAGGATCGAGCCGATGTCGTGAGGGTGTACGCCGTCGATGACGAAGGACAGTATGCCGGTCTTGTGCCCGGCGGTACCGAGGATGCGCACGCCGGGGATTCGTGCGATCCCGCCGCTGGCGCAGTCGAGTAACTGCCGCTCGTGGGCACGAATGGCATCGAATCCGATGGTCGAGATGAAGTCCATTGCGGCGCAGAGACCGATCGCGCCCGAAATGTCGGGAGTTCCCGCCTCGAATCGGTGTGGAATGGACATGTACTCGGTTCTCTCAAAGCTGACGGATCGGACCATGTCGCCTCCCACCTGCCAGGGCGCCATCGGTTCGAGTCGTTCGCGTTTGCCGTATAGGACGCCGATGCCCGTTGGGCCGAAGCATTTGTGGCCGGAAAAGGCATAAAAATCGCAATCAAGCGCTCGGACGTCGACGGGAAGGTGCCCGATCGCCTGAGCGCCATCAACGAGGACCGGAACGCCCCTCGCGTGCGCGGCTGCACAAATGCGGGCGATGTCGTTGACGCTGCCCAACGCATTGGAAACATGGGCCACCGCGACGAGGCGCGTGCGCGGACCCAGCAGACGCTCATACTCGGAAAACCGAACTCACCGGCTTCATTGATGGGCACGACCTTGAGACGCGCCCCGGTTTGCTGGCAGACCTTTTGCCACGGGACGATGTTGGAATGGTGCTCCATCGTGCTGATGACGATTTCGTCGCCGGGAACGAGCAGCGGGCGGGCGTAGCTCTGGGCGACCAGGTTGATCGCTTCGGTGGCTCCGCGCACGAAGATGATTTCCGCCGGAATCGAGGCATGGATGAATGCCTGCACGCGGACCCGCGCCGTCTCGAATGCATCGGTCGCGCGCTGGCTCAGCGCATGCACGCCCCGATGCACATTGGCATTGTCTTCAGCGTAAAAGCGCGAAACCGCGTCGATTACCGCCTGCGGTTTCTGCGTGGTGGCTGCGTTGTCGAGATAAACGATCCGCTTGCCATGCACGCGGCTCTGCAGGATCGGGAACGCCCGGCGCCAGCGCGCCACGCTTTTTGCCGAAACGGCAGGCGGAATGGCTCCGATGTCTATCGTATCCATGTCTATTTGCTGGAGCGTACGAGTCGCGCGAAATGCAGATGGTCTTTTTGATCGGGCCCCGCCCCTTCGGGCCCGAAGCTAAGGCGATAGGCTTGACCCTCCTGGCCAGGCCCGCGCCGCCCCGTTGCGGTCCAAAAATAGGTCGCCGGCGTGTCCGGGAAGAGTGTCAAGTTGACACGCGGATTGGCGCATTGACGCTCCACGATCATCGCCAGCTCGGGAATGTGCGGCATGCGCCAGTCGGCATGGTTGGCATAGCCGCCCCCAGCGTTGAGCTTGCTTGCGGCCTGCTGCGCGGATTGCCACGTCAATGCCTGCGGCTTTCCGCTGCAGCGGGATCCCGCCCAAGTTTGTCCCAATGCGCAGCGCATCCACATCATCCCGGACCGGGTGTCCGTCAACGTGCCATCCCCGTTATCTTTGAATCGTTCGGTCGGCGTCGACATGGGGTAGGACTTCGTGTCGCACTGTTGGTCTGCAAGAGCGGCCGAGCCGCCGACCACCAGCATCGTCATACAGGCAACTATTTTCATGGCTCCTCCCATGGTGCGTCGCTTACCACCCGTCGCCGGTCGCGGCCCCCTATCGATCCATGCTACTTATCTACGCCGATTCCGGAGGGCTTCTTGGGGTACCCAACACCTGACTTCACGACCACGGGCGCCGTTTGTTCGGTAGCGAGTCCGGGTGTGATCTGCTTTCCGCGGTAGAGGTAGAACGCATAGGCCTCCATCGAGATCATGTCGTAGCTGTTGACATCCAATGGCGTCCCCGCCTGAGGCGTTGAGATACACCAATTGATCATGTCTCTAAGCGCGATCACGCGCCCAAGATCCGCTTGGAATTTTGGAAACGTATGCGGGTTCGAAGCCGCGGCGTCAGGATGACAGTTGCCGCAGGCGAGTCCATTGCTCGACATGCTTGGGTTGCTGCCGTGCCACAGGTCTCGGCCATGATCGACGGCGGCGAGCAATTGCTTCTCTTGATCGGCGAGCTCTTCCTTGGTGAAGGGCTCACGCGCGAGCGCCAACGTGTTCAGCACAAGAGTCAGCGCACCGACCATGATCGACGCGCCCAGGCCCACAACGAATCGCTTCCCATTCATGAGTTGCATCGGATTATTCCCCCTTAAATAAGGAATCCGTCTTTGATAGACGGATTCAGCATGTCTTGGAACGGGTCCCAGTGCATCGTTCCCTTGAAATCGGATTCCAGATCGATGTGCTGCGCGCCCTCACCATCCTCCACCAGTGCCGGATCAGACCGGTACATGCGCACGTTCGGATAGGCGAGTTTCACGTCCGGGTAGGGCCACGGCCACGAGGTCGACAAGGTGCCGACCGATGACAGGTTGCCGATCTTGTTGTACACCGTCTGATGAACATGTCCGTGGAACGACATGACGCGGTCGAATTTGCCCAGGGTCTCACGAATTTGCGGCGCATCCTCGGTCTGGAAATTCCAGCGCGGGTAATAATCCCACAATGGCGAATGCGTGAAGATGACCACCGGAGTCTCGGTAGGGAGCGACTTCACGTCATGCTTGAGCCAATCCAATTGCTCCTCGCGCACGCCCCAGGGGCCGGCAATCGGGCTCTCGAGCATCTCCATCGTATCCATGCGTTGCTTGGCCGTCATGCCGGCCGCCGTCCAGAAATCACGGACGAGGATCGAGTTCATGCCAATGAAGTGCACGCCCTTGTGATCGAACGACCAGGTCGGTTTGCCGAAACGACCGCGCCACGCCTCACCCATATCCAAATACCAGTCGTGCTCGCCAGGAATGTAGCGGATCGGCATGGTCAGTTTGGAGAGAATCTTTTGGCCTTTTTGCAGTTGGTCGTCGCGGCCGTTCTGGGCAATGTCTCCGAGATACATGACGAAATCCGGACGGGGCTTCATCGCATTGACTTGATCCACCGCAAGGGCGAGAAATGTGTCGAATTTGTGGTCGTCGATGCTGAAGAGGTGCGCATCGGTGAGAATGGCAAACCGGAAGGGCGCCATCTTCTTCGGCGAGGCCGCGGTAACGACTTCAACCAACCCTAAGTTGACCCCGATCGCGCTGGCGACGAGTGTCGTCAGTCCGGCGCGACCAGAAATCTTGACGAATTCCCTGCGACTAAGATTCTTGAAGTCTTGCATTGCCAACCTCCTGATGGGCGAACGGCCTTGTTGCTCGACGGGAGGGCGACACCGCCACGCGAGTGGGCAGTCGTCGGTATGGTTTCGATCATTGCCTCCCCCTGTGGAGTCCCGCCACGGCCGCAGAGACTGCCTGATGCGACGGCATCTTCCCAATTCAATGTTTGAATGAATACGATAGTGCGTCGCTATCACCCCGATTATGCTGCACGCAGGTCCGCAAGATTTGTACGGATCTGCGCCCTTTTGTTCGTGTTGTCGACGCGTATTCGCAAATGGCAGGCGAGCGGCGCCGAGGCGTGCCCCGGTGCGATGCCGCGAACCCGGTGGAGAGCCGTTGTGGGGGGATAGACAGAATCTATCGATGGACAAGATTATATCCATTGGATTTTTTTCGAGATCACGTATGTACTTGACCGCCAGGGGTGCAGCCACTGCGATCGTAACGGGAGCTGGTATGCCATGACGATCAATGAACTGCGCTATTTGGTGGCCCTCGCGAATCGTGCGCATTTCGGGCGCGCGGCGGAGGACTGTCACGTATCCCAGCCGACTTTGAGCAATCAGATCAGGAAGCTGGAAGAGTACCTCGGTGTCACGTTGATCGAGCGCGGCGCCAAATCGTTCTTTCTCACGCCGATCGGGCAGGAGGTCGTCGAACAAGCGCGCAAAATCGTCGCACAGGTTGACGCACTGCGGGCATCGACGCGCCAGCCGCACGGGCCGTTGACGGGGCCGCTCAACCTGGGTGTGATTCCCACACTGGCCCCGTATCTCTTGCCAAAATTGTTGCCTTTCGTAAAAAGCCACTATCCGTGTTTGAAACTCGTTGTCCACGAGGATCTCACCGGCCATCTAGTCGAGCGGTTGCATGAATATCAGATCGACGCGGCGCTGCTCGCGTTGCCCTTGGATGGCGGGAATTTCGACGAGATACCATTGTTCGATGAGCCATTTTGGTTTGCTTGCCCGCCAAGACATCGGCTGGCCCAATTGAAGGGGATTACCGAGGCGGATTTGCGAGATGAGCCCATGCTGTTGCTGGCGGACGGGCACTGCCTGCGCGGTCAGGCACTTGCCGCCTGCGGGCGAACCGAGGAGGGCGAGGAGAGGATCGATGACTTTCGCGCCGTAAGTCTGGAGACGATTTGCCAGTTGGTCGCCGCCGGGTTTGGCTGCACGTTGTTACCCGCTCTTGCGGCACGCGCGCCGCTGGGCTTGGAGCCGCCCTTTGTGATCCGGCCATTGCAATCCCGCAACGCCAGTCGACGCATCGGTCTGGTCTGGCGCCGAGGCTATGCGAAGGCGCAGGAGCTTGCGCTGCTCGCCCAATTGATCCGGGATAATCCGCCGCACGGCACTAGCACCGCGCTTATGGAAGAATTGCGCAGCGCATAGGAGGGCCGCCGCCATGAGAGAATGGGCCAGGGATGCAAAGTCGACAGAGAAATCAGGAGGGCTTCCATGGCAGGGACTACTCCGTACCAAGCGGCTGGCCCACGGTGGACCCCGCAGCTCGCGGCGGAGGTCCAACCGTCGGTCTCGCCACGATCAATCCTGCCCTGCTTCCTCCACCGGCAGACGATAAACGCCCAGGCTGTTGCTCACGTCGTCGATGACGGCAAAGTTGAAGGAAGCGCCTGGGTTGAGGCGAATGTCGAAGCCGAAGGCGCCCCCCTGACTCGCGTCCACGTTGTATTCGCGAACGAAATGCCCTTCCTGGGTGAACTCCACGATTTCGCTCGGGTGCAGCGGATCGCCGTTGACCGCATCCCCATTGGCGATCAATAGATGACCGTTCGGCGCCAAGCGCAGCGCCAGCGGACCCCGCAAAAGCGCATCGGCGAATACCAGCCGGCCGCGCCCGGACGCGCTCGACACGGTGCCCGCGTGGGAGACGGCATAGATTGCGTTATCGGCGGTCGAGGCGACGAATAGCGTGTCGGTCGCCGCGTCGAACGCCAAGCCGGTGGGACCGAGCACCACGGCGGCGGCGTTTGGCACGTGGCTGTAGCCGGACCCGACCAATGTCCTCTTAGTCACGGTCAGGGCCGTCTCGTCGACCACGACATCAAAGCGGGCCACGGTGCCATTCAAGACATTGGACACGAAGATACGCGCCCAGGAGCCGTGATCGTCTAGGGTCAGGTCCCAGGGACCGTCGAGAAGCACGGGGTCCGTCCATGTACCGACGAGGTGGCCGTGCCGATCGAGGATTTGGAGCGCACCCTGCCCGACCGTCGCCGCCGTCCCGTCCGTGGTCGGTACGTTGCCGACGAGCACGAATCCGCCGCGCAGCGCGCCGAGTGCGGTGCTCAGTCCGGGCCGGGCGCTGGTGAAGAACGTCGTGGCAGCGCCGGGCGGTGCGAGATCGCCCGACGGAGTGAATTGCACGATGGTCGTTCCCGTGCCCTGAAAATTATTGGTCGCGGCATTGAAATTGCTGACCAGCACGTCGCCGGCCGCGATCGACCCACCGGCGGGGAAGCCCGCCGGCACGAAGGCGACGCCGTAAGGATTCAGATCGCCATTGGCAGGTATTGTCGAAGTGTTAACGACTTTCGGAATGAACGCGTCGTGGGCCTCTGCCCACCGTGGCACGGTGGCCGTAACGCCGAAGGCGGCCAGCAAGGCTGCACCTAGCGCCGTTCTTGTGTTGAGCATGATTATTACTCCCTTGGTTTGAATGCGTGGAAGCCCGCCGCGCAGGCTCTAAGCGGGAGTGAGTAGCTTCTCAAGGCAAAAAAGTTGCGGCCCGAACTCCGAGCCGCGCGCGGTGGCGGAGGTCTATGCTTCTTCCGACTGACAGGAGAAGTTTGTGATCGACTTCGTGAAGGTCCCGCATTGAGGGCAGCATCACCAGCGGGCAATCACTTCAAGGGGATCCCGCGTTGAGCGCCGGATCGCGAGCAAACGCCGCTGCAATGAAGTCCATGAACACACGTGCTCGCCGCGGCAGGAGCCGGTTTGCTGCATATACAAAGTGGATGGGCATGGGAGGTCCGTGATGTTCAATCAGCATCGAACATACGCGGCGATCGGCGAGCGCATCTTCAAACAACCAGGCCGGTGCGTAGGCGATACCCATTCCATCGAGCACCGCACTGCGGATGCCATCCGGCGTATTCACGCGAAAGCGCCCCTGAACCACCACGTCGACGTCTCGGAATGACCAGGTGTTGCCGGCCGAGGAGAGGGTGTAGAGGATGCAATTGTGATTCCGCAGATCCTGCGGGTGGGTCGGTGCCGAATGTTCAGCCAGGTACTCTTTGCTTGCGACACAGAGTCGCGCGGCGGCGCCAATGCGCCGGGCCTTCAGCGCACTGTCTTTGAGTGTCCCGATGCGGATAGCCAAATCAATCCCCTCCTCGACGAGATCGATGTAGCGATCGCCAATCTGCAAATCGATCTCCATTTGCGGGAACTGCGCCAAGATCGTTTTCACTTGAGGCAGGATATGGGAACGGCCGAGCACTGTGGGACACGCCACGCGCAACAGGCCCTGCGGGACATCTTCACCGCGAGCGTTCGATTCGGCCTCCGTGATCGCATCGATGACACGTCTCGTCTCGGTGTAATAGCGCTCTCCCTCCGGGGTCAGGGTGAGCTTGCGGGTCGAGCGGTGGAGCAGTCTCGTCCCCAAATGTCGCTCTAGCGCGGCGACGTGACGGCTGACATTGGGTTGTCCCGTCCCCAGTTCTCGGGCGACGGCGGAAAAGCTTCCGGTCTCGACCACGCGGGCAAAGCTGTGCATGAGAAGAAATCTATCCATGGGTAGGTCTTGAGCAGGCGTATTCATGCATATATTGCATGAATATTATTCCATTTTGAGCCACTTATCTAATGTGGAACTGAGGAGGACACTGCGCTCAGTAGGAATGTGAACATCTAAGACCCGCCGGCGGGACGGAGGCAGCATCTGCCGTACGGCACATTGAGAGGAGCCGAGATGAAGAAGCTTGATAATAAGGTGGCCGTGATTACCGGCGGCACCTCCGGTATGGGACTGGCCACCGCGAAACGATTCGTTGCCGAAGGTGCCTATGTATTCATTATGGGTCGTCGACGGCCCGAGCTCGACGCGGCGGTCAAGGATATAGGCACCCATGTCACGGGCGTGCAAGGCGATATCGCCAAATTGGCGGACCTCGATCGGCTCTACGAAATCGTCAAAGCGCAGAAAGGCCGCGTCGACATTGTCTTCGCCAATGCGGGCGTCGGCGAATTCCTGGCGACAGAGGTCATGACCGAGGCTCATTTCGATCAGACATTCGACGTCAATGTCAAAGGCACGCTTTTCACCGTGCAAAAGGCTCTGCCGCTCTTCAATGACGGCGGCGCCATCATCGTCACCGGCTCAATCGCCTCCGTCAAAGGGATCCCCGCGTTCGGTGTCTACTGCGCCAGCAAAGCAGCCATCCGTTCCTTTGTCCGTACTTGGACGCTGGAGCTCAAGGATCGCAGGATCCGCGCCAACGTTATTAGTCCGGGCACGATTGATACACCGATCTTGGCACCGCTTCCGAAGCAGGCCATCGCCCAGATCGTCGCCAGCATCCCGATGGGTCGCATGGGCAACGCTGATGAGATTGCCAAAGCGGCGCTGTTTCTGGCCTCGGACGACTCCAGCTTTGTCACCGGCATCGAATTGTTCGTGGATGGCGGTGCGGCACAGGTCTGATGGAAATCGCGGCAAGGACCCGAATCTGTCGGTGACCGGTCGTCAATGTGTTCCTGCACGCAGGTCTCGGAGACATCATGAAATTCTATTCGCGGTTGATTGCACTACTTGGATTGCTGGCGGCGGTGCCCGCTTTTGCCGGCATCCCCGATAGCCCTCAGCAGGTGCAGCCGCTATCGGTGGGCGCTCGAGCGCCGATCTTCGCGGCACGCACGACGGCGGGCACGCTGCGGACCTTCGATCCTGACAGTTACAAGAAGCCCACGGTCGTATTGTTCTATCGAGGCGGATGGTGTCCGTACTGCAACGCGCAACTGAGCGACCTGCACCTCGTCGAGCCGAAACTTCGAAAGAGCGGTTTTGAAATTGTGTTCTTGAGCACCGATCGCCCAAGATTGTTGTACTCCAGTCTCAAGGCGACCCACATCCACTATACGTTGTTATCGGACAGTCACCTGGAAGCGGCAAAGGCCTTCCACGTCGCCTATCACGTGGACGATGCAACGCTCGCCAAAATGCGGGAATACGGTGTAGATCTCGAGGCTACGACCGGTACCAAAGAACACGAACTGCCGGTCCCCTCGGTATTTATTATTGACACCTCGGGCACCATTCGTTTCGTCTACTCGAACCCCGACTATAAGATTCGCTTGGGCGCCGATGCGCTTTGGACAGCAGCGCAGCCCCTTGCCACGGTCAAGTGAACGTTGAACAGACACCCGGAGCCGAAGCCAATGACCGACGAGACCGCCTACACTCCACCCAAGGTCTGGACCTGGAACAAGGAAAACGGGGGACAGTTCGCCAACATCAATCGCCCGATTGCCGGGCCGACGCACGAGAAGGAACTACCGGTGGGGCGTCACCCGCTGCAACTCTATTCGCTGGCCACGCCCAACGGCGTGAAGGTGACGGTGATGCTGGAGGAGCTGCTGGCGCAGGGTTACGCGGGCGCCGAGTATGACGCCTGGCTGATCAACATTCGCGAGGGCGATCAATTCGGTTCGGGTTTCGTGGGGGTGAATCCGAATTCCAAGATTCCGGCCCTCGTGGACCGAAGCGGGCCGGCCCCCATTCGCGTCTTCGAATCCGGCGCAATACTGATCCACTTAGCCGAGAAGTTCGGCGCCTTTCTGCCTACCGAATCCGCGGCGCGGGCGCAGTGCCTGTCGTGGCTGATGTGGCAAATGGGCTCGGCGCCCTACCTCGGCGGTGGCTTCGGTCACTTCTATGCCTATGCGCCGATCAAGATCGAATACGCCATCGACCGCTTCTCCATGGAGGTGAAGCGGCAGATGGACGTGCTGGACCGGCGTCTGGCCGAGAGCGAGTACGTGGGCGGGACACAGTACACGATCGCCGACATGGCGGTCTGGCCCTGGTACGGTGTGCTCGCCAAGGGCGTGCTCTACGAGGCGGGCGAGTTCCTGCAGGTGGCTGACTACAAGAACGTCCAGCGCTGGGCCGATGCGATCGCTGAACGACCGGCGGTGAAGCGCGGGCAGAGGGTGAACCGCATCTTTGGCGACCCGGCGAGTCAGATGCGCGAGCGACACGAAGCGAGTGATTTCGATAGATGGGGCGCAATTCTCAAGTGAGGAGCTTGAGTGGTGCTCACGATCATGACGCAACTGGCCCGCTCGTGATGGCCCGCTCCCCGGAAAAGCAATCCCGCTGTAACCTTTTCTTCGTGCCAACGAACTAACGGTGGGCCGACGCAATCGGCCGTTCGTGGGGCATCGCCAGTGAGCCGCTTCGCCCCGCATTCGTACCCACATCAAGCATTCGTTAATTAGGAGAGTTAATTCATGAAATCCATTAAGGCGACCATTGCATTGAGCGCCATCGCCGGTGCCGCATGGTCGGGAGTCAGTTTCGCCGCGCCTGACAATAATAACGCGGCGCACGCCGTGTTCGTCATGACGAACAACGCCGACGCGAATCAGGTGCTTGCTTTTCAGCGCGACCCAAACGGTACGCTGGGTAGTCCCCGCGCCTATGGCACGGACGGCCGCGGTAGCGGCGGTACAGTCGATCCGCTGGCATCGCAAGGTTCGTTGACGTTGAGTACGGATGGTGCGTGGCTGTTCGCCGTCAATGCCGGTAGCGGGAGTGTCTCAGCGTTTCGTGTCAACGGCGCGCAACTCGAGTTGACGGATCGCGTTGCGACCGAAGGTAGCGAACCCAACTCGGTCGCCCAGTTCGGGTCCCTCGTTTACGTATTGAACACCGCCGGCAGCAGCAGTGTCGTCGGATTCCGTTTCAATAACGGTAAGCTGGTTCGTATCCCCAATTCCCTGCGTTTCCTCAGCGGCAATGCCGTCGCTTCCGGTTCTGTCGCATTTAGCCCGGATGGTCAGTTCTTGATCGTGACCGAGAAGGCGACGAACAACCTCGACGTGTTCAAAGTGCTGAGCGACGGCTCCCTGTCGCAGGCCACCATTACGAAGAGCGTCGGTCCCGGCGCGTTCAGCGCGAGTTTTACCCGAAACGACGTGGCGCTAGTCTCTGAAACCGGCTCCAGCGCACCGAACTCATCAGCCATTTCCTCGTATTCCGTGCAAAGCAACGGCGCACTGACGCCGATCAGCAGCAGCGTACCGACCCTGGGTTCGGCTAATTGCTGGAACGTCGTGACTCCCGATGGCCGCTTCGTCTACGTGTCGAACGCAGGCACCGGGTCGGTATCAGGATTTGCGATCGGCAGCGGCGGCACGCTTACACCGCTCCCAGGTACCGTCCTCGCCCTCAACCCGACCGGTTCGTCGAATATCGACATTGCGGTCAGCGCGGACGGCAAATTCCTCTACACCTTGAATGCGGGTACCGGAGCCGTCGGCATGTTTGCGATTCAGCCCGCCAACGGTACGCTTACCGATTTGGGGACTGCCGGCAGTCTTCCCGCAGCGGCGGGCCTGAATGGAATTGCCGCAAATTGAAATAGGAAGAGAGGTCAAGTCATTGGCCGTGCGTTGTGGCATTCGCAACGCACGGCTTTCCTGACGACGTATTGGTGGCGAGATCGAATGTCGCGCACGCGTCGTTGGAGCTAACTTAGGAGAGCAGTCCATGGTCAAGGTCGCATTGCTGGTTCGTTTGGAAGCAAAGCCGGGAAAGGAAACCGCCGTCGCAGAGTTCCTAAAGGGCGCACTCTCACTCGCCAATCAGGAGAGCACTACTCCCGTCTGGTTTGCCTTGCGATTAGGGCCGTCTACGTTTGGGATTTTTGATGCGTTTCGCGATGACGCGGACCGCAACGCCCATCTCGCGGGTCCCATTGCTGCTGCGTTGATGGCCAACGCGAGGGAGCTACTCGCTGAGCCTCCGCAGATCGAGCAAGTCGACGTATTGGCAGCGAAGCTACCGAAGTAAGCTGAGGTGCGCGGTCGCCGGAGGGTCGTACCCGAACCGCTTGGAGCCTGCAACATCACAGCCTGCAAAGGCAATGAACGGGATCGCCTCCTTGCGCAAGGACATCGACTTGCGCAAGGACATCGACGCCGAGCTGATATGCGCGCGGATCGGGCGCGTGTCGCCCATTGCCGTCTCGAAATTCCATCTGAACGACTTTTACGTCATTGATTCGACCGTCCGCAATTGGACCGGGATGTTGGA
Organism: uncultured Gammaproteobacteria bacterium; assembly: GCA_963736185.1. Taxonomy (GTDB): domain Bacteria; phylum Pseudomonadota; class Gammaproteobacteria; order Steroidobacterales; family Steroidobacteraceae; genus Bog-1198. The sequence continues at coordinate 33,474 of CAVTNZ010000023.1, read as the reverse complement.
TTGCACGTTCGGGAGCTTCGCCTCTTGGCGCAGCCTCAGCCGACTCCACCGGTCGCCTCGAAATCATAAATAGCACCTCAGTGAAGCGCGAGCTGGTGGGCTCCATCGTCCGCGCTGGCACCGCCGGTCCCGGTCGGACGCGTGCAGGTCCCTCTGCCCAGCAGGGCTGTGATCGCGCCACAGGCATCCACCGCACCGGCCGCGGCAGCGGCGAAGGCGCCGGAACCACCGCTTCGCTGATGAGCGCTGGTGCTCTGTAGGAGCTTGTAAGCAGCGTCCGCTGTCAAAGAATGACGGGCGGCCAACAACAGGGCGACGACGCCGCTCACTTGGGCGGTCGCGATGGAATCGCCCGTCGCAAAATCGTAACGACCTCCCGGCATCAGCGTCAGGATTTCGCGACCGGGGGCATATAGCGCAAAAGCCACCCGGGAAGGATTCTCTACGCTTGCAACTTCGATGACGCCCGGTTGATGCAGCAAACCCCGCCCATCCGGCACGGAGGACAACGCCCCTACGAATACCACGCCGCGGCGGAGCCCCTCGTGGATGAGATCGCGCAGCAACGGATCATCCGGGCCCGTCAGACTCAGATTGATGATTTGCACGTGAGCATCCAGCGCGGCCACCAACGCTCGAGCGAGCGTAAACGAATTACAACTGGCGGCATCGGCGTCGTCACGCAGTTGCCAGCAGGCTTTGAACACGAAAATCCGCACACCGGGCGCGACCCCGACGATGCCCTCGTGATTGTTGGCGACCGCCGCTATGGCGCCGACCATTTCCGTGCCGTGCCGGTCGCGCCGGAAACGATCGCCGTCGGCATCGACGAAATTGTCCGCCGCCGCGATTCTGCCGCGCAGGTCAGGGTGCTCGATGTCCGCCCCTGTGTCCACGACGGCCACCTTCACTCCGTCGCCGGTTGACCAGGCATGCGCCCCGAGCACATTCATTTGCTGAAGCCCGCGTTGCAGTTCCACGTAGGGGTCGTTGTAATCGCTGCTGCGAGTGGCAAATGTTTGCAAGGGCTGCGCGAGCTTGATACGTGGATCGGCCGAGATCGTCGCGAGCAGCGCGGCGCGGTCGGCGCCGTCGGGAATTTGGAGCACGGCGCAATGCATGTGGAGCGGCTCGATCGGCCAATTGCTGATCTCACGGAGTCCATAGTCCTTCTCAAGCGAACGCATCAGTGCCTGTGCGCGCGACGTAGGTCCATAAGCCGCGATGCTGTCGTAGCCGTGCGGCGTGCTGCCCGCATTGGCGAGATACGCGCTGGGCTCGTTGTTGACCGCGGCAATGATGTATCGCTCGCCGGATTGCACGGTGCCCGGGCCGAGGGCGTGAGATTCGATCCGCGGCGGCGCAGTGCTGCACGCACTCACAAAGAATAAGAGCGACAGACCGATCGCCGCCCATGAATTCATGGAGACTCGCGGCGCTCGCGGGTTTCGCCGATCTCCGTGCTTTCAGCAAAGCGAACCGTCGAATGCCGGCGCAGCAGTGCCAGCGAAGCATTCACCGGCCGATCGGTGTTGGCTGCCAAGGAATAAACTCCGGCCTCCGTCGGCCCGGAAACGATTCGCAGCTGCGCTTCGTCCAGGATGGCCTGCAACTCCACGAGGGTGATGCTCGGCGAGAATACCGCGCGAATGACCTCGTTCGGGATGCGCGTTACGGGTGAGGTGACTGTGTGGTACGACGGCAGTCCTTGGCCGCGAAGCCGATACAGCCTTTCCGCCGACACGAGGATGATCACCAGGGCCAGCACCGCGATCGAGGCCGCGATCAGGTGCCGCCGCGGCGCTTTTCGAGGGACGCCCCGCGCTGGCGCGCGACGCGGGAACCGAGACACCATGGCCATGGGCGCGGAGACCGGCGGACCTTCACCTTGCTCGATCCTCGCCTGAAGGCGCTTGAATGAGGTGGTCGACATGAACTCGACGCCCGAATCCGCAGACATGGCCTGACAAATCCGGCGCTCTTCCAACATCTCGTCGCGACAGCCGACACAAGTCAGGAAGTGCGCATCGAGTCTTTCGCGATCGATCGCGCCGATGGTGCCGTTGACGTACCAAGGAATCAATTCAGAGATCTCCTCGTGTTCGGTCGTGCAGTTGCTGTCGGGGTGATTCATGGGCTTCTCGCTGAGAATTCGTGCGCGGTGCCGTCGAGCGCCGGCAGATGTTGGCGCAGTTTCCGCCGGGCGTGATGCATGCGGGCTTTTACGGTGCCGACCGGCGTATCCGTGATTGCCGCTATTTCCTCGAGCGAGTGCCCCATGTGATAGGCGAGCTCCAACGTCAGGCGTTGATCGAGAGGCAGCCGGTTCAATCCATGGGCCAACCAATCCTGCACTTCGGTTTGCGCTCCCGGATCGATAGCTTGCTCGGGACAATCGTCGAGGCTCAATGCGGCGCTGTGGTGTCGTTGGCGTCGTAGGGACTTCAGCGCCGTGTGATACGCGATGCCGAAAATCCAAGTCGAGACCCGTGAGGCATTGCGAAAATCTCCGGCACTTTGCCATACGGTCATGAAGGTATCGTTGATGATCTCTTCGACATTTTCGTATCGCGGTGTCACCTTGATCAGAAAGCGCGCGAGGCGGCGGTGATAAGCGAGGTATAGCTCCTCAAAGGCCAAGCGGTTGCCCGCCGCGATGGCGATCACGCGATCGACATCGCTCTCCTTGGTGTTTTTGGCCGGCGACGACATCATCCGGCTTGCTCCGCCGCTGAAGCTATGTGGATCATGCTCCGTATGTACCTGCGGGAGACAAAAAAGTTGCCATCCAGGAGTTTCGCCTAAAAGCGCCAAATCACCGTCCCGGACCATCGCCCCCCCACCGCGGCGTTATAAAACAATGAGTTAGCCGCTCCTGACGCCCCGACATAAGATAAACCAAGGGATATGGGGCTCCAATCATAGGCGGCGCCGACGCTCCAATAAGCGTAGCCCGCCCGGTCCGCGCCACCCTCCTCGTAATAGCCAACGCCTGCGGTGGCCGACAGCCGTCCGATCAGGGGCCGCTGCAGGTTCAGCTCCGCCGATTCGGACATGACACGAGCGACGCCTCCGTCATAAGAATAGCGTCGCACGTCGGGAAAAACGGCGACAGCGATCTGAATCCATTGCTGATAGGAGACCTGCAGATCAATTTCATCATAGTTGTACAGCGAGCCGGCCTGATTCCACGGATAGCTGTAATTGGCCGCGAGAATCTTCCCTTGCCAGTCGCTGCCGTCCGACCAAACATAGCCCAGGAAGGCGCTGAGTTCCGCATCACGACGTGCCTCGGGATCGATCTGCGTGCTGGACGCAAACGCGCCCGCGAAGAATCCCGAAGAGCTGACATAGTGAAGGTCAAGCTGAAGGGCCGGATGATCGTCGCTGCGAGATATTCCGCGCACCAAGTAATCACTGGTCAGATCGATCGAACCGCCCCATACATCCGCCGCCACGCAGTGCGGTGTCGTAGTCAGTAGCACGATCGACAAGGCAGCGGCTGCGGAGGCCCGACAGCCGGCATCGTCGCGATCGGATCCCTCCTCGAACATCGCTGACAAACTCCGTGGTCGGGCCGCCGTAAAAAAGTCCGCGGTAGGATCGCATCGTTACCGACAAGATGCCAGCACGAGGTGGATGGATGGCGTCTCTGGGTGCACGAGCGCTCCCCATTGCAAGAGACGAGGAATGAAGTTTCCGCATCCGGTGACGGCAACTGAATTTTATCTCCCAAGTAACCTTTCCGCGGCGGTTCGGTACCCACGCGGGAGGTTACTTGCACTTAGATATGGAGGATCAATGAAATCGAATTACTTGCAGAAGAGCCGGGTGATCGTTCCGGCGGCGGTTACCGCCCTCGGTACCCTGATCATCGCGGCTTGCGGCGGCGATGGAGGAAGCAGCGGCGCGAGCCCCACGCCCAGCACGGGGAGTCAGCAGACATCGACGACTGTCTTCACCGACACCGCGTTGGTTGCGGATAAATCGGAGGTTGTCGCATCAGCGAAGACCGTGGATGCCAATCTGCAGAATCCCTGGGGGATTGCTGTGGCCACCGGATTGCCGTTTTGGATCGCGGACAACAACAGCAATCTCGCTACCCTGTATACCGGCGCGGGGGACATAGAGACACAGGAAATCACCGGTTCTTCCAGCACGGGCATCGCTATTCCCGCCTCGGCGGCAGGTGTGCAGTCGAACCCGACAGGCCAGGTCTATAACGGCAGCGGCAGCTTTCTCATCGCGACCAGCAAGGGGCAGGAAAGCGCCTTGTTCCTATTCGACGGCGAGGGCGGCACGATCGCCGGATGGGCGATGGATAGCGGGGCAACAACGGTCACCGCGTATGACGACGGCGTCACGAACGGCGCAAATCACGCGGTTTATAAGGGCCTCGCGTTGGGCACGGTCAACGGGGCAACATTTCTATATGCGACCGATCTGCACAACAACAAAGTCGATGTGTTCGATACCAACTTCTCCAAGCCGGCGGATATGCAGGGAAAATTTGTGGACCCCGCGATTCCTCAAGGGTTCGTTCCCTTTGGCATATCGGCCGTCAACAACCAACTCTACGTGACTTATGCGATGCAGGACACCGCCAAACATGATGAGGTGCCAGGAGCCGGCCTGGGATATGTCGATGTCTTCGATCTCTCCGGTAATCTCGTGAGTCGCTTCGCCTCGGCTGGCGCGCTCAACGCTCCCTGGGGAATCGCGGTGGCGCCCGGCGGATGGGGCTCGCTCGCGGGAGACGTGCTGATCGGCAACTTCGGCGACGGGAAGATCAATATTTTCACGCCCAATGGAACTCAATTGGCGACCTCCGCGGGGGCGCTCAAGGACAGCAATGGGCAACCCTTCGCATTTCCCGGATTGTGGTCATTGGTTTTCGGCAACGGGGATTCTGATAAGCCGACGACGACTCTTTTTTATACGGCTGGATTTGCCAGCCAAACGGATGGCGTATTCGGGACCATCACTCCGTCGACGAGCACGACGACAACGACGGGCGGAGGAGGTTATTGAGCCTGCACTAAACGCAGCCGCTGCAACACCCGCGCGCGTCGCGGGTGTTGCACAGCGAGCGCCAGCCACGTGAGCACGAATGCCGCCCGAAACGACTGGCACGTTCTTTGTGAACCCTTGATCCGGAGATTCTCCAATGACATCAACGACTCCCAGCAACAGCGACTTGTTCGACCGCATATTCGTATCGTTAGCGATCCTCAGTCCCATCCTCATGGTCATCGTTGCCGGTATGCTGCCGCAGGGCACCCGAGGAGCCATGATAGTGACCGGGCACAAGTACCTGGTGGCGATCTTAGCACTCGCGTTGGCGATGCGACTCGTGTACCAAATCGGCTTCACGCATGCGTATGAGCGACTGGTTGAAGGGCAGCGATTGTCCGCAACCCCGTGACGCGGGCGCACAACCCGAAGCAGGTGCTTAAGCTCGGCTGAACGGCTTCTGGCCCGGCCCGGGCAGGGCGAGAAATCTCACGACACACTGCTCCGTGGGGCGGACAAAGATTTGGATAACGTGCCGGTTTGCCCCGCCAGCAACCGCTCTACTTGCGCGCGATCCATCACTTCTCGCGACTCGAGCTCAGCCGCAAGCGCGGTGAGCGCCCCGCGGTGTTCGGTCAGGATTTCACGGGCACGATTTTGCGCCTCCTCGATGAGTGATCTCGCCTCGGTATCGATGATGCGCGCGGTATGATCGCTGAAATTGCGCTCCTCCTCGCCGGCGACACCGAGAAAGGCCAGTTGCTGGTGCTTCCCATAGGTGAGGAGCCCCAGCTTCTGGCTCATGCCGAGCTGCGTGACCATGGTGCGTGCGATCTCGCTGGCATGCTCGAGATCGTTCTGGGCTCCGCTCGAGACATCTCCGAGGATAAGCTCTTCGGAAACGCGGCCGGCAAGCAAAATCGCGAGCTGGTCCTTGAACTGCTGCTCGGTGGACAGGAACTTTTCCTCCACCGGCAGCTGCAGCGTATAGCCCAGGGCCGCGATGCCATGCGGAATGATCGATACCTTGTGCAGCGGCTCACCGGCCGGCACGTGGAGCGCGACCAGGGCGTGGCCTGATTCATGCACCGCGACGCGGTGCTTTTCCTCCGCGTTGAGCACCCGGTGCTTCTTCTCCGGACCGGCAATCACCCGGTCGATGGCCTCCTCGAAGTCCTGCATCGAAATGGCATTGTGTCCGTGCCGTACCGCCCGAATCGCGGCTTCGTTGGCGATATTGGCGAGATCGGCACCCACGAAACCGGGTGTGCGCTGCGCCACCACACGCAGTTCGACGTCGGGTCCCAGCTTCATGCCGCGCGTGTGAAGGCGCAGAATTGACTCGCGATCCGTAAGATCCGGCTTGTCCACCACGATCTGACGATCGAAGCGCCCAGCCCGCAGCAGCGCTTTGTCGAGGATCTCGGGCCGGTTGGTGGCCGCCATCACTACGACGCCCGTTGACGGATCGAATCCATCCATTTCCGAGAGCAACTGATTGAGCGTCTGCTCCCGCTCGTCGTGGCCGCCCAGGCTCGGCCCGATGCCGCGGGCGCCGCCGACGGCGTCGAGCTCGTCGATGAAGACGATGCAAGGTGCCTTCTCGCGCGCCTGCTCGAACAATTCGCGCACCCGCGCGGCCCCCATGCCTACGAACATCTCGATGAATTCGGAGCCCGAGATATTGAAGAACGGCACGCCCGCCTCGCCGGCGACTGCCCGTGCGAGCAGCGTCTTCCCCGTGCCGGGCGGTCCGACCAGCAACGCTCCCTTGGGCATGCGGCCTCCGAGGCTCTGGATGCGGGCCGGATCTTTGAGGAAATCAATGATTTCCTTCAGCTCCTCCTTGGCCTCCTCGGCGCCCGCCACGTCCGCGAAGGTGACCTTCACCCCGGTCTCTGCGTGGATATGCACCCTGTTGGCCCCAAGGTTGAGAAGCCCCCGGCCTGCCAGCCGCCTCGCAAACCAGCTCCACAGCAGGAACAACACGCCAAACGGCAACACCCAGCCGCGCAGCAGATCGATCAGCCAGTGAGTCTGGTGCACGACGGAAAATTTCACGCCGTGCTGCGCCAGGAGCTGCGCCAGGGCGTCATCCTCGGGCCTTTCGGTGACGAACTCCCGCGGCTTGTGAGTCTTCGGATCGATCTCCGACAGCGTTCCGGTGATGATCCCATCGCTGAGGGTCGCCTCCTTCACTTCGGCCTTGTCCAAGTGCTGCAGAAACTCACTGTACGGAATTTCCTCCTGGGTCATCTGGCGCGCGCCCGACCAGAACCACAGCGACCCCATCATCACCATGACGTAGAACCACAACAGATTGCCCGGTTGCTGCCAGAACTTCGTCGGTCCGCGCTTGTTGATTTCCAGGTCAGGCCTCTTCGGACCCAACCCTAGGCCGGTGCTCCGCGTGTCCGCCATACGACACCTCCTCGCTGTGACTATGCAGGCCAACCCACTGTAAGAACCCTAAAGTACCCTCAAGAGCACATCTCTTGAGTATACAACTGGTTATGCTACGCGGGTCCCACGCGACGGTCATGGTTCATTCCAATAGGTCGCAAGTGCCGCCATGCATCGCCTTGCCGGCTCAAACCGCCAGAACGATCCAACCCGGACTAGGAGGCTCAGCGCGCGAGCTAACTTGCTTACCATACGAAAGAGATCCCCGAACTCCCGCCTCCGATCGTTCTGTTCGTACGCGACCTTCACAGCATCGCAAACTATGGCGCCAGGAAGCTTATAGAGCCGCGACCGGGCAATGAACGGGTCGCGGGCTTTCACTGTAAATTTCGGCTCACACGCGAGGAGCCATGTTGCGATTCTCTCCATCAAGAACACCTTCATCTCTACGCCGTGGCTGCCCCGATACGCCGTTGGCTGGCGGAGCTCCCTGCCGAGCGGATCGTCTTTGGATTCGGCGATCTCAAAGAGCCGCTCGGTTATTTCAAACCATGCTCTCCAAAAAAGCGGGCGAGCCGCGAAGTAATTGCTGTAAACCTCGTTTCCGGAGTGCGTGATCAACGTATCGAGATTTGTGGGTCGCCCGATACGCGCGAAGAATCGCGTGGCAAGCTCCAGCAGTCCTGGGTGGCACACATCGCCGTACTTGAACACGTTGAGATGATAGGCGGTGAGATGCAAACTCGGCGTAAAGAGCAGCACGTCTGCGAGATCTCCGTGACGTCGTGTGAATTCGCGGACCTCCTTCCCCGATAAATTCGTCTTGCTCTTGAAGCGCGGAGAAAAAAACCCGTAAAAGACGTTCTCCTCAAGTGGTTGCGTGCGAAGGAAGTTCCGAATTGTCCAATACTCGAACCAGTCGGGTCGTTCGTTCGTCGTGTTGTCCAGTGGAAGAAAGTCGCGATCCACCTCTTGGCGGGAGTCGTAGCGTATCTGGTAGAAGAATGCGGGCCTCATGAGCGGGAGTGGAGGTGCGATGACCCCACCTCGAACCCTTACGCACATTGCTCTGCTTTGATCACCATCCGCTTGGCATATTCGACGGAGGGCACTTCCTCGACCCGGACGTTGTTTATGAGCGTCACCTGGCTCTTGTAATTTCGTCGATACTTAACTTCCCACATCTTCTGGTAGCCATAGGCCGCTGCCCAATAGGGGCCCGTCGCGTGGTAAACCACGGATTTCTTCAGAATGCCGGCGAAGTATCCGTACCTCGACAAATGGCTGATGTACTTACCGTCATGCAGTTGATAGGGTTTATAGGGGCGAAAGATGAACCCTCCCACCTCGTTGTAAATCGCTCGAGTGGTGACCGCGAACCAGGCCCCCGTGGGCCCCAATTCGATCGTGGTATCGGACACCGTCGACTCGGAGTACTTTGAAATGTCCGCCTTCGCCCCGTTCGTATACTTGTCCTGGACCACGTTCATGGCGAGAAACCCAAGACGCGGAAATCGATGAAACGCGTCGATGGTCGCCCGATCCCATCCGCTCGAGAGGGCCAACACATCATCGTCCATGCAGACGAGGTATTTGTAGTGCGCGCGCAGAAAACCCAGCGCGTAGGCATTGGTCCCGACGTTGCGCTTAAGCCGTATATGCCGCACGACGCCGAGGTGCCTTGCCTCCATCATCTGACACATCTCACTTGTCCCATCATCGCTGGCGTTATCCATGAGGATGAGCTCAAAGGGTCGCTCGGTATGGCCGATCACCGCGTCGACCGCATACGAGAGGAACCGCCGGCGATTCTTCGTCGCAATCACGATGCTGAAGCCGTCCTCGAAGCGTCGAGCACGCCTCTTGTGCCTCGCAAATCGAACCCGGTAACCCAGGCGCGGCAGGACGTTGTTTTGCGGCAGAAGCTCAGCGAGCGCTCTGCCGATGGATGATAAAATCACGATTGCCCCACCTCCTCGCCACGCCTGGCAAAGGGGAAACTGCAATCTTCATACCAGAGGTGCTGTGTTGAGGTGCGCCCTTCTAAGTCGCTAATTTATCAGGGCGTGGAGAGATCAAGCGATCGGCGCGGGGTGTAGACGAAAGAGCACGATTGTTTCCAATCGCAGATTTCCGGGCGGCCCCCGCTTGGGCCCTGCCCCTTTGGCGATCAGGAGAACCAATCCTTCTTGGCAATTCCAAGGACGGCGAGGCGTCGGTGCAGATAGCTTCGGCCGACACCGAGCTCGATGGCGGACTGGCTGATATTGCCCAGGTTGCGCTTCAACGTGGCAAGAATGAAGTCGCGCTCAGCCTGATCTCGAAACTCCCTCAAGGGCGACCCGGCATGCCGGTTCCCGGCGTAGTCCTCCCCGCCCGCGATCTCCTCGGGGATATCGAGCAAGGAAATTCGCTCGTCGCTCATCGTGACCATGCGCTCGATCACATTCTGTAGTTCGCGGACATTGCCCGGCCACGGATAGCGCTTCAGTTCGGACAAGACGTCATCGTCGACTGCCTTGCCCTTGATATTGCTTTTCTCGCACACCTGGCGGACGAAAAACTGTGCGAGCAAGGGGATATCGTCGGGCCTCTCCTTGAGGCTGGGCACACGAATGGGCACCACATTCAGCCTGTAATACAGGTCCTCCCGAAAGAGTCCCGCCGCGACTTGGTTCTTGAGATCCTTATGGGTGCCTGAGAGCACGCGCACGTCCACGGTAATCGGCTCTTCGGAACCGACTTTTTGCATCTCCCCGCTCTGCACCACGCGCAGGATCTTCGCCTGCGCGCCCAACGAAAGATCGGCGACTTCATCCAGGAAAATCGTCCCTCGGTGAGCCACCTCAAAAAGCCCTCGCTTGTTGGCCGCGGCCCCGGTGAAAGCGCCCTTCGTATGGCCGAAGAGTTCGCTTTCGATCAGGTTCTCCGGGATGGCCGAACAATTGACTTTGACGAACGGCATCTCGCGCCGGTCGCTGTGAGCATGGATGGCATTCGCCACTAATTCCTTGCCTGTGCCACTTTCACCGGTGATGAGGACGCTCGCCCCAGTACGCGCGACTTTAAGCGCCGCTGCGGTGACTTTCTTGATTGCGGGAGAGTCCCCGATCACGGTCTCCGTGCCGTGCCTCGCCTCACTCAGTCGAAGTCGCTCCTTGAGCGCGGAGAATTCGAGGCAGCGCTTTACAGCCACCACAAGTCGCTCAGCGCTGAAGGGCTTCTCCAGGAAGTCGAAGGCGCCAATCTTCACGGCCTCCGCGGCTTGGGTCAGCGTCGCGTTCCCCGAAATGAAGAGCGTCGGAACCTCAAAACCCGCGCTCTGAACGATCTTGTAGAGCTTTATGCCGTCGATCTCATCGAGCTTGATGTCGAGGACGAGTAAATCGATGATCCGCTCTTGCAGAAATCGCAGCGCCGAGGCCGGATCGTGCGCGGCCAAGACGCTCATGCCCTCCGGCTCGAGCGCCATTTCAATGGCACGGCGAATGTTCTTCTCGTCGTCCACGACCAGTATGGTGGGCGAACTCGGCAACTCGCTCACTCAAATCACCCGCCGCAGGGAAATGCCAAAGCGGGGATGGCCGTTCACTTCGGCGTAGGTGATCTCCCCTTCATGTTCCATGACGATCTTCTTGACGATGGCAAGACCCAACCCCATGTTATCCCGACCCGTGTGCCCTGATATGTAAGGATCGAACATGTGCGGCGCGATCTGCGCCGGCACCGGTTCCCCGTCGTTTGAGATATTCACATGGATTGAGGATGGGGTGGCGTTCACCTCAATCATGAAGGTGATCTCTTGGTTGGGGTTGGCCTCCACCCCGTTCCCGATGATATTCATCAACAGGGGTCTAAATAACGACGGGTCCATTCTCGCGCGCAGGCGGTCGGCGGTCCCGGCGCCATGCAGTCCAATATGGACATCGGCGAACCTCGTCTTAATGGCAGGTAAATGCTGCTGGATGACCTTTATCGGGTCCGCCTCGATCAACTCAGCGGGCGGAAGCTTCGCGAAATCGCTATATCGATTGACGGTACGCTTGAGATGCCCGATTTCCTCTTCGATCATGGCCTGCGTTTGCTTAAGATGCATGGCAAACTCCTCGGGAGCCTTGCCCTCATAGGATTTGGTCAACGAGGTCACGAGCACCTCGATGGGTGTGAGGGGGTTTTTGATCTCGTGGGCAAGCGCCTTGGCCATTTCCTGCCACGAGGACATCTGCTCGAGATAGCGAACCCTCTCTCGGTTAGCCAGGAGCTCCCGGGTGGCCACCTCGTAAGAATGGCTGATCCGGCGTGCCAGGAGCGTCGCGACACCGACGGCGGTGAGAGCCGCCGTGAGCAGCCCCAAGCCAAAATAGATCTTGAGGGGCCCTAAGATGCTGCGCTTGATGAGTTGCGGCTGCGCATAGATTTGCGTGAGCGTTTGAATTTCGTCGAACTCCGCGCGATACTCAGCCTCGTTGACCGGATCGATGCGCTTGAGCGTTTTCAGATTCTTGCCCCCCATGTCGAGCGAGCGCAGAACCTGCGGGTTGAAACCCAGGCTTAAGCTTCTTTGCAGGGCGTCATCGACCAGATAAAAGGCCGCTGCAATAGGAACCGCAGCCACGATGAAAATGGCCGAGAACAGCAAAAGCTTCATGCGGCTGCCGCTCACTGCTGCTCCGCCTCCGAGATATCAAAGGGCTTTGACGACAAAGACTCCCTCCAAGTTGCCGCCACGCCCCCACCCCTTGCATATTGTTCGAAGATTCTGTTGAAAACCTCATTGGAACCCGAGGTGCCGACGCGCTTGTCGCTGAAACCGCTGGTATCCGCCGGAATCGAGGTGTTGTTCTCTAGAACCCATTTCTTGATTGCTTCCAGGCGCTCGCGTTCGATGGGGTTGAGAAGCATCTCGACCCGCAGGGTGGCAGGCTTGTCCTTTGGTACCTCACTTACCGCAAATAGCTCCGGCAACTCGAGGTTTGCCAGGAACGCTTCGATCTGTGGCTGCGTCTCGGCGTTCCGGGTCAATATCAGCGCCTCCTCCACGGCCACCCTCAAGGAAAATGTCTCCTCCCAAAGATCATATTTGATGGTGATGACACCTGTCCTATGATCGATCCTGCGAGAATCGGACCACAGCGCGACGTGAATCACCAGCGTATTCGTAAGTCCACTCACGAGGTCCTTCGTCAATGTAGCGGGCCACGCAATACCCGCTAAGTGCACACCGATGGCGTGCCCCCGCACCACCGGCGTCAATTCGGCGGCAGCCGCTGGCTTCGCGGTGATCACAAGCAGGAAGAGAAGCGCGCCGCGCCTCATTTTGCGTGCTCGGTGGTGCTGCCGATCGCATAGAGGTCGACCACTCCGAAGAGCTTTGTGTCGAAGCGTACTCCGACCTTCAGTCCCAACTCCCAGAGCTGATTGCCGTAGGCAATATCCCCGTAATAGCTCACGCCCGGTTCGACATACCAACGGCCGCGATTGATGCCGCCGAAGTGATCGCTCGGTCCGATTCTGTGCTGATAACCGATTGAGAAGTCCTGATTTTCGTCGAGGGAGGCTCGGTACTGAGTTCCCGGAGTTCCACCGAGCTGCACCGATACGGTCGAGTCCGGGTCGAGGCTCCAGGTTTTTCGAAATCGAACACTCGCCCACGACTCGCCGAAGCTCGAGCTTAAGCGCGACCCGTGGGTGGGAAAGTACGGATCGTCCTCCGAATTCCAGCCGTAGCCGATTGCCCAGCCTTTGTTATTGTTGGGATCCGGGTTGGTCGAGAAAAGACCGCTGTTGCCGCGCGATTGACTGAAGCTTCGGGAGACGAGTCTCTCAAGATAGCCCACCGTCACATAGGAGTAATCGAAAAAACGGCGGCCGACGCTCAAGTCGATGTCGAACTGGTCGGTGTCGTCGTAGGCGTCATAGGGATAGGCGATCATCGTGTTCTGATACGTTGCGCCGCTGATCAGAAAGTATTTGTTCGAATCAAAAAGCGTTGGAGAGGCGAACTGCAGGCGCGTGTAGACCCCATGGTGCGTCGGCCCGTCGATGGGGGCGATGCCCTCGACATCGAGATTCACGGTGCCCTGGCTACCGAAGATATCGCGCTCGGCGATCCGCCCTTCGACGGTTTGGTAGAGACTCGAGAGGCGCGAGGAGGTCCCGGCCAGGATCTGGTTCTCGATACGGTCGGCTTCGACGACTTCGACGACGACGACCACCCTTCCCTTCGCGGAGCCTTTATTGAGATATATCTGGACCGATGCGAAGTCCGGAAGCGACGACAATCGCAGCCGGGCGTTCTGGATTTCCTCCTCGCTCAGTGCATCGCCCGGTGACAGGTGAAGAAATCCGCGGATGAACGCGCAGCGGGTCAACGCATTACCCTTGCAGCGAACGTCCTCCACGGTGAGGGGCGAGTGTTCTGGGGACTCCGCGTGGGAGAGTGCCGATAGCCCAGTCATCGCCATGAGCAGGATGAGAGTCGCTCTCCTGATCGACCTTGTTTTGGACACGGAGGCGCACAGGGCCCATAGCGGCCCAGTCGACCAATGGCATTTGGAGGCGAAAGTCATCATTGTCGATCTCCGCGCCGTAGGAGACGGCGGCGCACTGGGAGCCGACAATGCAATAGGCGTACCGAGTCGAGGCTGCGCGAACGTTTATATTTCAAGTGTCTGTTCTATAAGGAGCCAGCAGATCCGGCGATCCCCGCGCGAGCTCGTGGCCCCCGCCGCCGCAGGGTACGCAAGATTACCCTGCCTCCGCGGCGACTGCACTTGTGCACAAAAGTGGACACGTGGTTGGCGCAGGTCCTCGGCGAATTTGAAGGCCGACGCCCCGGGCATAGCCCTGGTTGAGCGCGGTGGCGCCTCGAGCGACGACGACGACGCTGTGAAATCTCAGGGGCAGAATTTCGACAGGGAGTTTGCTGCTTCTGCCATCCCGCTGGTATCAACATCGGAGTTATCCGCCGTTTCGCCGCTTTTGGCGAGGCGGATGCCCGTTATGCCTCCAGGCAATAGAGCCACTATATTGCCGCCCCAACCGATCATTCTCGGATAAAACATTCGGCACTTGGGTGCCGCGACGTAAGAGGTGACCCAGAATGCGTTGATGTATGTCGTCTCACCCTCGGGCAGCTTCTCGCCGGTTGGAAATCCCCGCGGTGTCGGGCTCGCCAGCAGCTGCTGTATGCGTGGCGCGTACAGGATCTGCTGGTCGCCGTGCCTGCCAACATTCTGGTAAAGCCGTGCTATCAACACCATGTCGCTGATTGTGGGGTAGTAACCGTAGGCCATCAACGGATGCCCGGCGCTCCCATCGGGTTCGATCGTACGGTTGGTGGGGGCCGTATGAATGCCGATTGGCTCAAACACCTCCCGCTGCAGCATGGACCAGATGTCGGCTGTGGCACCTTCCCTGGACTTCAGGAAGCGGTCCATTGCAACTCCGAGTATGAACATATCCTGATCGCGGTAGCGTGTGACCTGTCCCGGACCCCATGGATACACACGGCCGTCCCTGAGCAGCGCCGCCAGCTTCTCCTGCATCGAGCGGGCCTCGTACCATTTCGAGTAACTGGCATCGAGATATCCATCACCGTTGTCATTCGGCTCGCGCTTGGTGCTGCCATTGCCGATTCCCGTCGTCATATTGATTGCATCTTCGAACCTCACGTTGTGCCACCCGGGATAGCGGGCCGCCTCCGGAACATAGTCCGCAATCTTCGCGTCGAACACCGCCGGGCCGTACTTCTCTGCAAGCCTCAACAATGCCGTTTCGTTCGCCAACACCTTCGTGGCGGACCAGACCCCGAAGCGCGCCCGATCGCACCACGGCAACGGACCGCCGGCGCTCTGGCATTCCTTCAGATAGAAGATGCCTTGATAGTCAAGTCCCGAGAGCACAATGTCTGCAGGCCGCATCGTTCCATCGAAGTTGGCGAGTCTGGCGCCATCAGTCTTTGCCGCAAGTGCGCCCCAACTCGCAATGGGAACCGAATGGGTGCGACCGGCGTTGTAATTCCGCCTTAGGGCTTCCAGTTGGCCGGCCTCAGCGGCCGCGAAGGTGGCCGGAACGAGACCTGCGGCGACGAACTCCTGCTTGACGTAAAACGGCGCTGTTTGTTGCACGATCTGGAAGCGCAAATTCGACACCCGGCCGTCCTTGTAGAGGAACATCGCCAAGCCATTGTGCGTCTCGCCCTCGATCGAGTTCACGAGCGCAAACGGAAACGCCGCGCGAGACCAGCCGCCATCGTCGCGCTCGGACCAAACCCGGCCGGGCTGCACGATGATGTCCCAGTAGCTGTGCCCGCGACGGTTGGAACCATACCGGATCACTTCCTGCGTAAAGGGAACGAGGTCACCTTTGTCAGTGAAGAACGAGATGGCGACGCCCGGAAACAGCTTCGGATCCCCCCCAAGGACCGACGGCGGCGAGAATGCCGCAGGCTCTGTGATCATCGCCGTCTCGGTCAATCGCAGCGTTCCCAGGAACCGCCCGTGCTCCGCTAAAGCGTCGGGTCCCGGTGTGAACGCCGTGTTGTCGATCACTCCGCCGGTCCACGCGGGTGAAAGGAAATCGGCGACCTCCATGCGCGGTGCGGCGAGGGCACAGTTCGCACCAGAAAAAATGACTATGCACAAGATGACCGTGCGCAGTTGTAATCGCATAGTTCCACGATAGTCGAACTGGACCACCATATTTGTATCCTCTGAAAAATATTCGTGCCCTGGCGAGACAAACGATCAGTTCTTGACAATCCGTCTAGATTGATTCATCAATGTCCAGCCATTCGAGCTTCAATGAGCCATGAACAGCATACTCGAGGTCGCTGATCGCTGGTTTCACGTGGAAACGGTCGGCGATGGCATCAGCTTGATCGTCGAACCCAACGTGGATGCGTTCATTCGCGCCAACCTATGGCACGTGCGGGGCCGCGATCGCGATATGCTGATCGACACCGGCCTTGGTGTACGCTCACTTCGATCGGAGATTCCGCGACTGCGCGAACGACCGGTGGTCTGCGTAGCCACCCACTGTCACTTCGATCACTGGGGCGGTCACCATGAGTTCGAGGAACGACTCGGCCACCCGCTCGAGGCGGAAGTCTACGAGGCTCCAACAGGTCAAATGACTCTCGCGGACCGCTACATCTCGAACCAGAGCTTCACCCGCCTGCCCCATGCGGGATATGAGCCGCTGAGATACACGCTCCACCCCGCCGCTTTGACCCGCCAAGTGGTCGATGGCGATCTCGTCGATTTGGGCGACCGGGTGTTTTCCGTGCTGCATCTGCCCGGCCACTCCCCGGGGCAAATCGGATTATGGGAAAAAACCACGGGTATTTTGTTCACCGGTGACGCCCTGTATGACGGCGCACTCATCGACGACAATTACGCCCGGGGTCCCGAGGAATACCTGGAGACCATGCACCGGCTGCGAGAGATCCCCGCCAACACCGTGCACGGCGGCCATTGCGAAAGCTTCGGGCGCTCGCGCATGATCGATCTGGTCGATGAATACATCGCGGGGAAGCGACAGGCCGGCTGCCCGCATGAAATAACGGAGTAGAGGGGAGCTGCATCCGCCGAGACCGTCCTGTCTCAAGCGCCCGCTTTCACCGGTGGATTCGCTGCCCGCGACGATTTCCCAGGCTCACCCCCAGAAAGGCAACGGTGAACACCGTCGCCACACCGGCGAGCATGAGGGTGCCGAGCGCATTGATCTCCGGATTGATTCCGACGCGCAAACTCGAAAAAATCGCCATTGGCAGGGTTGTCGTTTCCGGTCCCGCCAAGAAACTCGAGGTGACCACGTCATCGAACGACAGGGTCACTGCCAACAGCCACCCGGAAAGGATCGCAGGCAGTGCGAGCGGCAACGTCACTGTGACGAATACGCGTATCGGCCGTGCGCCCAAATCACGTGCCGCGGCTTCCAGCGACTGATCGCGACCCAGCGTCCGCGCGAAAACTATCGACGCGACCATCGGTGCGCCGAGCGTGGCATGTGCAATGACCAGGGTCCACATCCCCTTGCCCGGCTTCCAGCCGGTGACCGTCTCCAAGCCCGCAAACAACATCAAAAATGAAAATCCCAGCAGGATCTCCGGCGCGAAGATGGGAATGGCCAAGAGTGCGAGCAACAGCCCTCTCCCGGGAAATCGCTCCAGCCGACCCAATGCAATACCGGCCAAAGTTCCAATGACCACAGCGACGGGTGAAGACCACAAGGCAAGCAGAAGCGATCGCGAGGCGGCCTCCAAGAGCTCGTCATCTTTCCCGAGCAGTTGATACCAATGCACCGAGGGGAAGGTTCCGCCGCCGTCGGTTACATACCCGCTGAACGAGAAAACGATGACCCACGCGATCGGCAGGTAAAGGAATGCAAAGCTCAGGGCAAGCGTTAGCGTGTGCCAGGGACGCTGTTCGACCGAGGTCATTGCCTCACCACGTCCAGGGGGGCCACCCATCGTCTCAGGACATAGGAGGGAATCATGAGAAGCAAGAATGTTGCGACCGCAATGGCGGACGCCAAGGGCCAATCGCGATTCTGAAAGAATTCATCCCAAAGAATTCCTCCGATCATGATGGTGTTGCTATTGCCCACCAGTTCGGGAATCACATACTCACCCACGGCCGGTATGAATACCAGGACCGCTCCGGAGATCAATCCGGGCAACGATAAGGGAAGCGTGATCGTGCGAAATGCATAGAACGGTCTCGCGCCCAGATCGGCGGCCGCGGCAAGCACCTCCGCGGGCAGGCTCTCGAGAACGGCATACATCGGCAGGACGAAAAAAGGCAGATACGAATACACCATCACCAGCCAGACCGCCGCGGGCGTGAACAGCATGGAGATCGGGCGATGGATCAATCCGAGCGACAACAAAGCCGAATTGATCGGACCTGAGTCGCGGATTAATCCGATCCAGGCATAGGCGCGAAGCAAGAACGAGACCCAGAAGGGAAGCACGGCGAGAAACAAGTACAGGTTTCTCCGCCTCGGGGGTGCCTGCGCGATGGTGAGAGCCAGCGGAAAGCCAATCAGGACGCAGCCGATCATGGTGAACGCGGCGTTCACCAACGCGCTGGCGAAAGCGGATCCATACAACACATCCGTCCCCAGCATGTGGTACGCGCGCCAGCTCGCCTGTAGGCTCAAGTGACCGCCGGAGCGGCTGAGGAGCGGTGCTATCGGTGGAATGGCGTCGGCGACATCGTGCAAGGACAGCAAAGCGATCGACGCCAGCGGGAGGGCCAGCAGCGCCAAGAGCCAGATCAGAGGGATCGCGATCATCGATCGATCCACGAATGTCAGTCGGCCGCTCATTCGGTCAATGCCACCCCGGCATTCGAGGGGAGGCAGACATACACGTCATCGCCCCGTACCAATCCGTCGTTCGCGGCGTCGCGAGCATTGATCAGCGTCGCGTCGAGGCGGCGACCGCCCTGCACCCGGATCGTCGCGTGCGTCAGCGTTCCCGCATAGGTGACCTGCTCCACCACCCCCGAGAACGTGTTTTCCCGATCTGTCGGGCGTCGCGACACCAGCACCTTTTCCGGCCTAAATCCCACGGTGCAAATGCGCTCCCGATCGATGGCCTCGTCGGGCTCGAGTTTGAGCTCGAGACCTTCGTGTGTCGTAAATCGATAGGGGCCGGACGCCGGCCCGTGACCGACGCCGTCGAATAAGTTGACGCTCCCCAGAAAGGACGCTACGAATCGGTTCCTGGGTCTTTCGTACAGCGCTCTCGGCCTGTCGAATTGTTCTATCCGGCCCCTATCCATGACGGCGATGTAGTCCGACATCGCCATCGCCTCCTCCTGGTCATGGGTCACGAGAACGAACGTCGTTCCAACCGTCCGCTGGATGGAAATCAACTCGCGCTGCACCTGCGCGCGAAGGCTCCGATCGAGCGCCGCCATCGGTTCATCCAGCAACAGGATGGCGGGTTTCATCACCAAGCATCGTGCCAGGGCGACGCGCTGGCGCTGGCCGCCGGACAGCTGGTCCGGCCGCCGGTCACCGAACTCCCCGAGGCGTGTGAGCTCGAGAGCCCACGCCACCAAGCCTCGGCGCTCTGAGCGCTCGACGCCCCGGGCCTTGAGGCCATATTCAATGTTTCCCACCACCGACAGGTGAGGGAACAGCGCATAGCTTTGAAACATCATATTGACCGGCCGCTCGAACGGCGGTACCGAGAGCATGTCCTTTCCGCCGATCCGCAGGCACCCGCTGTCGGGCTCCTGCAGGCCAGCGATGATTTGCAGCAGCGTGGTCTTTCCGGACCCGGATGCGCCCAACAGCGCGACAATCGAGCCACGCGGCACCTCGAGAGAGATGTTTTGAAGCACGGACGTCCGGTCGAATGATTTCGAAATCTCCTTGAGCTCGAGAATGGGCGGTTCGATGCTCGACATGATTTAGTGCCCCGTCTTCATCCGAAGCCAGGTTCTGGATAGCAGTCGAGTCTGTTCCATCGAGAATGGATGGTCCAGCAGAAGCCGGTCGCGAGCCGATGCCGTCGGGTAGATCATCGGGTTATTGCGAATCTCCGGCGAGAGCTGCGCCGTGGCGGTCGCGTTCGCGATGGCGAAGCTGGTCGCCTGCGCCAATTCGACGGCGACGGCCGGCCGTAAGACAAAATCGATGAACTTCAAGGCCGCCGCCACGTGGCGCGAATCCGCGGGGATCGCAAACGCATCGATGTACATGGGGATCCCCTCCGCCGGTTGGCGGTATTCCAGGTGCACTCCGGTGTGCAATTGCGCGGCAAGGCGCTGCGCGGCCATCGCATCGGCGGAGTATCCAATCGCCAGGCAGAGCTCACCTCGGGCGAGTTGATCGTAATAGCCCGGAGTATTTATTCTTCGAATGAAAGGCCGGACGCGGGCAAAGGTAGCGGAGATCCGAGCGAGGGTATCCGGGTCCGGATCGAGTTCCTTGCGTCCCAGATAGAGGGAAATCATCGGCAGAATATCGAGCCAGGAATCCAGCACGCTGATGCCGCATTGCTGGAAGCGCGCAGCGATGTCGGGCCGGAAGATCATGGCGAGACTGTCCACCGGTGCGCTGGGCATGATGGCGAGAATCTTATCGGGATTGAAGATGATGCCCGTCGTCCCCCACACGTACGGTATGGCGTATTGGTTGTTCGGATCCACGCCCCGCATGATTTCCATGAGCCGGGGGTCGACATTGCCCCGATGAGGGAGCCGCGCAAGGTCCAGGGGCAGCCACAGGCCTTTGGGGATCTGCCGACCCAGATGCGGCGATGCGTTCACCGTCACGAGGTCGAACCCCGAGTGTCCTGCGGAAAGAGTGGTCTCGGCCACGTCGTTCGAGTCGAGGGTCGAGTAATTGACCTTGATACCTGTTTGCGCCTCGAACTGATCGATGACCGAGCTCGGAAAGTATTCCGCCCACGCGTAGAGATTGAGTACCTTGCCATCCTCGCCCTCCGCAGGGGTCTGTTTGACACATGCCGCCATTGCGCAGAGTGCGGCGATGCCCAAGCCCCATCCGAGGATGGCGTTGAATCGCGCCGGCAACGCGCGAGATGTCACCTCAATTCATCTCCGGCAACGCGCCCGCATTCCCGTCGAGGGACGTCAGGGCACCGTAGAGGTCGGGCCGCCGATCCCGGAAACAGCCCCAACTTTGCCGGTACGCGCGACACCGCTCCAAATCGAAACTTTGCACGAGCACCTGCTCGGAGGTGCGATCCGCGGCCGTCGCCAGCGCACCGAGATAATCGGCGATGAAGGAGGAGCCATAAAAGGTCATGGAGACCCCCTCGGTCACCTCCAGGCCGATCCGATTCGCGGCTACCACCGGTACCATGTTCGCCCCGGCATGTCCGCGCATGACTACCCGCCAATGCTCCATGGAATCGACTTCCGGTTCATTGGGCTCCGAGCCGATGGCGGTGGGATACATGAGAAAGTCCGCACCCTGCAGCACGAGCGCGCGCGCGGCTTCGGGGAACCACTGATCCCAACAGATGGCGATGCCCAAATTGCCGTAAGCCGTTGCAATTGGTTTGAAACCGGTGTCGCCGGGCGAGAAATAGTATTTCTCCTCGTATCCTGGGGCTTGCGGAATGTGACTCTTGCGGTAATGACCGGCGACTGATCCGTCCGCATCGATCACCACGACCGAATTGAACAGAGCCATGCCCGAACGTTCATAAATGGAGACCGGGATCACCACCCGGAGTTCGGCCGCCAATCGACGGAAATGCGCCACGGTGGGATGGCCGTTCAGAGGTTGGGCCAACTCGTAAAAACGGCTGTTTTGCACGGCGCAGAAATACGGTGATTCGAACAGTTCCGGAATCAGCACGACCTGGGCGCCCAGCGCCGCCGCCTGACGAAGCAGTCGATCGGCGGTGCCGATATTCTCGTCCCGATCCCAGCTACAGCTGAACTGAAGCGCGGCAAGCGACACGGTGCTCATCGGTGGATTTTCCCTCGGTTGGATCAGTGTTGAGGCGATACGGCGGGTTCTTGTTGCGTGATGCAATGGATACCTCCTCCGCCGCGGAACAGATCCTTGAGAGGGACCGATACGATCGCCCGCCCCGGATACGCTTGGCGCAAAATTTCCACTACGGCCTCGTCCTCGGCGATGCCGTAAGCCGGTGCGATGACCGCGCCGTTGGCGATGTAGAAGTTGACGTAGGAGCGGCAAATGCCTTCGGGCCCTACGGAGCGCGGCGCCTCGGGTATCGGCAACAGCTCGAATCGGCGCCCTCGCGCATCCGTCTCGGTTTCGAGGACTTTGCGGTTCTCCGCCATGATCGGATAGCGAGGGTCCGCAGGATCGGCGACCACCTCGCATAGAACCGTAGCGGGCCTGACGTATGCCAGGAAGCCGTCGACATGGCCGTCCGTTTCCGTGTCCATCACGTCCCCGGGCACCCAGATGACCTTTTGCACGCCGAGCATGGCGCGCAGCTCGGCCTCCGCTTCCGCTTTGCTCCAGCCGGGATTGCGGTTTGGGTTGAGCACACAGGTCTCGGCCGTGATCAGCGTTCCCTCGCCATCCGACGCAAACCCGCCGCCCTCGACGACAAGTGGTGATCGGTAGAGCGCAGAATGCGTAAGTCGAGCGATACGCTCGCCCAAGGTCGCGTCTTGGTCGTGGGGATGATACTTGTTGCCCCACGCGTTGAACGTGAAGGCGGCGGCCGCACGGCTGCCGGCCCGATCGACCAGGAATGTGGGTGCGGAGTCACGCAGCCAGGAATCATCGATGGGCACCGATAGGACGTTGATCGCGGGACCGCAGCGTCTGCGCGCCTCGGCCGCATCCGCAGGGTCCGCAATCATCGTCAGCCGTTCATGGGCGGCAATGGCCTCGGCAACGCGCACGTAGTCCGCCCGCGCACCCTCCAGGTGCTCGCGCCAGAGCTCGATCCGCTTGGGCCACGCCATCCAGCAGCCGCTATGCGGTTCCCACTCGGCAGGCATCGTATATCCAAGGTCGGCAGGCCTCATCTCGGCTCCCATGGCATTCTTCCTGTATGGCTTAGTGGCGGTAAGTCGCCGTGATCCCGATCGTTCGAGGACGAATCGTGTGGTCGTAGAACAAATCCGAGGTGGTGGTGTCGCGCGTGTGCGATAGCACAGGGTGCGAGTCGGTCAGGTTCTGTGCGAACAAAGACAGGTCCATTCCACGGAAGCGCAGGCCGGCACGCAGCGATAAATTCCGGGTCTCCGGTAGTCCCGTGTAGGTGGGATCGGAGACCCCGTTGTTGGGATCCTGAATGGGCTGCAACGCGGTTTGCGCGGTCGTGTACTGAAAATCCGCCCGCAGATACGGCTTTCGATTCGCCACCCCGGGAAAGTCGTATTCGGCGGAGGTAAGAAACGTCCAGGGCGCCCCCGGCAGACGATCCCCCGCCGTCACGACCGGCTGCGATGGCGCATCGGCCCCCGTGCAGGCGCTCGGACCTGCGCACACGGTATGCGTGTATTTTGCATCCACATGCGCGGCGGATACATCGAAAAGCAGAGGATCAACCGGACGCACCTGCACCTCGACTTCACCGCCAACACTGCGCACCTTGCCAAGGTTCTCCACGAAATTCTGGCCGCATGCCGGCAAGTACACCGCCTGCTGGATGTTGTTCCAATCGATGACAAACATGCTGGCGTTGACTTGCATGTGCCCGCTCCAGAACGAATTCTTCGCACCCAGCTCGTAACTCCAGAGTGAATCGGCGGCATACAGCTCAGGTCCGGACGTCAAGCCAATCGAGGCGAGATTCGATCCGCAAATGGAGGACAGTGGACCGTTGATTCCGCCCGGCCGATAACCCTTCGCGGCACTCAGGTACCAGAGACTGGCGGCGTCCGGCTGATAAGCGACCACCGCTTTGGGCGTAATGGGATTTTCACCGTTGGAGCCTACCGCGGCGAGTGGCGTCAGCGGGCCTGAAGTGGGCGACAGGAAAGGTCCGTAGTAAACGAGATCGCCGCTGTACGCGATGTGCGAAGCGCGGACTCCGGCGGTGAATCTCCAGACATCGAATAGCCTGAATGTTGCATCTCCGAAAAGCGCGTATTGCTTGTCGATGATCTGGGAAATGGGCTGCGTCAGAATCTCGCCGTTCGGACAGGGGGCTTGCGGGGTGCAAAAACTCACGCCGTACGCCGCGTTGTATTCGCCGTTGAGATTCGGATCGAACACGTGTTCTGTGGTGTTTTCGTCGAGATGCGAATAGAACACGCCGGTGGTCCAGACCAGCGCGGCCGCCGGGTCCGGCGATTGGAGCCGGATCTCCTGATAAAAATTATTCTGATTGTCCGCATCGTGCGATGTCCCGAGGTCGCCGGGCGGCGGCGGTAGCGTCAGCCCGAACAACGCTCGATCGAACTGCGTGTAATCCGAGATCGAATGCTGGTTGCGCGAGAAGTACGACGTGTTTGAGGTCAGCTGCAGAAATGTCGCGTCCCAGTCGATTTTGACCGCGGCCAAATAAAAAGGATCGGTGCTCGGATTGCGCTGGGCATTGCCGTTCTCGAAGCTGTTCGCACTCGGGTCCGAGAGCGACGGCCAATAGGCCGAAGTGTCCCCCAGCCTCAATTGTTGATAGTAAATAGATGGAGTGATCGACAGGCGATTCGAGATAGCCCATTTCATGGCACCGCGCACGACCACGGTATCCTGGTAGTTGGAATTCGCGTCCGTTACCGCCCGAGTGGCGTAATTGACATGATCGACCCAGCCCCCATCCTCGCGAAAGGAGGCGCTGACGCGGAATCCGAGCGTGTCTTCCACGATCGGACCACCGACCGCGCCGCCGATCTCGTACGTGGCAGCGCCGTCCCGTGTCGTTGCGAGCTCTGAGCGGAGGTACACGGAGTCCGAATGCAGGTCGGGCGATGGCTGGATGAATCTGACCGTACCCCCTTCGGAGCCCGCTCCGAAAAGCGTGCCCTGCGGTCCCCGCAGTACTTCGACGCGCTCGAGATCGAAAAGTGCGGGGAATGCGTTGAAGGAGGTGAACGAAATGTGGCGCCCTTGGATCGGGGTGTCGTCGATATAGATACCGACGGTGGAAGTACCCGCAGTCGAATCGACTCCGCGGATGTTGATGTCGGAATCCTCGTCGTTGAAATTGCCGGCCGACGTGGTGGCGTCACGTTGAAAGGTAACTCCGGGGGTCAACCGGGTTAGATCATCGATGCTGCGCAGCCCCTGAATATCGAGTTTCTCTTGCGAAAACGCCGTTGCACTCACGGCTACATCCTGCAGGCGCTCCGCTCGGCGGGTCGCGGTCACCACGATTTCCTCGAGGCTCGTGCCGCCCGGCGGAGTGTCGCCGTCCGCCGCCTTGCCGTCGCCGAGGAACGCGAGGCCACAGGCAAAGCCAAGTGCGGCCGCAGGCAGTCGTAACGACCATCCATACCCATCACAGTCAGATGGCATGATGCTCTCCCTCCCTCAAAGACCCCATGTCTACGGTGACGCCAGACGATCAAGGACACAAACGAGGATTTCTTGACAATTGGTCTAAATTAATTCATCAATTGGACGTGGCGAGACCATCGGTAACCTTGAGCACGTTGCGCGGGTTCGAGGCTGCGGCGCGACTTGCGAGTTTCGCGCTGGCAGCGGATGAGCTTCACCTCTCCCACTCTGCAGTCAGCCACCAGATCAAACTGCTCGAGCAGGAATTGGGGCAGCCGTTGTTCCGGCGCGTCGGTAGGTCCGTGGTCCTCACGGATGCTGGCAAGGACTTTGCACGCACCGTACGGGAAATGCTCCGGCGATTGGAAGATGGAGTTGCGCGGCTGGCTCCTTATCAGAAGCCGAGTGGGGTGATTCTCTATACCACCATGTCATTCGCGCGCGGGTTCTTGCTTCGAAGGATGGGACAATTCCGAGCCGACCTTCCGGACGTGGATTTGTGGTTGGACACCAGCGAGCGGAAGATCGATTTCGCAACCGATGAGGTCGATATACTCATCACCTTTGCCGGGGGCGTGGCCGCGCACGGGACTATTGACGCCCACCTCATGGAGGATAAGCGAGTGCCGGTTGCGGCACCGGGCTTGGTGAGCAAATTCGGCGGTTCACCCAGCGGTTCCGCCTCGACTGCGAGCTTGCCTTTATTGCATGATGAAAGCGAGGTGAGCTGGCGCCAATGGTTTGCTCAAATTGGGCGGATCGACCTCGATCCTGTTAGTGGCTCCAATTTTTCCGATCATGCCTTGATGATCGACGCTGCGGCAGACGGACAGGGTGTGGCGCTAGCCAGCTCGGTGTGTGCCGCCCCCTATTTGCAAACTGGAGCGTTAGTCGCATTGGAAGGGCCCCGGGTGGCCCAGCCCGCTTACCGCATCTATTGTGATCTGCGGTCCTACGACGATGACCAGGTGCGGCGCGTATACGAATGGTTTATCCAGGAGGCCGCAAGAAGCGAGCTCGCCTCGGGGATGGTCGGAATTTAAAATCGCTCATCGGATTGATGAATATTCCTCTTTTGTATCATGTCCAGCGCTTCTTTATGCTGCTGACCTTTCAATTCACAGGTGCCGAGGTTTGCATTCATGTCTGCTTCGCAGGAGCGTTCACACACCGGGTTATCGGGCTTCCATGCTTCGATGCTCGATACGCCCCTGGCCGCCGGATTTCGAATGCCCGCCGAGTGGACGCGCCATGAATGCTGCTGGATGGCTTGGCCGAGCCGGAATGAACAATGGGTCGACGGCCTCGCGGGGGCACAGCGAACCTACGCGACGGTCGCCCAGGCCATCCGACGCTTCGAGCCGGTCCGTATGGTGGCCGAGGCGCATTGTGCCGACGACGCGCGGGCTCAATGTGGCCCAGATGTCGAGATCATCCCACTTCCCATTGACGATCCTTGGGTGCGTGACAGCGGCCCCACTTTCCTGACCGGTGCGGGCGGCCGAAGGGCTGGGACCGCGTGGCGTTTCAACGCATGGGGTGGCAAAGTGCCCGAGTACGCCGAGAATGCGCGACTGGCCAGACGAGTGCTGAATTTGACGGGGCTTCCGTCCTATCAATCGAGTCTTTGTCTGGAAGGCGGGGCGATACACACCGACGGCGAAGGCACGCTGATCACGACAGAATCTGTGGTGTTGAACCCCAACCGTAATCCCGGTATCTCCAAGCGCGCAGCGGAACGCGAGCTTTGCGAAGCGCTCGGCGCGGGAACAGTCATTTGGCTGCCAGGCGATCCCGACGGAATCCACGACGATATCACCGACGGTCACATCGATGGATTGGTGTGCTTCGTAAAACCCGGCGTCGTGTTGTATGAGAGCGATCCGAGCGCTTCGGGAGCGGCACGGCAGCTCGCGGCGGACAATAGACGCGCGCTCGAAGCCGCAATCGATTCGGCCGGCCGTCGATTACAAATCATTTCGATTGACGACGCCTATGAGGCAAAGACCTCTCACGACATGTTTTGCCGATCTTATGTGAATTTCTACATAGCCAACGGCGGCATCGTGATGCCTGCTTACGGGATTCCTGGCGACGCCCGAGCGTTCGCCGTGATTAAAGCCTGTTTTCCTGACCGCGAAGTGGTGCAGGTGGACGTTACCTATCTCGCCAGCGGCGGTGGTGGGATCCACTGCATTACCCAACAGCAACCGGCGTGACTGTGCTGGAAAAGGCGGATCATCGACATCGATGATTCAGACCAGTGAATTGCACGGTCGAACATTCCGAGCTTGCCGCGCTGACCAAGGCCAATCGCCTCGAAAACTGACCCATCACAGGTTATGACACTCAATTTCTTGCTATCTATGCCCGCGCTTTCATCTCTGGCAAGCGACGAAGGGAGCATATTGGTGTCTGACTTCATGGAAAAGGTCGAGATTCTGCGCTGGGACGACCATCGGTATTACCACCAGAGCCGCATCAACCAGACCCTGCACCTGATCAGTGCGGGTAGCTTCCTGGCGGCCTACGCGGTCGTGTTCCGGTATCCGGCGGCCGCCGGGATCATCGGTTGGCTGGTGGGCATGGTGACCCGTCAATCGGGCCACATCTTCTTCGAGCCACGGGGCTACGACCACGTCAATGGCGCCACCGACGAGTACAAGGAATCGATCAAGGCCGGCTACAACATGCGGCGCAAAGCCATCCTGATCGGCGTCTGGCTGGCGGTACCGGTGCTGTTTGCCTTGAGCCCGAGCCTGTTTGGTTTGATCATGCCGAGCACGAATTTCGCCGAGTTCGCGCATGACGTCGGCATCGTTTGGTTGGCGCTCGGTGTGGCCGGGGTGATGCTGCGCACCGTTCAGCTGTTCTTCCTGCGGGGGCCGGCCTGGGGTCTCGCCTGGGCTGCGAAGATAGTAACCGACCCATTCCACAATATTGCCATCTACTGGAAGTCGCCGCTCGCCTTGATGCGCGGCGAAATGCGCGATCCCATCGTTCACGAACGACCCGTCGAACCCGCGCTCGAGTAAGCCAGAACTTCAATGCCGGCATAGCGAGAGAAGCTCGCGGCATCCGAGTTCGCGCCGCGGTACCCCGCTGCATTGACTTGGCATCTGCTCGGCCGGGCCCATTCCCCGCATCCGCCTTGCTCCGGTGCAGCGTTGTATACTGGAGTCAAACACTGGGGATGCTGATGAAACCATCGGGCTGGGCGCACATGGCATCACCGCCGTCTCATAACGGCACACACATGCGCAAAGTCCAACTCGGTCATGGCTTGTTGGCGTTGGCGATAGCCGGCCTCGCCATCTTGAATTTGAAATTCCACGACTTTGCCCCCATGTGGGGCTCCATTCCCGCCGGGATTCCCTGGCGGGAAGCGTGGGTGCGCGGGTCTGCATTGATTCTGTTGACCGCCAGCGTCGGTCTTTGCTTCCCGCGCACGGCGATACCGAGCGCGTTGACGACCGGCGCCTACCTGGCGATCTGGGCCATGGCCGGCGTGTCGCCGATCCTCTCCAAACCGCTCAGCGTCGGCTCGTGGTACGGGCTTTGCGAAGCTTTGACCTCGCTCGCCGGCACGTGCATTTTGTACACCACGTTTCGATGGCCGTCGCGGGAATCTCCCCTGCCGGGCGCCGGGGCGCGCTCCGTACGCGCGGCGCAAGTTATATTTGGAGTTACCTGTATTTTCTATGGAAGTTCGCACTTTGCTTACTCCGACTACACCGCCGACATGGTCCCTGTCTGGCTGCCCAGTCGATTGGGATTCGCGTATTTCACGGGGCTGAGTTACGTGGCCGCTGGATTTGGAATCATTCTTTGGATTCTCCCGCGCTTGGCGGCCACCCTCGTCGCCACCATGATGAGCTTGTTCGGCCTTCTGGTCTGGGTGCCGAGCTTTTTCACGAACCCCAAACCCGCATGGGCTACGCCCGCCCAAAACCAATGGTCGGAGCTCGAGGTGAATCTACTGCTGGCCAGCGCGGCGTGGATCGTCGCGGAATCCCTGCGCAGGCGCCCCTAAAATGTTGACTGCTTCCGTGATCCTATTCATGTACGCGGCGATCAGCGGGCTGGTCATGGCCGTCGCAATCTTCAAAGGTGCGAAGCGCTGGGTACCTCTTGCGCTGGGCCACGGAATTCTCGCCGGGACGGCGCTCGTGCTGGCGTTATGGGTGTCGGCCGCGACCGCCGACCCCGCGATCAAATACGGTGTCGCCGTTCTGCTGCTGGCAGCTCTGGGAGGCTTTTTTCTCCTCAGCTTCCACCTGCGTCGCAAGCCGCATCCCTGGCTAGTCGTGGTGCTGCATGCGCTGTTCGCCGTCGGTGGGGTTGGCTGCCTGGTGTTCGCTCTGCTGCGTTGACATTTGAACCGTGGGCGGCCCAACGGCAAGCCCGGCCAGTGCCTCGTACATGCGGTATTTCTCGTTGAGTTGCATCTGGGCCTCATGCAGCAGGTGCTCCGCCTCGAGTGGCCGCGTCGCCGCCAATTCCCGGTAGCGCAGTTCGTTATAGGCGTACTCCTTGAATGGAATGGCCGGACGGGGTGAGTCGAGCCGAAACGGATTCTCCCCGATCTTGCGCATCGCCGGGTTGAAGCGAAACAGCGGCCAGTAGCCGCTGGCTGCCGCGAGATCCTGCTGCTTCATGCCGTACCGCAAGTCAAAGCCGTGGGCGATGCAATGGCTGTATGCGAGAATGAGGGAGGGTCCGGCGTAGGCCTCCGCTTCCCTGAACGCCTGCAGGGTCTGCTGCGGGTTCGCCCCCATCGCCACCTGGGCAACGTAGACGTTGCCGTACGCAATGGCCTGCAGCGCCAGGTCCTTGCGCGGCACCCGCTTCCCTGCCGCAGCGAACTTGGCAATTGCGCCGAGCGGGGTGGCCTTGGAGGCTTGCCCCCCGGTATTCGAATAGACTTCCGTGTCGAGCACCAGGACATTCACGTCGCGGCCGCTCGCCAGCACCTGATCGAGACCGCCGTAGCCGATGTCGTACGCCCAACCATCGCCGCCCACGATCCAAATGCTTCGCCGGACCAAATGATCGACGACCGACAGCAGATCGCGGGCCGTCGCATTGGATTGCGTGAGCACCAGCAGTTTGTCCTTGAGCTCCGCCACCCGGATACGCTGGGCTCGAATCTCGGATTCCTGGATTTGCGGCGCATTGAGAATCGCCCCGACGAATGCCTCGCCGAGCTCGCCGGTGAGGGATGTGAGACGTTCGACGGCCAGATCGAGGTGTTTGTCGGCGGCCAGCCTGAAGCCAAAGCCAAATTCCGCATTGTCCTCAAAGAGAGAATTGGACCATGCGGGCCCGTGGCCTTCGGAGTTTTTGCTCCACGGTGTGACGGGCAGATTTCCGCCGTAGATTGAGGAGCAGCCCGTGGCGTTGGCGATCATCGCACGGTCACCGAACAGCTGCGACAGCAGCTTGAGGTAGGGGGTCTCGCCGCAGCCGGCGCATGCTCCGGAGAACTCGAACAGCGGCTCCAGGAATTGCACGCCGCGCACATTGGCGAAATCGACCCGTGCGCGATCGTTCACGGGCAACCGTTCGAAGAACGCGATATTGGTGCGTTCAGCCTCTATCAACGAAGCCTTCGCCCCGAAATTGATGGCTTTCGCGCCCGGATCGATCGGGCTGTGCGCCGGGCACGCCTCGACGCACAGCCCGCATCCCGTGCAATCCTCGACGTAGAACTGCAGGCTGAAGCGCTCGTCCGGATAACCGCGCGCATTCACCGGCGCTGATTTGAAGCTCTTCGGCGCATTGACCAGGGCGGCTTGGTCGAAGAATTTTGCACGAATGACGCTATGCGGGCACACGAAGCTGCATTGGCCGCATTGCACACAAAGATCAGCTCGCCAGACCGGCACTTCGTGGGCGATGTTGCGTTTCTCCCAGGCGGCGGTTCCAGACGGAAAGGTGCCGTCCACAGGCACGAGGCTTACTGGAATCTCATCACCCAAACCCTCGAACATCTTTGCCGTCACCCGGCGAACGAATTCCGGCGCTGTGGCCGGCACGGGGGGCGCGCGCTCGAACAAGCTGGTGGCCTGGGCGGGAATCGGCACCTCCTGCAATCGCGACAGGGTCTTCTCGACCGCTCGGAAGTTCTGCTGCACCACGTCCTCGCCCTTCGTTCCGTACGTCTTGCGGATCGAGCTTTTGATCTGCTCGATCGCGACATCGCGCGGGAGGACGCCGGAGATCGCGAAAAAGCAGGTCTGCAGCACCGTGTTTGTCCGTGTTTTGAGACCTGCCTCCTGCGCAACCGCGCTGGCATCGATGACGAAGAACCGCAACTTTTTATCGATGATCCGCTGTTGAATACCGCGCGGCAGATGATTCCAGACCTGTCCCGGACCATGGGGACTGTTGAGCAGGAACGTGCCGCCTGGGGCTGCGAATCGCAACACATCGATGCGCTGCAGAAAATTGAATTGGTGACAGCCGATGAAATTGGCGCAGCTGATCAGATACGGCGAATGGATCGGCCGCGGTCCGAAGCGTAGATGCGAGACGGTCTGCGCGCCCGACTTGTGCGAATCGTAGACGAAGTACCCCTGCGCATGCAGACCCGCCTCTTCGGCGATGATTTGGACGGTGTTCTTGTTCGCCCCCACGGTGCCGTCGGATCCCAATCCATAGAACAAAGCGCGCACGACGTCCGGGGGTTCGATCGAATAGCCGCTGTCCACTTGCAGGCTGGTGTGGGAGACATCGTCGTCGATGCCGACCGTGAAACCGTTCTTGGGTGCCGGCTTTTTCAGCTCATCGAACACGGCCTTGACCATCGCCGGGGTGAAATCCTTGGACGACAGCCCATAGCGGCCGCCGATCACCCTGGGCATCACCGCACGCCTCCCACCGGCCACGGCCTGGGCGAGGGCCTCGATAACATCGAGGTACAGGGGCTCTCCGCTCGCGCCCGGCTCCTTGGTCCGTTCGAGGACTGCGATCGCACGGCAGGATTCGGGCAGGACCGTGAGCAAATGCGCCGCCGAGAACGGACGGAACAGCCGCACCTGGATGACGCCCACCGCCTCGCCGGCTCGTTGCAGGTCAGCCGCTGTCTCGCGAGCCGTCTCGGCGCCGGATCCCATCAGGACGACGACCCGCTCCGCGTTCTGGGGGCCCTCGTAATCGAACAATCGATAACGGCGCCCGGTCAGCCTAGCGAAGTCGTCCATCGCCGACAGCAGGATCTGCGGCAATCGAATGTAGAAGGGGTTTGCCGCTTCGCGCCCCTGGAAGAAGGTGTCCGGATTTTGCGCGGTGCCGCGAATGAACGGATGCTCCGGATCGAGCGCCCGCGCCCGATGCGCCCGGACCAGATCATCGTCGATCATCGAGCGAATCTGTTCGTCGGTCAGCAGGCAAAGGGTGTTGATCTCGTGGGACGTCCGGAATCCGTCGAAGAAATGCAGGAACGGAATCCTCGATCGAAGGGTCGCAGCCTGGGCGATCAACGCCGAATCGTGCGCTTCTTGCACGGAACCCGAGGAAAGAAGCGCGAACCCCGTGGAGCGCGTCGCCATGACATCGGAATGCTCGCCGAAAATGGACAGCGCCTGAGCGGCCACCGAACGCGATGCGACATGGAATACCGTCGACGTGAGCTCACCGGCGATCTTGAACATGTTGGGCAGCATCAGCAGCAGCCCCTGCGAGGCCGTGAATGTCGTCGTCAGGGCGCCCCCCTGCAGCGCTCCGTGTACCGCGCCGGCAGCACCCCCCTCGCTCTGCATTTCTTGCACGACGGGAATATTGCCCCAGATGTTCCTGATGCCCGCGCCCGCCCACTCGTCGGCCAGCTCCGCCATCGTGGAGGACGGCGTTATCGGATAGATCGCGCAGACCTCGTTGATCCGATAGGCCACGTATGCCACGGCCGTGTTGCCGTCCAGTGTCGCGACTTTCTGCGTCACGTCAGCAAGTCCCGCCGGGCTCGGAAATCAGTGCAATTGCGTGGCACGGGCACTGCTCGAAGCACGCCGCACAACCGGTGCATCGTTCGTAGTCGATCCGGTAGCGGCGACCCGGGCCGAGCTTGATGATCGCCTGTTCCGGACACGCAGCAAAGCAGTTGTCGCATTCGTAGCAGTTGCCGCAGGACAG
>CAVTNZ010000022.1:0-6733 GCA_963736185.1 uncultured Gammaproteobacteria bacterium | reverse complement strand
ACGTATCGCTACCGTGCCGATCGCGATGGGCGATGTCCGCATCACCTTCAACGGCACGGTGGAAGTGCCCGGCAAGGTGGAGTTCATTCACCCGCTGCACAATCTCGCGGTGGTGTCCTACGATCCGAGGCTGATCGGCGATACGCCGGTGCGGGCGGCGACGCTGGTCGCCAAGGAGCTGCGGCCGGGCGACGATGTGTGGGTGGTCGGCCAGCGCGGCGACTCGAAGGTGATGTCGGAGCGCACCCAGGTGGCGGGCGTCGATCCGGTTTCGTTCCCTTTGTCCCGCACGCTGCGTTTTCGCGACAGCAACCTGGAGGCCATCAACCTGGTGAACGCGCCCTCCGACCTCGACGGCGTGCTCGCCGACGACAAGGGCGACGTGCTCGCGCTTTGGTCGAGCTTCGCCTTCGAGACGCAGCGGGAATTGGAGCAGGTGAACCGCGGCATTCCCGCGGATCTGGTGACCGAGATGATCAACGTTGTCTCCAACCAGCGACAGATGTATTCCTTCGAGGCCGAGTTCGATGTCGAGTCGCTCGCGGACGCGCGCAAGCTGGGGCTGACCGATGCCTGGGTCAAGCGTTTCGAGAAGCATGACGCCGAGCGGCGCCAGGTGCTGTCCATCGACCGGCTGGTCGCCGGCGCGCCCGCCGCGCAGCTTTTGGAGCCCGGCGATCTGCTGTTGTCCATCGACGGCAGGGTCGTGGACCGGTTCCGCGAGGTGGAGGAGAGCGTGCAGAAGCCCGAGGTCGCGGTCACCGTCTGGCGCGACGGGGCCGAAAAAACGTTGCAGATGAAGACGGTTGCGCTCAACGGGCAGGGCATCGATCGCGTGGTGATCTGGGCGGGCGCGACGCTGCAGGCCCCTCATCGGGCGATGGCGGTGCAGCGCGGCATCGCGCCTTCGGGCGTATTCGTATCGTTCTTTTTCTACGGCTCCCCGGCCACCCACTACGGGCTGTATGCGGGACGGCGCATCATCGAGGTCGACGGGCAGCCGACGCCCGACCTCGACGCTTTTCTGAAGGCGGTTCGCGGCAAGCCCGATCGGGCATCGCTGCGGCTGAAGACCATCAGCTGGAACGGCATGACCGACGTGATCACCCTGAAACTCGACAAGCACTACTGGCCGGCGTACGAGCTCGACCGCCAGAGCGACGGGACCTGGAGGCGCACGGCGCTCGATCCCGACGTGACGCTCGCGCGCACGCCGTGAGCGGCGAATTTGCGATCAGGGCTGCTGCGCGCGCGGATTTGCCGGGAATACTCGCCATCTACAACGAGGTCATCCGCAGCTCGACCGCGGTGTTTTCGGACCAGGAGGCGAGCCTCGAGGACCGCGAGCGGTGGTTCGACGCGAAGACGGCGCAGGGTTTTCCCGTATTGGTTGCGGAGGATCCGACCGGCGTCGTCGGCTTCGCAACGTTCGGCGATTTTCGCTCCTGGCCGGGCTACCGGCTCAGCGTCGAACACAGCGTGCATGTGCGCTCCGATCGCCGGCGGCGCGGCGTGGGACGGGCGCTGGTGCTCGCGCTGATCGATGCGGCCGCCGTGATGCAAAAGCACGTCATGATCGCCGGCATCGATGCGGAAAATGTGACCTCCATCTCGCTTCACGAAAGCATCGGATTCGAAGTGGTCGGACACTTGCGCGAGGTCGGCCGCAAGTTCGGCCGCTGGCTCGACTTGAAGTTCATGCAGCGGCTCATTTGATATCATGGAGTCGTGGTAAGAGCTACACAGACTGAAATCGAGAAAGCCGTCGAGACGTTGCGCGCCGGAGACTTGGTGGTGTTCCCCACCGAGACGGTTTACGGGCTGGGCGCGAACGCCTCGAACCCCGCGGCGGTCCGCAAGATCTTCGAGGTGAAGGGCCGCCCGGCGGATCACCCCGTCATCGTGCACCTGGACAACCAGCGCTACCTGCACCGCTGGGTCTCGGACGTGCCCGAGATGGCGCAGCGCCTGGCATCCATGTTCTGGCCGGGCCCGCTGACGCTGATCCTGCCCAAGGCGGACAACGTCAACGATATCGTGACGGGCGGCCAGAACAGCATCGGCATCCGCATCCCCTCCCATCCCATGGCGCTGCAGTTGCTGACCGCGTTCGGGGGCGGTATAGCGGCGCCGTCGGCAAACCGCTACGGCCGGCTGAGCCCGACGAAGCCTGAGCACGTGCGCGACGAGTTCGGCGATGCGGTGGAGGTGATCCTGGACGGCGGCGACTCGCCCATCGGCCTCGAGTCGACCATCGTGTCCTGTCTGAACAACGAGGTGCGGCTGCTGCGTCCGGGCTTCATCACCCGCACCCAGATCGAGCAGGTGGTCGGCGGTTTCGCCAGCGCCGGGGAGTCTCCGCGCGTTCCCGGCGACCGGGTGCAGCATTACGCGCCATCGACGCCCCTGGAGATCGTGACCTCGGACGAGCTCGAGGTGAAGGCCGGCGAGATCCTCGACAGGGAGGAGAAGGTGGCGGTGCTCGCGATGCGGCCGCCCCTGCATACCAAGAGATACATGACGTGGATCAACGCCGGCAAGAAGCCCGATGCGTATGCTCACAACCTGTACAACAATCTGCGGACCCTCGACCGGGCCCAGTGCGTGAGAATTCTGGTGCAGGAGCTGCCGCAGGACGAGCGCTGGGCCGCGATCCTCGACCGCCTGCAGCGGGCGAGCGGCCTCGGAGAGGATCCGCTCGAGTTGAGCGCCAGCTAAGACAGTCAGCCGAGCAGGTTAACCAGGTGGCCAAAGCATCCCGAGTCCGTCGCTTGCCGATCGAATCCGCCCAGGAATTGCCGCCCGGAGCGGACCCTTTCGAGCGCGAATCGATCGAGCATCTCGTCCGGCGGTACGGTTCGCCGCTGTTGCTCATCGATGCCGAACGGGTGCGCACCCAATACCGGCGCCTGGCCGCCGCACTGCCGGGTGTCGACCTCTTCTACGCGATCAAGTGCCTCCCGCATCCCGCGGTGGTCGCGACGCTGCGCGATGCCGGCGGATACTTCGATCTTGCGACCAATGGCGAGGTCGAGCTGGTCCGGCGCCTGGGGGTGGCCGCGGAGCGCTGCATCCATACGCATCCCATCAAGCGGGACGGCGACATCCGCACGGCTCTTTCCTACGGCGTGACGCATTTCGTGGTGGACAACCCGGAGGAGCTGCGTAAGTTCGAAAAGCACAGGAACCGGGCCGCCGTCCTGATTCGGGTGGCGTTCCGCAGCGCCGATGCCGTCTGCGATCTGTCGCGTAAGTTCGGCTGCCATCCCGACTCGGTGCCGCCGCTTCTCGCGCTCGCGGCGCAGCTGCGCATCCGGGTGGCGGGCCTGTCGTTCCACGCGGGCTCCCAGGCAGGCAACCCGCGGATGCACGTCGAAGCCATCGGGGTGTGCCGCCAGCTGATGTCGGCCGCGGCCGGCGCGGGGCATGAATTCTCGGTGCTCGACATCGGCGGCGGATTCCCGGTGGACTATTCGGCCGGACCCGAAAGCCGCTCCATCGAGGAGTTCTGCGCGCCGATCCGTCGCGCGCTCGACTCGATCGATCCGAAGCTTCGCATCATCGGCGAGCCGGGGCGCTACATCGCCGCGCCCTCCGCGATCAACGTATCGTCGGTGATGGGCCGCGCGAAGCGCGACGGGCGCTGGTGGTATTACCTGGACGACGGGCTGTACGGCAGCTACAGCGGCCAGGTGTTCGATCATGCTGTGTATCCGATCGGGCCGTTGGCGGCTTGCGGTCCGGCGTCGCCTTCGGTGCTCGCCGGCCCCACCTGCGACAGCATCGACGTGATCCGCGAGAACATCGAACTGCCCGAATTGAAGGAAGGCGATCTCGTCGTCGGGCGGATGATGGGCGCCTACACGTGGGCGACGGCCACCGAATTCAATTTTTTCCCGAAAACGACGGTGCTGGCCCTCGATCGAGGCCGGCTGATGCCCGAAGGAGACATGCGATGAAGTGGAGCCGGCGGCGTTTGCTGAGTACGGCCGGGATGATGGCCGGGGTGTCGGCGGCCGGCATCCTCAGGAGCGTTGCCGCCGACGACAATGCCGGCACGCGCCGGATCGTGCTGAAGAATCTGCACACACCCGAGTCGCTCGATATCGTGTATCGACGCGGCAATGACTACGTGCCCGAGGCGATCGCCGCAATCCAGGTGCTGCTGCGCGACTACCGGACCGGCGCCCAGCATCCGATCGACCCGACGCTCATGGACTACCTCTACGAGGTCGCGCAGCTGGCGGGCGTCCCGCCGCTGTTCGCCGTCATCTCCGGCTACCGCTCGGCGCAGACCAACGAGATGCTCCACGAGCGCAGCGCCGGGGTCGCGAGCCACAGCCTGCACATGGAGGGACGTGCGATCGACGTGCGGCTTCAGAGCGTCGATTGCGCGTCGCTTGCCGAAAAGGCGCTCTCCCTGCAGCGCGGCGGCGTGGGATATTACAATCGGTCGGATTTCGTTCATCTGGACACGGGCCGCTTCAGGACTTGGCGGGGGTAGCGAGGCCGAGAAACGCCTGCATGCGCCCGAGCTCGGCTTCGAGCCCGGAGCGAAACGCCGGATCGCGGGGCGCGCGTCCGCCCACATAGCCGAAAGAGCAGGCCAGCCGGCCGTGCGCGACGCTGAGATTTCCCCATCCAATGACCCGATCGCGCCAAAGGATCGGCAGCGCGTAATAACCGAGCCTGCGTTTGGGCGCCGGGGTGTACGCCTCGAATCGGTAGGCCCAGCCCCAGAACAACTCGAACCGCCGGCGGTCCCACACGATGGGGTCGAACGGGGTCAACAGGCGCACCTCCTCGTCGATGCGCCAGCGTCTCGACAGCGGCGACTCGTCGCCGGGCCAATACCAGTCGACGCCGCCCAGCCGCTCGTGGGCAAGGCGTCCGAGCGCCCGCTCGAGGGCCTGCGGACGGTGAGCCCGCCATTGCGGCACACCGGAGCTGAGCAGGCTCATCAGCTGGCCGAGGCTGCGCGAAGGGAGGGGTGCGTACTTGCGCACGATCACATCCACCAGCGCGTCGATGCGCTCGTCGACGCTCTGCGCCTCGACGGCCGGGGGCTCGCGCACCGCGTATACGCGGGTGCCGGAGTCGCGACGAGCCACCCGCAGCAGCCCGCGATAGTGCATTTCGTCGAGCAGGCGCGTGGTGGCGTTGGTCGAGCCGCCGAACCAATTGGTGATCTTGCCGTGGGCAAAATGCCCGTCCACCACCCGCGGATGCGCCGTCTTGCGAGCGCGAACGAACTCCAGCAGCTCCCGAGCCTGCGCCTCGCGAGCCGCGTCCCAGGCGGCCCGCGGGGTTCTCGGGTGCATCAGTCCCTGGTGACGGCGCAGCACATAGCCGTAATTGACGAAGAAGTCCTCCTCGATCGGCAGCCGGGCATACCGGCGCTCGAGGTCGCCCGCGCGGTAGCCGGCGACTCGATGTCGCAAGGTGAGATCCTGCGCGCGCGCGGGAGCGCGGATGGGATCCGCCTGAACGAACCCGAGCTTTTCGAGGGCGCGCCGCAGGGTCGTGGGCTTGAAAAGCGATCTGGCGACCGCGAAGCGGCGCAGCTGATCGAGGGTGATCGCCATGGCTCAGCGCATCGCGGATGCTAGGGGTGCTCGAGGAAATGGAGCACGGCGGCGTTGAACTCGGCCGGGTTTTGCAGCATGGCGAAGTGGCTTACGCCGGGCAGGATCACGAGCCGCGCGCCGGGTATGGTATCGGCCATGTACCGATCGTGCGATTGCTTGATCGCCTCGTCATACTCCCCGTCCGCTATCACCGTGGGGACCTTGATGGAGCGCAGCTCCGCGGCCGTGAATGCCGGAAGAGTGTCCCACATCCTGCCGACCGCGGCGCTGAAGTCGTCCCATCGGCCGGGGGTCGGCGAGAGCCTGCGGTACTCCTCCGGCGTTCGCCTCAGGTAAGCCGCGAACACGGGGGTCTTGTCGAATCCCTCGCGATCGCCCGACACGTCCGCGTTGGCTCCGAAAGCGAACAGCCCCGCGAGCCGATCCGGGTGGTTCAGCGCGAGATCGAATCCGGTGCAACCGCCGTCGCTCCATCCGACCAGGTTCACGCGCGGAATATGCAGCCGATCGAGCAATCCGATCACATCCCCCGCCATCAGGTGGTAACTCATCGGCGCCTCGTCCCGCGTGCTGCGCCCGTGCCCGCGGCTGTCCATGGCGATGACGCGGTATCCATGAGCGACCAGGGCCGGGATCAGGCGGCCGAAGTAGCTGGAATTGCCGAACCCTCCATGCAACAGCAGCACCGGCGGCCGGGCGGATTTCCCGCCCCACTCCGCGAACCAGATGCGCGCTCCCTGAACGTCGAGGTGACGGCCGATCGTGCCGGGCGGCAGAGGCGGTGTGGGGGGCAGGGTCTCCCACACTCGAGCGGCAGGCGCGGCGAGCGCCGCCGCGCAGAGGAGCACCGCGATCGAGGTGGCCGCGGTCCGGGCGCGTCGCATCATGGCTGATCTTCCCTCATCGGTAGGAAACGCTTTTGCTAGGATCCGTCGATGGGACGACAGCGTAGCTTGGTTTTGGCCCCGTTGCTCGCGAGCCTCGTCGGCTGCTCGCCGGCCTCGCCGCCCGCTGGCACCGTCCCGGCCGGGGCGGCGGGCCCCGCAGGCCTCGCGCCGAAGCCGCGGACTGCCGCGGAGCTCTTCGACGGCAACTGCAGTCCCTGTCATCAGGAAGGCGGGGAGGGCGTCTCCGGTGTCTATCCG
>CAVTNZ010000021.1:0-11224 GCA_963736185.1 uncultured Gammaproteobacteria bacterium | reverse complement strand
TTATGTTTATGTAGGCCTGACTGAGTACGTATTGCTGTCAGCCGCAAGGTCGTACCGTCGTAAGTCACCTGCGCCTGCATGAGATCTCCGCTGTGCAGGTCGATTCCGGAGGGGGCGAGGTTCACCGCCGGCACGGTCGGCGCGGCGCCATTGGTGAAAATTCCGGTGGAGTCGACGCCTTCGCCGGCGTTGTTGTAGAGGTCGAACTTCACGGCGACGCTCGATCCCAAGCCCCGATAGCCGAGGCCTCCGCCGGCCACTCCCACCGCCGTCGGGCCGCTGTTCTGTACGGTGAAGGTGAATCCGTCCGCAATATCGGCGGCCGCCGGGGTGATGCGGAAAGTGAAGCCGGTGGTGAACGCTCGCACGTCGAAGGGCACGTCGGACCAGACGGCATGCGCGCTGCTGCCGGTGCCCGACGCGCTCAAACCGAGCACGCCGCCCGACTCGGTCGCACCCTTGATGAGGTGCAGGCCCGAGGCGCTCGTAAGGTTGACGGTCGAGCTGCCGGCATCGATCGCCAGGAACACGACATTGCGGTTGGCGGGCAGGGTGATGCTCGATACGGCCCTGGTCGAATCCACCGCGAAGGTGTAGCCGTAGAGGTACATCGGGACGTTCTGCGCGACGCCGCCCCGACCGATGCGGTAAGGCATGCTGAGCACCTGGGACTCGCCCGCGTAGTTGTGGGGAGAGGCCCAGCCGCTCAGGCTCTGAGTGACGGTGGCGCTCGTGCCATCGGCGTAGTTCACGACGAAGGACTGGTTGGTCTGCGGACCGTTGACCGCCGCCCCGAGCAGGCTGATGCTCGAGTAGTTGCCCGCCGGCAACGGCACGGTGACATTGCTTACGGCATCGCTCGTGCCGGCCGCCCCGATCGCGTAGGTCGCTCCATTCCAGGTAATGGAGCTGCCCAAGAGGTTGGCCGCATACGCATGACCCTCTGCGTCGAATCCGCCGTCCGCCGGGGCGACGCCGGGCGAAGCGATGCCCGATACGTTTGCGCTCCCCGCAAGGCTCACCTGGATCGGCAGATGGACGACGTAGGTCGCGCTCGCAACGCTGCTGGTGGAGTAGCCGCTCGCGACCGCGATGGCCTGCACCGTCGCGCTCGAGCTCACGGTGACCGGTGCGCCGTACACGGCCGAGCTCACGGTCGGCGTCGTGCCATTCGTCGTGTAGTGAATGACGGCCCCGGGCGTCGCATCGCTCAGCGAGACGCTGACCGAGGTCGTGTAGCTGCCGGACGGCGGCGAGATGCCGGGCGCCGCCGCCGAGGGCAGCGCGCCCGACAACAATCCGTACGCCGTCACCGCACTCTGGGTGCCGACGTAGACCTTGCCGTTGGCGACGATCGGCTTCTCGAATTTGACTGCAACCCCGGGGGAGTCGCGGTTGTTGGCCGCCTGCGCGCTCGTGTAAAGCAGATTACCGAGATTGGTGGCATCGTAGGCGAACAGGCCGAGGCAGGCCGAGCCGCCGCCGTCGCAGGTGGAGTCGTCGGCGCTGCCATCGAGCGCCCAGAGAATGCCGTTGGTCGTGCCGTTGGCGGAGATGACCGGTGTGGGTGCCGAGAAGGCGAAAATCTGGGCGCTCTGCGACGTCGGCGTGGTGGATATCAGCCCGCTGCCGCCCGCATTGAACGAGTAGGCCTGGATCGTGTCGTTGGCGCCGGTCCAGTAGAGGTTTCCGTTCCAGTAGGCGGGCGATCCCCAGATGCCCGAGCTCGCGCCCTGGATCTCCTGGACGATCTGCGGATCCGAGCCGCTGCACGCCGGCGAAAGGCTGCCGCAGTACTTGCCGAGATTCCCCGTGTCGAGCAGCACGATCGTGCCCGCTTTTCCCTGCTGCGCGAGCAGCTGATGTCCCGAGGCGAGCGGCGGCAGCAGCACGATTCCGCCGGAGGCGACGTCGATGTCGTCGGCGTTCAGCGTCGACTGATCGTAGGGCGTGAAGTAGTCGAGCACCGCGAAGGCGCCGCCGGCCGGCGCACCGAGCTTCACGATGCTGTCGCCGTAGTCGCTGCCCGGATCGTAGCCGCCGTTGCCGGTCGCGAGATAAATGTTGCCGCTCGCATCCACCGCGGGCGCGGCGCCGCTCATCCAGATGCCCGAGCGGCTCGAGTTCGGCGAGCTGTTGAATGCGGCTTCGAACGCCAGCGAGGCGGCGTTGTAGCTCATGAGCCAGCCATGCCAGGGGTCCGCGTCGCAGTGCGAGCTCCAGCCGATCAGCACGTGCCCGTTGGTCAGCGCGAGGGCGGCCCGCTGGTTCTGCATTTTCGGATTGAAGACGACCTGGCCGTTGCTCGCGTCGTAGCCGCTTCCGGGAACGCTCGCCTGGATGAGCGTGGGGCCGCCGAACTTCTCGGCGAGCGTCGTCGCATCGAGCGCATGCAGGTATTGCACGAAGCTGCCGCTCACCTTGGATGTTGCGACGACGTAGAGCGTGCCGGTGGAGGGATCGATGACCGGCGTACCGGTGATTCCGACCTCCGGCACGAGATCCCCGCACCCGAGATCGGTCGAACTGTTGACCGTGCTGCCGCCCGTGGGAATCAGGCTCACCTGGGCGTAGACGGCGCCGTTGTCGGCGTCCACGGCATACACACTGTCGTGCTCGGTCGCGACGTAGAGGACGTTGTGGGTCCCGCCCGCGATCGCGACGCCGGGGAGATACAGGGGCTGAGCGTACAGCGCACCGTCCACCGGCACCGCAAAGAGCTTGCCGAACGTGGTGCTGTTGACGTTCGCCGGCGTGAGAATCGACTCTTGAGTGTCGGCGCCGGTGCGCGAGAGGTCGTTGTGGTAGGTGGTGACGCTGACCTGCGCCTGGAGTGTTCGGACCGCGGCCACCGACAGCAATGCCAGCACTACGCCGCAGGCGGCGGTTTTATTGTTCATGGATCCATCCCCGTGGTTCTTATTCCGCTCGCCCTACCCTAGCCTGTTTCAAGGGCATTGCCTACGATCGTGAATGGACTCGGGCTTATGTCAAAACTGGATGGCGCTGTCGCTCTGGGTGAGGCGAATCGCAACCCCGTGCAGGCCCCGTCGCCCGGCCCGATCATGCTAATCTTCCCCTCACTCACATGCCCCCCAAGGTCGTCCCATGAACAAGAACGCCAACCGCATCCGAGCCCTCGCCGTCCTCACGGCTCTTTTCGCCTTCTCGATCGGCGCCCCGAGCTTTGCCGGCCCCTCGGCCGACATCCGCCGGCTCGAGGTAGAGTTCAACGCGGCCTACGGCGCGAACGAATTGGACAAGTATTTCGCCTTCTACACCGACGATGCCGTTCTCTGGTTTCCGGAAGGCCGCACCGATGTGCCGGCCTACAGGAAGGAATGGACCGATTACATCAAGACCGGCGCGGCCCTCGAGCAGGCGAAGTTCTCGGATATGCACATCCGCGTGAGCCCGTCGGGCGATAGCGCCATCGCCAGCTATGTTTTGCATGTGACCACGCGCGCTGCCGACAAGTCGGTCACGGATGAGGACTTCCAGGAGACCGATGTCTGGTTCAAGACGGCGGCGGGCTGGAAGATCACGCACGTGCATTATTCCCCCGCGCCCAAGCCCGCCAAGTCCTAGGCGCATCATGAGCGTCGGACGCGGAGGTCTCGCGGGTGCCCTTGCCCGCGGCTCGCTTCCCGTGCTGAGACATCTGCCCCCGGAGACCGCGCACGATCTGGGTCTCGCCGGACTGCGGTGGATGCGGCCGCTCTGGACCGCGCCCGAAGTCCCGCCACGGCTCGCCGTCTCCGTCGCAGGACTGTGCTTCGCGCATCCGCTGGGGCTGGCTGCCGGCTTCGACAAGAACGGCGATTATCTCGATGCGCTCGGGGCTTTGGGCTTCAGCCACATCGAGCTCGGCACGGTGACGCCGCGGCCACAGCCCGGAAACCCGAGGCCGCGCATGTTCCGACCCCCGGGCGCCGTCGCCCTCGTGAACC
The DNA here is from genome assembly GCA_963736185.1 of uncultured Gammaproteobacteria bacterium. Lineage (GTDB taxonomy): Bacteria > Pseudomonadota > Gammaproteobacteria > Steroidobacterales > Steroidobacteraceae > Bog-1198. The sequence goes on along the minus strand of CAVTNZ010000021.1, from coordinate 7,274 downwards.
GGATGGGGTTCAACAACCGGGGGGTCGATCATCTCGTCGCGCGCCTCGAACGCGCCCGTTATCGGGGGATCCGTGGCATCAGCATCGGCAAGAATGCCGACACGCCGATCGATCGGGCGGCGGACGATTACGTCAGCTGCATGCGCAAGGTGTATGCGCATGCCGATTACATCGCCGTTAATGTCTCCTCGCCGAACACCGCGCGCTTGCGGGAATTGCAGGATGCGGACGGACTGCGGCGGGTCCTGGGCGCGCTCCTCGAGACGCGGGCCGCGCTCGGCAGGGACCACGCCAAACGCGTACCCTTGCTGGTCAAGATCGCTCCGGACCTGGGCCCCGACCAGATCGTATCGCTCGCGGCCAGCTTGCGCTCGCTCGGCATCGACGGCGTCATCGCGACCAACACGACCACCGATCTGTCGTCGCTCGGTCCCGGCTGGCCGGACGATCGTCGCGGTGGATTGAGCGGAGCCCCGCTGCACGGCCGCTCACTGGCGGTGGTGGCGCAGTTGCGCGCCGAGCTCGGCAGCGGCTTTCCCATCATCGGCGTAGGCGGTATCGTGGACGCCGGCCGGGCGTTGGCCATGTTGCGGGCGGGAGCGAATTTGCTGCAGATCTACACGGGGTTCGCCTACCGGGGCCATGCGCTGATCGAGGAAGTGCTCGATACGCTCTGCCGTGTCGCGGATGGCGCCCCGGCAGCCGCCGGATGATCCCATCGTGATCGGCGAAACCCTCATCGAGCAGTTCCAGCGCGACGGCGCGGTGCGCATCCCCCGGTTGTTCACGCCCTCGCAGATGGCCGAGCTCGAGGCCGGCATCGATTTGAACCTGGCGCGCTTGAGCCCGCGCGCGAAAATCGCGAGCGCGCCGACCGACCCCGGACGCTTCGTCGAGGATTTCTGCAATTGGCAGGACAATCCGCACTATCGGCGGTTCATCTTCGACACGCCGCTCGCCGAAACGGCGGGCCGCCTGATGAGGACCCGGACCGCGCGCCTGTACCACGATCACATGCTCACCAAGGAACCCTCGACGCGCCAGCCGACGCCCTGGCATCAGGACCAGCCGTATTACAACATCGAGGGCCGCCAAAACATCAGCTTCTGGATACCGGTCGATCCGGTGAGCCGCGCCTCCACCCTGGAGTTCGTCGCGGGGTCGCACCTCGGGCCTTGGCTCATGCCGCGCTCCTTCATGGACTCGCAGGCAAAATGGTTTCCCGAGGGCAGCCTCGCGGATCTGCCGGACATCGAATCGAACCGCGATGAGTATCCCATCCTCGGCTGGGAGCTCGAGCCCGGCGACGCGGTGTGTTTCCACATGCTGACACTGCACGCCGCACGCGGTGTCGAGGGCACGCGGCGCAGGCGGGTGTTCTCGGTGCGCTTCCTCGGCGATGACATGGTGCACGCCCCTCGTCGCTGGAAGACCTCGCCGGACTTCCCGGGGCTCATCGACGAGCTGCCGCCCGGCGCGCCCATGCATCACCCCCTGTTCCCCGAGCTCTGGCGCGATCGCGCTTGAACCGCAGCCGAACTCGAGCCGCGAGCCGGGGGCACGCGCCGGGCTGCGCCGGGCCGCTTCGCAGGCTCAGTGCTTGTGCGTGGTCAACGCCTTCAGGAACTCGTAGTAGAACTCGGCTCCCTGATAGTAGGACTCGATTTTGACCCGTTCGTCCTTGCCGTGCATGCGCACGTCATCGCGATCGATCGCGACGCCGTTGATGCCGTAGCTCGGGATCCCCGCCATCATGGTGTAGATGCTGTCGGAGGCGCCGGTTTCCATGATGGGCACCACGGGGGTTCCGGGCCAGAGCTTGTTGGAAACGCTGCGCAACGCCGCCATGACGTCGGGATTCAAGGGCGGCGGCGTCATCGCCTTGCGGTCCGAGCCATGGTCCGACAGCGTGCCGCTGTCGGCCCGATAACGGATCGACAGCGACGGATCGTTGAACATCTTCTGCAGATCGAGGCGGATTTCCTCCTGCGAATGACCCGGGAAGATGCGGCAATTGACGTTCGCCTCGGCACGCTGCGGCAGGGCATTGTAGGCATGGCCGCCGGCGAGCATCGTGGGGACGCAGGTGGTGCGCAGGGTCGAGTTGTAGCGCGGATCCTGTGACAGGCGCTCGAAGGCTGCCTGATCGGGCGGCGTGGCGAGGATGGCGCGCATGTCCGCCGCCGTCTGCGCGGGCTCGATCTTGGCCATCGCCTCGAAATAGCCGCGCGTGACCTCGTTCAATTCGAACGGGAAGGGCGATTTCTGCAGCACGGCGAGAGCGTCGACCACGTGATAGATCGCGTTGTCGGGCCGCGGAAGGGAGCTATGGCCGCCCGGATTCGTCGCGAGCAGCTGATAGTCCGCGTACAGCTTCTCGGTCGCCTCGAACTCGACCGTCATCGGCCTGCCATGTTCGGTGACGACACCGCCGGAATCCGGATTCAGGGCGAATTGCGCATCGATGAGCTCGCGGTGATGATCGAGCAGCCAGCTCACGCCGTTGGAGGTGCCTCCCTCCTCGTCCGCGGTCAGGGCCAGGATGATGTCGCGATCCGGCACGAATCCCTCCTTCTTCATGCGGATGAAGGCGGTCACGGCGATCGCATCGCTGTCCTTCATGTCCTGGGTGCCGCGCCCGTAGTAATAGCCGTCCTTTTCCACGAACTTGAAGGGATCGGTGGTCCAATCCTCGCGCTTCGCCTCCACCACGTCGGTGTGTCCGATGATCAGCACCGGCTTCAATTTCGATCCCGGCTTGCCCCGGTAGCGCGCCACCATGTTGCCCTTGCGATCGTTGGGTCCGAGCACGGTCACGTCAGCCGCGGGGAAGCCCGCATCGAGCAGCCGCTTCGCCATTGCCTGCGCAGCGAGCGTGGTACTTCCGATAGAATCCGTCGTATTGATTTCGATCAGCTGCTTGAACACGTCGTGCGCGGTGTCGTGAACGGCCGACCCGCTGAGCGGTGCGCACCAGGCGAAGGGTGCGGCCAGGGCGGCGAGCGCAATGCCGGTCGATGTCATGCGGGCACGTTGTTTCACTAGCATCTCCTGCGGATCGAATAGCAAAAAAGAATGCGAGGATGTCGCTAATGCCCACCCGAGTCAACGCAATCATGCCCTCAAAGGCTCTCGCCGCCGGCGGCCTGGCGCTCGCCGCCGCGCTGCTGTGCCTGGCCGCGGGGCCCGCCGTTTGTGCCGGGGCCGACGCCCGCTCCGAGCACCCGGCGGATCTCGTGCTCCTTCACGGCACCATCCTCACGGTCGACGCCAAGGACTCCGTGGCGCAGGCCCTGGCGGTGCGCGGCGGCAGGATCGTCGCGATCGGCACGGACCGGGACATCCTGCGGCTCGCCGGCGCACGAACACGCCGCATCGATTTGAACGGCCGCACGGCCACCCCGGGGCTCATCGACAGTCATGCTCACATCGCCGAGGGCGGAGTCGCCGAGCTCTACCACGTCCGCTTGAGCGACGTGACCACGGTGGCGGAGGCGGTGGCGCGGGTGCGCGAGGGAATATCGCGCCTGAAGCCCGGCGAATGGCTGCAGGGTGACGGCTGGGATGAAGGCAAGCTCGCGGAGCACCGCTATCTCAAGGCTTCCGACCTCGATCCCGTCTCCCCCGACAACCCTGTGTGGTTGAACCACACGACGGGTCACTACGGCGTCGCGAACTCGGCGGCGCTGCGACTCGCGAAAATCTCGGCGGGAACGCCGGATCCGAAGGCCGGCACCATCGATCGCGACGCGAGCGGCGTGCCGACCGGCGTGCTCAAGGAGTCGGCGCAGGATCTGGTGGGCGATCTCATCCCGCCGCCCACCGCGCAGCAGCGCAAGGCCGGCATTCTCGAGAGCATCGAGCTGCTTCACCGCGAGGGCATGACCGCCGTCAAGGATCCCTGGATCGGCCGCCCGACCTGGGACGCATACGTCGGGCTGCTGCGCGAGGGCAAGCTCTCGGAACGGGTATGCGTCCTCTGGTATGCCGGCACCACGCTTGCCTCGGCGCGCGAGGCGCTTGCGGAAATCGAGGCGCAGCCGCGCCCGCCGCAGTCGCTCGGCGATGGGCGGCTCGTGTCCTGCGGGGCGAAGATTTTCATGGATGGCAGCGGGGGCGGCCGCACGGCCTGGCTGTACCAGGACTGGAACAAGAATTCCACCGAGCTGGACGCGGGAAACCGCGGCTACCCGGCGCTGGATCCGGAGGTCTACCGCCAGCAGGTCCGGCTGTTTCACGATGCGGGCGTGCATGTCGGCACGCATGCGATCGGCGACCGCGCCATCGACTGGGTGGTCGACACGTATGCGCAGGTTCTGGCCGAGAAGCCCACCCGCGGCCTTCGGCACAGCATCATCCACGCCAACATACCCAGCGACCACGCGATCGCCACCATGGCACTGCTGCAAAGCAAGTACGATGCCGGCTACCCGGAGGCCCAGGCTCCGTTCACGTGGTGGATCGGCGATACCTATGCGGGAAACTTCGGGCCGGAGCGGTCGCAGCGCCTGATGCCTTTCAAGACCTATCTGCAGAAGGGCATCATTTGGGGAGGGGGATCGGACTATCCGGTCACCCCGTTGCCGGCGCGTTACGGACTCTGGTCCTCGGTGGAGCGCGAGGCGCTGAAGGGAACGTTCGGGCCCCATCCCTTCGGCACGGCGGAGGCGGTCGACATCCATGCGGCACTGCGCTCCTACACGCTTTGGGCCGCGAGGCAGTTATTTTTGGACGCCCGCACCGGATCTCTGGAAGTGGGCAAGGACGCGGACATCGCCGTGTGGGACAAAAATCCCTATGCGATGCCCTCGCCCGAGCTTCGCAATCTGCACTGCGAAATCACACTGCTGTCCGGTACGGTCGTGTACGACGCGCACGACGACAAAGGGAGGGTCCATGGCCAGGATTAGCAAACGCCCCGTCACGCGTTCCGAGGCCGAAGGGGCGGTGCAGACGTTGTTGCGCTGGGCCGGAGAGGATCCGCAGCGGGAAGGGCTGCGAGACACGCCCAAGCGTGTGGTCGATGCCTACCGGGATTGGTTCTCGGGGTATGCCTCCGATCCGAGGGCCTACCTCCGGCGCACGTTCGAGGAGGTGGAGGGGTACGACGAAATGGTGGTGCTGCGGGACATTGCCTTCGAGTCTTTCTGCGAACACCACATGGCCCCCATCATCGGCCGCGCTCACGTCGGCTATCTGCCCCGGGAGCGTGTGGTCGGCATCAGCAAGCTCGCGCGGGTGGTCGATGGTTTCGCGCGCCGCTTTCAGGTGCAGGAGAAGCTCACCGCCCAGATCGCGACCTGTATCAACGAGGTGCTGAAGCCCCGCGGGGTCGGCGTGGTCATCGACGCGACCCATCAATGCATGACCACGCGCGGCGTGCACAAGCGCGGGGTCTCGATGGTGACCTCGAGCATGCTCGGCACCTTCCGCGCCGACGCCAGCACGCGCGCGGAGTTCCTGCGCTTCATCGACATCGAGGGGAGCGCGAGCCGCTGAGCGGCGCCCGGGCTAGCGTTTGAGGCCGCCGGGTCCGCGCGCCGGTATGACTTCCACGGAAAAGCTGTAGTTGTGGCGCTCGCCGGCGCCGAGCGCGCCGACGCCCACCACGTGCCTTGCGATTTTCTCACCCTGCTCGTTGGTGATGGACACCACCACGCAATATTCGCAAGGACCGCGATTCGGATGCTGGATCGAACCCTCGAGCCGCATCGCCGAATGGCCGGCGGCCTGCGGCTCGGAGTTCGCGACATTGAATCGCAGGTGGTGCTGACATCCCGGACAGACGTTGGCGCTTTGCAGAACCACCGCCTTGCAGTGCGGACAGGTTCGCGTGGCCCCGAGGTTGCCCTGCCGAACGACGTTCGCCATGGACCAGGTCCAGCCGGCCTAACTGCCGACCGCGGAGCCCGGCAGCTTTCCCTTTTTCTCGTCTTCCCAGCCGAACTCGACGTGCCCGCGCATGCGCGAACCGGCCGCAACGGTGATCGATCCGGCCTTCACGTCACCGACGATGACGCCGCCCTCGAGCACATCGACCCGCTTCGCGGATTCGATGTTGCCCTGCAATTCGCCCCCGACCACGACGACTGCGGCCAGCACCTGGCCCGTCAAATGCGCGCCCGGTTCGATGTTGAAGTTCCCATCGATGCGCACGTCGCCCTTGAAGCGTCCGGCCATACGCACGTTGCCCGACCCCTCGATCTTGCCCTCGATGGTGAGGTTCGCGGCAATGACCGATTCGCCGCCCGCTTCGCGAGGGACCGGTGCAGGGGCCGCGCGGCGCGGCGCGGAGGCCAGCGCAACGTCGCTCGAACTCACCGGGCGCTCGGGCGGCGAGGCCGGCATGGGAGCCGGCGCTGGCGCCAGGCTGCCCGCGGGCGGCGGCGTCATCGGTTCTTTCCGAGGTGCCGGCGCAGGTGAGGGTTTCTCGTTCCAAAGTGCCATACTGCATTCTCCCGCGTGTGAGGAACCAAAGACTACACGCTACCGCTATAAAATGTTATCGGGCCACTGTCTGAGATTGGAGACGGGGCACGTGCGGACTCTGCAAATTCCTTGCGGGCCTCCCCGACGCCGATGCCGGGCAGCGGCGGCGCGGCTCCCCCCTTTCCCATCGACTATACTGCCGGGCCAGAAACTCAAGGGGTTAGCTCACTTGTTCCAACATCTCGACCGCCTGAACCCGGACGCCATTCTAGGTCTGATGGCCCAATTCCGCGCCGATCCTTCGCCGCAAAAAGTCGACTTGGGCGTCGGCGTGTTCCGGGATCTGAACGGCAACACGCCGATTCTCGACAGCGTGCGTCGAGCGGAGCAGAGCGTACTCAAGGCGCAGTCCACCAAGTCCTACGTGGCGGCGGCCGGTCGCGCGGAATTCAACGAGGCCGCGGAACAGCTCGTGCTCGGCGCCGGCCACCGCGCACGCGCCGCGCGGCGCGTGCGCACGGCGCAGACGCCGGGCGGATGCGGGGCGTTGCGCGTCGGCGCCGAGCTCATTCGGGCGGCGGCTCCGCAGGCGACCGTGTACGTGAGCGATCCCACCTGGGGGAATCACATGCCGCTGCTGGGAAGCAGCGGGTTGCGGCTCGAGCGCTATCCCTATTACGACGCACGCAGCCGGGAGCTGCGTTTCGAGCACATGCTGGAGCGGCTGAATCGAGCGGCTCCCGGCGATGTCGTGCTGGTGCACGCTTGCTGTCACAATCCCACCGGCGCGGATCTGTCGATCGCTCAATGGGAGCGGCTCACGCAGCTCCTCCTGGAGCGGCAGC
>CAVTNZ010000020.1:0-4680 GCA_963736185.1 uncultured Gammaproteobacteria bacterium | reverse complement strand
CGCCATTGGTATAGTAAATGGATGTGGAGGCATCCTGGACCTGCTCCCCCGTGCGGCCGAAATAAGAGGTGGCGCTGGTCAGGTCGGCGATGCCCACATTGGCGTTGACGGTGATCCCGAAGATCGAGATGTCGTCGCGGATCCCCTCCCTCAAGGGGAAGGGTTCGTAGTGCGCGTCGTAGATCGCGGTCTGCCCCGCATTGTTTGCGATGCCGTCGAGCAGATCGTAACCGCCCGTGTGCAGGCTCTGGGTGAACGCCTCGGTGAGAATCGACAGATCCTCGCTCGGCTTGTAGAGCAGGCTCAGCCGCCCGCCGTAGAGCGTCTCGTTATTGGCATCGTGGTAGACGTTGGTCACCGGCGCCGCGGCGAGGTTGCCGAAGGTGGGCACGCCGGTCGGCGGAGCGCCCAAGGTCACGGGAAATGGATGAACGGTGATGTTGTCGATCCAGCCGCTTCGATAGAGATAGCTCAAAACCACGCGCGCTGCGAGCGTGTCGCCGATGGGGAAATTCATCATGAGGTTGGCCGAGCCGTTGCCGCCGCCTCCGTCGGTATCCGAGCCGGTGGCCTGGGCCGAGCCCTCGAGTGTGCCAAGCTTGGGTTGATTGGTGAGCACCCGGACCGTGCCGCCCATGGATCCGGAGCCATAAAGAGTGCCCTGCGGGCCGCGCAGCACTTCCACCCGCTGAACGTCGTAGAGGTCGGGGTCGATCACCACCTTGCCGGACTGCGACACGGCCGGCGGCGACAGCGGAATTTCATCGAGATAGAAGCCCACCGTCGGCGCGGCGCCGCCGTTGGAGGCGAGGCCGCGCGCCTCATACTCGGTGAGCCCCGGGCTGGCATAGCGCATGGACAGTCCGGGGACGTCCCTGGCGATCTCCTGCACGGTCGTGATGCCCTGCGCCTGCAACTGGTCGCCGCTCAGCGCCGAGATGCTGATCGGGGTATTCTGGATGGTGGAGACGTAGCGCTCGGCGGTGACGGTGATCTCCTCGAGGCCCGATTCATCGTTGGCCGTCGCCGTCGTTGCCGCATCGGTGGCGGCCGGCGAAGCCCAGGCGATCCCGGCGAGGCATGCGCCGCCCACGAGGCCGCCGCACCACTTCAGTGATCCCATGACCCATCCCCTTGTTGAAATTGTTGAGTGGCTGAAGCAAGGAACGTACCAGCTCGACGTGGACCGCGCGGCGCCGTGCCCATCCGGACGTTTATCGCACCGCCGCGCCCTTCCCCGGAGGCTTCGCTGCGAACTCGTGTTCGCCGGATGCCCTCGCCGAGGGGGATCGGTGCCCCAGGAACGGGCATCGAATCTTGTTCCCGCACCCAAACCGCGCGCCGATGCGCGCCCGCACGTGTCGCAATTCCTATCAAAAATGTCGAAATTCTAACGGCGAGACGGTGTGCGAGCTGGGAATATCGTGTTATCAAGGAACGACTTGAAGGGGGTGGGCCGCGGCAGATCGGCGTTTGGCGGCAACGTACAACAGCGAGGGAGAAACAACGATGGGGATCAGCACTATGAAGCGCTCGACACGGCGGCGCAGAGCGCTCGAGCGGGTGCCGCCGAGGACTTCCGTGAGCGCGGCGGTCTTATTTGCCCTCTACGGGTTGCCCCAGCTCGCCGTATCGCAACAACAAGCGGTGGGATCGCCGCCGCCGCCCTCCTCCTCCAGCGCCAACGAGCTCGGGGAGATCACCGTCACCGCGACGCGCCGCGAGGTGACGCTCGAGTCGGTTCCGTACAGCCTGTCGGTCGTCAGCGGCGAGGACCTCGCCCGCAATGGCGTCACCGATATCGCCTCGCTCGCCAACGAGGTGCCTGGACTCGCCTATTATGACTTCGGTGCGCGCCAGAGCGGCGCCGAGGTGCCGATCATCCGCGGCCTCAACGCGAGCGACAATTCGGTCCAGGGCAGGAGCTTTCGCACTTTCGAGCAAAGCCCCGTCGGCACCTACATCGGCAACTCACCCTTCGACGGCTACCTTCAGCTCGACGACATCCAACGCGTCGAGGTGCTGCGCGGTCCTCAGGGAACCCTGTACGGAGCGGGTTCGTTGGGCGGAGCGCTCAGAATCATTCCGAATGCGCCGCAGCTCGGCAACTTCGCGGGCGGCATAGAGGCAAGCAGCGGCTACCTGCAAGGGGCCGGCAAGGCAGCCTATACCACGAGCGCCGTCCTCAACGTGCCGATGGGCGAGACGCTGGCGTTCCGAGCGGCGGCAAAGTTCGGCTATCAGCCGGGATACGACGATGTGTACGGGCTCTTGAAGCGCACCGGCTCCCCGCTGACCGGCATACCGGTTCTCGCCGATCCGGGCGATCCGGTGAACAGTCCCGGCATCTTCTACGGCAAGCACGATTGGAACGATCAGAACTCCTTCACCGGCCGTGTGAGCCTGCTCTGGAAGCCGACCGACGACTTCAATGCGAACCTCGCGTTCATCTACGCCAACACCAACGGCGACGGCGGTCCCTGGGCGGACCCGAGCTATCCCGGCGGCGCCTATCCCATCGACCCGCGCATCACGTTCCCGGCCGGAAACGATCACCAGACGTTCAGCGCGGTCGACCAGCAGTTTTGGCGCAGGACCACGCTCTCGAGCATCGATTTGAGCTACGACGCGGGCTTCGCGACGCTCTCCTCGACCAGCACCTACTCGACCACGAGCGGCAGCACCATCTCGGATGGCACTTACATCATCGGCAACATCGCGCTCGGCGACACGCAGAACTATTACGGCGGGGTCCCGCTCAATCCGAGGTTCATCCAGCCCGGCGTGTTCAACGACAACGCGCATACCTTCGATCAGGAGATCCGGCTGGTGTCGAAGACCGGACCGGATACGCCCGTCGATTACGTCGTCGGATTGTTCTATGAGGATCAGACGCGGGTCGGCGGTTGGTTCAACCCGAACCCCGGTTCGCCGGAACGCGCCGTGGCCGAAGGCTGCACGGCGCCCTACTACTATGGCGCGAGCTTTCCGAACTGCCTGCTGAGCACGGGCCCCGGCGACGAGAACTTCGTGCAGGTGGACACCCAGAACTTCACCGACAAGTCCGAATTCGGCGAGCTCACCTACCATTTCACGAGCAACGGACAAATCACCGCAGGCTTCCGGCATTTCGAGCAGCAGTTCACCGATGCGCAGTCCTACCTCGTCTATACCTACGGCATCTTGATCCCGGCCACGCCCCACAACGCGCCCGCGTCGAAGAACACCTGGAAGGTCAATCCGTCCTACGAATACGCGCCGAACCAGTACGTCTATGCGATCTGGTCGCAGGGCTTCCGTCGGGGCGGCGCCAATTCGGTGCCACCCGTGGGCCTCTATAAGGAGAGCCCGCTGCTCGCGAGCTACGCGCCCGACTCGGTCAACAACTACGAGGCCGGCCTGAAGGGCCGCTTCGACAACGGGTTCAGTTACACCTTCTCGATATTCGACATCCACTGGGACAAGCCGCAGATCTCCTCGACACTGCCCGACGGCAACCTGGCCGTGTACAACGCCAACACCGCATTGTCGAAGGGTATCGAATTCGAGGCGAAGGGCCCGCTGTTCCTTCCGGGGCTGACCTACAGCGTCGGGGGTGCCTACGCCGATGCGACGCTCACCAGCAGCTTTTCGCTGCCGGCGAACAATGGCACCGGCGTGATCCAGCCGGGGCTCATCAGCGGATCGGCCGGCGACGCATTGCCGGGCAGCCCGAAGATCAGCGGTTCCTTGACCTTCAGCTACGCGCGAACCCTGGTGCCGGGATACGACTTGAATACCTCGTTGAACGGCACGTATCGCAGCACCGTGCCGCTCTTCCTGACCCCGCCCAACTCGCAATATCACTCGCAGGCCTATGGGCTCGCGAATCTCAGCGCGATCGTCGTCCACAACCCTTGGCACGGGGGTCTCTACGTCACGAACCTGTTCGACAAGCGCGCTGATTTGTCCCCCTTCGTCCCGAACGTGTTCACCAACGGCGGCGGCCTGATTCAGAACAATGTCTACAATCTTCCGCGCGAGGTTGGGATCAATCGAAGTCGAGGAGCACTATCTCAATCTCTTTGTCTCTCAAGAGTTGCAGGGCTTCTTCGATGGTGCCGCAATTCGCCACAACTTCGAATCCGGGTTCCGCGCGGAGGAGCCGACTCACGCTCTCGCGAAACAACGCATGATCGTCAATCAACAAAATCTGAATTGTCTTTGGCGCCGGTTCAGGCATTCTCTGCCTCTTCTTCTGCTGCACGCAACGGCAGGGCTACGGCGAAGCAACAGCCTTCCGATGTCGGCTCGTAGCTGATCCCCGCCAAAGCTGCGCATGATCGCGCGGGAAACATACAAGCCGAGGCCGCTGGACTGAGCGCCCCGTTGGAATGGCCGGAAGAGGTTTTCTGGCGAAGCGACGCCCGTCCCCGTATCCTCGAACCGAATCACCACGGTTCCATCCTCCTCTCGTGCAACAATTCGCAGTCGCTTCGTCGCAGTAGAGGCCATAGCCCGTCGGCTATTCTTGGCGAGGTTCAAGAAAACCTGAATGAGCCCGTAGCGGTCAGCCCACACCAATGGTAATTCACGTTGCACATCCCAATGCACCTCGATGGCGGATTCGTGATAGTCAGTTCGATCAGGATGCGCAATTCGTCGAGCACTGAAGTGAGCTCAACCGCCTCTCCATTTTTC
>CAVTNZ010000019.1:0-3158 GCA_963736185.1 uncultured Gammaproteobacteria bacterium | reverse complement strand
AAGGGGCGCTCGCCCAGCGGCGCGCCGCTGTCGAAGCTCGACAAGGCGCGGGCCGCGGCGCGCGAGAGCGGCGCGGTGCTGCTGTTCAAGGGGGCGGATACTGTGGTCGCGGCCCCGGACGGCCGCGCCACCATCCTCTCCTATGCCTCGCCCTGGCTGGCCACGGCGGGCTCGGGCGATACGCTGACCGGAATCATCGCCGGACTTCTCGCGCAGGGCATGGCGCCTCTCGCCGCCGCCTCCTGCGGAGCCTGGATGCACGCCCGCGCGGCGGCCATTTTCGGGCCGGGACTGATCGCCGACGATATCGCCGCCACGCTGCCGGCGGTGTGGCGGGAATTGGCGGACGAATTGGGCTGAGCGGGGCTCAACCCGCCAGCGCGTCGAAAATCAGCTTGGCGTTCAGCGCGACGATGACCACGGCGATGATCGCGGCGAGCGCGGTCGTGTGGCGCGGCGCGATAAGCTCGCCCATCACGCGGCGCGAGGCCGTAAACCAGATCAGCGGGACCATCGCGAAAGGCAGGGTGAAGCTCAGCACGACCTGGCTAGCGACCAGCAGCCCTCCCGTCGCCGCCTCGCCGGCGATCTGTAAGCCGGTCTTCTTCGCGATCTGACCTAGCAATCCCGGGCCGATTTCCTCGCCGTCATGAAAAGGCGAACGCGTAATTGCGCCAGCCAAGCCGCTGCAGCCGGCGAGGGGACCCGTTTTGCCATCCGACCGTCCATCCGATTCGGGTAAGGGCCCCGAAAAGCCTCTTCGCCTTTACCGATGGCCAACGGCTCATGCGACCGAGAAGACTTTCTCGAACTGCGGTAGGACGTCCTCTCCGTGATCGATGCAGTCGGCGGCAACACGCAGAGCCAACGCTCGGACGGCCGCAACTGCCGCCTCGCGGGTCGGACCGTAGGCCATCACTCCGGGCACGGACTCGATATCGGCCCACCAGCGACCGTCACCTTCTTGTCCCAAGAAGACGGGAATCCATTCTGGCGAGGGTGTTTCCGTCGGTCGTGCGCTCGCTAGCATTATATTCTCCGGCGTGCTGCTGCGGCGCGAACGTCGTTCGGCTCCCTTGTCTTCCCCTCGGGCCTTGGCCCGGCGGGTGGTCCCGAAACCGGCCTTCTGCGCCGGCAACTCCTCCCTGGTCGCCCGGTGTTTACCGGGCCGGAATTAACCCACGAGTTCTTCTGAACGAATCATCCATTCTTCATACGCGCCCGCGCCCGACCCAGCCTGCCCACATTCTCCCTCCGGTTCCCAAAAATCGTTGTGCGAAATTCGAACCGCCGGCGGAACGCAAAGAGGCGAGGATGCGTTCCGTTGTTCCTATACGGCTAAGGTATTCGGCCGCATCTTCGCCCTCGCAACCCGGCCGGCCGCGGATCGTCCGGCGCTCCTCCGGCTGCCAAACACCTCGCCCGATGAATTACGGGTATACTTGTCTCAAATCGCCATGGCCGCCCCAAACACCGCCGCAACCGACTACGACTCCGTGGAACTACGCGCTGGAAGACTCGTTAAAATCCGCCGATCCGAGGCTCGCATGCTGGGTGAGGAAGATCGTATGGTCGCCGTCGCTAAGTGCTATTGCCGCTCGCACGACGTGCTAACGGCCGTCGAAGCGGAGTTGCAGCGGCGGCCGACTTTCGTTTTTCCGGAGGAATTCTTCCGCGACTTGGAGAACCTCATCGGGAAGGAACTCGAAGGACGAATCTATGCCGACACCGTGGGGCGCAGGGTAAAATTCCATCTCGACTTGCACGAGCATGCGGGCTTTCAGTTGGCCGAGGGGGACCGCAGTTTATACAGCCCCTGGTACGACGATAACGTGCTGAAAGACTAGCCGCCCGTTTCCGCCTGCGGACTGCACGTCGAAGAATTAACGCGTGGCGCACTGCAACTTCAGAGATCTGCCTCGGGCGTTCGCCACGTTGACGGTCAATCGTATCGGTGACATCCGGTCAATGGTGATCGCGTCGTCCTTCTCCATCACACCGGCGGCCGCGCGATCGATTTCGATTTGGATCGCTCCGCCACCGGCTTGCGCCGGGTCGGCAATGGCAATGTGGATCGCTCCGCCCGTTTCGACCACCAGCACCGAAGCGATTCTGTCGGACGTTATGCCGTTGGATGTCTTTTTGCGGTCTGCCCAGAAGTTGACGGCGCGCAGGCCCAGCGCAGGTTTTGAGACGGCATGTGCCTCGGGCGAATTCTCCACGATCTGGAATCCCAGCGCGGCGGCATACCGGGCTGTCTCCGCGGCATTCTTGTTGGGCAGCAGGGCGTAAGCGTACGAAGCCCCATGGGGCTCGGCGCCGTGATCGAACCAGATGGTCTGGTAGCGGCGTACCATCGCCGCGGACGAGCCGCCGGCGTTGATTTCGCGCCAGGACCCCTGCCGCTCGGCCCGCTCCGATTTCCAGCCCGCGCCGTTGGGGAAGAAGTAGCCCAGGTTGTCCCCCAGACAGGCCGCATGTCGCCCAGTCCCGCACGCCTACGTCCTCGTCGATTGACAACTCGATCAGGCAGGCGATGGCTTGTGGGCCTTGCAGCACCGCCAGCGCATGCACTAACGCCAACCGAACGTCAGGATCGGCGTGCGACCGCAGCGGCACGAGCAACGGGACCGCCGCTGGGTGCTTGAGGTGGCCGCTGGCGAAGCAGGCCGAAGCTAGGACGCTTGGGTCGGGCTCCTCTCGGAGGAGATCGGCAAGCGCAGCGTGGCGCTCCTTCCGGGAAGGCCCTCTTGGGAATGCCAAGTTGGCCGAGCACACTGGCGGCGAGTTTCCGCTCCTCCGAGCACGCACTTCTGCAAAGCGCAAGGGCAGCGTCAGAACCTCCCAGGGTGGCCCGATGCTGCAAGGTGCTCCTGAGGTCCCAGTCCCTGAGTTCATCCGTCTCGGAAAGAACAAGTGAGATGAGCTGGTGCGTCGAGCGCAGGATCGCGCACACTCCTGGTTCCGCACTCACCTCGCATCTCGTTCGCTCATTTCGCCGGACATAGCGTGAACACCCCATTGTGGTGGCCCCACAACCGCGTCTTCCCGGCCCGATCGGCACGAACCGCACCGCATACCCGAACCGCTGCGCACGCGAGTCACCACGTCTGAAACTCCGCTCGCGTCCACTCGAAGCGGTGGTCCAGCCGGATGCC
>CAVTNZ010000018.1:0-6250 GCA_963736185.1 uncultured Gammaproteobacteria bacterium | reverse complement strand
GCAAAGACGACACGCGTCATGCCCGGCGGGGCGAGCCGCAGGAGGCGCTCCGAAAGCCGGATCATCGGCTCGTTGCTGAAATTTCCGAAGCTGTGGAAGTACGGCAGCTTGGTCATCTGCGCCGCAGCCGCGCTTGCGATCGCCGTTCGCCCATAGCCGACGTTCATGCACCACAGGCCTCCGCCGGCGTCGAGGAACTCGCGCCCGCGCTGATCGGTGATGCGCATGCCGCTGGCCTCGACTACGACGATGACCTCGTTGGTCGCCTGGTTGTTGGGTGTCGAGAACCCGTGCAGCACATCGGCGCGATCGAGCGCCTCGAGATCCGAAGCGGATGGAACAGAGTGCGGCTGGCTATTCACGCGGCGGGTCTCCTGGATGGCTGCCCGGCACGGATGGCTCGGGGCGGGCTCGGAAATATTGAACGCATCATCGGAACGCAGGCGTCAGTGGCCGGAGGCGAGACCGCCATCCGTGGAGAGGATGGCGCCGGTCGTGTAGGAGCTCGACCGGCTCGCGAGGTAGAGCATCGCGCCCGTCGTCTCGGCCGGCGTCCCTATGCGCCCCCAGGGCACGACCCCCGCGATGTACTTGTACAGGGCGTCCCCTCCGGCCGCCGCGTTGTCCTGTTGGATCATCGGTGTGTCTATCCAGCCCGGGCAGAGCGCGTTGACGCGGATGCCGTCGGCGGCGAGCGCGAGCGCCATCATGCGCGTCATCTGCACCAGGGCGCCCTTGGTCGTCGCATAGACGACCGATCCGGGCGGTCCGCCGATAAGTCCGAGGACCGAACCGACGTTGATGATGTTGCCGCCTGCCTGGCGCAACTCCGGAACGCAGCGCTGCGCCGTGAAGAACGCCGCTTTCAGGTTCAAGTCGATCATCCGCTGCCAATAGTCGGCCGTCACTTGATCGACGGCGCAGTCATCCCCACGGCCAGCGTTGTTGACGAGCACGTCCAGGCCCTTCAGATCCACGAGTGCCTTCGCTACGGTGCGCTCGCGTTCGGGCGTCACGGCCAGATTTCCAGGCGCTGCGACAAGCCGCGGACCGCCGCCCATCTCGTGGATCGCCCGCTCGACGGACTCCGGCGTGCGCCCGTTGATGGCAACGGTTGCACCGGCCGCAAGGAATGCCTCCGCGGCGGCCCGGCCGATTCCGAGAGTGCTGCCGGTGACAAACACCCGGCGGCCGGTAAAATCGAACAGGTTGCTCACGCGCGCGTCCACGAAGTCAGCCGGCTTGGGGGTTACGACATAGGATGCCTCCGTCCGCGCGGGCGGCGCGGCGGCGTTTGCGCCTCCCCAGCTGCCCGCTGCGATGCAGCCGCCGTCATTGACGAGCAGCGCCCCGGTGCAATACCCCGCAAGATCGGACGCCAGGTAGAGAATCGAGGAAGCGCACTCGCGCACGGACCCGAGCCGGCCTAGCGGGGTCGCCTTGCTGATGAACGCGTGCACTTGGCCACCGGTCGCCGCGTTCTCAGCCTGGATCATCGGTGTGTCGATGTAGCCCGGGCAGACCGCATTCACGCGCACGCCATCGGGGGCAAGCTCGAGCGCGAGACCGCGCGTCATGTTGACGAGGCCCCCCTTGGAGATGGCATAGACCAAGCTGTCGGTGGGCCCCCCGGCGATGCCCGCGACCGAGGCCACCATCACGATGTTGCCTCTCGACCGTCGCAGCTCCGGCAGAGCGGACTGCGAGCAGAAAAATGCCGACCGCAGATTGACCGCGATCACCTGATCCCAATGCTCCTCGGTGACATCCTTCAGATAGCTGAGCGGACAGATCCCGACGTTGTTGACGAGCACATCGAGGCCGCCGAGCTGCGCAATCGCGCGACCGATCATGTCGCGACACGCCTCCACCGTGCCGACATCGCCGGGTACCCCGACCGCATGCGGCGTGGACAGCTGGGCGACCACCTTCGCCACGGCCTCCGGCGTGCGTCCGTTGATCGCAACGGTCGCGCCCGCCTCGAGGAACATTTCGGCCGCACCCCGGCCGATTCCCATGGTGCTGCCGGTGACGAGTACGCGCTTCCCCGTGAAATCCATCCGAGTCTGCCTCCAGCTGATTGGGAGCCGGAATTGCCCCACTGATCTAGTGTTGCACAACCCCTTCGAGGCGGGAGGTGTCAAGGCGCTTGGCATGCTCGAAACGGATAGAGTCCGTCGTCATCGCGGGGTCGCTGTTAAGCGTCGAGCGCGTGCGCGGGCCGCGAACGCCGAGTCCCCCCGGGAAGGTCGAGGGATGCCGAGAGCGCCTCTCCGCCCCGCCTGCGGTAGGTGTCGGACGGTCGTTCGCCGAACGCGGCACGGTAATATTGCGCGAAGCGTCCCATGTGAGAGAAGCCCCAGCGCGCCGCCACGCTCTCGATCGAGGTGTTCACTCGGCAGTCTGCGAGATCCCGAAATGCCCGGTTGAGCCGGGTGGCCATCAAGTAGGACTTCGGTGAGGCGCCGAGGACACTGGAGAAGGCGTAGGACAGCGTCCGAGGACACACCCGGATCGTAGCGCAAATATCCGCGATCGAGATCGGATCCGCGAGATGAGCTTTCATGAAGTCGATCGCCCGACCGACGATATACGCCCGAGTCGATGGCGCGGGCAATCGGTCGCTGCTCCCCGAAGCGTTGGCGATGACCGTCACGATCGCATCGAGCATACGCTGCTCGAAGCCCGCCCGCAGTCGCTCGCTCTCGAGCAGCGCGGGGCACTGCGTGAGCTCTTGGAGGATTCCGCAGACCGTGCGTTGGAAGGCGGTGATCGAGGCGGGATCGGATGTGTAGCATACCGGGTTGGGCGTGCGGATCGCGTTCTCGAGTCCCGGCAGCGGCGCCAGGTAGTCGCGCAGGAATTCCTCGTCGATCGCCGCGATGACCAGATTGATCCGGTCGCTGCTGTTGACTCGCTCGACCGCATCCCATCGATGGGTGACGAGCGCGCTCGTCCCGACCGAACGGTTATCGTAAAAAACCTCGCCGCGGCCCGGCAGGTAGGAGAAAAAGACGCGCGAGCCGCGCCAGGGGGTTCCGCGATAGTTGATCGCATGGTCAATGCTTTCGTGGATCAGCTGAATGGGGCCGAGCCACGCCGTGTGCACGCGGCCGCTGAACCGGCCCGGGCGCACCCGCTCATAGGAGTGTTCCCAGCGGCTGAGCGCGGCTCCGTGGCTCCTCGCATCATGGGCGACGCACGCATCGATCCCGAATTGATGTGCGGCCAGACGAGCCGTCCCGATGCGCATCAGCCTAGCCGGCGGCCGCGCCGCATACCGGGTCGCGGCATACCATGACCCCTGGGTCGCGCCCGGGATCGACTCGCCCTGCCATTTTGTCGGACAATCTCAAAGGCCTCTTTTGCATCGCCATGGCCCGAGTATAGTATTCCCGCGCCGGACGGCGCCAGCTCGGACAAGGTGGGCTCCGGACCTGCCCTCGCGCCCCATTGCCCGTTCCGGACACCGTTGTTCCCGCGTATTGCTAGCATGCCGGCAGATCCACGACCCTGGCGTGCTGTGACGGAGTGACGAGATGAAGGACGACTTCCAACTCATCAACGAAGTCTCGAAGCTTCGCCGCGATTGGGACAGCCAAAGAACGCAGCAGTACATCCACGAGCTGCCGATTTGGACGGCGCCGATCGAGCTCGAACAAAAGTTCGGCGGCCTGCAGAACCGCACCTATTTCGTGACCGATGGCGACGGCAGGCGCTATGTCGTGCGCTGCGGATTCGATCAATATCGGACCCGCCAGACGAGCGTCGTCCATTGCACGCTGGCCGCCGCGAGGCTTGGAATCGGCCCGCAGCTGCGATACGCGGAACCCAACCTCACGGTCACCGACTTTGTCCCCGGCCCCCCGATGCGCAAGGCCCAGCTGCGCGATCCCGCCTTCATCGCCGAGGTGATCAAGACCATCAAGATCATGCACGAGGGCTCCGATGCCGTGAGCGAGTCCATCAGCTACTGGTGGGCGTTCCATACGGTGCGACGCTACTTCAAGACCATGGAGACCGGTGCCGCACCGACTCAGTGGAAACCGTCCGAGTGGCTCGGCGAAGTGCCATTCTTCCGCGAGGTCACCAACCGACTGGAGCGGGCCATCGGGCCTTTTATCCCGTGCTTCACGCACAACGACCTCACCTACGTCAACATCATGTACAGCTCTCCCGCCAGGGATAAGGTCTGGCTCATCGACTGGGACGGTGGCGGCTACGGCCATCCGATGTGGGATATTGCCGAAATGAGCCTGCTCACGGGGGTCGACGACGATTTCGACCGCTATGTGCTCGGCTGCTATTGGGGCAAGGTCAGCGAGGCGCGAATGAAAACGCTGATCCACGAACACCGGGCATTCAAGATGATGGCGGGGTTGCGGTTGATCACCGAGGTCATGATTACCGCGCACGATCCGTACTTCTACCTGACCCCCGAGGAGATGGGCGAGAGCATGGCCGTCAGCTTTCCCGGCCAACAGCAGCATTTGAACGGCCTCGCCGACCTGCTGCGCCCGGGTTTCACGGCCATGTGGGCTGCTTACGGCCACAACTACCCTTGAGGCCGGCGGCGCCGTGCGCGCGAATCGGGCTGCGGCTCCGCGTGGCCACCGGGAAATGCCTCGTCCGGCATCTCGAGCAAAGCGCGCTGCACTCGCCGGTGGTGCACGCTCGAGGCCCGCTCTGCCGCGCCGGCATCGCCCCGGAGTACCGCACGCGCTACCGCCGCGAAATCGTCGATATCCGAGCGCCCCGCGTGAGCGTCGCGGAACGATTGCGTTTGCAGCCGCAGCAAATGGATTCGCATGGTCGGAAACAGCGACGGCAGTTGACTATTCCCGGACATGGCGATGAGGATCGCATAGAACTCCTGGCGCAGCACCGGCATACCGCTGAGGTTGTATTTCCGGTCGCGGTAGGGCCGGAGCGCCTTCTCGAGCTTGGCCAGATCGTGACGCCGCCCCCGCTGCGCCCGTATCGCGGCGGCGGCGAGGCGCGCGGTGAGACTGTCGATACCCTCCGCGGCCACCATCAGATCAATGGCCTCGGCGCGGGTCAGCGTGCGTACGCATGCACCCCGGTGCATTGTGCGCGACAACACGCCGAGCGCATCGAGACGCCGGAAGGCCTCGCGCACGGGCCCGCGGCTGACCTTGAGCGCGTTGGTGAGATCCGCTTCGATGAGGCGCTGGCCGGGCACAAAACGGCCGGCCAGGATCCCGGCGGTGATGTGGCTCACGACGCGATCCGTCGAAGAGATCTCGTCGTCCTCGGCACCGCCGGAAGTGGCGCGCCCAGCACTCCGAGAAGCTGCTATCAGTCGTCCGTGCATCGACCGCCCCCACGTTCGCGCCCTATCAATCCAGTCGTCTCGCAGATGGATGCCGTGACTGCGCCGCCGGTGCCCGCGACTGTTGCCGTGTTGCGAGCGTCGGATTGTCCTACAACTCTGTCGGCCATATCAATAGACAATTCTATTGACCGGCGTTAGCATCGGATGGCCGCCGAAGGCCTCAGGGACGCGCATGAATTTGCAGACAGCGACAGCGGCAGAACTCGACGTGAAGCTGTTCATCGATGGCGCCTGGCGCGCGGGTTCGGCCGGGCGGACGCTGCCCATAGACGACCCGTCAACCGGGAGGCCGGCCGGTCGTGTCGCGATGGCGAGCGAGGTGGACCTTGAGGATGCGGTCGCAGCCGCCGCGCGAGGATTCGCGCAGTGGCGCGGAACCCCGCCCTTCGAGCGCGCCCGTATCCTGCAGCAGGCGGCCGTGCTGCTTCGTCAGCGAGCGGACGTTTTGGCGGCCCAGCTCACCACAGAGCAAGGCAAGCCGCTCGCCCAGGCCCGCGCCGAAGTCCTCGGCTCGGCCGACACCTTCGACTGGTTCGCCGAGGAAGGCAAGCGCTGCTTCGGTCAAGTCATTCCGGGGCGAACGACGGCTTTTCACACACTGACGCGTCTGGAGCCCGTCGGCGCGGTGGCAGCGTTCTCGCCTTGGAATTTTCCGGTGTCGCAGTCCGCCAAGAAGCTGGCCGCGGCGCTGGCGGCCGGCTGCTCGGTCATTCTCAAGGCGCCGGAGGAAACCCCGGCGGCCTGCGCCGGGATGGTGGGTGCACTCTCGGATGCCGGTCTACCGTGCGGCACGCTCGGCCTTCTGTACGGAGAGCCGGCGCGAATCTCCCGGTTTCTGATTTCGCATCCCACCATCCGCAACGTGACGTTCACCGGTTCCGTCGCGGTCGGAAA
>CAVTNZ010000017.1:0-3971 GCA_963736185.1 uncultured Gammaproteobacteria bacterium | reverse complement strand
CGGCGACCCGAAGCAGGCTTACGCTCGAGCTCCGAGCGCACGAGCAACGCACCACCAACCAGATCGTCGTGCTTACCGTGCCCACCATTGGCGACACGAGCGTGGAGGAATACTCGACCCAGGTGTTCGAGAGCTGGAAGCTCGGCATGAAGGGCAAGGACAATGGGGTGCTCATCGTGGTGGTCCCCCAGGATCGAAAAATGCGGATCGAGGTCGGTTACGGCCTCGAAGGCACGCTGACCGACGTGGCCTCGAACCGCATCATTCGCAATCTGATGACCCCGCAGTTCAAGACGGGCAATTACGATCGGGGCGTGGAGGATGGCGTGAAGGCCATCATCGCGCAGCTCGAGGGCCAGCCCGATCTCGCGACGCAGGCGCCGGCGATCCCTCTCGCACAGCCCTCCTCGAATGGCTTCTCTCCGGCGATGCCCTGGCCGATGCGCATCCTGCTCGGCGCCTTCATCTTCGGCATTATCGGGCTTTTCACTTTCATGGGTGTCATGACACCGGGGTTCAGCGGCTGGTTTTTGTATGTGTTCCTGGTGCCGTTCTGGGCGATGTTTCCGGTGGTCATTCTCGGCATGAAGGCTTCCCTGGTGGTGTTCGTCATCTACCTCATCAGTTTCCCGGTCACGAAGCTCACGCTGGCGCGCACGGCCTGGTACGCCAAGGCGGCCCAAGATCTGAAGTCGAAAGGCAGGGCCAGCATCGGCGGCTTCACCGTGATGGCGGGTGGCTTTTCCGGCGGCGGCTCATCGGGCGGCGGCGGCGGTTTTTCCGGCGGGGGCGGCGCTTCGGGGGGCGGCGGAAGCTCCGGAAGCTGGTAGGCCATTCACGACGAGCTTCACCCCGAAGCGATGACGATTTCGATCTCCTCTGTGGCCGCCGCGGATGCGGTGCGCTGCGCGAGATGCTGTCGGCCCGATTCTCCCTGGCTCGACAACTTTGCCGCCGTTTGCGCGATCAGCTTGCCTTGCTCCCGGGCGCCTTCCAAGTCGAGCGCGCTGGGATGGCGCTGGCCGCTGTCGTCGGCCAGTGCGGTCGCGCAATAGGGAGGTCCGGCCACGATCATGCCGAAATGCAGCAAGTTGGTAAGGATCGACATCGATGTGGTCTCGTGGCCGCCGTTCAGGCTGGCGGGCGATGAGAATGCGCCGCCGACCTTGCCCTTGAAGATGCCCCGGTTCGCCAACTCGCCCGCTTGCTCGAGGAATCCGGCCACCGGTGAGGACAGGCGGCCGAAGCGCGTGGGACTGCCCACGATGATCGCATCGTAATTCGGGAGATCCTCGATCGCGGCGAACGGATCGTCGTGCACCGGATTGAATTGCGGGCCGCGGAGCGTCGCGGTGTGCGCGGTCTCCGGCACCCGTTTGATGTCGACTACGGCGCCCCCCGAACGAGCACCATCCGCAATCGCGTGCGCGACGATGGCGACGTAACCGAATTCCGAATAGTAGAGTACGAGAACTTTCGACATTTGAGTCTCCAGCGTGACCGACCGATGCGCCACGATCGATGTCCCGCATTAGAATTTGAAGCGCACGCCGATGGTCGGGTTGATGTTGGTCGTATGGAGATAGCCGCTCGCCACGCCGTCGTGCACGCCGCTGTACATGGCACCCCCGTATGCATCGAAATGCCGGTTGAAGTGGTAGTCGGCATCGAAGGAAAACGCCTCCAGGCTGCCGCTGCAGGCGCTGTTGGCCGCCGTCGTGCAGCCGGCTTTCTTGCCGGTGCCGTAGGCGTTCTGATGGTAGCCGTAGTAGGCCGCCGTCAGATCGAGCGCGGGAAGGACGGTGTAGCGAACGCCGGTCCAGTAGACCTGGACGATCTTGTCGTTGGCGTAGGCATCGTTGTTGACGAACGCCAGGATGTAACCACCGATGTCGCTGAACCCGGCTTCCAATGGGATCGAGGGATTCGCGTATTTGAGGTATTGGTAGCCGGCAAAGAACTTCAACGGATCGATCGTGTACGACGCCATGGCGGCATACGCGGTATTGTCCGAGATGGTCGCCGCCAGCGAATTCGTTATCGAATACCCCAGGGCCGGAAGACCGGCGACTTGGGTGGCGCTCAAGGAGGTCGCAGTGATGGCGCTCTTTTCCTTCGAGTAATAGGCATCGAGCGACGCGCCCGCCAGCTCGGCGCCGAGATCCCCCTGGTAGGCGGTGTTCGCCGAGCCGCTGGATCCGTTGAACTTGTATAGGGCACCGAGGTGGACAAGATCGCCGAAGCCCACCTCGTACTTCACGGTCGAGTCGAGCCGGTTATCCTCCTGGGCGCCTCCCCCGGAATACGTATTGGACGCACCGAGCAGGCCGAACGCCGACGCATTGTAATTGGGGTCGTACTTGATGGAGCCTTCCAACAACAGGCTGGTCTGGCGACCGAACGTGAGCGTGCCGAACCGCGCGGATTTCAAGCCGACGAAGGCGGTCTGGAAAGCCTGGCCCGCCGAGCTGCCGTCGACGCCGACACTCTGGTTGGCGAGCGACTTGCCGTTGTTCATGGCCAGCGACTTCAGCGAATCGGCGATGTCGCCGGACTGTGGGTTGAAGAACGTCTCCACCTGGAACACGGCCGCCCAATCGTTGTTCAAAGCCTCCAGGCCCTGAAGGCCCACCCTCGACTGACCCATATTGCTCGGCGTCACTCCGAACACCGATCCACCGCTGTTCTGCCGCACGATGTTGCCGCTCGCCGACGGACGAAAGGGGGTGAAGGGCGCACTGTGGGTATCGTATTGGACGCCGACATCGATGACGCCGTAGAGCGTAATACCATGCCAGGTGAGACTGTCATCACCGGTGATTCCAGGCCCGGTTTTCTGCTGTGCAAGCGTGGGGACTGGCGCGGTGAGGGCAATCAACAGGAGCAGGCCTAACCATCCGAGCGAAGCACGGAAACCGCGCGCGAGCTGAGCGCATCCCTTTGGACGTGGTGCATACATGTAATTCATACTTCCCCGCTTATTTTTCGTGTGTAGATTAAAACCTAGTAATACGATAGGAATTTAGGTAATTAGATGTCAAGTGCTATTTGACATAAAGTAGACCGAAAGAAGGATTTCACCGTGCTCTCGCAAAAAACTCGTTACGCGCTAAAGGCTTTGCTGGAACTTGCCTTGGTTCCGGGGGGGGTCAGGCTCTCATCGGCGGCCATCTCCGCCCGGCGCAATATTCCGGTGAAGTTCCTGGAAGCCATTCTCGTGGAGCTGAAACGCGATGGGCTGGTACGTGGTCAGCGCGGGCGCAGTGGTGGATATGAATTGGCGAAAAGCCCGGACAGCATTTCCTTCGGCGAAGTAGTGCGGCTGATGGAAGGACCGCTGGCCTTGATTCCCTGCGTCAGCGTCACCCAATATCAGCGGTGTCTGGATTGCGCCGACGACCGAAACTGCGAACTGCGAAAGCTGTTTCGCGAAGTGCGCGACAGTACGGCCAAGATCCTGGATTGCCGGACTTTGGCGGACGCGCTAGGCAAGGATGTTCCGAACGGAAACCAGCGTCGTCGCGCCGCGGGGGAGGCGAGCGGGCCGCGAGTCGTCAACGAAGAAATCCTCGATCCGCAAAGTCGCGGACAAGTGATGCTGTAGGTGCTTTTGTCGGAGTATTGACGGTTCCAACGGACAAATGTTTGCTACCAAGACAGCCGCACACCGCCATACACCGTGATCGGCGTTCCGGGGCTGGCGGTACGCGGATCGGTCACACCTCCGGGAATGTTCGGCCATGGCACGTCGCCCACCGGTCCGAATGACCCGTAGGTGTCATAGCGCTTGCCGAACACGTTGTTGACCACCCCGAACAGTGTCAGATGATCGGAGGGTCGATAGGCGGCATTCAGATCGACCACCGCGTACCCGCCGAGGGGCTGTGTCAGATTGGCCTCGTCGCCAAACCGGTAGACGGTGCTTTGCGCTCTCACGGCTCCGCCCACCGTGACGTACTTCGTCACGTCCA
>CAVTNZ010000016.1:0-6492 GCA_963736185.1 uncultured Gammaproteobacteria bacterium | reverse complement strand
GTCCTGCTGCGCGAACGAGCGCTGCGAGGAGTAGCTGGTGGCGGAGATCAGGTCGACCCGCCCCAGGTTCCAGTCGATGCTCGCGGAGTAGTACTGCAGGCGCTGGCTGTAGGGCGACAGAAAGCGCACGTTCTCGGTGCCGTCGGGAAGCGGCGATTGGGGCGAGATGATCAGCGCGCTGCCCGTGTTCGGTACGGGCTGGCTGGTGGTGAACTGCCGGAACGCGCCGTCCTCGGCGTTGATGTTGGAGGCCATGGCCGAGAGCTTGATGGTGAGATCTTGCATCGGGGTCCAGAGCAGGGCGGCGCGACCGCCGTAGCGCGAGGTGTCGTTGGTGTGCTGCTGGTCGGTGCCGAGGTTCGTCATCCAGCCGGGCGACTGCTTGTCGAACAGGCTCAAGCTGACCCCGAGCACGTTGTCCACCAGCGGTTGGCTCACCCGCGCGGAGTAGGCGTAGCCGAGCTTGCCCGCACCCTCGGTGTCGCTGAGCTCCGCACCGAGAGTCGCTTCCGATTGGGTGGTGCTCGGCGATTTCATGACGTACTTGATCAGGCCGCCCATCGCCCCCGCGCCGTAGAGGGTGCCCTGCGGGCCGCGCAATACCTCGAGCCGGTCGAGATCGTAGGGCAGCAGGTCGAGCGTGGTGGTGGACGAGCTGACCCATCCCGCGCTGCCGCCGAGCGGGGTGTCGTCGATGTAGGTGCCGACGGCGGCGGTCGCGGATTGCGTGGAGATGCCGCGCAGCTGCACCGAGGAGGTGCCGGGGGTGCCGCCGTTGCTGACGTTGAAGCCGGGCATGTAGGCGGCGTAGTCGACCAGTGAGTATTGTCCGCGCTCCAACAAGGCGGCGCCGGACTCGACGCTCACCGAGACGGGGACATCCTGGATGTTCTCGACGCGCTTGGTGGCGGTGACCACGATCTCCGCGAGCTCGGGGGAGGTGGCGCTTTGTGCGAGGGCCGCTTGGGCGACGAGAACCATGGGTGCGCCCAGGGCGAGCAGCGATTTCATTGGTCGATCCCCTAATTTCTGTTTCGGCCGGTGTAGGAGAATACGCCACTCTTTTCGGTATCTGCAACTAACTTGCCGAAATGGAATAAAAATGCGCTGAGGAGGGCGGATTGGACCCGCTAGACGCAGAACCGCGGCCCGAATTGACCCGCGATCGGTTACTCGGATTCAATCGGCATTCGGAGCGTGTTAGAGGACACTCCCTCTTGATCATGAAACCCGATAGCTCGGAGTCACGACGCAGTTTTCTGCAGGGGCTGGGTGGCTTGCTCGCGCATTCGGCCTTCACCTCCCCGGTGAATGCGGCGGCATCGATGCATCGAAACAACCAAGTTGAATACGCAACACCATCGCGAACTTAGCATTGGGTACTGCGGGTATCGGCCCCACCTCCTCGAGCGTTTGTGGCGTTCTAAGCCGCCGGGACGTGCACTGAGATGTAGGTACGTGGTCCTGCGCGAAGGGTGACCGTCGCGGGGCGGCAGGTTAATCCCTCGAGTCCCAAGCGAACGCTTTTCTTGAAATCTTGGTTCGCCGCATCTCGCTCCTGACTGTCGACCACCTCGGCCGTCACTTCGGCGGTGCCGTCGGGGTGCCTTACGCACTCGTCCCATTTCAACGAAAAAACATGATTAGGATTCGTGCCGCTATAGAATATGGTCACGACGAGTTCATCTGTCGTGGCATCGTAGGTAGCCTGGCCGAATGCATACGCCGAAGCCTGGCTTGCAGCAACAACAGATGCCGCGACACCCAGGATGGCGAAAAACTTTTTCTTCATGCGAACTCTCGCTGTCACGCCCAGCGGCGCGTAACTGGTGATGGTGATAGGTACGCGCCCAAGAAGAAGATAATTATTGATGGTTGCATTCAATCATGAGCTAGCGTTTGCTTTTCTTCGCGGCCTTCCTCGCCGGGGGCGCGGGCTCAGAGGATGACGCGGGGGCGGCGGGCTCCTCTTCTCCGTGGAGCGACAGCAGGGATTGCATCAGGCTCTCGTCGGGGCTGGAGCAGATTCCAAGGACGGTGGCTTCGTCGCAGCCTTCGGCGGTGAGGTAGCCGTGGCCCATCTTGCTGTCGAGGTAGATCGATTCGCCCACGGATAGGAATACCGGGTCGTAGAACTCGGTGATCACCTTGATGCTGCCTTCCAGGACGTAGATGTATTCTTCGCCGGAGTGATGCACCAGCTCGCCGAACTCTTCGGCGCTCTTGGCGCGGATGCGCGTGAGGATGGGGATCATGCGCTTTTTGCGCAGCTCCGGGCACATATAGTAGTAGTCGTAGTTCTTGGTGTTGACGCGGACGGCGTCGACGAGGCGGCCGATGCTGCGGCGGGCGGTGACGGCGGCATCGACGGTGCCCGCGGGGTCGGCGAAGAGCTCGGAGATCCGGATGTTGAGCCGCTGGCTCAAGTGCACCAGCTTGTCGTACGTGAGAGTGAGCCGGTCATGTTCGACTTTGGAGAGGGTCGAGACGGGGATGGCGGTGCGCTCGCTCATCTCCTTCAGCGTCCAGCCATGTCGCGAGCGCAGCGCGCGTAGCAGGCTTCCCAGCGTCGGATGACGCACTTTCATGTCCATACAGCTCCCATCGCGCGTGAATGTCCGAGCACAGCTTGGATCGCCGCGGAGGCCAAAATCAATAGTGTGCGCGCCCGGAGGTGCATTGTAGCCGGAACAGAGAAATGGGTTGACAGTTTTCTATCCAGGATCATACTGACCCAATTGCGACACATCGCGGGATGCGGTGGCCGCAGTCATCACACTGCTAGATCGGGGGCGCCATGAGCAAAATAATCACGTCGGCGATTCTGGGTGTCATTCAGGCGGGGGTCTTCTTCCCGTGGACGGCCGTGGTGGCGCAAACCACGGCGCCTGCGTCGGGAGGCGATGCGAACAATCTCGAGACCATCGTCGTCACGGCGGAAAAGCGCGAAGAGACGCTGATGAATGTGCCCATGAGCGTGACGGCGTTGGGGGGCAATCAGCTCGACACCCTGCAGGATCGAAGCTTCGCGGACTACGCGGCCTTGGTGCCGGGACTGTCGTTGGCGAGCTCCCAGCCCGGGCTCACCCGGCTCACCCTGCGCGGTGAGAATGCCGGCGGCGTGGGCTCGACGGTGGCGGTCTACGTGGATGAGTCGCCCTTCGGATCGAGCACGGCGCTCCTGAACGGCGCGATCAACACCGGCGACTTCGATACCTGGGACATGCAGCGCATCGAAGTGCTGCGCGGGCCGCAGGGCACCCTCTACGGCGCCAACAGCGAAGGCGGCGTTCTGAAGTTCGTCACCACGGCGCCGCAGCTCGGCAGCCTGTCGGGGGCGGCGGAAGTGAGCGGCGATCATGTGGCGAACGGCGGCACCGGCGGCGACGTGCGCGGCGTGCTGAATCTTCCGCTCGGCGACAAGATGGCGTTCCGGGTGAGTGCGTCCGATGAGGATGTGCCGGGCTACATCGACGATCCGCAACATCAGGAGAAGGGGCTCAATGGCGGGCATAAGGAGAGCGGGCGGGCGTCGCTGCTCGCGGCACCGACCGATGACCTGACCATTCGATTGACGGCGACGGCGCAGGAATCGCAATACGGCGGCGTGAATACCGTGGATGTGAATCCGAACACGCTGCAGGCGCTGTACGGGGGCTTGAGTCAGGCGCGCTACGTGGCGGAGCCGAGCAATTTCAAGTACGAGAATTACAACGCGACCGTGGATTGGAACACCGGGCCGTTTCGGGTGCTGTCGAGCACGAGCTACGGGATCATCAATACCTATACCGGAGCGGATCTGACGCCGCTGTACGGTGGATTGGCCGGCGCGCTTTTTGGGGGGACGCCGGCCGCGGTGCTGGATGATAACGTGGGTTTGCGAAAACTCACGCAAGAGCTGCGCTTGACCTCGCCGGCGAGCGAGCTGCTCGACTGGCAGGTGGGTGGATACTTCACGCACGAGGACGGGGCGATCAACGAGTATCTCGACGGCATCGGGCTTCCGGGCGGGGCGTTGCTCGGGCTGGTCGAGCAGCCCATCATCAGCTCGAGCTACAAGGAGATCGCGGGATTCGGCGATGTGACCTATCACTTCAATTCGCAGTTCGATCTGCAGCTCGGCGGGCGCTACTCGCACAATGAGCAGACGGCGACCCAGGTGGTCAATTACAACCCGCTGCTCGGGCCCTCTCCCCCGGTCATCAACGGCAGTTCGAGCGGCAATGTGTTCACGTATTCGGTGGCGCCGCTGTGGCACGTGGATGCGCAGAGCTCGGTGTATGCGCGCTTCTCGACCGGCTTTCGTCCGGGCGGACCCAATGTGATTCCTCCGGGCCACCCCGAGGTGCCGGGGGCCTATGGCTCGGACAAGACTTCCAACATCGAGCTCGGTTTCCGTTCCAGCCAGATGCAGGGCGCGCTGTCGATGGATGTCGCGCTCTATCACATCGACTGGAAGAACATTCAGCTGTTCGAGGTGGTCGGCGGCTTCGGCATCAACGGCAATGGGGGTACGGCCCGAAGCCAAGGCGTGGAATGGCAGTTCGGCTACGTTCCCGTGCAGGGGCTGAAGTTCGAGTGGACCGGAGCGTACACGGACGCGAAGCTCACCTCGCCGGCACCGGCGTTGTATGCGAACTCGGGGGACCCGTTGCCCTATGCGCCCAAGTGGGGCACGGCGCTCGATGGTGAATATGATTGGGCGCTGTACGCGGACTACCAGGGCTTCGTCGGTGCTACCTGGAGCTACGTCGGCTCGCGGAGCAGCGATTTCGCGAGCTCCACGGCGACGCCGCCGGGGCAGATCGTGCTGCCGAGCTACAACACCACGGACGTGCGCCTCGGCGTGCAAAAAGGTCACTACAAGGTGACGCTGTATGGCAAGAACCTGACCGACGCGCGCGGGATCACGGATTATGCAACCTTCCCGAGTGGGCCGTACTCGACGGTGACCGTCATTCAGCCTCGGACCGTCGGCGTGACACTGGACGCGACATTCTGAGCGTGCTGCCGGTATCGAGCGCGCAGGTCATGGAACTGCCCCATCCCTATCTTTTGTTCCTGGGCGACACGACGGAACCGGCGTACGCGAAGACGGCCTTCGGGCTGCGCGACTGGGCGGGGGAGCGCTGCGTGGGCGAGTGGTCGTGCCCGGGATCGGCCATTACGACGGGCCTGCCCCGCTTGACCCCGCGCGAAGCGCGCGCGCGTGGGGCGCGCTCCCTGGTGGTCGGGGTGGCGAACGTCGGCGGCGTCATCAACGAGAGCTGGATGGGACCGCTCATCGAGGCGCTCGAGGCGGGGCTCGATCTCGTGAGCGGGCTGCACACCAAGCTGGGCGATTCGCCGGCGCTTTCAAGCGTGGCGGCGCGCTGCGGACGGCGGCTGATCGATGTGCGCACGCCGCCGCGGAACATTCCGATCGCGTCGGGGCGCAAGCGCTCGGGCAAGCGCCTGCTCACGGTGGGCACGGATTGTGCGCTCGGCAAGAAATACAGTGCGTTGGCGCTGGCGCGTGCGTTCGCGGCCCGCGGGCTCGATGTAAATTTTCGCGCGACCGGTCAGACCGGGATTTTGATCGCGGGCTCGGGGCTTCCGATGGATGCGGTGGTGGCGGACTTCGAGGCGGGTGCGGCGGAAATGCTGAGTCCGGATGCGCCGGCCGGGCACTGGGATGTGATCGAGGGGCAGGGGTCGCTGTTTCATCCGGCGTATGCGGCGGTGTCGCTCGGGCTGCTGCACGGCAGTCAGCCGGATGTGATCGTGGTGTGTCACGAGCCGGGGCGCACGCATATTCTCGGCTATCCGCAGTACCCCATTCCGGAGATCGCGGAGACCATCGAGCTGAACCTGCGGCTCGCGCGGCGCACCAATGCGGGGGTGCGTTGCGCCGGGGTCAGCTTGAATACGTCGCGGATGGGGGCGGAGGAGGCGCGGAAGTTGTTGGCCGCGGAGCAGGAGCGGCTCGGCGTACCGGTCGCGGATCCGATGCGCGGCGGGGTGGAATTCGACCGGCTGGTCGAGGCGTGCCTGCGGGTATAGGTCATCGGGCGGCGAGGCTCAGGGGAACAGCATCATGAAGAGCGGCAAAATCCTTGGCGTGGTGCTCGTGGGGCTCGCGACGCTGTCGAATGCGGGGCCGGAGGCGCCGACGGCAGCGGTGCCTGCCGCGGTGGGATCGGAAGCGGTCGCGTTGACGGCGGCGGACCTCAACGCGTGGCTGGATGGATATCTGCCCTATGCATTGCACACGGGCGACATCGCGGGGGCGGTGGTCGCGGTGGTGAAGGACGGGCAGATCTTGACGGAGCGCGGCTTTGGCTATGCGGATGTGGCCACGCGCGCGCCGGTGGATCCGAAGCTGACCTTGTTCCGGCCCGGATCGGTGTCGAAGTTGATCACCTGGACGGCGGTGATGCAGCTGGTGGAGCAGGGCAAGATCGATCTGGATGTGGACGTGAACCGGTATCTGGATTTCAAGATCCCGGCGCG
>CAVTNZ010000015.1:0-19045 GCA_963736185.1 uncultured Gammaproteobacteria bacterium | reverse complement strand
TTGCGCGTATGGGGCGAGGCCCTTTGAAATCTGTCCATTGGTGGTGGGATGAGAGGGGCCCTGGTTACTCCGCCGGCTGCGCGGCAGGTATGCGGTGCTCCGGCGGGAAGATCAGCGCGCCCACCACGATCAGCAGGCAAAAGCCGCCGAACGCCTGCAGCATCATGCCGAAGCCGCCGGTCTCGTGCAGCCACGCCACCAGCCCGACCGAGAACCCCGCCGCGGTAAACCCCAGGAAGTACCGGACCGCGAAGGCTCGGGCCCGCCACTCGTCGCTGGTGTATTTTCCCACCATCGCGTCGTTCACCGTCACCAGCCCGAACATCGCCGCGATGATGCCCACCGAGACAACGACGAACGGCAACCCGTTCAGCCCCGCGACAAGGAACAACAGCGGCGGAAAGCGACCGCCAGCGGCAGAAACACGGTCCTCAGCGAGTGCCGGTCGACCATGTTGCCGATGGTGTACTGGGTCAGCGCGCCAAACACGTAAACGCCCGAGGCGATCAGCCCGATCAGCGCCGGACTGGTCGTCAGCATGGTCAACCGCTCGGCGAACAGTTTCGGCAGCGCGACGGTGACCGCGTTGAACGTGGTCGAGCTGGCGACGATCGTCACCACCAGCGCCACCACGACGCGCCACATCATGTCTTTCGATACTCGCGCCGCCGCGCTCGCCTGCTTGTGGCGGTCCGCACCTCGTGCCGCACCCGGATCATGAACGCGACGCCGACCGCAATCGCCGCCAGGCCCGGCAATGCGAACGCCCAACGCCAGCCGAGATACTGCGCGATGACCCCGGTGATGACCGCCGAGGACGCGACTCCCAGATTGCCCCACACGCCGTTGATGCCGACCTGGCGGCCCAGTTTGTCCGCATGCGCGACCAGCATGGCGGTGCCGACCGGATGATAGATCGAGGCGAACAGCCCGACCGCCAACAGCGCCGCGCCGAGTTGCAGTGGCGTGTGCACCAGCCCGACCAGGATCATCGCCGCGCCGATGCCCCAGAAAAAAATCGCCATCATGTGGCGCCGGCTCCAGCGGTCGCCGAGCCAGCCGGTCAGCAACGAACCCGCGCCGAACGCGACGAAGGCCGGCGTCGCATAGGGCAACAGGTCGCCATAGCTGATGCCCAGTGCCGGCCCCATGACGATCACCGCCGCCGCGAACACCAGCATGGCGTAGTGGTCGATGTAATGCCCCGCGTTGATGAAGCGGATCACCGTGGCTGGATTGTTCATCGTTCTTGTCCTCTTACCCGGGCGTTCCGGCTCCCATCGCCGGAGCGATCGTCCCTGGGCCGGTCTTGCCGTTGTTCCCGAACCGACCTTAAACTGGCCTTTGATCGACGTGTGGCCAACCAACATCGTGGAGACGCCAAACATTGCCGGAGGTCCGGTTTGCCTGAGGACGGCTTCACTCTCGCCCATGGAGGCGTCGCCGCCTTGGCGCGCTTCTACGAGCGCGGGGTCCATCTGGGCCTGCACGTCCATGCCGAGGCGCAGTTGCTGTTTGCCTCCCGCGGCGTGATGCAGGTCACCACTCCGAAAGGCCGCTGGCTGGTGCCGCCGCGCCGCGCCGTCTGGGTGCCGCCGCGTCTGGAGCATGCGGTGGACATGTTGACCGACCTGGAAATGCGATCGCTCTACATCGCCCCCATCTGGCTCGCCTCCCATCCCGAACTGCCTCGGCTGGGCCGCGAATTCGTGGTCGCGGTCGGACACGCTACTGCGCGAACTGGTGCTGGCGATGTTCGCCGCCGGCGCCGACCCGCGCCGCGTCGATCTGCTCGCCCGCCTGGCGCTGTTCGAACTGGCCGAGGCCGAAGATGGCGGCGACCTTCATGCCCATGCCCTCCGATCCCCGCGCCCGCCGCGTCGCCGAGCAGGTGCTCGCCGATCCGGCCGGGATCCGTGAGCTGGGCGATCTCGCCCGGGCCGCCGGCGCCTCCCAGCGCACCATCACACGGCTGTTCCCGGCCGAAACCGATCTGACGTTCAAGGAATGGCGTCAGCGCGCCCGGATCCTGGCCTCGGTCGAGATGTTGGACAGCGGCCATGTCGCGGTGTCCGCGGTCGCGGCCCGCCTCGGGTTTTCCAGCGCCGCCGCGTTCGGGCATGCGTTCCGGCAGGTGCTCGGGATCGCGCCGGGCGAGTTCATCAAGCGGTCGGCGCGGACGGGCCGAGGCCAGCGGGTCAGGCCCGGCGCACGTTCCAGAACTTGACGAACCCGGCCAGCATATTGGTGATGTTCTTGCGATACGCCGTCGCTGAGAAGTATTGGCCAAGAGGAACGTACGGCACGTCGTTAAAGGCCTGGCGTTGCAACGCCACCGCCAGCTTCTTCTGCGCGGCGGCGTCGGGCGCGTCGATCCAGTCCTGCCGCAACGCCTCGATCTTCGGCGCGTCGGGCCAACCCATCATCCCACCCTTGCCATTGCCGCGCAGGAACACGTGCCCGACCGGATTGGACTGATCGAGCCCGGACCAGCCGGTGATGAACATGTTCCAGCCGCCTTTGTCGGGTGAATCCATCATCGCGCGGCGCTGCACCACGGTGCCCCAGTCCATCGCCTGGTAATCCACGTTCATGCCGATTTTCTTCAACATATCGGCGGCGACGTCGCACTCCTGTTTCAGGATGGACTGATCGGTCGGCACCAGCATGACGACCTTCTCACCGGCGTAGCCCGCCCCCGCGAGCGCCTTTTTCACCGCCGCGTAATCCCGCTTGCCCCTGAACACATCCAGCCCGGCGTCGCTCGCCATCGGCAGCCCTGGGCAGAAAAATCCGGCCGGCACGGTCCACATCTCGCCGTCCGTGCCGGCGGCGGACGTCATGAATTCCGTCTGATCGATCGCGCCGAGCAGCGCCCGCCGAATGCCGGGATTGTTGAACGGCGGCCACAACTGATTGAGCCGCATGCAGGCCATCGTGCCGGTCTTGTCATCGACCGAAGCCGCGCAATGAGCATCGCCGCGCACCAGAGGCACCATGTCGCTCGTCGGGTTCTCCCACCAGTCCACCTCGCCGGTGATCAACGCGTTCGCCTTGGTGCTCTCATCGGGAATGACATGCCATTCGACCCGGTCGAAATGCGCGACTTTCCCGCCCGCCGTCGATTGCGGGGCGCCGTCGCGCGGTTGGTAGGCGGCGTTGCGCTCGTACACCGCGAGGGCGCCGACGACCCGTTCGGCCGCGTTCCATTTGAACGGCCCGCTGCCGACCATGTCCGTCACCGCCTTGAACGGATCGGTTTTCGCCAGCCGCTCCGGCATCATCGCGCAGAAGTTGCTGCCGGGTTTGCCGAGCGCGTCGGGCAGCAGCGCGAACGGCTTGCTCAGGCGGAAAACAATGGTCTTGTCATCGCCCGCCGAGAGTTCGTCGGTGCACGCCATCAGCGTTTGCCCGAATGGATCGCGCTTGCCCCACCGCGCGATCGAGGCGACGCAATCGCGCGCCAGCACCGGTTCTCCATCGTGCCATTTCAACCCGCCGCGCAGGGTCAATTTCCATAGTTTGCCGTCGTTCTCGGTGGTGTGGCCTTCGACCATCTGCGGTTGCGCCTGGTAGTCGTCATCAAGGCCATACAGCGTGTCGAAAATCATGAAGCCGTGGTTGCGCGTGACGTAGGCGGTGGTCCAGATCGGATCCAGGATCGTTACGTCCGACTGCGGAATGAATTTCAGCACCGCGGTGCCGGCGGCGCGGACGATGGACGGCGCGGCCAGCGGACTGGCGAGGGCGGCCGAACCGGCGAGGAACATGCGGCGCTTCATCGTGGGGGGCCTCCTGAGGACATGTTGCACCGCAACATCATGACCGGGGCGGGAACCCGGATGCAAGCGCAATCGGCGTTCTCTGTCTAATTCCTAGCCGTATGCCTGTTATAGGAGAAGATATAAATTGACTATAATCAAATATATGGTGAAATGCATATTTGATGATCTAAACGAAAGCGGAGAGGATTCCCTTTCGTTTCGATGTGCCCGAATATCGGGACGATCTGCTTGTATTTTAATCGAACGGGTCGTCTGAGATTCAACGGCGCCTTGGCTGCCGATGGTATCGACACGCGGAACAAGGCGATGCCATGGGACCGGCGAAGCCCCTTGCGGATCCCCGGATCGCGGCCGATCGAATGTCCGCGTGAAGCGCCATCGTTCCGCGTCTTTCAGTCCGCAACAGAACCGCGGGTCTTGCGCGGGCGGCATTACCGGGGCCAGGGTCCCGACGCGGGCTCAACGCGGCCCATTCCGGCGATTGACCGAAACGTCACACTTCTCCCGAGAGGCCCACGTCATGCCGCTACCGAATTTCGCGAACCTGCAGGGGAATCCGATGCTGCTGCTTCCCTGGCTGAACCAGAATCTGTTGCTGGCGACAAACAATGGCCTCATCCCGAATGTCGCCAATCCGCCGGGCACCGCGAACATGACGATCGCGGCCCATGGCGGTTTTCCGCAGGCCGCCGTCGCCGTCGATGGCCATGGCGCTCCCATGGGCGTTTATGAGATCACCAATGTGGGTGTGAACGCCGGCAACCAACTTCAGAGCTACATCTGCAACTACATTCCAGGCACCGCGCAGACCGTGCATGTCGGTCTGTTCGCCGACTTCTGCTTCACGGTGAACATGAACGGCTGCACCTTCGGCATCGGTCCGGCGGGACCGGTCGGCGACCGCCACGTCGTCCATGCCAACAACCCGGCCGGCTCGGTCTTTCAACGCGGCCAGGTCCAGGCCACGCTCGGCGTCGGCGCCAATCTGGCCGGCGTCACCTTGCTCGAGCCCGCGCAGTATCGTCATCTGGGCATCGCGGGTCTCCAGGCCACGACCTTCGGGATCCTCAATGGCGCGAACTGGCAGTTCTACTTTCAGTCGTTCACCTATCTCGGCGGCGGCGCGCATCAGGTCCATGGCGTCTTCCCGATCCTGTAGTCGCAGCCGCCGCGCGAACCGCGCCCGCTCACGCCGCGTCGAATGTCTTCGCCGTCCGCCGCGCCAACGCCAGAAACCGCCGGACGACGGCCGACGTATCCGCGCGCCGGCTCGCGAGATGCAATGGCGCCGTGGGCTGCGCGGCGCCGGTCAGCGAACGATACGTTACCCCATCCATGTGCATCCGTTGCAACGATGCCGGCACCAGCGACAATCCAAGCCCGGCGGCGACGAGATTGAGTGTCGAGACGATCCGCGGCGCCTCCTGTCCGATCAGCGGGCTGAACCCCGCCGCATGGCACGCGGCGATGATCGTGTCGTAAAGCCCAGGGCCGGTGTGCCGGCGATAGACGATGAACGTTTCGCCGGCGAGTCGTTTCAGCGCCACGCCCGCGCCGCGGTGACGCGCCAGCGGATGATGGCTCGGCAGCGCGACCAGCATCGCTTCCTCCAGCAACGCATCGACGGTCAGGCCCGACGGATCGGCGACCGGCGTGCGGATGAATGCCGCGTCGATGCGGTCCTCGCGCAGATCCTGGATCAGTTCGGTGGTGCCGCTTTCCTCCAGCGTCAGCGACACCAGAGGAAATGCCTCGCGAAACGCGCGAATGACACGCGGTACGAAGGCATGAAACGGCGCCGAGCTCGTGAAGCCGATCGCGATCCGTCCTTCCTCGCCGCGCGCGGTGCGGCGGGTCGTGGCGAACGCATGATCGATGCGCGCCAGGATCGCGCGCGCGTCGAGCAGCAGCGCGTGGCCGGCGTCCGTCAGTTCCACGCCGCGTGGCTTGCGGCGGAACAATGTCACGTCGAGTTCGCGTTCCAATGCCCGAATTTGCTGGCTCAGCGGCGGTTGCTGCATGCCCAGACGCTCCGCCGCGCGGGTGATGTGACCCTCCTCGGCGACGGCGATGAAGTAACGAAGGTGGCGTAGTTCCATCTGCCATACTCTGTCGATATGGATATTGCCGGATCCATATTATGGATCGGCTGCCGGCCGTTGCCTATCGTCCTCGCATCAACCGAGAGGAGCTGACGATGGCCGAAATCGAAACGACCCCGGAGAGCGCGGCGCGGATCTACCAGACCATGGCGCGCAACCTCGACGTGGTGCGCCGTCGCGCGGCCCGTCCTCTGACGCTCGCGGACAAGGTGCTGCTCGGTCATCTGGACGATCCGGACACGCGGGAGATCGTGCCTGGCCGGAGCTATCTGTCGTTGCGGCCCGATCGCGTGGTGTTCCAGGACGTGCTCGGCCAGAGCGGGATGTTGCAATTCATGCAGACGGGACGCGCGCGCGTCGCGGTGCCGACCACGATCCATTGCGACCATTTGATCCGTGCTCATGCCGGCGCCGACGCGGACCTACGCTCCGCGCGTGACGAAAGCCGCGAGGTGTTCGATTTCCTGAAGACCGCGGCGGCGAAGTTCGGCTGTGGCTTCTGGGAGCCCGGCGCCGGCATCGTGCATCAGGTCGTGCTGGAGAATTACGCGTTTCCCGGCGCGCTGATCATCGGCACCGACTCGCATACGCCGAACGCCGGCGGTCTTGGCGCCTGCGCGGTTGGCGTTGGCGGCGCGGACGCGGTCGAGGTCATCGCCGGCCTGCCATGGGAGGTGTTGTATCCGCGGCATATCGCCGTGCATCTGACCGGTTCGCTCGGCGGCTGGACGGCGCCCAAGGATGTGATCCTTTATGTCGC
Organism: uncultured Gammaproteobacteria bacterium; assembly: GCA_963736185.1. Taxonomy (GTDB): domain Bacteria; phylum Pseudomonadota; class Gammaproteobacteria; order Steroidobacterales; family Steroidobacteraceae; genus Bog-1198. Next base: position 12,398 of record CAVTNZ010000015.1, on the reverse strand, counting down.
GGGCCAGCTCGGCGTGGCCGGCGGCACCAACGCGATCGTCGAATACATCGGTCCAGGGGCGCGGACGATCAGCGCGACGGGGAAGGCGACGATCGCGAACATGGGCGCCGAACTCGGCGCCACGACCTCGATGTTTCCGGCGGACGAGCACATGAATGTGTATCTGCGCGCGACCGGCCGCGGTGCGCTGGTGCCGATCATCGAGCGGCACCGCGATCTGCTGGTTCCCGATCCGGAGGTCGAGGCACGGCCGGAGCGATACTACGACCGGGTGATCGAACTCGATCTGTCCCGGCTCGAGCCGCACGTCGTCGGCCCGCACACGCCGGATCGCGCGCGCCCGGTGTCGCTGTTCGCGGCCGAGATCGCCAACCCCGAGAACGGCTTTGTCGATGCCATCTCGACCGCGCTGATCGGCAGTTGCACCAATTCGTCGTACGAGGACATGAGCCGCGCCGCCGACGTCGCTGAACAGATCGAGCCGTCACGGCCTGCGCGCCGCCGTACCGCTGCTCGTTACCCCCGGTTCCGAGCGCGTGCGCGCGACGATCGAGCGCGATGGACAAATGCACGCGCTCGATGAGATCGGCGCGACGATCCTGGCCAACGCGTGCGGTCCGTGCATCGGCCAGTGGCAGCGCGCGCGCGCGGCGGCCGCGGCGCCGAACAGCATCGTTACGTCGTTCAACCGCAATTTCCCGAGGCGGAACGACGGCCAGCCGACGACGATGAACTTCATCGCGAGTCCGGAACTGGTGACCGCCTTCGCCGCCGCCGGCCGGCTTTCGTTCAATCCGTTGACGGATACGCTGGTCGGCGCCGGCGGCATCGCATTCCGTCTCGACCCGCCGCGGCAGGCGCCCGAAGTACCCGCCGAAGAGTTTGTCCGTGGCGACGCCGGATATGTCGCGCCCCCGGCGGACGCGACGACGATCGTTCTGGAGATCGATCCGGGAAGCCAACGGTTACAGCGGCTGGAGCCCTGGCCGGCCTGGGACGGCCAGGATTTTCGCGATATGCCGGTGTTGCTGAAAGCCCAGGGCAAGACCACGACCGACCACATTTCTCCGGCGGGACCGTGGTTGCGCTTCCGTGGGCACCTCGACCGGTTCAGCGACAACATGTTCATGGGCGCGACCAACGCGTTCACCGGGGAAACCGGCCATGGGTGCGATGTTCTCTCCGGCGAGACCCATCGGCCGTTTTCCGCCATCGCCCGCGACTACCGCGCACAGGGTGTGAAGTGGGTCGTCATCGGCGATCGCAATTACGGAGAGGGCAGCAGCCGGGAACACGCGGCGTTGTCGCCGCGGCTGCTCGGCGGCGGTGCCGTCATCGCCCGGAGCTTCGCGCGCATTCACGAGTCGAACTTAAAGAAGCAGGGGCTGCTGGCGCTGACGTTCCAGGACGACGCGGACTATGACCGTATTCGGGAGGACGACCGGATCAGCCTGATTGGCCTGGCGCATCTCGCCCCGGGCACACCGGTCGAATGCCACATCGCGCATGCCGATGGCACGACGGAACGATTGTCGCTGAACCACGGCTACAGCGCATCGCAGTTGCAATGGTTCCGTGCCGGCGCCGCGTTGAACCTGGTGCGGGGACTATAGGCGGGGCGGGTTCAGATCCACGCGTTCGTCGCTTCGCATACAGTAGTATTCGCACCACCAGGGACATGCCGGCCCGCGACGGCCCCTGTTACCTCTTGATCGTAAGCCTGACTTTTCGGCCAAAAATCCCACCGTCAGCAACAGGAGAAGACGATGCGTTATCATCTTGTTCTCCGGTCTGGTGGGCCGGCGGGGTCATTCCCGCCGGCCTTTGGATTCTGGGCCGGATCCGTGAAAGTTGGGTTAAGCGGCGCTCCCCAACTGGCCAGCCACATCCTGAATACATTGCCAGGCGACCCGGCCGGAACGGGCGCCGCGCGTCACCGACCATTCCACCGCTTTCGCGCGCAGATCCTCGACCGAGATCGGCAGCTTCATCGCCTCGGCGTAACCCTCCACCATCGCGAAATAGGTTGCCTGATCGCAATTGTGGAAGCCAAGCCAGATGCCGAAACGATCTGACAAAGAAACCTTCTCCTCGATCGCCTCGGACGGATTGATCGCGGTCGAGCGTTCGTTGTCGATCATGTCGCGCGGCATCAAATGCCGCCGGTTGGAGGTCGCGTAGAACAGCACGTTGTCCGGCCGGCCCTCGATGCCGCCGTCCAGCACGGACTTCAACGCCTTGTAGTCGGAGTCCTCCTTCTCGAACGACAAATCGTCGCACAGGATCAGGCAGCGCCGCGTCTGCCCGCGCAGCAGGTTCAGCAGCGCGGGCAAGGAACGGATGTCCTCGCGGTGGATCTCGATCAGCACCAGGCTGCCGGGCGTGCGCGCGTTCGCCTCGGCGTGCACCGCCTTGACCAAGGACGACTTGCCGTTGCCGCGCGCGCCCCACAGCATGGCGTTGTTGGCCGGCAGGCCGCGCACGAAGCGGAGCGTGTTCTCCAGCAGGATGGTCTTCTGCTGCTCGACCCCTTTCAGCAGCCCGATATCGACGCGCGATACGCGTTCCACCGGGACCAGGTGAGTGGGCGAGGGTTGCCAGACGAACGCATCCGCCGCGTAGAGGTCCACCGGCGGCGCCGGCGCGGGCGCGAGCCGTTCCAGCGCCTCGGTCAGGCGGGTCAGCAGGACGAGGGTCCGGTCATCCATCACGACGTCGTCCAACATGACGTCACCCAGCAGGGGCACCGTCGATCATTCGCGTACAGGTCCATTGGCCGTTCCACATAAGCTTGACGAAAGGGGCGCGGAAAGTATGGTCCCGCTCGAATCACCGCAAGGACCCCGTTGATGCTCATCTCTTCCGCGTATGCCCAGGGTTTGGGCGACATGTTCAGTGGCGCGGGTGGCGTGGCGCAGTTCTTGCCGCTGGTCATGATTTTCGGCGTGTTCTACTTCCTGCTGATCCGGCCGCAGCAGCAGAAGCAAAAGGAACTGCGCAACATGATCTCCGCCGTCCGCCGCGGCGACCGCGTCGTTACCGGCGGCGGCATCCTGGGCACCGTCCAACGCGTGCCGATGGTGCAGGACAAGGACGGCAAGCAGGTGCCCTCGCAGGAGATCGAGGTCGAGATCGCCAAGGACATCCGTGTCATCGTGCTGCGCGACACCATCACGTCGGTGATCAAGCCGGTGGCGGCGAATGACACGAAACCGGCGAAGGACAAGGCGAGCTAAGCCGATCCGGCGAGGGCGCGACGGCATCGGCACGGTGACGTTTTCCTCGCTCGCGCCGCCGCTGTCCGGGTGTTTTCGGGGCGGCGAACCGGGCGCCGCCGGCTCCCTGCTTCAGTGCCTTCGGGCCAGGCCGCGGATCCGATGCCCGGGCCGCGTTCACTCGGGCCGCGTTCACTCGAGTCGCTGTCTGGCGGGTCGCTGCCTGGCGGGTCGCTGCCTGGCGATCTGGGGACTTCGCGGCAACAGAGCGGCGTCCTTATCCTCAGGCGGCATGATCACGCCGAATCGCTCGAAAGTCCTGAAGTCCCTGGTCAGCGCCAGTGAAACGCCGGGACCACCACGCGCGAAGGAGGTATAGGCCACTGCATACTGTTCCAGCTCCGGGACGTAGGTGATGCGCGGATCTTCGATGCCCATATCTCTTCAGGAAGAATCGCGCGGATTGGCCATGAGCGTGGGCTCGGGATCGACGCGCCATCCGTTGATTCCATTCTTTGAACGTGCCGCGCACAAGTGCGAGAGGCCGCTGCGGTCTTCCACGCGGCAAAGCAATAACGTGTCTCCGTCGGGCAGCGAGGCACGGCTGCCGGCGCGCGGTGCCGGCCGCGGCCGCGGCGCCGGTCTTCGAGGCACGGGCGCAGACTCCGGATGGTCACGAGACGATCCTCGTCGTCGAGGACGACGAGCAGGTGCGCCGCGTCGTCTGCCGACTGTTGCGGGCGCGCGCCTACCGCGCGCTCGAGGCGCGCAAAACGCCGAGGGCGGCGCTCGATATCCTGTCGCGACGCGGTGACCCCACGACCTCATCGTGACCGATTCCGTGACGCCCGATTCCATGGGCGAACGATGGCGGCGATGGTCGGGAGCGCAATCCGGCAGGCGAAGGCGCTGTACATGTCGGGGTAGACGGCAAGCATGCGAAGGTCAAGGCCTCCGCGGCCGGCGCCGGCCATGGAGAACTTCATCCGCAAGCCCTTCACCGCCCAGGAGCCGCCGTTGCGGTGCGGGGTGCCATCCAGGGGACGCAAGTTGGGCAGGCCGAACGCGGTCGTCGTGGGGCGACGGCCGAAGGAGACCTTCTTCGTCGGGATCGTCGAAGGCGGCGCGCAATGTTCGTCGCGTGGGCCTTGACGACGAGCACCGAACAATCGGCATGGTGGACGATCTTGGTCGCGGTCGTCCCCAGGAACCATTTTGATGGACGCCGTGGCCGTGCGACCCGACGACGATGCTATCGGCCTTCATACCCTTGGCCACGGCAGTAGATTGCCTGCCACGGACCCGCCTGCAGTTGACGCGCACCTCGGCCAAGAAGCTCGGGGAGGCACGGTCCGCGCGCAGCGTCAGGTAGTCTTCTTCGCTGTTCCGTGGCATGCGCTTGACGAGCGCAGCCGTGTTCCAGGCCCTCCAGACGCCCGCCGGTAGGTCCAGGGTGCATGCCGAAGCTCTGGAACAAGACGAGTCTGCCCGCCGCTGCCGCGCGCGGCGGCGATGGCCGGCTTGAAGCACCGCCGGCGCGTGAGGTGAACCGTCCAGGCCGACGACGATGATTCCCATGGCGTCCTCCGGCGAGCCTCGGGATTCCGCGCCCGCCACCCTTGCCGTCGCACGCCGTGGGCGGGGAAGCAACCGTCCGGGGCGGCAGCAACGCTCCGTCCGGCCGGGCCATTGGCCGTCGGGGGAACGTGAAAAAAAGTCTGCACCCTTGTACCGTCACCCCATGATCCGCTCCGGCGCGGGACGTGCGGGCATCGGTCGTGCCCGACGGCGGCTTCGAGCACCTCGAGGTCGCACCAACATGAGGACCATCACGGGTTCGTGGGGATGGAGAGGCGCCGCTCGGGCGTTTTGCGCGACGCGATGAACTTGGACCGAGCTTTTCTTTCGCCGCGGGCGTTCAAATCCGTCAACCTGCCCTTCACCCGCGCGAGCCTCGTTCGCGGAGGGGCGGTCGCGGCTGTTTCGGTGGGGTGCGCGTTCCTGCTCATGGCCAACGACGCCCATGTCACGGGCGGCGTACCTCTTGGCGCGCTCTGCACGATCGTCTGCGCCGGAGGGATCGTCGGAGCGCTCGCGCCCTTCGACGCCCGAAGGTGGAGGGCGGGTCGTACGTCAGCGGTTCGGGGTTCGCGCGTCCGCTCCCGCGGCCCTCGCGTCCTTCGCGGCCGTCTGGCTGTCGCTCGGGGCCGCCGTTCACAGCGTGCTCCCCCAATGGCTCGCCGGCGGCCTGCTCACGGCGAGCTTCGTCGCGCTCGTCGTCACCGTCTTTCGCGCGGGCGTCGCGCTCGGCCCGCTTCGCACAGACGAAGACGGCCAAGAGCGCCCGCTGCTCCGTCGCCACGGCTTCTGGCTCGTCGCCGCGATGGCGCTGCCTGTACCTGCCCGCGCTCGGCAGCTGCTCGCTCTGGGACCCGTGGGAGACCCACTACGGCGAGGTCGCGCGCGAGATCCTCGCGCGCGACGACTGGATCTCGATCTGGTGGGCGCTAGGACGGGTTGTTCTACTCGAAGCCCGTCCTCGGCTTCTGGATCCAGTCGATCGCGATGGCCACGCTCGGCGTCCACTACGAGCCCGGCCGGATGCTCATCGGCTCGGGCCAGGGCGCGATCGCGCACCCCGAGTGGGCGGTCCGCGTTCCGATCGCCCTCTTCGCGATCCTCGCGATGTACTTCCTCTACAAGGGCGGTCCCGAAGGCGTTCGGCCGCAGGCGCGGCGCTCCTCGGCGGCCTCGTCCTCGCGACGATGCCCGACTGGTACCTCCTCGCGCACCAGTCGATGACCGACATGCCGTACGTCGCGTCCATCGCGGGTGCGATTGGCCTGTTCGCGTACGGCGTGCGGATGGATGACGAGCGCACGATCCGGTCTACGAGATCGCGCTGCGAGGAAAGACGTACCGCTTCCCGCGTGGCACCTCGTGGTCGGCGCGGTCCTCGTGTCGTCGTCCCGCAGATCCTCTACCTCGTCTCGCGCAACCTCGAGCTCGTCCTCCACGCCGCGGGCCCGCACGGCTTCCGCCCGCACCTCGACGAGTTTCGTGCCGGCTCGGGGCTCGGCAACTGCACGCAGCCGGGCGACCCGGCGTGCACCGCCGAGTCACCCGTCTCGCATTTCGAGCCGGCGGCGCAGGCCGCGGTCTGGGCGGGCCTGTTCGCGCTCTTCCTCCTCGTGACGGTGCGCGAACGGCGCGCCAAGCGCCTCGTGTTCGTGGGCGCCTGGCTCATGGCCGCGCTGGCGACGATGGCGAAGGGGCCGGCGGCTTCGGCATCCCCATGGCGTGCGTCGGCGTCTGGATCGCGATCACCGGCCGCTGGAGCGAGGTGCCCCGCGCGGCGCTCGGCGCGGGCCTCCTCGTGATTGCGATCGTGGTCGGCCCCTGGATCACCGCGATGGTCGTCCGCCACGGCGGGCTCTTCGACCGACGAGCTCTTCTTCCACGACATCTTCAACCGCGCCTTCGACCACGTGCACGACACGAACACCGGCGCCGACACCGGGTTCGTCTATTACATCGAGCAGCTCGGCTACGGCCTCTTCCCGTGGCTGGCGCTCGTGCCCGTCGGGCTCTTGGCGTGCGGCTCACGCGCGCCTCGCGACCCGCGCGAGACGCCGCGCTCCTCCTGTTGGCGTGGTTCGGCGTCACCTTCGCGCTCTTCACGTTCATGGGTACGAAGTTTCACCATTACATCGCCCCCGCCGTGCCGCCGCTCGCCATCCTCGTCGGGGTCGGCCTCGACGGCTTCTTCGAGGCGCGCGCGCCGGCGGCCGGGCCCGACGAGCCCGCGGCGGCGCACGCACGCGCGATGCGGGCCGCCGCGTGCGTCGCCGGCGCCCTGCTCGTCGGCCTCGTCGCGCGGGATCTGCTCGAGGGACAGAACCGCCTGATGCAGCTTTTCACGTACCGTTACGACCGCGCGTGGCCGGCGTCGCTCGACGCGACGCGCGCGTTCGAGATCTCGGGCGCGCTCGCGTTCGTCCTCGCGGTTCTGCTCGCCGTCCCGCGCGCGCGACGGTGGGCGGCCATGGGCTTCGTGGCGCTCGCCGTGGGGACGGCGGCATGGGGGCTCGACGTGTACCTGCCCGAAGCGTCTCCCCACTGGGGGCAGCGCCCGTGATCCAGGCGTACTACGCCGAGCGCTCCGGGCCGGAAGAGTGGCTCGTCGCCTACGATCTGAACTGGAAGGGCGAGAACTTCTACACGAGCAACCGAATCGCCCAGTTCGGGACGCCCACCGTCCCTCCGAATACGCCGAAGGTGGCGGCGTGGGTGGCCGAGCAGAAGAGCAAAGGCGCGAAGGTGATGTTCTTCGTGACCGAGCGGACCCGTGTCGCCGGGCTGCGCAAAGAGATCGCCGCCAAGGCGATGCGCGAGGTCACGACCGCGAAGGACTCGAACCAGTTCGTGCTCGTTCGCGCGGAGCTTTAGCGGCGGGCAGGCGTTCAGCCTGAAGGATCTCGTGTAGCCCGGATGGATCCGCGGCGAATTTTCGTGCGGCTGCCCCTGTACACGGTGGATGGATCCATCGGGCGCAAGTCCGCTGAGCCGGACGCTCATTCGACCCTTCCGGCGGGGGGCCGTGCGGGCACACGCGTTGCTCCATGGCTCGGTAGCGGCGGTCGAGCCGCTCGCGAAAGGAGCCAGACCCCATGGAAGCGCCCAAGAAGTCCGTCAAGAAGCTCGCGGAGCTGCTCGAGGTGATCGACAACGAGTCGCTGGAGGCGGTGACCGGCGGTGACGGTGGGGACGGGGTTGGGGCGACGGAGGCTGGGCGGCGACGGCGGCAACTTCGCCAGCATCGCGTGCGACAACAACGTCCAGCAGCACCGCCTTCAACGATGGCGGCGACGGCGGCTGGGGCGGCGACGGCGGCTTCGGCGGCGACGGCGGCGACGGCGGCGACGGATTCGGTTGAAGAGACGCTCGGGGCTTTGAGGGAATCCGCGGTGCGTCCTCTCCTTGGTGCGCGGTGGGACAGCGGGGCGCAGGGGCCTCGTCTTCGAGCGGCACGGGAGGAGGGCCTCGTCGACTTCATCGAGGCCAATTACCCTGTCGGGCCGGGTCCGGAGGAGGACCCCGACGTCGCGGGCATCGACGTCTACGTCCACTGCGCCGCCAACTCGCTCGCGAGCCCTGCCGGCCTCAACCGGAGCCATCTGCGATCAGGTGGCCGACGCGGGGAGAAGTCGACTCGCCGTGGATCGGCGAGCACCTCGGCGCGACGGGCCCCGAGGCGGACAACCGCCTCGGCTACCTCGTCAATCCGATCCTGTCGTCCTCCCTGATCGACGTCGCGGCCGACAACGCGCGCGCCCTCGCGCAGTACTACGGCCGGCCGCTCGCGCTCGAGCTCGGGCCTCAGTATCAGACGGTCGGCGATCTGCCGAGCGAGATGCACTTCTTGGGAGAGGTGCGCGCCGGGCCGACTGCCATATCATCTTCGACATCGCGCACTACACGGCGAGCAACCGCAATCTTGGTCGACCGACGGACTTCGGTTCTGTCGGAGCTCGACGGGGAGCGCATCGTCGAGCTGCACCTGGCCGGCTTGCGCCCGGGGCGCAACGGCGAGTTCTTGCACGACGCGCACGAGCGGTTGCCGGACGACGCGATGGTCGACCTGGCAGCCTCGCTCGTGCGCCGCTTGCCCGCCGTGCGCGCCGTTACGTTCGAGCACGACGGGAGCGCGAACGAACAGGAGTTCCTCGGGTTCCTGCGGCGGCTGCGGAAGGTTCTGTCGTGACCCCCGCCCAGATCCTCTTCCGGCCGCTCGATCAGCGCGCGGAGCTCGCCGAGCTGATCGCCGTGCAGCGGCTCTACATGTCGCTCCTGTACTGCGAGGACACCAACCGCGAGTACGAGTCCGATCCGGCCGCGGTCCTCGGTCGATTCGGCCTCGGGGCGGGCGCAAGGTCGATGCTCCCCGACGTGACCTCGCGCAACCACAAGGCCGAACGCCACGGGCGTCGCGTCGCTGGCCAACGAACTGGCGAACGAGATCCCGCGGACGGTGTCGATCGCCCTCGGCGGCGACGCGCCGAGTATCCCGCGCATCGCGGGTGCGCCGTTCTTCGCGAGGTACCTGTCGTCTCCCGAGTTCTTGGGCAAGGGGGGGCGACTGCCCCACCGGTTGGGGATCGGGCCCGGCTACGAGAACGTCTCCGCGTTCTTCTTTTGGGCGAGGCGCGATCTGCTGGCCTCGTGCCCTGCCGCGCGCGAGCCGCTCTTCGAGGAGTTCGGCGGCTGGCTCGTGCGAAACGCGAATCACCACCGTGAGCCTCGGCTCGACCGCTTCCGCCGCGGGGTCTTCTTCCTTCGCGCCTCCGGCGCGGCGGCGGTGGTCACGCCGAACAGGTCGTGGACGTGACCGATGACGCGAACGTCGCCGCGGGCCTGCGCGCGCGGGGGTTTCCGGATCTGGGTCGGCGTGCGGCGCGTAGGACGCGTGGGCACCTTTCTCTGGAGCCTGGCATCGTTCGCTGCGTCGGTTGCGCCCAACCTGGGATGCTTCTTCGGCGCGCGCTTCCTGCTGGGTGTGGGCGAAGCGCCAACATTTCCCTCGAACGCCAAAGCCATTGGCCTGTGGTTCCCGGCGCACGAGCGCAGTTTTGCTACATCCTTTTTCGATGCGGCGGCAAAACTCGCCCCGGCTATCGGAGTGCCAATTATCGGATTCGCGCTGATTCACGCGGGTTGGCGATGGAGTTTCGCGTTCACCGGCGTCGTCAGTTTTGTCTACTTCCTCTGCTTTTGGTGCGTTTATCGCGATCCGGTGGATGACCCCGATCTGACCGAAGCTGAGAGCAGCTACATCGAGGATCGCAACGAGCCGCACGCCGCACGCGAGCAGGTTGAAGAGCAAGCATCTTCACTGGGCGAACTGCTGGCCGAGCGAAAGGTGCTTGGCCTCGCGCTCGGATTTGGCGCTTACAACTACGTATTCTATCTGTTGCTCTACTGGCTGCCCACGTATTTGTCCTCGGCTCTGCACATCGACTTGATGCATTCGTTCGCTTACACCAGCCTGCCCTTTCTCTTCGCAACGGTGACGGATTTGGCGATCGGCGGCTGGCTGGTGGATTTTCTCGTGAAGCGCGGACGGAGCGCGAGCACCGTGCGCCGCGTGGTGCTGATCGGCGGAACGGCATTTGGGTTGGGCATTCTCGGCGCGGCACGTGCCCAAGATGCCGTACAGGCTCTGCTCTGGATCAGCGTTTCCATCGGCGGGCTGGCGGCGGCTGCACCGGTTGCCTGGTCGCTGCCTTCGCTCATCGCCGTGCGCAGCAACGTGGGCAAGGTGGGAGGCATCATCAACTTGAGCGGGCAGGTCTCCGGTATCGCCGCGGCAATTCTCACCGGCTACATCGTGTCGGCGTTTCATTCCTATGCCTGGGCCTTTGCCGCCGCGGGCGCATACCTGGCTGTTGGCATCGCCGGCTACGTTTTCCTGCTGGGGAAGATTGAAGTGCCGCTCCGGAGGAGCGTTCGAGAATAGCCCAGGGTGAAGTCCGCGCAAGCGGACGCTAACCCTGGGGATGCCAGCCCGCATCAGGCTCGTCCCGTAGGGCCGGCTGAATCTCACGCTGGATTTTCGACGGTTCATAACCCGCTGAGATAGGATCGGCACAATCCCCGCATCCGTCCCAAAGTAATGCCATTTCTGGTGCGTGCACGGAAATTAGTTTTCCTGTAACCTTGCTTGATGCACAATGGGGAGATGGAGGAAACGTCTTAGTGCCCCGTATTCACTTTCACCAGCAGTTGGCTGAACTGAAGGACAAGCTCCTGGCCATGGCTGCCTTGGCGCAGCAGGCGGTCGAGTCCGCGGTGGAAGCCTATCTGCGGCGCGACAAGGGCCTGTGCAAGTTTGTCAAGCAGAACGAAAGGGCCATCGACACCGCGCAACGCGAGCTGGACGAGATGGCCTACGAACTGCTCGCCAAAGAACAGCCTATGGCCATCGATCTCCGCTTCATCCTCGCCGTGATCAAAATCAACGGCGACCTGGAGCGCATCGGCGACCAGTCGATGAGCATTACGCGGCGTACCAAGGAGATACTTCCTCTCGGCGATGTGGATTTGCCGGCGGATTTTGCCGGCATGGGCGAGTTTGCCGGGCAGATGATCCGCACTGCGCTGCAGGCCCTGCTTGACGGCGACGCTCGCTTGGCCGACTCGGTGCGCGAAATGGACGACGAGATCGATCGCATGAACCGCCGCGCCCACAGCGATCTGCTCAAGATGATCGAAGAAAAGCCGCAGTTCACGCAGCAGGCGATGAACGGCATTCTGGTGTCGAAGAATCTGGAACGCATCGCCGACCACGCTGCGAATATCGCTACCGATGTGATCTTCTGGATTCGCGGCGCCGATGTGCGCCACGAGCTCAGCATCGCGATGGACTGAGAAAGCAGCTCCTAGCTATTAGCTTCTAGCCTCTAGCTCTCAACCTTTACTGATGGCTGCTTAAGTAAGATACTGATGGCTGCATAAGTAATGTCCCAATAAGCGCGCCGGATGCGGTCGCCGTGGCGATGAGAGTACCGGGACATCCTTTACGTTTTAGACCGGAGACATGGTTTACAACCCCCTTGCGGCGAAAGCGGCTCTGATTGCGGTTTTTCGGCGGGGTTTGCCGGTCCAGATACATATTCTAGCCGTCGTCGTAGCTGTGGGAATGTGGTAATCCCGAAGGGATTTCCAAGGAGTGTGGGAAGGGTGGAAAGCCGGTTTTTTGGCTTTCCATGCTTTCCACAGTCCGTCATTTCCATAGCTTGTTTTGCCGGGCGTTCTTCAACCTCTCACCGCCGCGCGAAATCGCTTTTCGGCACTGTTGAACATGCCTAGTTCGGTGGTCCGAAAGAAAACCCGGTAAGCGTCGTCATCCATTTGCTCCAGGCCGATCTCCTCGTTGCGGAGCACTTCGCTGACAAACACCCGGCCGTGAAGCCAACTCATATCGCCGTTGTTGTTGACGCGGCGCGTCTGAAAAGACTTCGGATATTGGAAGCTCGGCATGCTGCTCGGCAACATCCGTGTGCTGGGCACATAGATGCTGCCCGGCGTCTCATTCGCAAGACCTTCGTGGGGACGTTCGTGATTGAATACCAGACGAAACCGATCAAACTTCTTCTGCTGCGCGGGCACCGTCTGGGCTGGGGG
>CAVTNZ010000014.1:0-4847 GCA_963736185.1 uncultured Gammaproteobacteria bacterium | reverse complement strand
CGATCGCATGTAAAAGGAGATCTTCCCGGCGCGCTGCGTGCGCTGCATCCGGTCATCGTAGAGGCGCGTGAGCAGCATGTGCCGAAGGCCCACCTGCAGCTCCTCCGGGTCGAGGTGCGGATGCCAGGGTCCGACGGCCTCGTGATCGTCGTCCAGCACCCTCACCAATTCGATGGCGAGGGAGCCCAGCTCACGGACTTTGGCGCTTACTTCGGGCCGCGGTACCGCGCCTGCGGGAGACAAATGGACGTAGCTGAAATCGGGCTTCTCGCCCGGCCGGGCGGGCGATTTGGGCAGATGCAGACGCGAACGCTTGTTCATTGGAGTACGTTACGCCGCCCCATGCGCCCTGTTGCATTCATTCGGAGTGCACCGGATAATTCGGTATGTTCATTCCGATTTTCGCAAAATAATGCAAGATCTGGTTCACAAAGGGATCGACCGGCTCGATTTGCGCCTGCTCGACATCTTACAGCGGCGGGGCGCGTTGTCCGTGGCGGAGGTGGCCTCGGAGGTTCGAATCTCCACCACGACCTGCTGGCGGCGCATCCAGCAGCTTGAGCGCGATGGAGTCATCAAGGCGCGCGTCGCGCTCCTCGACCGCAACGCGCTCGGGCTCGACCTGACCATTTTTGCCCACGTGAAGCTGGCGACGACCGGTCGCGATGCGCTCGGAGAATTCGAGGCCGCGATCCGCGACCGCGCCGAGGTGCTCGAATGCTACACCTTGACGGGCGAGTGGGACTTTCTGCTGAAGATCGTCACCCGGAACATCAAAGCCTACGAGGCGTTTTACCTGGACTATTTGTCGCGCATTCCCTGCGTGCGCTCGGTGAACTCCTCGGTGGCGGTGACCGTCATCAAGGAATCCACGGCGCTGCCATTGGGCGTCGCCGGAGCCGCTTAGCCGACCGCGCGTGGCCGGCCCGCGCCCTGGGCGAAACGACGAACCCTCGCGCAACCCTCCCGCAACGACACCTCATCGGTGCCGAAGAACAGCCGCACGAAGTCCGCGGTCCCCTTGCCGAACGCACCGCCGTCGAGCACCGAGACCCCTTCCGAACGGAACAGGCCGGTCATGAAATCGTGGCCCGACATCCCGCAGCCGCGCACGTCGATCAACATGAACATCCCGGCGTCGGGCGCGTGACAGCGGATCGTCGAAACCCCCTTGAGCTCGCCGAGCACGATATCCCGGCGGTTCGCGCAAAATTCGCGCATCCGCGCTTCGGCGGACGGTGCGATCCGGAGCGCGGTGAGCGCCGCTTCCTGGACGAACCCCGGGAGCCCGTAGAGCATCGCGAGCGCGAGCATCTCGACATGCGAGACGAGCGACTTCGGACCCACCAGCCAGCCCGCGCGCCACCCCGGCATGGCGTGCGTTTTGGACAGGCTGCTGATCGTGACCACCTGTTCCGGAAGCTCCGCGGCGAGGCTTGGAACGCGTCCGCCCGCGGCCAGGCCCGCATAAACCTCGTCCGCCACGACCCAGAGCGAGTGACGGCGCGCGAGGCCGCCGATGACGGCGAGCTCGCCGGCGCTCAGCACGTGGCCGCTCGGATTGTTCGGCGAGGCGAAGAAGATCGCCCGGGTACGCGGGGTGATGGCCGCCTCGAGGGCGGCGAGATCCGGCCGGAAGCCCGAGGAGGCCGGCCCGGGAACACGCACCATGCGCGCGCCCGATGCCTCGAGGGTCGCGGGATAGGTCACATACAGCGGCTCCAAGGCAATCACCTCATCGCCTGGCTCGGTGAGACACAGCGCGGCGCTCAGCAACGCGTTTTGTGCCCCGGCGAGAAAGATGGCGTTGGCGCCGTCGACCGCCTGGCCGGTGCGCTCACGATGAGATCGGGCGATCGCCTCGCGCAGGGCGTCGCGACCCGCAACCGGCGTGTAATGCGTGTCGCCGAGCCGCAGGCATTCGATGGCGCGGTCCACCACCGGCGCCGGCGTCTCCATGTCGGGGTCGCCGACGCTCAGAATGATGACGTCCTCGCCCCGGGCGCGAGCGGCGTTCGCCGCATAGTGTGTGATCCAGGCATCGGCGCCTTCGCCGCCGATGCGCTTCACCAAATTCGAATACTTCATCCGCCCCAAGCCTTTGCACGGCCGAGGGCCGGCCGATTTAACCAGGAGCGGATTCTATCGTGCCGCGGGTCGCGGCCACCACACCGACGATCTGCGGCCCGGGGCGGCCGACCGGCTTCGAGCCGGTGGCCGCCCGTCGCGGCGGCTACTTGCCGAAATCGAACAGATCGAACAGGTCGCCGAGGGCCGGTGAATTCAGCGGCACGTACGGATTGTCCTTGGACACCACGGGATTCGGGAAATTGTCGCGGCTGCGCCGCGTGATCGGTCCCAGATTCCAGTTGCGCTCGATGAATTTGAGGATCGACACGTGATCGGCGTACTCGTGGGAGATGTGGCCGCCCTTCGAGTACGGCGAAACCACGATCAGCGGAATGCGCGTTCCGTCGCCGAAGAAGTCGACCGGCTGTATGTAGCCCGAATCGTAGTACCCACCGCCTTCGTCGAACGTGATGAAGATCGCGGTGTCCTTGGAGTACGGCGATGCCTGCACTTGATCGACGATCTTCTTCACGAAGCCCTCGAACAGCTGCAGCTTGGAGGAGGACGGATGGCCGTCCGTATAGCCGCTCGGCTTCACGATGGACACCGCCGGCAGATTGCCGCCGGCGATATCCGCGTACAGATTCACCGAATCCTGAATGTGAGCCTTGATCTGTTCGGGATGCGACATGATCGAGGTGTCGTATTGGAACGGGTTGCAGATGTTGCAATATTCATCGGCTTTCGGACCCGCGGTCCCGTAGTTCAACTGGTAGGGATCGTCCACGTAGTTGTTCCATTGGTCCCCGTAATACTTCCAGGAGATCGCGTGGGCGTTCAGCGAATCGCCGATGCTGGGGACGGAGGACGGGGGAACGGTGAATGGCGTGTTCGACGGGTTCTGGTCGGTCGAGGCATTCTTGCCGTTGCCGAAATAGCCCGGGTTGTAGTTGTTCAGCAGGTAGTAGTGACCGGGCTCGCAACGCGGGTCGATGGGGCGGGGCAGCGTCGCGAGATAGTCGAGAACGGGCTGCACTCCGGGAGCGCTCGAATCGAAGCAATCGCTGTACGAGCCGCCGCCCGAAACCGGCGACACGGTATAGGGCGGCGGATAGCCGGCGTTGTAGCTGTTGCCGTATCCGTCCTGCGTATACCAGTTGTTGGTGCCCGGAGCCGGGTTCGGATTCTCGATCTCGCTCACGGTGCCCGCGTCGGGATTCGCGCCGCCCGCGTAGGGCTGGGTGAACACCTTGACGTTTTCGGGCGGCGTCGCCGGCTTCCCGGACGCATCGCTGTACCAGATCATGTCGGCATGGCCGAACATGATGTGGTTCGCGCCGGTGCCGCCGTTCACGGACTGGTGAAAGTTGTCGCTCATCGCGTAATTGTCCGCGAGGCTTTTCAGGTACGGAACGTCGCCCTGTTGCACGTTGTAGAAGCCGAGCGCGCTCGAGCCCTCTCCGGTCGTCGTGGCGCTCGGCGAATACTCGGTGCTGAAGTTGCTGGGTTGCGCGGCCCCATTGGCGCCGGCGCCGACGGTCACTTCCACCCAGGAGAAGAGCTTGCCGGTGCAGCCGGACGGATTCGCGCTGGTGGAGCGGGTTACGTTGCAGTCGATCTGCTGCCACATCTGATAGAAGCGATGCACCGGACTGGCCGAATAGGCGCCATAGGTGAACGTGCTGCCATTGGTCAGCTGAAACGGACCCGCCGGCAGCTCGTTCACGTTGGTGATCCGCTCATCGGGCGTCGCCTTGGTCTGCCCGGTGCCGCCGGTCAACAGATCGATGTAATAGTCCGTGGGCAGCCCGGACTCGGATTGCTCGGCGAGCGTGAGGCTGCCCGCGCAGTCGGCGATGGGCGTGCCCGCGGCGCACAGGTTCGGAATGTAGGAGACCTTCGGTCCGCCGACCAACGGTGCGGGCAGATGGTCGCTGGGAAATTCCTCTTTGGGCGGACTCAGCAGGAACGGATCGGCGCCGCCCTCGTCCGTCGCGGCGAGCTGATGCGCCTTTTCCCAATTGGGCCCGGGAACCGCTTTGCCGCCGCTGTCCAGCTTCACGATGCCTTCGGACAGGAGATTGTTGATCGTCTCGCCCTTCTTCGGCTGATAGGTGGCGAAGACATGGTCGAAGCTGCGGTTCTCGCCGATGATGACGATGACATGCTTGATCGGCGTTTGGGTCGCGCCGCCGCCGGCCACCGCCGCGAGGGCGGCGCCGAAGGACATCTGTGCGACCGCCAGTGAACAAAGTCCGATGCATACGGCGTCCTTGAGGCGCGCCGGTAGATTGTGCGAGTTCATCAGTACCTCCCGAAAGTTCGTTGGAGTTTGTCTCGCGCGTCCGAGCGCAGCGCGCCTTCAGCGCGCCCGGCAGTTTTAGAAGATGGTTATTGCAGTGATGTGATGCTTGCGTGACGACCACCGCATGGAAATTTTTACACGCGCCGCAGCGGCGCGCATCGCGGTGCATCGCCCGGTGCCAAGCGATCGGCCCCGGTCAATCGCGCGGTTCGACGCGGATCGTCCCCATCATTCCGCCGTCCTCGTGCTCGAGGAGGTGGCAGTGGTACACGAACGTACCGACGATGTTCGGATCGCGAAAATCCATCCTCAGCCGAACGCTCGGATACTGAAGCATCGTCGGGTTGTAGTACGGGACGTTCACCGTATCCCGCAGGAATGGCTCGTTGACCGGCACCCCTGACCAGTCCAGCAGCAGAAAATGCAGCTGGTGGATATGGAACGCGTGCAGCTCGGTGGAGCGATTTTCGAT
>CAVTNZ010000013.1:0-5274 GCA_963736185.1 uncultured Gammaproteobacteria bacterium | reverse complement strand
GTGCTAGCAGAGCTGGCACGCGGTGGGCGGGCCTAGCGCCGCGCGGGGGGGGCATGGCGGGGCGGGTTCCACTCCGGATCGCAGCTGCACGCATTGTCCGCGCCGCCCCCCATTGAATCGACGGAGCGCGCGGACGTGGGCCGACGTGGAGCAGAGCGACGCTAGGCCCGCGGCCATGAGCCGCACGCGCTTTTTTCTGGCGCGTGCGGCGTGCGCGCGACCTACCGCGTACAGCCGGTTATAGGCCTGGTGTAGCTATGGCACTTTAGAAGCGGTCGGCAGCTGCACGCCCTGGAGCGTGGCGCGGATCGGCGCGGCGTCCGGCTGCACGGCCGCAGTGAGCGCGAGGCGTGAGGAGCGCACCTGGAGCGACGAACCCGAGCGCGAACGGTGATGCGGATCGGCGCGGCGTCCGGCTGCACGGTTGTGTTATGTCGTCTACTCGTTCAGGTTGGTCTTGCTGACGTCGCGCACCGCCGCGCGAAATGCGGCGGCGTCGGCCGAGGCGGTGTCCGCGGTGATGGGGCCTGAGGTGCGTTGCTTGACCATGGATAGTGGACTCGATCGGCTATCGGGGTTTCCGGCGTTACAGTATAGTCCGCACGGCGACACCCGCCAGTTTGAGGCCGGCTGTTTAATCTCGTGAAAATTCTTCTCTCAAATGACGACGGCTACCGCGCCGAGGGCCTGATCGCGCTCGGGGCTGCGATCAAGCCCCTGGGCGCCGTGACCATCGTCGCCCCCGACCGCAATCGCAGCGGTGCGAGCAATTCTCTGACCCTCGACGTACCCGTGCGCGCGGCGCGCTACGATACCGATGCCTATTACGTCAACGGCACGCCCACCGACTGTGTGCATCTGGCGATCTCGGGCCTGTTCGATTTCGAGCACGACATCGTGGTGTCCGGGGTGAACGACGGCGCGAATCTGGGCGACGATACCTTGTACTCAGGAACGGTGGCCGCGGCGGTGGAGGGCCGGTTTCTCGGCCTGCCGGCGATCGCGGTGTCGCTCTGTGTCGAGCCGGGCAGTCCGCGCAATTTCGCCGGTGCCGCGCGGGTGGCCGCGCAATTGGTGGGACGAATGGCGCGCGATCGATTGCAGGGGCCGGAGGTGGGGCCGATCATTCTCAACATCAATGTGCCGGATGTGCCCGATGGCCAGCTGCGCGGCATCAAGGTGACTCGCCTCGGCAGCCGCCATCGCAGCAAGTCCATCGTCAAGGCGAAGGACCCGCGGGGACGCAATGTGTACTGGGTGGGCAATGCCGGCGACGGTCAAGACGCGGGTCCGGGCACGGATTTTCATGCGGTGTCCGAAGGGTTTGCCTCCATCACGCCCCTGCAAATCGATTTGACCCGTCATGCAGCGCTGCCCGAGCTGCAAAGATGGCTCGAGGTTGAGTAGCTTCATGGAAGGCCCGCGGCTCAGCGGCATCGGCATGACCTCGGCGCGGACCCGGGAGCGCCTGGTGCAGCGTCTGCAGGAGCAGGGCATCGTCGATCCGCGCGTGCTCGACCGGATCCGCAATGTTCCGCGGCATCTGTTCATGGACGAGGCCCTGGCCAGCCGCGCCTACGAGGACACGGCTCTGCCCATCGGATTCGGCCAAACCATCTCGCAACCCTACGTGGTGGCGCGCATGACCGAGGCGCTGCTGGCGGCCGGCGAGACCCGCAATGTCCTCGAAATCGGCACCGGCTGCGGTTATCAGACGGCGGTGCTGTCTCCGCTGGTGGAGAAGATCTACACCATCGAGCGGATCGCGAGCTTGCTGGGGCGCGCGCGCCGTACGCTGCGGGAGCTGCGGATCCGCAACGTCAACTTCCGCCATGACGACGGCAATATCGGTTGGGCGGCACGGGCGCCCTTTGACGGCATATTGCTCACGGCGGCGCCGCATGCGGTGCCCCCTGCGCTGTTCGAGCAGCTGAGCATCGGCGGCCGGTTGATCGCACCGGTCGGGCCCGAGGGCCGGCAGGAACTCTATCGTTACATCAAGGGGGAGACGCGGACCGAACGGCAGTCGCTCGGCCCGGTGAGTTTCGTCCCCCTGCTATCGGGATTGCAGCGGTAAAGTTGCGCGGCGCGCGACCGATTTGCACCCTTGGCTTGTGTTGTCTGTTGCTGTGCGCGTGCGCCGATGTCGCGGCCGAAGGTCCCGCAACCTACGTGGTCCGTCGCGACGACACGCTCTACAGCATCGCCTGGCGTCATAACCTGGATTTTCGCGACCTGGCGCGCTGGAACGGCATCGGCGCGGATTTTCGAATCTCGGTCGGGCAGGTTCTGGCGCTGGGTCCCGGGGCGTCGAGACCGCGCGCCGCGGCGCCCGCAGCGGGTGCCGGCCAGGGAGTATCGAGATGGGTTTGGCCCACTGAGCGGGCCGGCGCGCCTCGCTCGGTGCCGGGCGGTGGCATTCTGCTGTCGGGACGATTGGGGCAGGATGTGCGCGCTGCGTGCGCCGGCCGGGTGGTGTATGCGGGCAGTGGTTTGCGCGGCTATGGGAATCTCATCATCATCAAGCATGCCGACAGCTTGCTGTCCGCGTACGCCCACAATCGAGAATTGCTGGTGCACGATGGCGAGGAAGTTGCCGCAGGGCAGGTGATCGCCCACATGGGCGAGAGCCCTCGGCAGTTGCCTGTCCTGTACTTCGAGATACGCCAGAATGGCAGGCCAGTCGATCCTCTGTCGTTCCTACCTAAAGCAAAGTGATTTCTATAAAACGCATATAACTATCTGATATTGCGGGAGTCTTTTATGACTGGACATATTCTTCAATTGCTTGCGACCGTGCTTTACGTG
Source organism: uncultured Gammaproteobacteria bacterium (assembly GCA_963736185.1). Taxonomy (GTDB): domain Bacteria; phylum Pseudomonadota; class Gammaproteobacteria; order Steroidobacterales; family Steroidobacteraceae; genus Bog-1198. The sequence continues at coordinate 2,466 of CAVTNZ010000013.1, read as the reverse complement.
TGTTTAACTACGACCTGATCGGGAAAGTCCATTTGCGGGGCGCTGAAAGCTTACACGGAGCCAGAGGGATAAAAAGAGTAACAAGATCAAGAAGAAGAATAACAATTCTCGATGCCGTATTGATCGTGTAATCCGTAAGCGCCCTGCCATTTTGCTTCTTTGACACTCACACCATCAGCAACGCCGCCACGCGGCGCTGCTCGGCCACGAGCACGTTGAACGTGCGGCAGGCTGCTCCCGTATCCATGACCTCCACCCCAATGCCGGCGCTCAGGAACCGTGCGCGAAACGAGGCAGCCGGGAAGGTCTGGCGCTGCCCGGTTCCCAACAGGATGAGCTCGGGATCGAGCGCGAGAATTCGGGCGGGATCCAGTCCGATCAGATCGTTCACGTCGCGAATCTCGGGCAGCGGCAGAACGGTGGATGCGGTGATGACGACGGTGGCGCGATACGTGTCTTCGTCGATGCGCAGTGCACCGGGCTCATACCCGCGGACGGTATGAGCGGCGGAACTCGAGTCTTGGGTGAAGCGCATGTGCGTAAGATACTGAAATTGGCGCCGGAGCGTATGTGTCCATCCATTATTTCCGCATCACCCATCGAGGCGCCGGCAATCGGCAACGGGCGCGGCTGCTCGAAGCGTTGCTGGCGCGCGCCGATACGGCGGCCGCGGTGACCGATTGGCGGGCCGATGCATTTCGCGTCCTTGCCCCGAGCCCTCTCACCATGCCCGGCCTCGGTGCCGCGGCCCTGTGCGCCGAGCGGGGGCGGGTGGATGCGGGGTGGGTGTTCATCGCAACAGCGGTTCACTACATTGCCGAGATGGCCAATGTACGTTTGCCCGCCGACGGGATTCTGTCGCTCGCGCCGCCGCAGGCCGATGTGCTGGCGGCCGATTTCAATGGCATCTGGCATGACGCCGGCATGCGCTTGGTTCCCGGCCGAAGCGGCGAGCTGCTTCTCCTCAGCGATCGGCTGCTCGAGGCAAGGACCCACGATCCCCGGGATGTCCTCGACCGGCACATCGACGATTATTTGCCGAGCGGCGCTGACGCAGCGCAGCTGCGGCGTCTCATGAGCGAAATCGAAATGTGGCTGTTCGAGCATGCCGTGAATCGAGCTCGGGCTGCGAGCGCACAGCCCCCGGTCAAAGGCCTGTGGCTGTGGGGAGGCGGCCCCGCACTGGCGTCCCTGCCATCGGTGGCGGGCTGGACGGCGGGGGACGATCCGTTTTTCAACGCCCTCGGCGGGCGCACCTCTACCCCCGGCATGCGTACCTCTGCCGCCGACGCGCGCACCTCTGCTCCCGACGCACGCGCCCCGGGCGGTGCCGACGCGGCGGCTGGGGCCTTTGCCTCCGGTGTCGTCGTCATCGACGCCGAACCGGGCACCGACGCGTGGCGCGATGCAGAGTCGCGTTGGCTCGAGCCGTCGTTCCGCGCCTTGAAATCAGGCCGGATCCAGCGGCTAGCTTTGTCGGCGGGCGAGCGATGTTTCAGCCTCACCGGGCGCTGGAATTGGCGTCCATGGCGCCGCCGCTCCCCTTGGTGGGAGGTGCTGGCGTGACCGCCCCGCAGATCCGGCGGCGTCCGCCGGTGCCGTGCGAGGGCTTCGCAGCCGACGTGCATCCCATTCTGCGGCGCGTGTATGCGGCGCGCGGCCTGCAGAACGATGCGGATCTGGACTTGTCCCTGGATCGCCTGCTGCCGGTCGGCTCGCTCGAAGGAGTCGACGCGGCGGTGCAGTTGCTGACCGGGCATCGCTCTGCCGGACGGGTGCTGGTCATCGGGGACTTCGACGCCGATGGCGCGACCAGCACGGCACTGGTGGTTCGCGGTCTGCGCGCCCTGCATTTTGCACACGTCGATTTCTTGGTGCCGGATAGATTCCGGTTCGGCTATGGGCTCACCCCCGAAATCGTGGCGCTGGCCGCAACGCGCCGGCCCAGCCTGATAGTGACCGTCGACAATGGCGTGTCGAGCGTGGCGGGGGTGCAGGCGGCGCGCCGCTTGGGGCTGCCGGTACTGGTGACCGATCACCATCTGCCCGGCGCCGTGCTGCCCGCCGCCGAGGCCATGGTCAATCCCAACCTCGCGAGCGCCCGATTCGCCAGCCGCGCCTTGGCGGGCGTGGGGGTTGCGTTTTATGTGATCGCGGCGCTCGCAAGGAGCTTGGCGCAGGAGAATTTTCGTGCCGCGGAGCTGCTGGACCTCGTGGCGCTCGGTACGGTTGCCGATGTGGTGCCGCTGGATCGGAACAATCGGATATTGGTGGCGCAGGGGCTGCGGCGAATTCGCGTCGGCCGCTGCGTGCCGGGCATTCTCGCGCTGCTCGAATCGGCCGGCCGGCGCGCCGGGCAGATCACCGCCGCCGATTTGGGTTTTGCCGTGGCGCCGCGCCTGAATGCCGCGGGGCGGCTCGCCGACATGAGCGTGGGCATCGCCTGCCTGCTGGCCGACGATGCGT
>CAVTNZ010000012.1:0-53374 GCA_963736185.1 uncultured Gammaproteobacteria bacterium | reverse complement strand
CACGGTCCGTCAAGTTCTTGCCCCATAGTCGACCGAGTACTTATCCGTCGCATAGGAAACCTCGGCGTCAGCTTGGTGTTCTGCGGATTCGAGAGCGGCCCATTGCCATCGAGGCTGTTGTACGGCGAAAAATAGACGTGACTCTGATAGGCGAGATTCGGGGTGAACGTGAACTTGCCGCCGCCATAATGCGCGAACTCCCAGTCGAGCCACGCCGAGCCGCTGTTGCGGGGCACGTAGGGCTGCTGCGCACCGCTGACGGTGGCGAGGGCCAGGGTCAAATCCTCGTAGATGGCGTCGATATAGGCCGCCGAGAGTCCGGCCCGAATCTGCGGAATCGGCTGCACGGTTGCCTCGAACTCCACGCCGCGCATTCTCGATTTCGGCACGTTGTGCAGGATCATTTGCAGCCCGATCTGCTCATCGGTTTGCTGATTCTTGTAGTTGATCCAGAACACATCGCCGGTGAAGGAGAATTTGCGGTCGAAGAATATGCCCTTGGTGCCGAGCTCGTAGGCATCATCCGTTTCCGGCGACGTGGTATTGATCGGGTTATTGAGAAAACACTGCCCGCAGAAGGCGCCCGGGCGATAGCCGCGCCCGAAGCTCGCATACACCAGCTCGCCGTTGGTCAGCGTATAGGACAGCGCCGCCCGACCCGTGACCGCATCGCTATTGAGCGTGTACGGGGTACCCGAGTCTATTTGACCCGTCGCCGCATTGTAGCTCCCGAGCACGAAGCTGCCCGTGGCCGGGTTCCAGTACTGCGGTTCGGTATTGCGCTGGCCGGTATAGCTCACCGAGGCCGGCTCGAGGTAGGAATAGTAGTTCTTGTACTCCTGGTCATCCCGCGTGTAGCGCAGGCCGAGCGTCGCAACCAACGTCGAGACCAGGGTCTGATCCACCTGTCCGAATATCGCACGCGAATTTCTCACCTGATCGTAATCTTGATGAATATCGGCGGCGCCGTCGAGCAGCCAGTAGTAGCTGTTCGATTTGTCCTCGTCAAAGCCGTAATAGACGCCCGCTTGCGCCTTGGTACTATCCCCCACGTAGCTCAGGCGCAACTCCTCGTTGAACATGGTGAAGCGATTACCGTACAAGGTATCGAGCGCCTGCGCGAAGACCGGTGAGTTCTCTCCCGTGCCTTCCTGGGTGAACTGCGCACTGGCGGTGTCGTAGGACTGCAGCCAGGTCGCAGTGAGCGCATCATTGATCGCGAACTTGGTGACGAGCTCGGAACCCCAGTTCTGCAGCGTGTTGTTGCCGAGCCGGGGGCTGTCGATCTCCCAGAAGCTCAAACCTTGAGCTTGGCGGCTGGTGTTGAGCGTCGTATTGGCCCCGTTCGGTCCTGTGCCGAGATCGTACACACCGGCCTGCGTCGGATTGGCATTGCCGGCGGTCAGCTTGAACATCACGTCCCAACGCTCGTCGGGCTTCACCTTGAAGATCAACCGCACGGCATCGTTATCGGTGGAATTGGCCGCCGGCTCGCTCGGATACAAATTCTTGTTGAAGCCATCCCCGTGCGCCGAGCTGAACGCAATGCGCACGCCCGCGATGCCGTCTTCGAGTGTCGTCTCGAATGCGCCGCGTGCAGTGAACGTGTTGTAGGTCGCGTATCCCGCCTCGACATAGCCATCCGATCCTCCCTGAAGGCTGGGCATCCGGGAGATGAAGTTGATGGCGCCGCCCGTCGTGTTGCGCCCATAAAGGGTTCCCTGCGGCCCCTCGAGGACTTCGACGCGCTCCAAATCGTACAGCTGCATGCCTTGATCCGCGCGTGCCGCGATATAAGCGTCATCGAAGTAGACGCCGATCGGCGAGGCCTGGTTCGGGTTGTGCTCATTGGCCATGCCAACGCCACGCAGCGTGAAGTTGGGCTGCGTGTCGCCGAACGCGCTGTTGACCTCGAGAGTCGGAACGAGGTTGCTCATCTCGCTCACGTTCATCACGCCGCGGGACTCGAGTTCGCTCTGGGAGATGGCGGTGACCGCAATCGGTACCGTCATGACGGACTCCGCCCGCCGCTGCGCGGTGACCACGATCTCCTGGAGACCCTGATCATCATCGGCACGCGCCACGGTGGACGCAAGCGACAGCGCGCTCGCTGTCGCGACCGCCAGTAGTGCAATCACGCTCTTCTGCATTTTTTGACTCCCCAGTTCACCAATTTATCGAAAGCGGGTGATGCCAGACTGTCGGGAGCCTAAGCGCTTGATGCCGGCGATTCTTGCGCGAATTAGCTAACCGGGATCGTTGATCAGCACGACTTTTCCTTGAACGGCACGCGATTCCATGGCGTGAATGGCCGTCGGCAGATCGCGCATGGGCAGCACTTGGTCGATGACCGGGCGCAGCCAGCCGGCGGAGCGGCCAAGGGCAAGCTGCTCGATCAAAGCCTGACTCGCTTCGGGCTCGCGGCTGTCGAACTCACCCCAAAAGACCCCGACGATGGAGGCGCCTTTGAGGAGCGGAAGGTTCAGCGGGAGCCGCGGAATCTCACCGCCGGCAAACCCGATCACGAGATAGCGCCCGCGCCAGGCGATGGAGCGAAATGCGGGCTCCGCGAGCGCGCCGCCGAACGGATCGAACACCACCTGGGGTCCGCTGGGCGCAAGCGACCGAAGTGCGGTGCGCAACTCGTCGGCACCATAATTGATGGTCGCATCCGCGCCGAGCCGCCGGCAGAACGCGGCCTTGGCCTCCGACGAAACGCCCGCGATCACGCGCGCCTGCGCGGCCTTGGCCACCTGGATGGCCGCCGTACCGACGCCGCCGGCGGCACCGAGCACGAGCACCGTCTCTCCGGCGCGCAGCGCTCCGCGATCCAGGAGTCCATGCATCGCGGTGCCGTAGGCGACGAGCAGCACGCTCGCCTCCACGCTGGAAAATCCCCGCGGCACGCGTTTCAGCTTCTCCACGGCCACCGTGGCATGCGTCGCAAAGCCGCCGGTGGTACCCACCGTCATGACGGCATCCCCGATGCCGATCCCCGTGGTCTGCGGACCGAGCGCGACGACGGTGCCGGCGAATTCGGTCCCGGGTGTGAAGGGCGGCGGCGGTCGCCACTGATACTTCCCCGCGATGAGGAGCAGGTCCGGGAAATTGAGGCTTGCCGCCTCGATGGCGACCAGCGCCTCCCCCCGACCGGGAGTGGGCGGCGGCATCTCGGTCCAGCGCAAGCCCGTCAGGCCGGCGGCAGGATCACACTGCCAATGGCGCATCACAGCGGGGCTCTCGCGCGCCGCCGCGCTCCGCGCTCAGGGATCGAACCCGGCATAAACCGCCGCCATGCGCATCTCCACGCCGCGGCGGATCTTCGGATGGGTGAACACATGCAGCCGGCGACGGCGCACCGCCTCGAGCACCCGGTCCGCGACATCGGCCGCCGATACTCTGCCGGATTGCACGGCATGCTCGAGCTGCGCCTCGGCGGCGAGCGCTGCAGCGGACCGCACCGCGGAAGCACTCAATTCGGCAGGTCGCGCGCGTTCGCTGTGAATGATCCCCGTGGGCACGAAGGCGGGACTCAAGATCGTCACTCCGAGCGGCGCCTTTTCCTGACACAGCTCCCGATGCAATGTCTCGCTCAGCGCCACGACCGCATGCTTGCTCACCGAATAGGCGGCGAGGTTGGGCTCGGAGAGGAACCCCGCGGCGGAGGCGGTGTTCACGATGCGCCCCTCGCAACCCTGAGCCCGCATGCGCGGCACGAACGCCGAGATGCCGTGGATGACGCTCCAGAGGTTCACGTCGAGCATCCATTGCCAGTCCGCCTCCGTGGTCTCGAGCAGTGGTCGGGTGATCACCACCCCCGCATTGTTGAACAAGGCGGTCACGCGGCCGAACGCATGGAAGGCGTCATCCGCCAGCGACTCGAGCGCGGCGCGATGGCGCACGTCGGTGATTCGCGTAATGCACTCGGTGCCCGTCTCGAGCTCGGCCTTGATGCTCTGCAAGCCTGCCGCATCGATATCCGCCAGCACGAGCCGCATGTGCAATGACGCGCAGGCCTGGGCGATGGCGCGCCCAAGACCGCTCGCCGCGCCGGTGACGACCGCCACCCCACCGTCGAGTGCGAAGGCTTGGTCGCTTTGCGGCCAGGTGCCGGCGTCGGGGCTGGTTGCGTCGGTCATGTGGCCCCCGTGAAAGCGGTCGCGATCTTCCAGGCCTTCTGCGCGACCGGCTGGGCCTGGCCGCCGACCTCGGCGGCCTGCGCATCCGCGGCATTGCCGGATTCGGCGCGCTTGCTGATGCCTTGCAGAATCGCCGCCAGCCGGAACATGCTGAACACCAGGTAGAAGCGCCAATCGGTCGCGACCGCAAGGCCGGTGCGGCGCGCATAGGCTTGCGCATAGGCGCGCTCGCTCGGGATTCCGAGCGCCTCGAGATCTTCCCCGGCCCAGCCCCGAAACAGGGTCGGCTCGAGATGCCAGGCCATCAAGTGAAAGGCGAAGTCCGCGAGCGGATCACCGATCGTCGCGAGCTCCCAATCGAGCAGCGCCGCGACGCGCGGCTCGGTCGGATGGAAGACGATGTTATCGACCTTGTAGTCGCCATGCACGATGCGCCCGCCGTGTTCCGGGGGCAGATGGCGGGGGAGCCATTCGATGATCCGCTCCATCTCCTCGATCGGCTCGGTGATCGAGGCCCGGTATTGCTTGGTCCAGCGCGCCACCTGGCGCTCGATGTAGTTGCCCGCGCGCCCGAAATCCGACAGACCGACCGACGCGGGGTCGAGGGTGTGCAGCGCCGAGATCACCGTGTTCATCGCATCGAACAGCGCGCTGCGCTCCTCCCTGGCGAGCGTCGGCATGCGCGAATCCTCGAGTATCCGGCCGGCGACATAGTCCATGACGAAAAATGTCGTACCGGCGACCGAGGGATCCTCGCAAAGCCCATGAACGCGCGGCACCGGCACGGCCGAGCCACCCAATGCGCGCATCACCCGGTATTCGCGCTCGACCGCATGGGCGCTCGGCAGCAGGTCGCCGAACGGCTTGCGCCGCAGCACATAGCTCGCCTCCGGCGTGCTCAGCCGGAACGTCGGGTTGGACTGTCCGCCGCGCAGGCGCTCGACCGTGAGGGGGCCCCGAAAATCGGCGACATGACCCTCCAGCCAGGGATAAAGAGCAGCGGGATCAGGGGTTTCGGCTTGCATCGAGGAGGCCGAGCTTAGCTCGCCAATCACGGGCCGGACTTGCGGCCAACGGTTGCAGACGGCTCCCGCAGCCGTCCCCGAACGCCCCCTCGCATCAACCAAGCGAGCGCTTGCTTGGTGGGCGGACCTCGGCCTATACTCCGGACCACAGGGGGCTTGAGACTCCCGACTTCGACCCCGGGGAGGGGAGTTATGGCAGCCCAGCTCGCACCTATGCTCCATGAGGAGCCTGACCAGACTCGTCTGCGCTCGATGATCGTCACGCGCGACCGGATCGTCTATTCCGGTCTGCTCGGCAGCCCCTCGGCCCGACAATTCGGGGCGCACTCCGTTTACATCGCGCACCAGACGCCGTTCGAGATCGCCGTCGACGGCGCGGCACCCACGCGTGCCTGGCTCGCCGCGGTTCCCGCCAATGTGGTCCATCGGATCACCTCATCGGACCGGCTCATCCGCGATATCTTGATCGAACCCGAGTCCGCCTCGTTCGCGGACCTCGCGGCTTGGAACCGGGGCCTGGATCCTTCGAGAACAGCCCGCTACGAGAATTTGGACCGATCATTCGAGGATTGGCTGGCGGAGCGCAGCGCCGGTGCAACGCCCCTCGAGCTCGACCGGCTGTTCTTTGGCCGCCAGCTCGCGCCTCGACAGCTCGACCCGCGCATCGAGCGGGTCGTCGCCCGCATCGTGGCGAATCCTCAGGAGCAGATCTCGGCCAGGGAGTTCGCGCGCCTGACCAGCCTCTCGTTCTCGCGCTTCGTGCACCTGTTCAAGGAAGAAATCGGCATGACCGTGCGCGCGTTTTGCGCCTGGAAACGAGCACGCTCCGTGCTCCCGTCGTTGACGGGGCCCTGCAATCTCACCCAGCTCGCGCTCGAGGCAGGTTATCCCGACTCGACGCATTTCAGTCATTCGATCCGCCGCATCTTCGGGCTTCGGCCGCGCGACATTCTCGCCGGTTCGCGCCGGCTGTCGCTGCACTGCGCGGCCTCCTTTCCGATGCCCTGGGTCCCCTCGAGTCGCGACCCCCGGCCGGCGCCGCGGCGAGCGCACTCGCTGATGGCCGGTGTCTAGCCTCCGGTCGCAGGCCGTCACCATGGCCGCTGACCCCAGCAACACCCGGCGGCGCATCTTGGATGCGGCAGCGCTCCTGTTCCGCGAGCGAGGCTTTCACGCCACCACCACCCGTGCGATTTCCGAGATCGTCGGCATCCTCTCCGGCAGCCTGTTCCATTATTTCCGCTCGAAAGAGCAGATGCTGTTCGAGGTCATGCACGAAGCGGCGACCCAGCTGTGCGACAAGGCAGAAGCCGCGGTCGCCACCGGAGGCACGGCCCGCGACAAGCTGCGCGCACTGATCCGTCTGCAGCTCGATTGCCTGATCGGTGCAGGCACGCGCGATTACTACGCCGTGATGATCGCCGAGTGGCGCGAGCTCGATGACGCCGCCAAACCGCAGCTCACGGCGCGGCGCACGCAGTATTCCACGCTTTGGCATGCCGTCCTCGATGACTGCGCGCGCGCCGGATTGCTGAGAAGCGATCCGCACGCGCTGCAATTCGTGCTCCATGGCGCCATCAACTGGGCGAGCACCTGGTTCAAGCCCAACGGCAGGCTATCGCTCGATGACTACGCGCGGATACTCGAAGACCTCGTCCTCGAGCCTGAAGAGCGCACTGGAGCCCTAACAACGCCCTTAGCCTCAACAATGCCCGTCGCCTTAACACCGCCCGCGCGTTAAGCCCCCCGAATCCTCACCCGATGCTTATCCAGCAGCGCGACCGGCCGGAACGAGCGCTTGGTCTGCCGAAAATTCGGCTTGCCGAGATCCTGCTCGAAATTGAGCCAGCGCGGCTCCGGCAGGAACCGGCGCACGAGATCCTGAAACAGATACGCAAATATTCCGTCGTACTGCGCCCTCCCCTTCGCGAAGCGCACGACAAGCACGCCGGGATTCAGGGCCTCCACGACGACAAACCCCGCCGGCACCCCGTCGGCCCGGTGCAAGAATCCGGATAGCGGCCCGTCGCGTCCGAGGTACGCGAGCGCCTCGCGGCACGCCGGGGCGTCCGCCTCGTCGGGACTCACGCCCTTGTCGGCGCACCAGCCCTCCAACACCTCGACCGCGGCACTGTGATCCTCCGGGCCCAGAGAGGTCACCGTGAGCTTGCACCTCGCCAGCAGACGCGCGACCGCCTGGCGCTTTGGGCCGAGGCCCGGCGCGTCGTAGTCGAGGAACTGCGCCGCCGCGTAAAGATAATCGGCGTCGTCGCGCAACGCATGCGACTCGACGGTGGCCGGATCCATCCGCGCGAGCACCTCGTCCGCGAGCGGATAAAACCAGGCCCGCGGCCCTTGAAGCGCGCGCAGCGCCTCGAGTGGCGCCGTCGCGATGTCGAACAGCGGGATCAGGATCGACGCGCCCTCATAGGTACGGCCGGCGATTGCGGGCCACGGACCGGGCACGTATCGATACGCGTGCGCCTCGCGGAACAAATGCAGGTTGCAAAACGTGACATCGGACAGCGCCCGCTCCGCAAGCGGCGCCCGCAGCGCCGCAAGGCGCGCCTCGATGTCTTCGCCGAGCCCGCAGGTTAGCGGCAGCCCCGACTCTTCCGCGCCCTCGGCATCGGCAGTCACACCGGGAACGTTCCCGCCGCGGGACCGTCGGCCGGCGGCCCCGCAAAGCATTGAGCGATGCGCATCCACTCCTGGGCGATGGGGCCCGTCACCGCGAGGCGCGTATCGAGGGAGTGGCGCCGCTGCGTGACCACCAGGCAAAAATCCATCGCGCTGCCCCGAACCGACTCCTCGTCCGAGCGCTCCCCCCACGACCACGATTCGCCGCCGGGTCCGGTCAGTTCGACGAAGGGAATGACCGCGGGCACTTCGAGCCCGCGGTTGCGGAACGCCCAGCCGAAAGTCAGAACGCCCAGATGAGCGATATGCTGCAGGCGAGAGGTTGCAGGCCGGAGGCGATGCAGGGCGTCGAAGACATCCTGGCCGTGAGCCCAGGTCTCCATGAGACGGGCGGTGACGAACGAGCGCGCGCTCATGTCGGGTCCGAACCACGGCAGGCGCGCCTTCGGCGAGAGCAATGCCAGGCGTTTCGTGAGCGCCTGATAGCGGCCGTGCCACAATTGCCGCAGACCCGCGCCGTCGAGCTCCGCGTAGCGGCGCCGGGCGAATTCACTGACCTGCATGCCGGCAGCCAATGTCGCCTCGAGCGCGGCCTGTTCGCGGCGAAAGCCCTCCTGGCTCTCGGCCGCCAGCACCGCAAGCTCGTCGAACAGGCACAGGTGGGCGATCTCGTCGTACAGGCTCCATTCGTAAAATCTCGTCCGCGTCCGCCAGCCCGCCGCATCGAGCGGCGCCACGAGGCCCTCGAGCGTGGCGCATTCGGCCAGCAAATCCGCGCACAGCGACTTCATGACTGCAGGAACACGGAGCGCTCGTGCGAGACCTCTCGGAAGCCATGCACGCCATGATAGCGCCCGATCCCGCTCTCGTTGACTCCGCCGAAGGGCAGCTGCGGCTCGAACCAGTGCATCGCCCACCCATTCACGGTCACGCCGCCCGAGGAGGTTTGCCTCACCACCCGATCGACGAAGCCGGGGTCGTTGCTGTAGATGTACATGGCGAGCGGCTTGCCGCCGCTCTGCAATGCCGAACAAACCTCATCCGCCTCGCGATAGCTGCGAATGCAAAGCACCGGCCCGAAGACCTCCTCCTGCATGATGCGGGCGTTTGCGGGCACATCGAGCAGCACCGTGGGGTGAATCGTAAGATCCGCCGCCTCGCTCGTCCCGCCGAAGGCCACCCTCGCGCCGCATTGGAGCGCGTCATCGACATAACCCTTGACCCGCTCGAAATTGCGCCGGTCCACCATGCGCCCGAAGACGTTCTTGTCGAGCTCGCCGCGCGGATACAACATGGATCGGACCGCACTTTCCAGGTGCCCGACGAGCGCGTCGCGCTTCGCCTCCGGCACCCACGCGATGTCCGGGCACAGGCACACCTGACCGCTGTTGTAGCAGCGCGCCGCCGCGATGGTGGCCGCCGCCGCCGCGAGGTCGGTCGTCTCGTCCAGGATGACCGGACACTTGCCGCCGAGCTCGAGCGTGACGGAGGACAGATGGCGCGCCGCCGCGCCCATGACCACCCGGCCCACCTTGGGACTGCCGGTGAAGAAGATATGATCCACGGGCAAGGCGAGCAGCTCCTGCGCCAATTCGATCCCGCCCTCGAACACCGCCACCTCGCGCTCATCGAATACCGCGCGGACGATCTCGGCCGAGATGCGGCTGGTCGCCGGCGCAAGCTCGTTGGGCTTCAAGATCGCCGTATTGCCCGCGGCGATGATCGGCACCAGGGGCTCGAACAGCAGCTGAAAGGGAAAATTCCACGGACCGAACACCAGACAAACGCCGCGCGCTTCGTACACGATGCGCGCACGCGCGCCGGCGAACATCGGCGCCGGGCTGATCTCGGTGGGTGCCATCCACGACTCGAGATGCTCGACGGCATCATTGATGTCGTTCTCGACGCTGCCGATCTCGCCCGACGCTTCCGCCTCCGGCTTGCGCAGGTCCGAGTGCAGCGCCTGGCGGATCGCGGCGGCATGCTCCATCACCGCCTTTTTGAGGCGCTCCAGCTTGGCCTTGCGCTCGGCGGCGGTGGAGTTCTTGACGGTCCACTTGTGCCTGCGCTGCAGGTCGAATACGCGTTCGATCTCAGTCATTGAAAACCCCTTGCTCGATAGGGTGAGGGCGCTTCACGCGATGTTCCGGCTGCGGCCGGCCCAGTAAGGCTCGCGCAGCAGGCGCTTCAAGATCTTGCCGCTCGGATTGCGCGGCAGGCTCCCGACGAAATCCACCGACGTGGGGCACTTGTAGTGCGCGAGCCGCGCGCGCGAGAACGCGATCAGTTCTGCGGCGCTCGCCGAGGTCTCGCTCCGCAGCACGATGCAGGCCTTCACCGTCTCGCCCCATTTCTCGTCCGGGACGCCGATCACGGCGCACTCGGCGACCGCGGGGTGCAGGGCAAGCATTTTCTCGACCTCCGCCGGATAGACGTTCTCGCCGCCCGAGATGATCATGTCCTTGATCCGGTCGTGCAGGAACAGGTACCCCTCGTCGAGGTAGCCCGCATCGCCCGATCGCAGCCAGCCGCCGGGCGCGTCGCGACCCTCCGGAAAAGCGGCGCGGGTCGCCGCCTCATCTCCGTGATAGCCCACCATCAGCTGCCGCGACCGGATCCACACCTCGCCGACCTCGCCCGCCGCGCACTCGTGCCGGTCGACCGGACTTACGATGCGAAGCTCGATGTGCGCGCCGGGTCTGCCCACCGAGCGCAGCAGCCGAGCCTTCGGTCCGCCCGGGTCATGTTCCTCGGGATACAACGCCGTCAATGTGCCGGTCGCCTCCGTCATGCCGTACACCTGCAGGAAGCCGCAGCCAAAATCGCGCATGCACCGGGTCAGCAGCACCTCGTCGATCGGCGAGCCGCCATAGGCGATGCAACGCAGCGAGGACAGGTCGGTGGTGTGAATCTGCGGGCATTCGACCAGGGTACGCAGCATCGCCGGCACCGCGAAGGCATCGGTGATGCGGTGACGCTCGATCGCCGCGAGGTAGCGCTGCGGGTCGAACTCCGGTTGGAACACAGCGGTCCCGCCGAGCACGAGCATCCACACCGCATTGACGATCCCGGAGACGTGAAAGGTCGGCAGCACGTTCAGATGCACCGTGCCGCCATACTCGTAGCGAAAGGGAGCCGTCCACTCGATGCACTGCGTGAGGATGCCGCGGTGCGAAAGGTCCGCGGCTTTGGGAAATCCGGTGGTGCCGGAGGAGAACAGCCGCGCGGCCACTGCATCGAGTCCCGGCTCCGCGCCCGGGTCGCGCGCCGCGTGCTTGGCCGCCCACGTATCGAGCCGCGCCAGATCCTCCGGCCCATCGGTCAGCAGGCGGCAACCCACCTGGGCCGCCGCGAGAGCCTGGTCCGCCCCGGCGGCGAGCGAGGCGTCCAGCATGAGCACTTTCGGTCGGGCGACGCCGAGCGCGTACTCGAGCTCCAGCGCCGACAGCCGCCAATTGAGCGGCGCGAGAACCGCACCCAACTTGCCGGCCGCGAGCAGCAGCAGGATGCATTCGGCCCCCTGTCTCGTGAGGCTCGCGACGCAGTCGCCCGCCACCACCCCGGCCGCGGCGAAGCCTTGCGCGATGCGGCTCGATTGCGCGTCGAGCTCGCCGTACGTCCAGCTGCGGGCGGGCGTGACGAAGGCGACGCGCTCCGCATGCTCGGCGGCGCGTCGTCGAATCAAATCGGCCAGCGACCGGCTGCCCTCGAGTGCGTCCGTGTCGCCCGCGGCGGCGCGAGCGTTTGGCACCTCAGTGCAGCTCCACCGGGTCGATCCGGATGGCCGTTCGGCCATCGATGCGGGCCCGCAACGTGGCGCGGCCCTGCGCGTCCGCCGTGACGGTCGGCGACTCCGCGCCGGTCACCCGATAGGTCGCACCGGCCTTCAGCCGCTCGATCTCGAGCGGTTGCGAGCCGGGCGCGTTGCCGTTGTAAAGTACCAGCTCCAGATTCTCGCCACGGCTGAACGCCTTGGCGACCAGCACGTCCGGGTAATTCGCGCCGCTCAAGATCGGGCCCGCAAGCGCCGATTTCGGCGGCCCCTTGACGAAGCTGTTGCGGAAGTCCCCCGTGCGCATGAGCCGCGCCTCGACGCCCCAGACGTTCGCCAGGCACGAGCCCTTGCGATAGCTCAACACCCCGTTTTCCATCGTGCGCCCGCAATCCTGTTCCATCGAGCGAAGCGTGGCTTCGGCGAGCTCGTCATCGCCGAACTCGCGCGCGCACATGATGATGGCGACGTACGCGAACAGCACACCCGGCTTGTAGTGGCCCGGGTCGATCTTGTCGAGGAACGGCAGCAGCTCGGTCGGGAGCGACAGACGCTGCTTGCCCTCGGCATCGCTCGCGAGGCAGAAGCCGAGCTCTTTGCGCCCGACGGCCCAGAGACGCTGCGCGAACGGGCGCGAGAAGATATTGGCGAAGAACGCGAAACCGGCCTCGCCGGTGTAGAACGGCATCTCGAGCCCCGTCCATTTGGAGCGCAGGCCCACGATGCTGCCCTTCAGATCGGTGAACTCCGTGCGCAGCTTCTCCCGCCACTTCGGGTAGATTCTCGCCACATCCTGCGTGCCGAAGGCCGCGTCGTGCGCCGCGAGGCACGACAGTCCATACATGTTGCAGATCGGATAGACCCAGTTCGGCTCGCAGGGGAAGAGCGTGAAGCGGTTGTGCTCGAAGTTGTTGACCACGGCCCGTTCCACCGTGTGCAAATCGTGCGGATAGATCTTGCGGTCGTTGAGCTTGAAGGTGAGGCTGCCGGGCTCGGCGTAGCGCCGGTCTCCGGTGTTGAGCGTGTACTGGCCCACGTGCATGCCGTACCAGCCGGACAGCATGATGTTGTCGCGGACCACCGGATCGTGATGGGTGAAGTTGAAGTGTCCCCACATCGACTCGTACACCCAATAATTCCAGACCCGGGGGACGCGGTACTTCTCGATCAGGTTGCGCTGGGCCTGCGCCAGGTAGCCGTGAAAATTCGGCGTGTAGTGCGCCTGCACCATTCCCAGGGCGAACCCCATGTGATTGATCTGGTAGCGCAGCGCCGCCGGCTGGAATTGGTCGATGATGGTGAAGCCCTTGAAGCCGTCGATCGGCTGCAATGCCCGCTCGAGCACGTAGCGCACGGCCGCGATCTGCTCGGGATCGAGCTCCCGCTCGCCCGGCACCGGCTCGGATAGCACCCGCTGCCGAACCTCCGCCAGCGACTCGGCGAAGAACGTCTGGCGCAGCGCGTAGGCCGCTTGGTCGCGGCGGCGGCGCTTCAGACCGCGATACTGAAACACCATGAAGATCGCGAACGCACACGCCGGAACCACATAGACGGCCGGCGCCCAGATCGCCGCACCCGCCGCCGCGCCCGCGAGCGCCGCGGTGCCGAGCCACACCGTCAGCGGCGCGATCACCATGCCACACCAGAACCACGCCACGACCGAGAGCCAAAAGAGGCCGAGCGTCAGCGGAAATAACAGCGCCCAAAAGCCCCCGAGCGCCACGAATCCCACCCCCGGCGCGAGCAGTCCGAGTCCCGCTGCCTGCCATCCCGCACCGAGGTGCAGCCAGATCGGCGCATAGGCCACGACGCAGAGCAGCGCGTACAGCATGACGTTGCGCCGGTGCAGGTACGCCGTCACCGGCCCTTTCGAGCCGATCGGTACGACATTCTCAACGTCTTGCTCGAGGAGGGTGGCGTTCATACGTTGCTCCTTAGACAGGCATCCGGATTATGGGTTTGATCACCAGGCCGCGCTCCGAGTCGTGTGCCGCCTGGTTGATCTCCTCGAACGCATAGAATTTGGCTAACCGATCGAACGGGAATTTGCCCGCCTTCCAAAGCGCGATGAGCTGGGGGATGAACACCTCCGGCACGCTCTCGCCTTCGATGGCGCCGCGCAGCTTTTTGCCGCCGAGAAGGCTCCCGGCATCCACGCTCACCGTGGCTCCGGCCGGAGCGACGCCCAGCACGATCACGGTTCCGGTGCCGTTGAGCGCATCGAACGCCTGCGTCATGACCGCGGGAATGCCGGTCGCCTCGACCGCCGAGTCGACCCCGCCGCCCGAGATCTCGCGGATCGCCGCCACCGCGTCCCCGCTCTTGGCATTGATGAGGTGGGTGGCACCCAACTCACGCGCCAGTTCGAGCCGGCCCGGCTGCACATCCACGGCGGCGATCACCGCGCAGCCCGCCACCTTGGCCGCCATGACGGCCGAGAGGCCTACCGCCCCCGCGCCGAAGAGGGCGATCGAGCTGCCCGCCTGCGGACGCAGGCAATTGAACACCGCCCCCGCGCCCGTCTGAATGCCGCATCCGAGCGGCGCGAGGACCTCGAGCGGCAGATCGTTCGCCACCTTCACGACATTGCGTACGTGGGTCAATGCATGGGTGGCGAACGACGACTGGTAGAAAAAGGCGCCGGTGATCGCCTTGCCGTGCTGCTGGTGCGTGCACGACCCATCGGGGCGGCGCGTGCCCACGTTGTAGGCGAGGAACTCCGCGCAGTAGGCCGGCCGGCCGGATAAACAATTGGGACACTTGCCGCAGGATCCATAGCTCAGCACGACGTGGTCGCCTGGCTTCACCTTGGATACCCCCGAGCCGGCTTTCACGACGATGCCGGCCCCTTCGTGCCCGAGCACCGCCGGCAGCGGCAGCGGCAAATGCTGGTCGCGAACCGCCAGATCCGTGTGGCACATCCCGCAGGCGACGATCTTGACGAGCACTTCATCCATCTGAGGTTCGCTGAGGTCGACCGCCTCGAGCGTGAACGAGCCCTTGTCGCGGCAAACAGCGGCCTGAATATGCATGAAGGAACCTCTTCGACACCGGTCCAGCTCGGGACAGTAACGGAGGGGCGGCATCGAGACTTGTGCGGATTGGCTAACGTCCGCCCTCCGCGGCCGAACTCGCTTTCGACCCGCGATTCCAGCATGTCATACTAGTCCCCATCCGCGCGACGCGCATGAAAAATCCCCGCAAGAGCGTGCTGAGCAGCCCCCGAAGTCGCTGGTGGTGGTATCTCGGAGTGCCGCTCGGCATCGCGGCCGGGGCGGTGCTGGCGGTCTGGCTGCGTACCTCCAACGGCGATGCGCTGGTGCTGCCCCGCGGGGTGCGGGTCGACGCCGACATGGCCCGCTGGCTCGATCCCACCGACGCGCCCGGCGCGCAGGCGCCCGCCGGTCATTTCCTGTTGGTGGCGTTCGGCTATACCCACTGCCCGGACGTGTGTCCGACGACCCTGCTGGCGGTGCACCGCGCGCTCGAACAGCTCGGCAGCCGCGCCGCGCAAGTGGTGCCGATCTTCGTCACCATCGACCCGGCGCGGGATTCCGCCGAGCGCTTGCACGCGTACGTGGCGTACTTCGACCCTCGCATCCGCAGTGTGAGCGATCCCACCGCAGTGCAGAAGGCGGTCACTGCGTTCCGCGCGCGCGCCACGAAGCGCGTCATTGCGGGCACGGGAACGGGTGCGGGTGCGGGTGCGGGTGCGGGTGCGAATTACGCCATGGACCACACCGCCGTGCTATACGTTCTCGATCCCGAGCATCGCGTGATCGCCGCGCTGCCGGAAGCCTCGCCCACGTTGTCCGCCGACATCGTGGGCGCCTTGACGGCCTCCCCCGCGTTTCTTGCGGCAGCGCGAACGCCCTGACGCCTAGGCCCGGGTCGATCCAGCGGCAGGGGGCGGGGCACCCGCCCAGGCCGCCGGCACGCGCACCTCCAGATCGAGCAGCATCTGCGCCATGCCCTTGCCCAACGGGTCGAGCCGAAGCGAGGTCGTACCGCCCCCCGCCAGCGCGCCGTCGAGGACGAAGTTGCAGCCGTGAATCCCCGGTAGCGGGTAGCGGCGCACCGGTCCTTGCACCAGGTGCTTGAAGTAGTCGGCGACGACGGTCGGCGTCACCTGCGCGAGGATCAGCGGCAGGTACTCCGGTCGGCGTGCGATCACGCCGATGTTCGAGCGATCCCCTTTGTCGCCACTGCGCGCGCAGGCGATCACCACCAACGGCACGGCGACCTCTCCCGGCGGTGCCATCGGCGATTCGCGATCTCCCGGACCTTCCCCGGCGTCGGCCTGCGGCGAGCCGGGCGGGACGGCCACCGGAATGACCTCCGCGTCGAGGCGCACCACCGCCTGAACCGCCGACTTCGGAATCAGGCAGCTCACCTGTTTGACGAGCGGCGAGGGAGAAGGCCGGCCGCCGGCCGGCATCGTCGTCCCCGGCGACCACGACGTGCCGGAAGGCGCGATCTCGCGTGAAAACATCTCGAGCGCGCGGCGGTCCGGGTGCGTCACCGTCACGCGCATCATCACCTCGCGCGGTGCGGGCGAGCGCGCGTGCGGGCCATACAAGGTTTCCGCGCCGATCACCTCGATGAGCTCCTGCGTGAAATAGGCCAACCCGGCCCGCGCCAACAGTCCGCGCATGCGCTCGAGGATCGCGCCCGCGGTGCGTCTCGCCTTGGCGGCTGCATCGCGGCCGATGAGGATCATCGTTCCCGAGCAACGGAAGCCATCGCGATAGGTGACCGAGACCTTGTACTTGTCCGTCGGCGAACGCCCGCGCGCACCGCTGACACGCACGCGCTCCGGGCCCGCGGCCGTGATCTCGACGCCGGAAAAATCGCACACCACATCCGGCAGCACGTAGGCCGACGGATCGCCGATCTCGTAAACCAGCTGCTCGGCCACTGCGAGCGGATGGACGAGACCCCCCGTTTTCGGCGCCTTGGTGACGATGAAGCTGCCGTCCGCGCTGCATTCGATGATCGGATAGCCCGCGTCCGCCCAGTCCGGCACCTCGTGCCAATCGGTGAACAGGCCGCCGGTCGCCTGGCAGCCGCACTCGATGATGTGTCCCGCCAGGCTGCCGGCCGCCAGGCGATCGTAATCGTCGCTGCGCCAGCCGAATTCGTGCATCAGCGGGCCGAGGGTCAGCGCGCTGTCGACGCAGCGTCCGGTGATGACCACGTCCGCCCCGCCGGCGAGCGCCCGCGCAATCGGCAGGGCCCCGAGGTAGGCGTTGGCACTCAGGGTGGTGGCGGGAATGGCCGCGGGCGTTACGCCGTCGGCGAGCGTCGCGCCGAGCGTGGGCAACGCGGCGTTCACATCGTCGCCTTCGACCACGGCCACCTTGAGCGTCACCCCGAGCTCGGCAGCCAGTGCCGCGAGCGCACGGCCACAGGCCGACGGGTTGATGCCGCCCGCATTGGTCACCATGGTGATGCGCTTGGAGATCGCTTCGCGCAGCACGCTGCGCATGGCGATCTCGACGAAATCGGTGGCATACCCGGCGTCCGGCTTTTTCAAACGCGCCGCCGCGAGCACCGCCATCGTCGTCTCGGCCAGGTAGTCGAACACGAGATAGTCGACTTCCCCGCGCTCGACCAGCTGGATCGGCCCACAGACGCTGTCGCCCCAGAAGGCCGAGGCGCCGCCGAGGCGCACGATTCCCGAACCGCCGCGTGTCGCGGTCATTTTACGGCCCAGGGCGGGGGACGCTTCTCGTTGAAGGCCGCCAAGCCCTCGCGCGCATCCTCGGTCTTCGCCGCCAGCCCGATCTGAGCCTCGCCAAAGGCGAGCGCGCCGTCGAATCCGGAGTCCTCCATGCACCGCAGCGCCCACAAGCCGCGGCGGATTGCCATCGGCGAGCCGGCGAGGAGGCGCTCCACCCATTGGTCCACCGCCGCGTCCAGAGCGTCGGGCGCGACCACCGCGTTCACCAGACCGGTCCGTAGGGCCGTGGCCGCATCGAAACGATCGCCGCACAGGCTCCACTCGCGCAGCACCCGCCGCGGGACCAGATCCTGAAGCAGGGCGCAGGCCTGCATCGGAAAGAGCCCGATGCGCACCTCCGGCAGGCCGAACACCGCGCCGGAGGAGGCAATCGCAAGATCCACCATGCCCAGCAATCCCATGCCGCCCGCCATGCAGGCGCCGTTGACGCGCGCAATCGAGGGCACCCGCGCCGATCGCGCACGCCGCGCGAGATCCGCATACACCGTCGTCGGCCGCGCCGGGTCGAACGCGAAATTGTCCCCCGGCGTGAGATCGGCCCCTGCGCAAAATGCCTTGTCGCCACTGCCCGTGAGCACGATGGCGCGCACACCGGCATCGGACTCCGCCGCCTCGTAGCCGCGCGCAATGCCCTCCAGCACCTCGTCGTTCAGTGCGTTGCGGCGCGCCGCCCGGTTGATGGTGATCCACAGGGCCGCGCCGCGCCGCGCCGTCAGTACCACGCTTTCTGTCATGGCTTTGCTCCCGCGATGCCCGGCACCGATACCGCCTCGGACTCGGCGCGTGGCTCGTGCGTAATCTGCGCCAGAATTCTATGCGCCGTCACCTGCTGATTGAGCTCGGTGTGCAATTCCGTCAGCACCCCGGAGATCGGTGCCGTCTGCGTGTGCTCGATTTTCATCGCTTCGATGGTGAGCACCGGCTGCCCCGCCTGAAGATGCGTGCCCACGGCCGCGTGCAGGGCCACCACCCGCCCGGTCATCGAGGCGCGAATGCGGCCGTCCTTGCCTGCCGAGGCGCGCGCCTGCGGCGCAAGGCGCTGATCGCGAAGCCGATGCACCCCGCCGGCATGCAGGAACAGCACCTCATCGTCCGCCTGGACGAACGCAATGTTCTCGCGATGGCCATCGCAGACCACGCAGGCGTGGTGGCCTTCGACGCTGAGCACCGATATCTCGCTCGTGCCACCCTCGAGCGCGACCCGGCAGAGATCGGCAAAGGATCCCTCGACCTGCGCCGAGACCAGCTGCCCATCGAGCTCGAAGCGGGTCGTCACCGACAATCGCGGCAGAATGCCCGACCGGGCCTCCGCCGGCGCCGGCACGGCGGTGAGCTGCAGCAGCAGCGCCCCCAAGGCACGCACTCGATGCGCGTGTGCCGCGTCGGCGGCGCCGCGCAGCGTCTCGGTCTCCGCGTCGATGAAGTCCGTGGTCGCACTGCCCGCGGCAAACACGGGGTGGCGCAGGCATTGCGCGAGGAAGGCCTGGTTGGTGCGCGGGCCGAAGGCGACGAAGTCCTCCACCGCCATGATCAGACGCCGCCGCGCATCGTCCCGGGTGCGCCCGCTCGCGATGATCTTGGCGATCATCGAGTCGTAGTGGGGCGGCACGTCGGATCCGGATACGAGCGCGTGCTCGACCCGCACGCCGGGCGGCGGCTCCCACAGATACACGCGTCCGCTCTGCGGGGTGAAGTTTTCCTCGGGATCCTCGCTGCAGAGCCGGACCTCGATCGCGTGGCCGGTAAACGTCACGTCCTGCTGGCGTATCGGCAGACGTTCCCCCGCCGCCACCCGCAACTGCAGCTCCACGAGGTCGAGGCCCGTGATCGCCTCGGTCACCGGGTGCTCCACCTGCAGCCGGGTATTCATTTCCATGAAGTAGAAGCGACCCTCCGCATCGAGCAGGTACTCGATCGTGCCCGCCCCTTCATAGCCGATGGCTGCCGCCGCCTTCACTGCGGCCGCGCCCATCGTCTCGCGCAGCGCGGCGCTCACGGCGGGCGAGGGAGCCTCCTCGATCACTTTTTGGTGGCGGCGCTGCACCGAGCAGTCGCGCTCTCCGAGATGGATCACATTCCCGTGACGATCGGCAAATACCTGCACCTCCACATGGCGGGGCGAACGCACGGCCCTTTCCAGGATCATTCGCGAATCGCCGAACGCCCCTTGCGCCTCGGATCTGGCACTGCGCAGCGCTGCCGCGAATTCCTCGATCGAGTCGACCCGGCGGATGCCGCGCCCCCCGCCGCCCGCGGCCGCCTTGATCATTATCGGCAAGCCCACGATCTGCGCCTGCTCGAGCAGATGCGCATCATCCTGGGCGGCACCGTTGTAGCCCGGAATGCAGGGCACGCCCGCTTCGATCATCAACCGCTTGGCGGTGCCCTTGTCGCCCATCGCCGCAATCGCCTCGGGCGAAGGCCCGATGAACACGATGCCCTCGTCCCGGCATGCCGAGGCGAACGCCGCGTTCTCCGACAAAAAGCCGTAGCCCGGGTGGATCGCATCGGCACCCACGCGGCGCGCCGCGGCGATGATGCGGGCGATGTTCAGGTAGGACTCGCTCGACGAGGCGCCGCCGATGTGCACGGCCTCATCCGTCACCGTGGTGTGCGTGGCGCGCACGTCCGCGTCGGAGAATACCGCGACGGTCCGATAGCCCATCGCCCGGGCGGTCCGCGCGATGCGCACCGCGATCTCCGAGCGGTTGGCGATCAAAATCTTCGAGAAGGGGGTCGAGGTCATCGGAGGGCGCCTGCAGCCGGCCTCAAGGCCGCGCGACCGAGAATTGCATGGGATGGAGCTCACGGGTCGCGGCGTCCCGGCAGACCGACAGCACGAAGCCCAGCACGCCGCGGGTGTCGCGCGGATCGATCACCCCGTCATCGAGCACGTGCGCGCTCGTGGTGAACACGTCCATCTGGCTGTCGAAATTGTCGATGATGCGCCGCTCGAGCTCCGCCATGCCGAGCTCATCCACGGCGTGGCCCTTGCGTTTGCGCGCAGCCTGCGTCACCACCGTCATGGTGCGCGCCGCCTGCTCGCCCCCCATCACCGCGGTCTTGGCATTCGGCCACGCGAAACAAAAGCGCGGATGGAAGCCCCGGCCGCACATGCCGTAGTTGCCGGCGCCGAAGGAGGCGCCACAGTAAATCGTGATCTGCGGGACGGTCGCGTTGGTGACCGCCTGGATCATCTTCGACCCATGCTTGATGATGCCCGCCTCCTCGTGCGCGCGCCCCACCAGATAGCCGGTGGTGTTCTGCAGGTACAGGATCGGTACCTGCGATTGACAGCAGGCCTGGATGAAGTGGGTGGCCTTGGTCGCCCCGGCCGCGTCGATCGGGCCATTGTTGGTCACGATGCCGACGGCGTGTCCATCGATGCGGGCGTTTCCGCAGACCGTCGCGGACCCATAGCGCGCGCCGAATTCGAGAAAATCCGAGTCGTCGACGATGCGGATGATCACCTCGCGCATGTCCACCGGCCGCTTCGGATCGAGGGGCATGATGCCGAGCAGCTCCTGCGGATCGTAGCGCGGCGGCGGCACGCGCGCCGCCGCGGGCGGGGCACCGCGATTCCATTCGAGCTTGCCGATCAGCTCGCGCGCGATGCGCACGGCATCGCGGTCATCCTCCGCGAGATAATCCCCCAGACCGGAGATGCCGGTGTGCATCTCGGCGCCCCCGAGCTCCTCCTCCGTCGCAACCTCCCCGGTCGCCGCGAGCAGCAACGGCGGCCCGGCGAGAAACGCGCGCGAGCGGCCGCGGATCATGATGATGTAGTCCGACAGTCCGGTCTGATACGCGCCACCGGCGGTCGATGAGCCATGCACCACGGTCACGACCGGAAGCCCCGCCGCGGAGATGCGCGCCAGGTTTCGGAACAGGTTGCCACCGCGCACAAACTCCTCGACCCGGTAGGCAAGGAGGTTCGCCCCTGCGCTTTCGACCAATTGGACGTACGGGAGCTTGTTTTCGAGCGCGATCTCCTGAGCGCGCAGCTGCTTGTCGAGACCCCGCGGCTGCAGCGCCCCGGCGTCGATGCCGCTGTCATTGACCAGCACCATGCAGCGCGTCCCCGACACCCAGCCGATCCCGGCGACGACGCCGCCTCCCGGCACGCTCTTGTCGGGATCGGGATTATCGAGCCGATAGCCGGTCAGGGTGCTGAGCTCGAGAAAATGGGTGCCCGGATCGAGCAGCAGCGCAAGCCGCTCACGCGGCAGCACCTGCCCGCGGCGATCGAAGCGCGACTTTGACGACGCGGATGAACTGCGGGTGCGCTCCTCCAGCAGGCGGATGCGCGCAATCTGATCCAGCATCGCGGCCCGCGCCGCGAGGAAGGATTCGGATCCTGTTGCAATGCTAGATTCGATCTGGGGCATGTTCGCGTTTTCAGCGGGCCGGCAAAGGGCCGTCATCAGGGTCGGTCGGGCCGCATTGAAGATAGCGTCCCCTTGCACCGGAAAACTTGCGAAAAACAGCTGGTTCCGGCAAGCCGGCACCGGCTGTCACCCCCCGCTAATGCGCGCCAGAGCCTTTGGAAAAATTGTCGGCACCTTTGCACCAAAGCGAGGAGGGATCGACATACGCGCCGAAAGCCCGTACCGCCTCCCAAGCCTCCCGGGCATGGATGCGGTGTTCGGCGATCAATCCATGGGCGCCCGGCGCCGCAATGACCGCGAAGGTGATTTCGGCGGCCACCAAGGAGACCAATACGGCGCGCACCGAGCCTTTTCGCATGAGCGCGCGCAGCTTCTCCGCCCACACCGCCAGCGCACCCGGCTGGGGCTCGTCGTCGTACCAATCGCCCACCGGTAGCCCCAGCGCCCGCCGCACCCTGCGGCGCAGTGTGAACAGCTGGGCGATGAACGTCATGAGAAGAACGCAGCAGGCCATATTGGTTAAAAGATACACGCCCTTACGCGCAGTGCAAGAGGCAAGTCCCAAGACAGCCTCCAATGGCCCCTAAATCTCCGCGCCAGCGCCCACGGGATCACCACCGGTCAGCCCTCGGGCGTCCAACGCGAGATCCACCGGCTCGAGTCCGGATAGCCCGTCGTCGCCCAGCCGCCGTCGGCGACCAGCGAGGCGCCGGTGATGTAGCTCGCATCCGCGCTCGCCAGAAACACCGCCGCCGCCGCGATTTCAGCAGCATCCGCGGCGCGCGCCATCGGAATGCGCTCCATATAGGCCTGATTGATGTCCGACGCCGCGCTGATGATTCCGGTCGCCGGCGTCGCCGTGAGCCCCGGCAACAGCGCGTTCACACGTATCTTGTGCCGCGCCAGCTCGAGGGCCGCATTCTGGGTGAGCATGCCAACGCCCGCCTTGGCCGTGGCATAGCTGGAGGCTCCGTAAAACGGCACCTGCTGGTTCAAGGAGGAAATATTGACGATGGCGCCGGGCCGCCCGTTCGCGATCATCCATCGCGCGGAGTGCTTGATGCCGAGATAGGCACTGCGAAGCGTCAGCTGAATCACCGCATCCCAGTCCGAAGTCGAGCCATCGACGATCGTCCCGATGCGCGCCGCCCCGGCGACGTTGAATGTCATGTCGAGCGCACCGAAGTACCCCACCGTGTCCCCAATCGTGCGCACGACCTCCGCTTCTTCGCGTACGTCGCAGCGAACGCCACGAAGAGTCGCGCCGAGCTCCTCCTCCATCGCCTTCAGCAAGTTCAAGCGCCGCGCCGCCGCGACGACCTGCGCGCCCTCCTCCACCAAGCGTTGCGCGATGGCTTTGCCGATTCCGGACGACGCGCCGATGACGAGCGCCGTCTGCCCGGTGAAGCGACCCGATCCATTGCGTGCCATACGCGCACCTTCTTATGTAGTGAAGCCCGGCAGGGCCCGGTAGTGATACTTGCCGCCACCCACGGGGCGACGATATAGGTATACCGGCTGCGTCCAATAAACTTGCGCCAATCGGCTGCAACCCTCTCGATGAGGCGCATCGATGTCAGCGAGCTTCGCGGGGGGTACCCCGTCGGAGTAGGCTACTCGCCACGGTCAGGCCCATCGAGGTGATCCATGGACAGCCCCTACAGCCGCGATTACGTCGAAGCCCGCGATAAGTTTCGCACCGCCGCCATCGCCGCAGGCGCCGAGATACAAACCCATCCCCTGGAGCAACGCGGACCCAACGATCTTGATCTCACCACCGACACCGCCTGGACCGGCCCGCGCGACGCACGCGCCGTACTCGTCACAATCTCTGGCACGCACGGGGTGGAGGGATTCTTCGGCTCCGCGATCCAGGTCGAGTGGCTGCGACGGATCAAAAGCGTGCCGCTCGCGGGCGATATCGCCGCGCTGCACGTCCATGCCATCAATCCCTACGGTTTTGCATGGCTTCGGCGCACGAACGAGGACAATGTCGACATCAACCGCAACTGGATGGACTTCGACACTCCCCTGCCCGCCAATCCGGCCTACGACGAGATCTCCGAGGATCTCTGTCCGTCGGACTGGAGTGCCGGCACCCAGCAGGAAACCTGGCAGCGACTGCAAGGATGGATCGGCCGCCATGGGTTCGCGGCGTTTCAAGCGGCCGTCTCCGGCGGACAGTGGACGCATCCCACCGGACTTTTTTACGGAGGCCGTCGTCCTTCATGGTCCCGGAGCACGTTGACGACCCTCATCACCGCGAACCTATCTCGCGCCGCGCGCATCGCCGTGCTCGACTTTCATACAGGCCTCGGCCCCTACGGTTACGCCGAACCGATCATCGGCCAACGACGCGCCGATCCCGCCTTCGTACGGGCCCGCTCCTGGATCGGCGGCGGTGCGAAATCGCTGCACGGCGACGGCTCGGCGTCCGCCGAGATCAAGGGCGACGGTCTCACGGCGCTGCCCGGCCTCCTGCCGCGCGCCCAGGTCGATGCCGCGGCGCTCGAATGCGGCATTCGCCCCATCATCGAGGTCGCCCAAGCGCTCCGAGCCGATGCCTGGCTTCATGCTCACGGCGACCCGCTCTCCGACGCCGCCAAGCCGATCAAGCAGATGATCCGCGCAGCCTTTCACAGTGACGATCCCCTCTGGCAGGGCATGGCCTTGGGTCAGGGCATCGCCGCCTGTCAGGCCGCGATCGGCGGTCTCGCCGCGGTCTGAACGCTCGAGCCGCCGCAGTGCACGGCCGGGGAATCCTGCATCCCTCTCACAAAGATCTGGACGTTGGCTCGGCCACCTGCTGCCGGTTGAACACGTAATAATATTTCCACACCCCATCCGCATCCTTCCCAGAGATCGGGCCCCGCAAAGTCTTCCCACTCGCCGAAATCGTGAACCGCGCCGCCTCCACCCGCTTGCCCGCCTTCTTGAACACGAACTTGAACGTATTGGGCTGCGGCCGCGTCGCGACCACTGAATCCGCCTCCCCGTTTCCGGTGATCGCCGCTTCCTTGCCGTCGAACATCGACGTGAATTCCATGTGAATCAGAGGTCCATCCGCCTCTTGATACTCGATCACCTGATGGACTCCACCACCGGGTGCCTCCGAGATCGTCAAAGTCTGGCTCTTAAGAGGCGGCGGCGGATCGAACTTTGACTTCGCGATGTTCAGCACCCACGACCCCACGATGGGATTCGACGAATCCGCCGACCACGCGTCACCCGACACGCAGAATCCGGCCGCCAGGGAACATGTCAGTACCGCTCGAAACAGCATTTTTTTCATGGCTATCCCTCGTTCTTTATAGTGTTCGATTTGAGTATCGATTTCGCAGCTCAGCGCAATCCTTCGAAGCCTTGCAAAGCCGCGTGAATGCAGCGTCCATACTGCGCCCGGGTCGCGCGCTGAGTCAAAGCTAGTCCAAAATGTCGTGGCGGGCGGCCTGCGCCCGCCACGACAAAGCACTCACATATCCATATCACCCATGCCACCCATGCCAGCGGTGGCGCCGTGCGCATGTTTCTCCTCCTTCGGCGCCTCGGCGATCATCACCTCCGTTGTGAGAAGAAGCCCGGCGACCGAAGCGGCGTTCTGAAGGGCCAGCCTGGTGACCTTGGTCGGATCCAAAATGCCCATTTCCACCAGGTCGCCAAACTCGCTGGTCGCCGCGTTGTAACCGAACGTCCCCTTCCCCTCGCGGACCCGGGCCAGGACCACCGCGGCATCCTCGCCCGCATTGGTGACGATTTGCCGCAAGGGCTCCTCGATAGCCCGAGCCAGGATTCTGATACCCGTCGTCTGATCTTCATTGGCCCCGGTGAGCTTCTCGATCGCCTTGAGGGAACGCACCAAGGCGACACCGCCGCCCGGCACCACGCCCTCTTCGACCGCCGCCCGGGTCGCGTGCAATGCGTCCTCGACGCGCGCCTTCTTCTCCTTCATCTCAACCTCGGTCGCGGCACCGACCTTGATGAGCGCAACTCCACCCGAAAGCTTCGCCACCCGCTCCTGCAGCTTCTCCTTATCGTAGTCCGAGCTCGTCTCTTCGATCTGCTGCCGGATGCTCTCGACGCGTGCCTTGATCTCAGCCTGCTTTCCCGCGCCATCGATGATGGTCGTGTTCTCCTTTTCCACCAGCACTTTTTTCGCCTCGCCGAGATCATTGATGTCGGCCTTTTCGAGCTTGAGGCCGACCTCATCGGAGATCACGGTGCCGCCCGTGAGGACCGCGATGTCCTGCAACATCGCCTTGCGGCGGTCGCCGAAGCCCGGCGCTTTGACGGCGGCGACCTTGACGATGCCGCGGATGGTATTGACCACGAGCGTCGCGAGCGCTTCACCCTCGACATCTTCGGCGATGATCAAGAGCGGCCGACCCGCTTTGGCGATGGACTCGAGCAGCGGCAGGAGCTCGCGAATATTCGAGATTTTCTTATCCGCGAGCAAAATAAGCGGTTTCTCCAGCTCGGCGGTTTGGCTTTGCTGATTATTGATGAAGTAGGGCGAGAGATAGCCGCGATCGAACTGCATACCCTCGACGACTTCGAGCTCGTTCTCGAGGCCCGAGCCTTCTTCGACGGTGATCACGCCTTCCTTGCCAACCTTTGCCATGGCATCCGCTATCGTCTTGCCGATGCTCTCATCGGCGTTGGCGGAGATGGTGCCCACCTGCGCGATTGCCTTCGGGTCCTTGCAAGGCTTGGAGAGGCGCTTAAGCTCCTCCGTGGCCTCCGCGACCGCAAGATCGATCCCGCGCTTCAAATCCATGGGGTTTGCGCCCGCCGCGACGGACTTCATTCCCTCACGGATAATCGCTTGTGCGAGAACCGTGGCAGTGGTGGTGCCATCACCCGCCTCATCCGAAGTGTTGGATGCGACCTCTTTCACCATCTGCGCGCCCATGTTCTCGAACTTGTCCTTGAGCTCGATCTCCTTCGCCACCGACACGCCATCCTTGGTGACGGTCGGGGCGCCGAAGCTCTTGTCGAGCACGGCATTTCGTCCCTTGGGACCCAGGGTCGCCTTGACGGCATTTGCCAGGACGTTCACGCCCTTGATCATGCGTTGCCGGGCGTCATCGCTGAATCGCACTTCTTTAGCAGCCATTGCCTAATCCTCCGATAGATAATGGTGAAAACTGGTATGCAGGTAAACGAGGGCGTGCTAGGCCTCGATCACCGCCATCACATCCTCCTCGCGCATCACGAGAAGCTCATTGCCTTCCATCTTGACTTCAGTACCCGAGTATTTGCCGAAGAGGATCTTGTCGCCGACATTGACATCGAGCGGGCGGATTTTGCCGTCTTCCAAACTCTTGCCTTTTCCTACGGCAATGACCTTGCCGAGAATGGGCTTCTCGGTGGCGGTGTCGGGGATCACGATGCCGCCTGGCGACTTTCGCTCCTCCGCCTCGCGCTTGACGATCAGGCGATCGTGCAATGGACGAATATTCATGGAGACCTCCTTTTGGTAGATGTACCGCCCGAGGCTACGAAGTGCGCTAGCCGGTCGCGCGTCAACGTCGCTGCCGCGCCGCCGTGATGAGCGTCAGTCCGAGGACCGTGGCAGGCGCCCAGGCGCTCGGCATTGGGAGTGGCTCCCCCGCGAGCGCTTCGGGCGCGAGCGCGAAGAAAAGCACGATCACCCAGGTCCAAAGGGCGATGCCGTGCCATATTCTTTTCACGCGCATAACCGTAACTCCCGCTGGGCAGGCCGCCGGCGGCTGCGTGCGGCCTCGATCGCAAAAGCCACTTCCGCGGTCGCAGGCTCCTTCACGTGCGCAACACGTGCTCTGCGACGGGACGCACGCCAACCTTCTGCCGGTGATCCCGCGACCGCAAACACCGGGAGCCGACCGCACCGATAGTGCCGACCCGACGGACCCGCGACACCGTAAGGCCACCCGCGCACAGGGCTCTGCGCGCGCAAATCATAAACGTAGGCTCCTGACGGCAGCGTCATGAGCCATCCTCGGATTGCAGGATCCATGCGATGCGCCTCGTAGGGACGGATCGCCCAAGCATGGCGTTGCGACCACACCGCGCGGGCCTGCGCGGTGAGCTCGTCGAGCCAGCGGCTCACGTCCCCGTGACAGGTGCGCTCACGGAGCGTTGCCAAAAAAGCCGCGAGATCCTCGCTGACATACACAGCGACTTCGGGGTGGGGAAACACACACCAGATGGGACCGGGCAAGTCTCCGTTGCCGACTTCCGCGATCCAGCGCCGCTCCGCATCATCGATGGCGAGCGTGAGTGCGGGGCGGAAGATGGCGTAGGGCTCTTCGAGAAACCAGCAGCCGGTGAAATCGATGCTGCCGAGCTCGGTACCGCCGAGGCCGCATGTGCGGCTGAGCAATTCCTTCATTGGCGGACTCAATATCCCAGGGTAGGAGCATTCAAGGCTCTGAATGACCTCCTCCCGCAGCCCGGGGAGTGGGATAACCGATAACGGGTTACCCTCGCTATTTAACCAGGGGGCCGAAATTAAGGGCATCGTTGTGTCAGCCGTTGACATAGGGGATACCTCCTAATTGTTCAGACGAGTGTTACGTCTCCCATGATTTGGATAGTTACGCCTGCCGCCGCAGCGAGCGAAACGCGTAAAAAATTTAGCGCAAATTTTGTTTTTTTCAAGAGGGGGCGTTGCCTCCCCGACAATTAAGCCGGAGCCGATATCCTTAGCGATCGTGCGGCGCAGCATCGCCGCCAAGGCCCTTGAAAGTTCGCCGGCCTCCTCTATATGGATCCTCGTTCACGGTCTTCATTTGCAACGAGGAGGTAGCGACCATGAATGTGCGAGATCTTGTCCCTTGGGCGCGGGGCGATCGTGAGCGTAGCCTCACGACCCGATCGGACTCCATCAATCCGGTCATGAATTTGCATCGGGAAATGAACCGGCTTTTCGATGACATGTTCCGCGGTTTCGATGACTCTCGGTTCTTCGGGGGCCGCAGTGGGTGGCCGAGCTTGGATGTCGAGGAGACCGACAAGGAGTATCGGGTCACGGCCGAGCTCCCGGGATTGGAGGAACGCGATGTCGAAGTGCTGCTTCACGACGGCCTCTTGACCGTGCGCGGCGAGAAAAGGATCGAGTCGGAGAATCGCAATCGTACTCACAGCGAGCGATTCTATGGCCGCTTCGAGCGCCAAGTCTCGCTCGATCGGGACGTCGATGAGAACGCCGTGAGCGCCACGTTCAAGAATGGCGTCCTTACGGTGACGGTCCCGAAGAATGCGCAAGCGGTAGAGCGTATGAGGCGGATCCCGATCAATACAGGAGGTAAATCTGAGGGGAAGTCGCACTAGTCATCATTGAAGGGTCTGCGGGGCACGACGGGCTCCGCGGACCCTTCGGGTTTACGGCGAAGTCCGGTCGTTGCAGCATGCGGCGAGTCGATCTTTAGGCCCGACCTTATCCAGCGTAGCCTGGATATCCGCCAACCGCCCCTCAAAGGACGCGATCCGGGCTGCCTGTTCCGCGATGATGCGCTGCTGTTTCTGCAGCTCGTTGAGCAACATGGGTGCGAGCTCGTCGTATCGCACGCCTTCGATCTTTCCTGACCCATCACGAATCAATTCATCTCGAGAGGGCTATGGGGTTATGAATCAATCACTTACCCCGATCTCGTTGACGAGCGGCCGCGCGCTCGCCACGAAGGCAACCCCACGACCGCGGATGGCCATCGACTGCCTACTCCGTTAAGCTCAGTGTGTGAGGAAGCGCATGGCGATCAAGTGGGCCCAGAACCCTGCATTGGCAGCGCTGCTGCTGGTGGCATTCTTCAGCCGCGCCTTGATCCCGGCTGGGTTTATGCCAGGGCCCGGTGGCCTCGTCATCTGTACTGGCCAGACGCCCGCCCGGGGCGTCGCCACAACCCAGAGTATGAGCCACGACATGTCGGATATGGACATGTCGGACATGGACATGTCGGGCATGGATTTGGCGCACCAGACTGGGCACTCCTCCAAAGATGGCGGTTCGCCCGATCACGAGGGGTCGAGCCTTTGCCCCTTCGCTGCCGCCGCTGTGACCGCGGTGAGCGGACACCTCGGCACGCTGGTCTCGGTGAGCCACGTCGTCACGCCTCGCATCGATTTTCCTGCCCAGCCCTTCGTTCCTCGCGGCACGATTGTGCCGACCAGCCTGCCCCGCGGGCCACCTTCCCTCGCCTAAGACGGTTACCGGGTTGATCTAACCCCGTGGGCGGCGCCCTTCCGAGGTGCGCCCCTGAGACTTTGCAATCGCGGTCCGAAGGGACCATCGCGAAAGGCGATGTTCTGTAGACGTGTGCTCGTAATGGCCGTGGTCGTGCTGCTGCACGGCTTGGTGCTCGCATTCGTGTGGTTGGCGCGCGGTGAAATTTCGCGCCGCGACGACGTCGTGTTGCAGGTCGAGCTGCTGAGCCCACCTGCGTCCGCGCGCGAACTGGCGACCCTGGCTCCACTTCCGGTGCGGCTGATCGTGCCCGTACAGACCGTTTTCGCAGACCAGCTGCCTGCGCTCCAGATCGCCGTTGCCGAAGCGGCTAGCGTGCCAGCCCCGGACGCCGTTTCGGCGCCGACCATGCCGAGTCAAGCCATCACTCAGACGCTCGGCGCCGAACTGGCGGTTCAGTGCCCAGAGCGAACAGCCCCTCGCTATCCGCTCGAGGCTAAGCGCCAGCGCGAACAGGGAGAAGTTCGGCTGCGCGTGGAGCTCGACGAGAGCGGACGCATCGACAGCGTCCGCATTGTCGGCAGCAGTGGATCGCCGCGCCTTGACCAGGCGGCACGCACGGCCATCGAGTCGTGGCGCTGCCGACCCGCGCAGAAGGATGGCCATGCTGTCCGCGCCGTGGCTTTGCAAAGTCTCGAATTTGTTCTGGAGCGACGCTGAACGCGTCGTACCAGCCTTCAAGAAAGATTAGGGAGTAAAACAATGAACAGGAATTCTCAAGCCGCCGTAGCAGCGATTCTGCTCGGAGGATGGGTGCTGGCGTACGCGGACGATTCGCCACTGACACCGCCCGTCACTACGCAGCTTCCCAAGATGACGGTCACCGAGACCACACCGAGTGAGTACGTGGTACCGAACGCCTCGACCGCGACCAAGACTGACACTCCGGTCATGGATACGCCCGTATCGATCCAGATTGTGCCGCAGCAGGTGCTCCTCGATCAGCAGGTCATCCGCATCGATCAGGCGCTCAAGAACGTGAGCGGCGTCGCGTTTACCAACGGCGGCGATACGAGCTTCGGCAATGCATTCGACGCGATTGTACTTCGGGGGTTTGCTACCGATTCGCATCTTTGGAACGGCGTTCGCATCGACAGCTTCGGCGGAGACACGGAGCTTTTCTCGCAGCAATTCGCGAACGTGGAGAGCATCGAGGTGCTAAAGGGGCCGGCCGCGATCCTGTATGGCGCGGTCGAGCCGGGTGGGGTGGTCAACATCGTGACCAAGCAGCCGCAGAGCACCCCCGCTTACTCGGCCGAGCAGCAATTCGGCTCCTACGGCCTCTATCGAACGACCGTCGATGCGACGGGCCCCTTGAACGACGGTGCCACGGTGCTTTACCGCATGAATGCGTCTTACGACACCAGCGGATCGATTGTCGATCTGGGATTCACACGCGATCTTTTCCTCGCCCCGACCCTCAAGTTCGTGCTCGGGGAGCATGCACAGGTGACGCTCGAGTACGAGCACAAGGATTCGAACTTCAATGGAAACTATGCGATCTTCCCCGTGGTCGAGGCGGCGGGCGGAAACTTCGAGCCGCTCTACGACAACCCGCACCTGAACTATGGTGAGCGCTCCGACGTGCGCGATCGCGCTGATCTCGGCGCCTTGAGCTGGTCGAGTGATCTCGCGGATCACTGGTCCATCAAGCAGACCGTAATCGCGAATATCGTTCATGCCACCGGTCCGCAGGTCACGACCGACGGGGTCGGGCCGCTCGTGCCCAGCAATCCGAACAGCCCACCGGCGATCTACCGGCTCATCAGCCCGTACGATACGCAAGATGACCTGTATGCCACCTACCTTGACATCACGGGACACTTCACGACCGGGCCACTCCAGCATACGTTGCTTCTCGGCGGCGACTGGTACCACTTCAACTCGAAGTTTGTGCTCTCGATCTCGAACCCGACTTTCACGCCGGATCCGACGCTCGACTCGATCATCAGTGTGTTCGATCCTGTGCACACCCCTGCGGTATTCGGACCGCTGCAGCCCGAAGTCGCGGGAACGGGACCCACGGTAAGCCGTGGATATCACCTTCAGGACCAGGTCTCACTGTGGGACCAGCTCTATCTACTGGCCGGGGTACGCTACCAGCATGTGGACGAGGCTAATTACTCGGGTGAGACCTTAAGCTCGCTCACCTCGGCGCCGCTCACCGGAAGCGCAACCACACCCCGGGTGGGCCTGCTCTGGAGGCCCATAGCTCCGGTCAGCCTGTATGCCAACTTCGCGAAGAATTGGGGACCGAGTAACGGGTACCCGTTGGCGACAGGCGGTCTCGTGCCTCCGACCAGCGCCACTCAGAATGAGGCCGGTATCAAGCTCGATCTGCTCGGGAGCCGTCTCACCTCGACGCTTGCCGTATACGATCTCACTAAGACCAATGTTCCGACACCGGATCCCGCCAATCCCAGCGTGTTCCTCGTGACGGGTAGGGTCCGCAGCCGTGGCGTCGAGCTCGACATCGACGGCGAAATCACGCCGGGCTGGAATGTGATCGTCAATTTCTCGGACATCGATGCCCAGATCACGGCAAGCAACGACCCCGGCAACCCTCCGGGAACGCAATGGCCGGAGACACCCCGATTGATCGGCAACCTCTGGACCACCTATGACTTCGCGCCGGATGCCGATCGGAGTGTGAAGCTCGGCTTCGGGGTGAACGCTCAGGGGCGCCAGCCCGCACTCAATTACACGGGTGTGCTCTCCGGGCAGACAAGCGACACCACGGACATCGGTGGATACGCCACCATGAATGCCATGGTGGCTTATCGGGTCAAGGTGGGAAACTATCGCCTGATGGCTCAGCTCAACGCGAGCAATCTTTTGGATCGACGCTATTTCAGCTACGTCGAGCTCACGAATCCCGGCCCTGGCTCGACATACACCTACGACAGCGCCGTGTACGGCTTTGACCGTAGACTCTATGGGGATCCGCGTACGCTGGTCGGCAAGCTGAGTGTTCAGTTCTAGGGTCGGGTCACGATGACCCCCCGCCGCGCGCTGGTCTGGATCCACCGATGGACCGGCCTGGTGATGGCTGGATTCCTGGTGCTCGAGGGCTTGACTGGAAGTATTCTCGCCTTTCAAGACTCGCTCGAGCGCTGGGTGATCCCGACGCTCTTTGCGACGCCCCAGCCGGCTGTCGCGCCTCTTCGGCTGGCAGATCTGGCGGCGCGCGCGGAGACGCTCGTGCCCGAGGCGCGCGTCGCCTACTTTTGGGTGCAGGAGCGGCGCGCGATCATGCGGCTCGAGCCGCGCGTCGATCCATTGACGGGAGCGCCGTACGAGCTCGCCTTCGATCATCTGTTCTTGGACCCCTGGACGGGCCGGGAACTCGGGCGACGACGAGAAGGAGACCTATCGCAGGGAAGAATAAATCTGATCCCGTTCATTCATCGGCTGCACACGGACCTCGCGGTAGGCGAACCTGGAATGCTCGTTCTCGGCATCGTCGCGCTCGCTTGGACGATCGACTGCTTCGTAGGCTTCTGGCTCACGCTCCCCGTCACGCTCTCGCGAACCCTCAAGCGCTGGAAGCTCGCCTGGCTCGTGCGCCTGCAAGCGCGGGCAATTCGCGTCAATTTCGACATCCATCGCGCTGGCGGGCTCTGGCTCTGGCCTCTCCTGTTCGTGTTCGCCTGGTCGAGCGTCATGTTTGATCTTCCCCAGGTCTACGAGCCCGTGACGCTGGCGCTATTCGACTACCGCAGTGATCTCGACTTACCTCGTTCGCTCGATCTGCGCCCCAATCCCTCCCCCAAGCTTTCCTGGAACGCCGCGGAGCGGATCGGGGCGGCGCAAATCGCGAGCGAGGCAAGCCGCCGCGGATTTCGCGTGGATCGACCCCATGGCATGGCCTACATCGAGCAGTGGGGCGTCTACACCTACAGTGTGCAGAGCAGCGTCAACATCGAGGCAGGGGGTTGGAACACGTCGCTCTGGATCGATGGCAATTCAGGCGCACTCCTCTATGTCGAGCTGCCGCAGGACCAGCATGTTGGGAACAGCATCGGAACGTGGCTCCGTGCGCTTCACTTTGCCGACCTTCACGACTCGCTCCTCTACCGGTGGCTCGTCGCGTTCATCGGTCTCGCGACCGTCACACTATCGTTGACCGGAATTTACATCTGGTGGCGAAAACGCCGCGCACGTGGTCTCGCTCGTACGCATTTGGAAAGGCGCTCTCATCTTTGACATAAAGCGCCGGCCGTGCTCGAAATTGACTAAGCTCGCGACGGCATATTAAATAGAGTGGCAACCGCGCAAGCGTACTTGACCCCTAAGGATGTGGGAGGCCGCCATGAAAGACCTGACCTTGAAACATGCCATCGGGACTCTAGGGGTCTTTCCATCCTTCGGCGATGCGGCACCACTTCGCCCTCAAATCAGGCGTGCGCCTCGCGATCTACGACTGGTCGCTGCATTGCTGGTCTGGGCGGTGGGCTTTTTGTCGATCAGCTACCTGGTGTCATTCGCGCACGACAATACTGCTTCGAAAACGCAGGCCGATTCCTGGGTGTGTAAGCGACACTAGCGACTGATCGCCGCGGGGCGAAGCGCCCGCGCCGTCGCGGGCACAGTTTGCCTCGGCTGCTCAGATGGCCGCGCCACCCGACACGTACAACGTCTCGCCCGTAATCCAGTGGGCATCCTCCGAGGCCAGGAACACCGCCGCGGGTGCGATGTCGTCCGGCTCGCCGATGCGCCCGAGCGGCGTTGCCGCGACGGCTCCCTTTTCGAAGTCGCTATCGGCGAAGCCCGCCGTTCCTTCGGTCCTCACCAGTCCCGGGTTCACGGCATTGACGCGGATCTTGCGGGGCCCAAGCTCCTTGGCCAGGGAGCGGGTGATCGAATCGATCGCGCCCTTGGTGCCCGAATAGACCGGGCTCATCGGCGGCGCCAGCGTGCTGACCACGGAACTCACGTTGACCACGCTCCCGCCGCTTGGCGGGAACAGCGGCAAGGCCGCCCTCGTGGTAAGCAGCACACCGAGCACGTTGGTGTTGAACTGCCGGGTGTAGTGTTCCACGGTGAAGTCGCCGAGCGGCGAGAATTCGTATACACCGGCATTGTTCACCAGGATGTCGATCTTGCCGTATTTCTTCTTGACGGTGTCGAGCAGCGCCGCGATCTCGCTTTCGTCGGACACGCTTGCCTTGAGGGCAACCGCCTTGCCGCCCCGCGCCGTGATGTCGGCGACCGTCTTCTCGGCGCCCTCCTTGCTCGAGGCGTAGCCGACGACGACGGTGGCGCCGGCCGCCGCCAAATGCCTGGCGATCGCGGCGCCGATGCCCTTCGAGGCGCCGGTCACCACCGCCACTTTGTTGTTTAGATTGCTCATAGCCTTGTCCTTTGGGTTCGTCTAACTGGTTTAATAATGAAACCGGACATAGCATTTCATATCTGGTATCATAATGAAACTAGTTTGGGCGGGGAGGCCACTGATGCGACACAAGTGCATGAAAACAGCGGATTGCCCCGTGGCGCGAACCCTCGACCTGGTCGGCGAGTGGTGGACCCTGCTTATCCTGCGCGATGCGCTCCGCGGGTTGAAACGATTCAGCGAGTTCCAGCAAAGCCTGGGGATGGCGAAGAACATCCTCGCTGCACGACTACGGAAGCTCGTCGACAACGGCATCCTCGAGCTCAGGCCCGCCTCCGACGGCAGCGCTTATCAGGAGTACGTCATCACCGAGAAGGGTCGGTCGCTGGGTGGCGTCGTCGAGGCCCTGCGCGACTGGGGAGAGAAGCATCTCGCCGACGGTGATGCGCCCCGGCGCCAGAAGCGCACGGCAAAGACGCTTCAGACCTGAACACATAATACGAATAATATGTATTCTAAGTACCCCCCGACTTGGACCAATCGCGCGCCGAGCGGGTAAGGCAGATGGGTTACATTCGCATGACATGGCAGCGCGGCGCCCTGACCGCGGCGACTCTGTGCTTCACGGGCTGTGCGGTCGGTCCGAACTATCACAAGCCCGCGGTGCAGATTCCAGAGAGCTTCAAGGAAGGCGTCGACTGGCAGCGGGCGCACGCCAATCCGCAGGGATCGCTGTCGAGCACCTGGTGGCTCGACTATCACGACGATCAGCTGTCGAAGCTCATCGATCGAGCCTTGCACGCGAATCAATCCATCATCGCAGCGGATGCCGCCTACCGGCTGGCCCAAGCGACCGTTTCGGCGAGCGCGGCCCCTCTTTACCCCACGGTGAGCGCGACCACCTCCGCCACCCGCGCCGAGTACGGCTCCGTCGCGGCGGCGTCGGCCAACGCGCCGCCGGGCGCGTACCACTATGTCACGGCCGGCGCTTCGGTGAACTGGGAACTCGATTTGTGGGGGAAGACCCGTCGCCAGATCGAATCGAGCAAGGCCAGCGCGCAGGCGAGCGACGCCCAGCGCGCGGGTCAGCGCTTGTCGATCGCCGCCAGTGTCGCCAGTGACTATTTTGCGTTACGCCAGGCCGATGTCGATATCGATTTGCTGCGCCAGGAGCAGCAAGTCTACGGCGACACCCTGGGGATGACGCGGGCCGGCTACGCCCAGGGCGGCTCATCGGGCGATGACGTGCTGATTGCGCAGGACACGCTCGAAGCGGTAATCGCCGCCCTGCAGACGACCGAGACCCAGCGCGAACAGTACGAGCACGCGATCGCCGTGCTGGTCGGCGTTCCCCCCAGCGGCTTCTCCATCGAGCCGCGCAAGGACTATGCCTTCGTGACGCCGACGATACCGATCTCCCTGCCCTCCCGGCTGCTCGAGCGCCGCTACGATGTGGTTTCCGCCGAACGGCAGGCGGCGTCCGCGAACGCACAGATCGGCGTGGCGGAAGCGGCGTTCTACCCCACCCTCGATCTTGCGGCGCAAGGCGGCTATGTGAACGACCAGTTCGCTCATCTGATCTCGCTGCCCAACCGCTTTTGGACATTGGGGCCGACGCTCGCCGAGACGCTCTTCGCCGGCGGAGCCCGCAGGGCCGCGGTGCGCGAAGCGCGCGCGACCTACGACGAATCCGTGGCCACTTACCGGCAAACCGTGCTGACGGCGTTTCAGAACGTCGAAGACAGCCTGTCGTCGTGGAATCATCTTCGAGAGCAGACCCAGGCGTACACCGCCATCTATCGGCGCACCCAGACGCTATTCGACCACACGCGGGAGCAGCGCGATATCGGTACGGCGAGCGAGCAGAGCCTCCTGAACGAACGTCTCACGCTGCTTTCGGCCAAGCAGAACCTTGCGGACAGCCAAGCCTTGCTCACGCAGAGCAGCGTCACCTTGATCAAGAACCTCGGGGGCGGCTGGCAGTGGGATGAGTCGCGCGAAGCGGCCACCGCCGCCACCCCGACAAATCAACACACTGGCTCGGGCCCTGCAGAGAGTCCCGCGGCGCAGTGAGTACCGGAGCTTGCGCAGCGAGGGTGCTCAACCACGATTCAAAGGGTATTGGAGTTGCTATGAAACGGGCACCCCAGGCGTTGTTAGCGTGTCTCGTCATGATGGCCGTGACGGGCTGCGGCTCGAGAAAGGCACCCGCTCCGGCGCCACCCCCCAAGGTCGGCATAGTGACGGCCGAGGAGCAAACGGTACCGCTCACCCGGGACTTGGTCGGCCGCCTGTCGGCCTATTTCAGCGCCAACGTCGTCGCCCGCGTGTCGGGTGTGCTGGTCAAGCGCACCTACAAGGAAGGCGCTGAGGTCAAGGCGGGGCAGGTTCTGTTCGAGATCGACCCGAGCTACTACACCGCCGTCCTCAACAACAATCTCGCGCTCCTGGCCGAAGATCAGGCGACGTACACCAACAACCGCGTGACCGCCGAGCGCGATCACAAATTGCTGCCCATCGGCTCGGTATCGCAGCAGACCGTGGACGATGCCGATGCGGCCGAGCGCAGCGCCGCCGCGAAAGTCAAAGCCGACCAGGCGGCGGTCGATACCGCGCGCATCAATCTCGGGTACACCCGCGTCGCCTCGCCGATCAGCGGCACCGCGAGCCAGCAGCAGGTCACGCAAGGCGCCTTGGTGGGCAGCGCCACCAGTGACACGGGCTCCGGCGGCACCCTGCTGACGACCGTCGAGCGAATTGACCCGATCTACGTGAACTTCACCATCAGCGCGGCCGACCTGCTGACGCTTCGCCAGGCGCAGAACGTCGCGCTCGCGCACCCGAGCGAGACCCAGGTACAGATCACCCTTCCCAACGGCAGCCGTTATGAGCAGCCCGGCGTCCTGGACTTCTCCGATGTGGCCGCGAACCCGACCACGGGTGCGGTCAATCTGCGCGCCGTGGTGCCGAATCCCCAGCACGACCTGCTGCCCGGTATGTACGTGACCTTGAGGATCACGCTCGGCGAGCAGAGCCACGTGTACCTGATTCCGCAGCAGGGGGTGCAGCGCGACACCGTCGGCGCCTATGTGCTGGTGGTCGGGCCGGACAGCAAGGTGCTGCGCAAGGATGTGACCACCAGCGAGAGCGACGGCAATGACTGGATCGTCACGGGCGGCCTCGCGAGCGGCGACCGGGTGATCGTGGCGGGCCTGCAGGGTGCGAAAGAGGGTGGCCAGGCCAACCCGGTTCCGTGGCAGCCGCCGCCCCCCACGGCGAGCCCGGCAGGAAGCGGCGCTTCCAACGCCCCGAGTGCCGGTTCGCGACCGGTCGCCCGAAATCCGTAGAAGTCACCCGGGCTTTGCAACCACCAGCCGCAGGCTGCTCTTTCAAGCGACCAGGATATCCGCGTCATGCCTAATTTCTTCATCGATCGCCCGGTCTTTGCGTGGGTCATCTCCATTCTGATCTGTCTCGGCGGCGTCATCTCGATGTTGAACATGGGAGTTGCGGCGTATCCCGACATCGCCCCACCGCAGGTCACGGTCAATGCCACTTACCCCGGCGCCAATGCCGCCACCATGGAATCGACGGTCACGCAGGTCATCGAGCAGCAGCTCACCGGCATCGACAACCTGTTGTATTTCACCTCGACCTCCAACAGCAACGGCACGGCGACCATCACGCTGAGCTTTGCAACCGGCACCAACCAGGACATCGCCGAGGTCCAGGTGCAGAACAAGGTCGCGCTGGCGCAGCCCCTGTTGCCCACCGAGGTGACGCAGCAGGGCGTCATCGTCGCCAAGGCCAGCCCCGACATCCTGTTGTTCGTCGCCCTGTCCTCCGACAACCCGTCGGTCGATGCCGGGCGCTTGAGCGATATCCTCGCCTCGCGGATCCAACCGGTGCTCGCGCGCATCAGCGGCATCGGCAACACGTTCTTGCTGGGTTCCGAATACGCGATCCGCATCTGGCTCGATACCGACAAGCTGCAGGGTTACGGGCTCTCCGCCGCGCAAGTGCTGAATGCCATCAACGCGCAGAACGCGCAGTTCGCCACCGGCTCCCTCGGCGCCGATCCGGCCGTCAAGGGTCAGACCTTCACGGCCACCGTATCCGGCGATACGCTGTTCTCCTCGCCCCAGCAGTTCAAGGACGTCCTGCTGCTGACCACCAACGACGGCACCGCGGTGCACCTGAGCGATGTCGCCCGCGTGACCTTCGGCGGCCAGAGCTACGGCAGTTCCGCGGCCTGGAAGGGCAAGCCGGCCGGCGGAATGGGACTTTTTCTCTTGCCCGGCGCCAACGCGCTCGCGATCGCCAAGGCGGTCAGAGCGCAAATGACCCTCTTGGGGAAGGATCTGCCGCAGGGCGTGAGCTGGGCCATTCCCTACGACACCACCCCCTTCATCAC
Source organism: uncultured Gammaproteobacteria bacterium (assembly GCA_963736185.1). Taxonomy (GTDB): domain Bacteria; phylum Pseudomonadota; class Gammaproteobacteria; order Steroidobacterales; family Steroidobacteraceae; genus Bog-1198. The sequence continues at coordinate 13,697 of CAVTNZ010000012.1, read as the reverse complement.
CGCCTCCATGACCGATGTGGCGAAGACGCTGGCCGAGGCGATCGCTCTCGTGTTCGTGGTCATGCTGATCTTCCTGCAGAACCTGCGAGCCACCGTCATTCCGACGCTGGTGATCCCCGTGGCCCTCCTCGGCACCTTCCTCGGGTTGTCCGCGCTGCACTTCTCGATCAATCAGCTGACGCTCTTCGGCATGGTCCTGGCGATCGGCATCGTCGTGGACGATGCCATCGTGGTGATCGAAAACGTCGAGCGCATCATGGATGAGGAGCGCCTCGATCCCAGGGCGGCCACGCGCAAGGCCATGGGCCAGATCACCGGCGCCATCATCGCCATCACGGTGGTACTCGCCGCGGTGTTCGTCCCTTCGGCCCTGCAGCCCGGCGCCACCGGCATCATCTACTCGCAATTCGCGCTGACCATCGCCCTGTCCATGGGCTTCTCGGCCTTTCTAGCGCTGTCGTTCACGCCCTCGCTCTGCGCCGCGATCCTTCAACCGCGTCACGAAGTCGAGCGGAAAAAGAACGTGGTGTTCCGCTGGTTCGATGGGGGATTCGACTGGACCCGCGAGGCGTACATCGGCCAGGTCGGCAAGGCCGTTCGTCGTGCGCCGCGCTGGATGGTGGTCTTCGCACTGATCGCGGTCCTCGCGGGATTTCTCTATACGCGCCTGCCCACGAGCTTCGTCCCCGACGAGGATCAGGGCTTCATGCTCGCGATAGTCACCTTGCCCTCGGGCGCGAGCCTGCAGCGCACCGCCCAGGTCATGGAAAAGGTGCGCACCACCCTGGAAAAGAGCGCCATCGGCAAATACATCGACAGCGCATTCTCGCCCGAGGGCTTCAGCTTCGTCGGGCAGAGTGAAAACGTGGCCATGTCTTTCATCAAGCTCACCGATTGGAGCAAGCGCTCCCAGACCGCCATGCAGCTCATTCCGCAGGCGAACAAGATTCTGAAAGCCGTCAACGGCGCTCAGATCTTCGTGGTGAACCTGCCCACCATTCGCGGCTTGAGCCAGTTCGGCGGCGTCGACATGTACTTGCAGGCCCGCGCCGGCCAATCGCGGGCCCAGCTCGCCGCCGCGCAAAAGACGCTGCTCGATGAGGCGGGCAAGAGTCCCCTCCTCACCGGTACCCGCGCCAACTCGCTGCCCGAAGCCCCGCAACTGCAGATCGCGGTGGATCGCGTGCAGGCGCAATCGATGGGGTTATCGCTGAGCGACGTCTATCAGGCCATTCAACTGCAACTGGCGCCCAACTATATCGATCAGTTCACGTATGGAGGACGCGTCAAGCGTGTCTACGTCCAGGCGGATGCGCCCTTTCGGCGGGGCACCGACGCCTTCCAGCACATGTACACCCCCAGCGGACTCTCCAGTGTGGCGGCCGCCGCGAGCGTCGCGGCCGCCACGAGCGGCTCCGCCGGCCCAAGCGCCAACACCAACGGCTACGTGACTCCCGCCAATCCCGCGCCCAGCAATACCGCGATCAGTCCCTACAACCTGGTGCCGCTGGCCAGCGTGGTCAGGGCCCAATGGGGCGTGGGACCGCAGGCATTGCCGCGCTACAACGGTTACGCGGCGGTGGAGATCGTCGGCAATTCCGCGGCCGGCTATTCCACCGGCCAGGCCATGCAGGCCTTGCAGAACATCATCAACAAATCCCTCCCCGCAGGCTTTGCCTCCGATTGGACAGGGCAGTCCTATCAGGAGGTCCTCGCCGGCAATTCGGCCACCCTGCTGTTGGTGCTGTCGATCGTGGTTGTATTCCTCTGTCTCGCTGCGCTTTACGAAAGCTGGTCGATTCCCGTAGCCGTGCTCCTGGTGGTGCCCTTGGGGGTGTTGGGCATGGTGACGCTGTGCAAGCTCGCCGGCGTACCCAACGACATTTATTTCAAGATCGGACTCGTCACGGTGATCGGCCTCGCGGCCAAGAACGCCATCCTGATCGTGGAATTCGCGGTCGACTTGCAGGCCGAGGGCAAGACCCTGTTCGACGCGGTGCTGGAAGCCGGGAAGCTGCGCTTGCGCCCCATCCTCATGACCTCGATGGCGTTCATCTTAGGGGTGCTGCCGCTGGTCCTCTCGAGCGGTGCCGGCGCGGCCTCGCGCCACGAGATCGGCACGGGCGTGATCGGCGGTATGTTGTTCGCCACGTTCCTCGGGCTGCTGATGATCCCCCTCTTCTACGTGGTGGTGCGACGCCTGCTGGGCGACAAGCTGGACGAAGTGACGCCGCCGCCGCGCAAGGGGAGTTGAAAAATCATGATGTCATTGACGCACGATCTTCCCTCCTGCCTGTACCTGGAAGGCGCTCCTGACCCCGAGCCCCCCACGCCTCTCGCGAATGACGCCCGCGTGCAGACGCTCATCATCGGTGGCGGGTATACCGGACTGTCGACCGCGCTGCATCTGGCGGAACGCGGCCATGAGGTGATGCTGCTCGAAGCACGCGAAGCCGGGTGGGGTGCCGCTGGGCGCAATGGCGGCCAGGTCAATGCGGGCCTCAAGCAGGAACCGGACACGGTCGTGCGTGAGCTCGGGCCGGTGCATGGGCCGAGGATGGTGCAGATTGCGCTCAACGGACCGGATTTCCTGTTCAACCTGATTCAAAGACTGCAGATCGAGTGCGGTGCGTTACGGTGTGGCACGCTCCGCGCGGCCTACTCGAAGGCACACGTCGATGCGCTGAAGGGGGCTGCCGAACAATGGCGACGTCATGGGGCGCCGGTGGAGGTGTGGGACCGCGCGCAAATGGCCGCCCGCACGGGCACGTCAAGATACGTGGCCGGGATGTGCGATCCTCGCGGTGGGGCTGTTCAACCGCTGGCGCTCGCTCGGGGACTTGCCTCTGCCGCGAAGCGCGCCGGGGCCAGGCTTTGCTCGCAGACGCAGGCCATCGGGCTGCAGTCGGAGGCAGGCCGCTGGTCGGTGCGCACACCCCATGCCGTGGTCCGCGCGGAGCAGGTCCTCATTGCGACCCAGGCGTACAGCGACAATCTCTGGCCCGGACTCAGGACGAGTTTCGTGCCCGCCTTCAGCTCCATCATCGCCACCGAACCGCTGACCGGCGAGGTGGCCGAGCAGGTGTTGCCAGGACGGCAAGTCGTCTACGAGAGTGGCAATATCACGGCGTATTTCCGACGCGACGGCGCCAATCGCTTGTTAATGGGAGGCCGGGGAGTGCAACGGCCTGCCCTGGATCTCGACAGCTACCGGCATCTCATTCGCTACGCAGAAGCGCTGTGGCCGGCGCTGCGCTCCGTCCGCTGGACTCACTGGTGGAATGGTCAGCTGGCGATGAGACCGGATTACTCACCGCGATTTCACCGGCCGGCGCCCGGCCTGTTCATCATGCTGGGATATGCACGCGGCGTCGCCCTGGGCGCCGCCTTCGGGGCGGAACTCGCATCGGTTCTATCGGGTGCGTCTCCTGATTCCTTCCCCCTGCCGGTAACGCCGATCGAGCCAATCCCCCTACATCGCTTCTGGCGCCTCGGTATTGCAGCCCGCGTCCTGCACGGGCGGGTGCTCGATCGACTTGGCCTTTGAAGGCTATTCACCGTCGGGGAACTTGACCCATGACCCCGTTGGCGCTCTGTGCGACAATTTGCGGAGTCAGCAGAATAACAATCAGTAGCGGAGGGAGCTCCATGCAATCAAGAATAGGCTGTGCGGTGGCCGCGATTCTGAGCGGTACCTCATTGGGATCCCTGGCGGCCCAGGCCGCGCCGAGCACCGGCGCCGCCGATACCAATGCCGCTGCCCAGACCGCGCCCGCTGGCGCCGAGAGCGCGCAGACGCCGAGCGGCTCGCTCCTCACCGAGGTCGTGGTCACCGCGACCCGCCGCGCCGAGAGCAGCCAGAACGTGCCCATCACGATCCAAGCGCTCGACGGCCAAGCGCTGGAGCAGCTGCATATCACCTCGTTCGAGGACTATGCCCGGATGATGCCCAACCTGTCCTCCGCCGACAACGGCCCCGGCCAGAACGAGATCTTCATGCGCGGCGTGAGTGCGGGATCCCAGGCCACCCAGGCGAGCGGCATCATCGGCCTGTGGCCCACCGTCGCCGTCTACCTGGATGACCAGTCGGTTCAGCTGCCGAACCAGAACATGGACATCTACATGGTCGACATGCAGCGCATCGAGGTTCTCGAAGGCCCCCAGGGAACCCTGTTCGGCTCCGGCGCCGAGGCAGGCGCGATCCGCTACATCACGAACGAGCCGAAACTCAACGTCGTGGAAGGAACGGCCAGCGGTGATTACGGGGTGACCGCGCACGGCGACCCGAACGCCGCGGTCACCGGGGTGCTGAACCTGCCGCTCATCGACGATCACCTGGCGATTCGCCTCGTGGCCTACAACGACCGTCAGGGCGGCTACATCAACAACGTGCCGGGCACTTTCACCCGCAAGGACACGGACTACGGCATCCATTACGCCAACTATCCCGCGGTCAACGGACAGTGTCCCGACGGCGGGGCAAACAACGGCTACTGCGTGCCCCCCGGCAGCCCGGTACTCAACAACGCCTCCCTCGTGCAAAACGCCATCAACCCGGTCACCTACGAGGGCGGGCGGGTCGAGGCGCTGTACCAGTTCAACGAGGACTGGAACTTCCTGGTCACGCAGACGTACCAGACGCTCGATGCCGATGGCGTCTTCTACCAGTACCCGTACGCTCCGGACGGCCAGGCGCTCGCTCCGCTCGAAGTCATGCTGTTCGTGCCGAGCTACCACGATGAAAAAGACTCGAACACCGCCTGGAAGCTCAATGGCAAAGCCGGGATGCTCGATGTGATCTACACCGGCGGCTACCTCACCCGCAAGGTCGAGAACCAGATTGACTATACGAATTACGGGCGCGGCGTGTACGGCGACTACTACCAGTGCTACGGCCCGGGCTCCGGTGGCACCTCCACCCTCAAGTCGACCTGCTACTCCCCGGAGCAGCTGTTGCGATCGAACCAGCAAAACGAGCATCTGCAGAACGAGCTGCGCCTGCAGACACCGCAGGACTGGCGGCTGCGCGGCATTTTCGGCGTCTTCCAGGAAAACAATACGATCTACGACCAGACGTATTTCATGAGCGAAACCGTGCCCGCCTGCACCTCCAATGGCGCACCGGGCACCGCCGGTAACACGGGCTGCTTCACCACCGACGGCACCTTCCCGGGAACGACGGTCAAGTCGCCCGGCCTGCAGCCCATGACGGACTTTTTCAACGATGCGAAGCGGGTGGAGCAGCAGCTCGCGGAGTACACCTCGGTCAGCTTCGACATGACGCCCCAATGGACGTTCACCGCAGGAGCGCGGCACTACCAGTTCGAGAACAGTCTCGCCGGCGTCGTGCAGACAGCCTTCGGCTGCTTCGAGGGAGGAGCTCCCGCCGGCGGCTGCCATGATCCCGCCTACTCGACCAACCTCAACGCGGAAAACCTCAGGGACACCGAATCGGGCTGGCGCTACAGCGGGAACCTCTCCTGGCACATCGATCCGACGATCTTTGGCCGCAAACAGCGCATCCTCGCCTACCTCACGTTCTCGCAAGGCTTCCGTCCCGGTGGATTCAACCAGAACGGCGGCAGCACCCATGGCTACGGCCCCGACGGACAACCGCAGTTCATCATTCCCGAGGCCTACAACCCCGACAAGCTCGACAACTATGAGATCGGGTTCAAGTCGAACTGGCAGGTGCTCGATCGCTCCTTCCAGTGGAACACCTCGTTCTACGAGGAGAAGTGGAACAACGTGCAGATCTCCTTCTTCGATCCGGGCTTCACCGGCACGGCGTTTTTCGACGACAACGGCCAGAATTTCCGGATCAGGGGAACCGAGACCCAGATCGCCGCCCAGGTGTGGGACGGCCTCTCGCTGCGCGGCGCGGCCGCCTGGAACAGAAGCGAGCAGACGAACTCCCCGGCCATCATCGACAACAATCCCGCCAGTGCGAACTACGGCAAGCCCATCACCCAGATCTGCTCCAGCAGCGGCACCGGCTGCACGGCACTCGCGAATCCGTTCGGCCCCGAGGGCTCGCCGGCCGCCGATGCACCGCCGATCCACTTCACGCTGGCGCTGCGCTACGACTTCACCATCCACACCGCCACGACCATCGACTTTCTGAAAGGAGCCGAAATGTTCGTGCAAGCCAGCATGCAGCACGAAGGGCATTCCTTCACCCAGGCAGGCTCGAATCCGGCGTTCATCCCGGGCGAGACCATCGATACCGGACGGGCTCGCTTCGAGATCCTGCCGTATTCGACCTTCGACGCATCGGCCGGGGTCTCGAAGGACAAGATGTCGCTGATGGCTTACTGCAAGAACCTCACCGATTCGAACGCGTCGGTGTTCACGAGCACCGACCAGTTCATCGTTGCGCAAACGCCGCTCAGGCCGCGGGTCATCGGCGTGAAATTCACGTACACCTTCTGAGGTCTGGGGGTGGGGCGTGGTTAGCGGGGTCAAATCGTGATCTCTTCCACCGATACGAGGGGAGTCTTTCGAAACGACCAGTAAAGTCGACATCCGTGGAAGCTCTTGACGAGATCATCAGCCGGCTGTATCGCTCCGAATCCCGTCGCGTGCTGGCGACGTTGATTCGTCTGCTCGGCGATTTCAATCTGGCCGAGGATGCTTTGCACGATGCATTCCGCGCCGCCGTGGAGGAATGGCCGACCACGGGGATTCCAGCCAATCCGCGCGCGTGGCTGGTATCGGCGGGTCGGTTCAAGACGATCGACCGGCTGCGGCGCCAGGCCAGGGTCGACACACCGTTGGACGTGATCGAGGAGCCGGGATCATGGGATAACGACCCGGCTCAGCAGCCCGAACAGTCCATCCAGGACGACCCACTGCGGCTGCTCTTCATCTGCTGCCATCCGGCACTCGCGCCCGAGGGGCGCACGGCAATGACGCTGCGCGAAGTTTGTGGCCTCACCACGGAGGAAATCGCCCGCGCCTACCTCATGACGCCGGCATCGCTCGCCCAGCGGATTGTCCGGGCGAAATCCAAGATCCGGGAAGCGAAGATTCCCTACGAGTTGCCGGACTTGAGCGAGCTGCCGGCGCGCTTGCACGCCGTGCTGCAGGTCATCTACCTGGTGTTCAATGAGGGCTACTCGGCATCGTCGGGCACTTCGGTCACGCGGGTGGATCTGTCGGACGAGGCCATTCGGTTGGGACGCCTGTTGGCGGAGTTGCTGCCGACCGCGGAAGTGCTTGGACTCCTGGCGCTCATGTTGCTGCACGAATCCCGACGCCTGGCGCGCACAGATCCCCACGGCGATTTGATCCTGCTGGAAGACCAGGATCGCAGACGGTGGAATCAGGATCTGATCGAAGAAGGGCTTGGTCTGGTCCAAGCGGCTCTGCGCTCGGGCCAGTTCGGGCCGTACACGCTGCAGGCGGCCATTGCGGCCGTGCACGCGGAAGCCCAATCCGCCGAACAAACCGACTGGCCGCAGATCGTCGCCCTGTACGATCGTCTCCTGGCTCTGGAGCCATCGCCGGTCATCCGATTGAATCGGGCCGTGGCGGTGGCGATGGCCGAGGGCCCAGCCGCCGGGTTGGCACTGATCGAGGCTCTCGGCAATGAAGCCGATTTGACGGGGTATTACTGGTTCTTTGCCGCCAAGGCGGACTTGCACCGGCGGATGGGTGATGCCGAGGCGGCGAATGCCGCGTACCAAAGGGCTCTCGATCTCACGCAGTTGGAGCCGGAGCGGCGCTATCTCAAGAAGCGGCGGGGGGAGCTTGGTGAAAAATAATTGAGGGCGCCGTCGAAAACCGGGATGCCCGTTCGACTAGGGGTATCCAAGCCAATCGCCAAAAGAGGTTTCTCATGAAATTCATGATGTTGATGATTCCCGCCGTTTATCAGAGCCCACAGCAGCCGAAGCCGGGCTTCGTGCCCGACCCGCAAAAGGTCGAGCGCATGGGCCGGTTCAACGAGGAGATGGCGAGGGGTCTTCGGCTCCTGGACCTCAACGGCCTGCGCCCGCAATCCACCGGGGCGCGGGTGGCTTTTCACAACGGCAAACCCACCATCACCGATGGTCCATTCATCGAGGCCAAGGAAGTGCTGGGCGGATACTGGATGGTCGAGGCCGATTCCAAAGAGGAGGTCATCAAATGGGCCGCGAAATGCCCGGCTGAAGACGGTGACACCATCGAGGTCCGTCAGGTGTTCGGACCCGAAGACTTCCAGCGCGCGAAATAGAGGACAAGTCATGAAGTACATTTGCCTGGGTTACATCGAGGACAAATATCTGGGACCGCTGAGCGAGAAGGAGCAGCACGATTTCATGGATGCCTGCTTCGTCTACGACGAGGAACTCCAGAGGAGGGGCCACTGGATCGGGGGCGAGGCGCTACAGCCGGTAAGCGCCGCTGCCACGGTACGGTTCCGCAATGGCAACCCGCAGGTCACCGACGGACCGTTCGCCGAGACCAAGGAAATGCTCGGCGGCATCATGATCCTCGAGGCTCGGGACCTGAACGAGGCGATTCAGCTGATGTCGAAACATCCGAGCCTCAAGATGGGCGGCACGTTCGAAATCCGGCCAAGCGCCGATCTGGCTGCGCTCATGGCAGACAGCAAACGACGCCGCTCTGCCCCTGTTTGTTGAACAGGTAGAAGCCGCTGAAGGGATCCCGGGAGGAAACGACGCTCACGTAGCCATAATCGTCACTCGTGATGGAACTCAAGGGGATGGGTGGCGCGAGTTTGCGTTGGACCTCACGTCTCGAAGCGGCGGGTCAGCGCGTCATTGATAAAGGGACAGGGTACCGAAGCTGCTCGAGGGCGTGGCGAGAGGTTGAGTGAAAGGCAACGCCAGCCATGCGAGCAGGCTGGCGCCGGGACGACCTGCCGTCACCGTGAGCATCTGACCGCCGGCGATGGGGGCGGCGATGACAGGGATCCCCGCCGGCACTGGATTCACCAGCTCGCCTGCCGTGTTGACCCGCGCGCCGTTGACCTGCGTCTCGGCGCTGACGGAGCCGCCCGACCACGTGACCCAGGATTCGCCCCCGATCGAGGCCACGGACACAGGGCTGCTGTTGCTGCCCGGCGTCGTGGTGATGGCGATGCCGGCGGTGGTGGGAGTGCCGTCGAGCAGAGTCCCCGCCGGCGAAATCCGCGCCGCGGAGATATTGGAATTCATGCTGCCCCCCTGGGGCCGATAGTCGACGTAAGCGACCAAGTAGTTCTGTCCGTCGAATGCCACGGCGGGAGCCTCTGCGCTGGGTGTAGTCGATCCGGCAGGCGCGGCGACCACGGCTATTCCGGCCGGGTCCAGCACGGAGCCGGTAGAGTCGAGGCGCGAGGCGTAGATCCCACACGTGCCGGTGCCGAGGCAACCGCCCCACACCGCCAGGAAATTCGCACCATCGGAAGCCACCGCTACCACGCTTTGATAGCCCCCCGTGGTTCCGGAATTCGCGACCAAAGGCACCGGTCCGCCGCCAATCGCCTGCGCCGAGCTTGGCAACAGCGGTTCAGCAAACACCTGGTCGGTTTGCGTCACGTTGTTGGATCCCGTGAACACCAGCAAGAAATTGGTGCCGTTGAAGGCGAGCGCCGGACTGGATCCCGCGGCGCCCAGAATGGTGTTCGGACCCGCGAGCAGCGTTCCCGTGGGCGAAATGGACTCCGCCAGCAGCGTCGGTGCAAGGGTGGGCCCTTCATACACGAATAGATAATTCGTGCCGTCGTAACCGAGCGCCGCCATACGGGTCGAGCCCCCCATGGGAGCGGGCAAGGCTGAGGTCAAATTGAAGCTGTGCGCGACAGCGCCGCTCGGGGCAATCACGTATCCCACCCACGTGAGCGACTGATTCGTCCCTGAACCGGAAACCTGCGGCACGGCCACCAAAAAATTGGTGCCGTCGTTGGCGATGGCAGGGGCACTGGAGAAACTGCCGGGAATGCTCGAGATCGTCGTCCCCGAGGCGATCGTCATCGGGACGCCGAGGCCATGGCCGACGCCGTCGACGATGTAGCCTCGCAGGTCGGCCTCGTCGGTGACCGACGGGCTGGAATTGAGCACCGTCACTTCCTTGACCGAGCCTATGCCGGGCACCAACCAGACCGTGTCCGTGCCCGTAACGGTGGTCGATGCATGGGTGACGGAATCGGTCCCGGTGACACTGGTGGAGGTCACCTGCTTCAAGGCATTGGCAAAGACACCTGCCGGCACAGTGACCGACTCGATATCCGCGTTGGTGATGATGTCATTGAGATTCCCGGTCAGCGGGTTGCCCAACGTGTCCTTGCCCAGGGATATATTCGTGCCGACGATGCTCGCAACCTGGCCCGTAGTCACGGGGAACAACAGCTGCGGGTAGGGGACGATGAGCGGCGTCACCCCATCGGTTGCATCGTTGTTGCCCAAATACGTGATGCCGCCTGCGCTCGCGTAATAATAGTTGTCGACGGTGTTGGTGCCCGCAGCGACCGGATTCACGGTCGATACGACCGTGGCGGACACATTCTTGATGGTCTGAGTTCCATCGACGGATTCGACACTGAATCCGTGCGGGGTGCTGACGCTGGGATCATTGGTGGTGGTGACGTAGAACCACTGATCGCCTGCACCGAGAGGAAAATATTGCTGCGTATCGCCGGGTCCGCTGGTGGGCGCGAACATGGAGCCGGTGATCGATGAGGTGGGTGTGGGCGGACCGCCTCCCCCGCCTCCTCCACCCCCGCCTCCGCCGCCGCACGCCGCCAACAGCAAGGCCAGCACAATCGCGACGATCCCTGTACTCATTATGTAATGCTCCCTAGATAGGACCGGACGAACGTAACCGATCCGCACTCGGCCTCAAGAATACGCGATTACAGCTCAAGCGAGTACGCTGGGGCATCGCGATCCGGTCCCGGCGTGAATGCGCGCGACCCTAGATCTTGACTTCTCTAATGTACCTCGTCGTTCCCGGCAAACCCGTCCCAAAGCGTGTTCTGCCAGCCGCTGATCAATCCATTGTCGTTGCATACGGGGCAGTGCCAGTGAATGCGGTCCAAGTCATCGGCAGCAGGATAAGACATGATGGTACCGGTACAGCGGCGTCGTCCTGGACGGCGGCGGCAGCGAACGCTCGGTTCCTCATCGAGGTTGGCCGTGGCATCGACAACGATGCTTGCGAAATACTCCGCAAGGAGCCTCGCGCGGGGCGGCATATCGGCCAATGCGCCCGATGGATCGAGGTAGTGACGCAGATCGACGATCCAGGTATTACCCATTGATTGGGGATGTAGCGGCAGCAGCCGCGATGCAGTTCACGAGGTTCACGGCGGCCATCATGACAAACTTGTCGGACTCCGTCTCCTCGTGGCGTTCGGAGACCCGGCGCCGCCATCGGTCCATTTCGTTCAACACAAAAGCCAGCAGCCACTGCTCCGGATGTCGACGGATGTATTGCTCTCGAGCACGCTCGGCGACTGATCCTGCTGAGTCCTCCGAGAAGTGGACCGCGCCGACCCAGCGTTGCATCTCTCGGTCTTGGTCATCTTCGGTGATCACGGACCACTGTAAACCGGATTCCTTCATCGACTGGTAGCAAACGAGCAAGACGTGAAGCAGGAACTCGACGGCAGCGGGCTTCGCGCCGAGTCTTGACTGAACCAAGCAGGAAGCGAGCATATGCGGCTGCCGCTGGTGGATCTCATCGGCCAGCGCTTCCTTCTGCGCCAGGCTCATTGCGCTCACCTTACGGATCGCCGCCACCACGTCATCGGTGCCAATGAGACTCATGCGTCTGGGGTCAAAGAACCGCGGACGCTTCGAACCCAACCGACTTTAGTTGTCCCCGATATTGCAACCACCGCCCTTCGAAAACATCAAAAAGCCCCTGCGCAGCGCGGCATGGCGAGCTGGCGCGTACCCAGGGAGGGAATTGAATTGACCGCTGAAACCCTATGATTTACGTACTTTCACTATTGCTGCCAACTGAGTTACCCTCGCTGTTACCCTCACCTGATTTTGGCAAATCGGCAATTGAACCGCGGACACCTGTCTTGCCTACTGTCTCGTGGAACGGCGACAGGTAGCCCGGCAGCGTATGCGCCATCCAGTAGAGCCACCGTTGAAACGTAAAGGGCCTGAAGAGTTTCCTCCAACGCTCGTCGCGCTTCACCTTCTCGTTCGTAAAGCTCGATGGGCATCTTCTCACCTCTATGTCGCTGCTCCCATTCCTCTTGCCTCCACACTTCGTTTGAGAGGCTTCGTTCTCTTGCCGTTCGGCTGCCGCAAGCAACCTACTTACCGACGCCAGTAATAGTGTCAATGCTCATGGCATCTCCGTTGTAGCGCACGTCATACCTTTTTCACCACATTGACGTTTATCTTCCCGCACGCGCACCGCAGATTTTGCACCTCTCCGTGATCTGGCGTTACCGCGACCATGGAATGGCAATCGGCGCAGTGAAATTGATTCACGAGTGCCTTGAACACCTCAACGACCGGGGCGAAATCATTGGCGTGCAGATTCGCCCACTCGTTAAAGTGAACGGCAGCATTCATTTGCCACTGTTCGAACTGGGAGGCCGCGACGATCTTGGCAAAAGCGGTCTCGCGTTCTGGGGGGTGTTTACCGAAACGTGCCAAAAGTAGCGGTTTCCTGTGGATAACTTTCCTCGTTGGACCATGACAGGCGTGGCGATATTCTCCGCAGCTCTCCCAGTGAGGGCTCCCTGTGCGCGCATTTCAATCGACGTATGTCGGCCGGCATGATTTTCCGAAGTCTCTGCCCGATTTCTTGTTGCAACGATGGTTCACGTTCAATGATCGCGACCGGCGCGCCATCCGCAAGGCATTCCGATCGCGGCACTGGATCGGTGCCGCCTTGCAGCTCGGCTTCGTCGGCATGACCGGCACGACATTGAGATCGTTGGACTATGTGCCGGCGGCGGTCTTGCGCCATCTTGGTCGTCAATTCAAACAGCCAGTGCCAGACATAGCGACGCTGAGAACGCTGTATCGGCGCCGAAGGACGCGGTTTGAACATCAGCGGTGGGCCATCCAACAATGGGGATTGCGCGAGTTTGATTCGGCTATCGAACAGCGGCTCACCGAACATCTTCATGCACGCACCAACGCAACTCTATCTCGGGGCCGGCTGGAACAGGCCGCCCGGGAGTGGTTGTATCGAGCCTACGTGGCGATTCCGCGCCCGCGCACGATCACGGTGCTGGTTCGCGGCGTCGTCCAATCCGTTGCGCTCCAAGATCATCGCGATTTGCGACGATACATGACCGAATGGACCGTGCAAGGTTTCATCAAGGAACTTCTGTCCCATCGACCCGGCGGCGCCATGACTCACCTGGAATGGCTGCGACGGCCACCCCGTCGGCGGTCGATGAAGACGCTGCTCGAGTTGTTCGCGAAGTACCAATGGCTGGAAGAGCGCATTGGGCGTGGACTTCCGATCCCGATTTCGAAAGAGCGCCAGCAAGTCTATGCCCGGCGTCTGCGTCGTCGTCGCTCCTCGCATATCGCGGAGTTACCGCGATATCGCCAAGAACTCGAGACCATGTGTTTCGCAGCCGTCTGTCTCGGAACGCTGGTCGATGACATGTTGCGCCTCGTGGAGATCCGTATCACGTCGATCTGGAATTGGGGCCACAAGGTTGTGGCCGATCGGTTGATCCCGGCCCGGGTCCGCAAGAAATCAGAGATATTGGCCGAACTGCGGCG
>CAVTNZ010000011.1:0-73346 GCA_963736185.1 uncultured Gammaproteobacteria bacterium | reverse complement strand
GGCGAAACAGTAGCGTGCCGCCAGTTCGCGAATTTCGGCGCGCGCCTCGAGCCGTCCGATTCGATGGGCGAGGGTTGAATATTCCTGGGGCTTGTTCGAGGTCATGGAATTTCCCATGGTTGCTGAAGGGCGGTACTACCAGGACATTGTGATCGGCGAGGTGCGCGAGTCAAGCGCCCGCAAGGTGACCCGCGAGGAACTGCTGGAGTTTGCGATCCGCTACGACCCGCAGTACTTCCACGCCAACCCGGCGGCGGCCGCCGGATCGATATTCGGCGAGATCATTGCATCCGGCATCCACGGCGCGGCGCTCTGGCGCCGCCTCGACCACGAGATCAGCGGCGACATCCGCTGGATTTGCGGGATTGCCTGGGAAGATGTGCGCTGGCCCAATCCGATCCGGGCGGGGGACGAACTCAGGGCGAGATCGGAGATACTCGGCAAACGGCCGAGCCGCACGGATCCCGCCCGCGGCGTGGTGGAATGCCGCTATACGCTTTTGAATCATCGCGACGAGACCGTATTCACCTGCAGGAGCGTCAACCTGATCGAGGTTCGGGGATGCGCGGAGCGCCTCGACCCGCCGGGCGACATATCCTAGGACCTTGACGCCTATATCTACTGGCGAGTAGAATCTACTCGTAAGTAAGTTTGGCCGGCCGCGCTGCGGCACTGCGAGGTTCGATGGGAGCGGTAGGCAAATCCCGCGCGGCACCGCCCGACAGCGAGGGCTCGGCCCTCGTCTCGCCCTGGCCGGTCCGAAAGACGGCCCGGAGCAACCGGGACGTGAAGCGCGATGCCGTGATTCGCGCCGCCGCCCAGGCATTCAATGCGCGTGGCTACCACAACACCTCGATCGACGAAATCGCGGCGGCGTTGAACGTCACCAAGCCGACGATCTACTACTACGTCGCGAACAAGGAGCAGCTGCTCCTCGAATGCATTCTGACCGGCTTGGAACGCGTCATCGAGCCGTTCCGGCGTCCTCGCGAGGCCGGTGTCACGGCGCTCGAGCATCTGAACCGGATGATGCGCCATTACGCCGAGGCGATCGCCTCGGAGTACGGCTGGTGCATGGTGCGCGCCGAGGATCTCGGGCTGGCGCCCGCCTCGCTGTGGCACATCAAGCGGCTCAAGTCCGAGATCGACCAGGGCATCCGGCGGCTGCTCGAAGAGGGCGTGCGCGACGGCTCCATTCAGACGCAGGATCTCAAGATGACCTCTTTCGCGCTCGCGGGGGCGCTCAATTGGATTGCCCATTGGTACCGCGAGAACCAGTCGATGACGCCCGGCGAAATAGCCGGGGCATTCATCCGCATCTTCAATCTCGGTCTCGCGCCGCGCGCCGCCGCGAAGCCGTCCCGCCGCGCGCCCGCGCGCAAGGAGCCGATCCCATGAACGCCGTCTCCCTCGCCTCCAAACCCGTCCCCTATCAGCCGAAGAACAAGGTCCGGTTCGTCACCGCGACGTTGCTGTTCGACGGACACGACGCCTCGGTCAACATCATGCGACGGATCCTGCAGGCCTCCGGGGCCGAAGTGATCCATCTGGGGCACAACCGCTCGGTGCGGGAGATCGTGAACGCGGCGTTGCAGGAGGACGTCCAGGGGATCGCCGTCACCTCGTATCAGGGCGGCCACATCGAGTTCTTCAAATACATGATCGATCTGCTTCGCCAGAACGGCGGCGAGAACATCAAGGTTTTCGGCGGTGGCGGCGGGGTGATCGTGCCGGCGGAGATCCGCGAACTGATGGCCTACGGGGTCACGCGGATCTATTCGCCGCAGGACGGGGCGACGCTCGGGCTTCAGGGCATGATCGACGATGTCATCCGTTCCAGCGACTACGATCCGGCCGCGCTGGCGCCCGCCGAACCCGATGCCCCGGAGGCCCTGAAATCAGGGGACCGGCGCAAGCTCGCCCGAGTGATCACCGCCGTGGAGAACCGGGCCTATTCGTCGCGCGGCCGCCAGGCGATTCTGCAGGCTGCCGCCGCGATCAAGGTTCCCGTACTCGGCATCACGGGAACCGGGGGCGCCGGCAAATCCTCGCTCACGGATGAGCTCATTCTACGGCTCCGGCTCGATCAGGACGACCGGCTGCGGATCGCGGTGATCTCGATCGACCCCTCCCGCAAGCGCACCGGCGGCGCGCTGCTCGGCGACCGCATCCGCATGAACGCGATCGACTCCGACCGGATCTTCATGCGCTCGCTCGCCACGCGCGACACCGGCAACGAGCTGTCCGCGGCGCTGCCGGAGGTTCTCGCCTGCTGCAAGTCGAGCGGCTTCGACCTGATCGTGGTGGAGACCTCCGGAATCGGTCAGGGGGAATCCGGCATCGTGCCGCTGGTCGATACCTCCCTCTATGTGATGACGCCGGAGTTCGGCGCCGCCTCGCAGCTCGAGAAGATCGACATGCTCGACTTCGCCGATTTCGTAGCCATCAACAAATTCGACCGCAAGGGTGCCGAGGACGCGCTTCGCGACGTGCGCAAGCAATACCAGCGCAACCGCGGTCACTTTCAACAGGCGCCGGACACCATGCCGGTATTCGGCACCGTGGCGTCGCGCTTCAACGACGACGGCGTCACCGCGCTCTATCAGGCGTTGCTGCCGCACCTGCAGGAGCGCGGGCTGAAGGTCGCGCCGGGCAGGCTTCCCCGCATCCCGGTGAAGTTCTCCTCCCGCGGCCGCGCGGTGGTCCCCCCCGACCGCGTGCGATATCTCGCCGAGATCTCCGAGTCTGTCCGCGACTACCACCGGCACATCGGCGCGCAGGCGCGCGCGGCGCGCGAGCGCCAGTCGCTCGAGACCGCGCGCACCCTGTTCGAGCGCGCCGGCAGGACGGTCGATGGATTCGGCGAGCTCATCTCGGCAAAGGCGGGTGAGCTGAGCGCCGCCTCGGTCAAGCTCCTCGAACAATGGCCGAAGACCCGCGAGCTCTACGCGGCGGACGAATACGTGGTGAGGATCCGCGACAGGGAGCTGCGCACCAAGCTCAATTACGAGTCGCTTTCCGGCACCAAGGTGCGCAAGGTGTCGCTGCCGCGTTTCGAGGACGACGGCGAGATCCTTCGCTTCCTGATGAGGGAAAACGTGCCGGGCTCGTTTCCGTACACCGCGGGAGTCTTCGCGTTCAAGCGCGAGGGCGAGGATCCGACGCGCATGTTCGCCGGCGAGGGGGATGCGTTCCGCACCAACCAGAGATTCAAGCGGGTGTCCGAGGGCATGCCGGCACACCGGCTCTCCACGGCCTTCGATTCGGTGACCCTCTACGGATCGGATCCCGACCCGCGGCCGGACATCTACGGCAAGGTGGGCAACTCGGGCGTGTCGATCGCCACCCTCGACGACATGAAGGTTCTCTACTCGGGCTTCGATCTGTGTGCGCCGTCGACCTCCGTTTCGATGACCATCAACGGACCCGCCCCGATCCTGCTGGCCATGTTCATGAACACGGCCATCGACCAGCAGGTGGACAAATTCCGCGAGCAAAATGGACGCGACGCCACGGAGGACGAGCTGCAGAAAATCAGGGCCTGGACGCTCTCCACGGTTCGGGGCACCGTTCAGGCGGACATCCTGAAGGAGGATCAGGGGCAGAACACCTGCATCTTCTCGACCGAGTTCGCGCTTAAGATGATGGGCGACATCCAGGAATACTTCGTGCATAACCACGTTCAGAACTTCTATTCCGTGTCGATCTCCGGCTATCACATCGCGGAGGCCGGCGCGAACCCGATCTCCCAGCTCGCGTTCACGCTGGCGAACGGATTCACGTACGTCGAGTCCTATCTCGCGCGCGGCATGCACATAGACGATTTCGCCTCGAACCTGTCGTTCTTCTTCTCGAACGGCATGGATCCGGAATACTCCGTGATCGGCCGGGTGGCGCGCCGGATCTGGGCGATCGCCATGAAGAACCGCTATGGTGCGGGCGAGCGCAGCCAGAAGCTCAAGTACCACGTGCAGACCTCGGGACGTTCGCTGCACGCGCAGGAAATGGCGTTCAACGACATCCGCACCTCGCTCCAGGCGCTCTGCGCGATCTACGACAACTGCAACAGCCTGCACACCAATGCGTACGACGAGGCGGTCACCACGCCGACGGAGGAAAGCGTGCGCCGCGCGATGGCCATCCAGCTCATCATCAACCGGGAGTGGGGCCTCGCCAAGAACGAGAATCCGAACCAGGGCAGCTTCATCATCGAGGAGCTGACCGATCTGGTCGAGGAGGCGGTGCTCAAGGAGTTCGACGCGATCGCCTCCCGCGGCGGGGTGCTCGGGGCGATGGAGACCGGCTACCAGCGCGGCAAGATCCAGGACGAATCGCTGTTCTACGAGCACAAGAAGCACGACGGCTCGCTTCCGATCATCGGCGTGAACACGTTCCGCAACCCCGGGGCGGAGGCGGCGCCTCAGAGCATCGAGCTCGCGCGCTCGAGCGAGGCGGAGAAGCAATCGCAGCTCGAGCGGCTGCGCGAATTCCAGGCGCGCAACGCCGCCGCTGCGCCGCCGATCCTCGAGCGCCTGCGGGGCGCCGTGATCGCGAACCGCAACACCTTCGAGGTGCTCATGGAGGCGGTGCGCGCATGCTCGCTCGGGCAGATTACGGAAACGTTGTACGAGGTCGGCGGCAGGTACCGCCGCAACATGTGATGCGCCGCACGGCCATCGAACCCAGGGAGCGTCCGCTACAATGACCAAGGCTTTGAAGAAAATCGGCGTAATCGGCGCCGGGACCATGGGCAACGGCATCGCGCAGGTGAGCGCCGCGGCCGGTTTGCACGTCGTGATGGTCGATGTCTCGGATGCCGCGGTGGAGCGGGGGATCTTGGCCGTCGGGACGAGCCTCGATCGGCTGGTGAAGAAGGAGAAGCTGAGCGCGGCGGATCGCGCCGCGACGCTCGGCCGGATCCGCGGCAGCACCCGGTATTCGGACCTCGCCGCGATGGACCTGGTGATCGAGGCTGCGACCGAAAATCTCGAGGTGAAGCAGCGCATCATGAAGCAGGCCGACGAGATCATGCGGCCCGAGGCCATCCTCGCCACCAACACCTCGTCGATCTCGATCACGGCTCTCGCGGCGGCCACGTCCCGTGCGGACCGGTTCATCGGCATGCATTTTTTCAACCCCGTCGCGCTCATGGCGCTGGTGGAGCTGATCCGCGGTCTGCTGACCAGCGACGAGACCCAGGCGCGGGCGGCGGAGTTCGTCCGCCACGTCGGAAAGGCCGCCGTGAGCGTCAGGAACTCGCCGGGCTTCGCCGTCAACCGCGTGCTTTGCCCGATGATAAACGAGGCGATTTTCGCGCTTCAGGACGGCGTCGCGAGCGCAGCGGACATCGACGAGGGCATGAAGCTCGGCTGCAATCACCCGATCGGTCCGCTCGCGCTGGCGGACCTGGTCGGTCTCGACACCCTGCTGTCGGTGATGGAGGTGTTTCAACGGGACTTCGGGGATCCGAAATACCGCCCGGCGCCGCTTCTGCGCGAGATGGTGGCGGCCGGACTGCTCGGCCGCAAGAGCGGGCGCGGCTTCTACACGTACGGCTGATCGAGGATACGACCATGCAAGAATATCAGGCACCGCTCGACGACATGCGGTTCGTGCTGCGCGAGCTGGTTGATCGGAGGCTCATTGCCGAGCTTCCCGGCTCCGAGGACGCGGTCTCGGATGTCGCCGAGGCCATCCTCGAGGAGGCTGCGAAGTTCGCGGGCGGCGTGCTCTCGCCGCTGAACCGCTCCGGCGATGTCGCCGGCGTTCGCTGGCGCGACACCGAAGTCTCGACCGCGGCCGGGTGGAAGGACGCCTATGGCGCGTTCGTCGAGGGCGGTTGGAACGCGTTGGCTTGTCCGCGGGAGTTCGGCGGCCAGGGGCTGCCGCGCGTGCTGTCGGCGCTCGTCGAGGAGATGTGGAACGGCGCCAACATGTCGTTCACGCTCTGTCCCATGCTGACGCGGGGCGCCATCGAGGCCATCGATCTGCGCGGATCCGAGCTGCAGAAAAAGACCTACCTTCCGAAAATGGTCGCGGGTGTCTGGACCGGCACCATGAACCTCACCGAGCCGCAGGCGGGATCGGATCTCGCGGCGGTACGCACGCGCGCCGAGCCGATCGGGGACGGCCGCTACAAGCTCTCCGGCCAGAAGATCTTCATCACCTACGGCGAACACGATCTCACGGACAACATCATCCACATGGTTCTGGCGCGCACCCCCGGGGCGCCGGAAGGCGTCAAGGGAATATCGCTGTTTTTGGTGCCGAAGTTCCTGGTCCGTCCGGACGGCTCGATCGGCGAACGCAACGACGTGCGATGCCTGTCGGTCGAGCACAAGCTCGGCATTCATGCGAGCCCCACCTGCGTTCTGGCCTACGGGCAGAAGGGCGGCGCCATCGGCGAGCTGGTCGGAGAGGAGAACCGCGGCCTCGAATACATGTTCATCATGATGAATGCGGCGCGATTTGCGGTGGGGCTCGAGGGCGTGGGTCTGTCCGAACGCGCCCTGCAGAGTGCGCTCGCCTTCGCCAACGAGCGTGTCCAGGGCACGGAGCCGGGGGAAAGGGGCCGCGTGTCGATCGTGCGGCACCCGGACGTGCGGCGCATGCTGATGCTGATGAAATCGCAGACCGAGGCGATGCGCGCGCTCGCCGCCGTGGCCGCCGTCTCGCTCGACGCCGCGCGCCTGCATCCGAAGCCCGAGGAGCGCAGGAAACATCAGGCCTTCGCGGATCTGCTGATTCCCGTCGTCAAGGGTTGGTGCACGGAGACCAGCGTCGAGGTGGCGTCGCTCGGCGTGCAGGTTCACGGCGGCATGGGGTTCATCGAGGAAACCGGCGTGGCGCAGCAATTCCGCGACTCGCGCATCACGCCGATATACGAGGGCACCACTGCGATCCAGGCCAACGATCTGGTCGGCCGCAAGCTCGCGCGCGATTCGGGCGCCGCGGCGAAGGCGTTGATCGGCGAAATGCGCTCGCTCCTCGGCGGCTTGCGCGGCACGCCGAAGCTCGCCGCGGCGGCGGCGGTTTTCGCCGACGCGGTGGACGCCCTCGAGCGCTCGGTGGAGTTCGTCGTCTCGCGGTACGGCACCGACTTCAAACAGGTGTCCGTCGGTGCGGTCCCGCTCCTCAGGCTGTTCGGAATCGTCGCCGGCGGCTGGCAGCTGCTGCGCTCGGCAAAGATCGCGGGCGAGCGCCTCGGCGCGCGGGACGGGTCGTCGCTGCCCGCCGGTTTCTATGCGGCGAAGATCGAGACCGCGGGCTTCTACGCGCACCATGTGCTGTCCCAGGCGCCCGGTCTTGCACACTCCATCGTTCACGGAGCCGCCGAGGCGCTCGCCGAGGGCGTGCTCTGACGGTGGCTCGCCGCTACCCGCATCGGATCGTTTGCCTCACCGAGGAGCCGACGGAGGTGCTGTACGCGCTCGGCGAGGAGGATCGCATCGTCGGCATTTCCGGGTTCACGGTGCGGCCGGCGAGGGCGCGGCGCGAAAAGCCGAAGGTCTCCGCGTTCACCAGCGCGAAGCTCGACCGGATCCTCGCTCTCGAGCCCGATTTCGTGGTCGGCTTCTCCGACATTCAATCCGAGATCGCACAGGCGCTGATCAAGGCGGGCGTGGAGGTGTGGATCAGCAACCATCGCTCGGTCGAGGGAATTCTCGCATACGTGCGCAGGCTGGGCGCGTTGGTGGGGGCCTCGGCGCGCGCCGAACGATACGCGTGCGAGCTCGAAAAGCACATCGAGTCGGTCCGCGAAGGAGCGGCAACGCTTGCGCGCAGGCCCCGCGTGTATTTCGAGGAGTGGGACGAGCCGCAGATCACGGGCATACGCTGGGTGAGCGAGCTGGTCGGCATCGCGGGCGGCGACGACGTGTTCCCCGAACGCGCCGCGTGCGCGCTCGGCAGGGACAGGATACTCGCCGATCCCATCGAGGTGGTGCGCCGCGCGCCCGACGTGATTCTCGGGTCGTGGTGCGGCAAGCGCTTCAGGCCGAATCTCGTCGCCGCGCGGCCGGGCTGGGACGCGGTGCCCGCGGTGCGGGACGGCGAATTGCACGAGATCAAGTCCCCGCTGATCCTGCAGCCGGGACCGGCCGCTTTGACGGACGGGCTGGATGCGATTCAGGGGGTGATTCAGCGCTGGAGCAGGGCGCACACTTGAGGAAAACCACATGAGGGAGGGGACTCGATGACGATTTCGCGGCGAAGAATGCTGGTGGGTACCGCTGCGTCGGCGTCGCTCGCCGCGATCGGCGGTCCGCTCGCGCTGCTCAGCGACCGATCGACGGCTGCGCCCGCCTGGAAGCTTCCGGCCAGGCGACCGTTCAAGATCGTCGAGAACCAGTGGATTCCGATGTCCGACGGCGTGCGGCTGGCGGCCAGATTCTGGATCCCGGAGCGGGCGGAAACTCACCCCGTGCCGGTGGTCTGGGAGTATCTGCCTTACCGCCTGTGGGATGATCTGCGCTGGCGCGACGACAAAACCGGCGAAAACCTTGCACCCTATGGGGTGGCCTTCGTGAGGGTGGATATTCGCGGGACCGGGAACTCCGAAGGCGTCATGGTCGATGAATACGATGTGCCCGAGTTGACCGATGGGGTGCAGGTGGTGGCCTGGCTCGCCAAGCAGTCCTGGTCGAACGGCTCGGTCGGCATCCGGGGCATATCCTGGGGCGGCATCAATGCGCTGCAGATCGCCGCCATGCGGCCTCCCGCACTCAAGGCCATCATGCCCATGGGATGCGTCGTCGACCGCTACACCGACGATGCCCACTACATGGGCGGCGCCTACGGTGAGCAGAACATGGGGTGGGGTACCGCCTTCAAGGGCGACATGGCGGCGCCGCCCGATCCGAAGCTCGTGGGCGCGCAATGGGAGACGATGTGGCGTCAGCGCCTCGAGGCGACGCCGGCGATCCTCAGGACCTGGTCGACGCATCAGACCTACGATGCGTACTGGAAGCGCGGCTCGATCGCCACCGACTATGCAGCCATCGTGTGTCCGGTCTACGTCGTCGACGGCTGGGGCGATCCGTACGAAAACGTCATCGGTGAGCTTCTCGCCAACCTGAAGGTTCCGCGCAAGGGGCTGATCGGCCCCTGGGGCCATATCTTCCCGAATCTCGCGACTCCCCTGGGACTCGACTGGCCGTACGAGGAGGTGCGCTGGTGGCAGCAATGGCTCGAGGGCGTCGACACGGGAATCATGCAGGAGCCCATGCTGAGGGTGTACATGATGTATGAGGCGGATTCCGAGGCGTTTCCGGCGGAGGTGCCCGGCCGGTGGGTGGCGGAGGATGTCTGGCCGTCTCCCCGCATCGCCTCCTCGAACCTCTACTTCGATGCCGGCGGGCGGCTGTCGCGCACGGCAAACTCCCACGATCACGTCAAATACGTCGGCGACAAGATCGTCGGCGTGACCAAGCCACAGTGGGTTTACGGGCGCCCGACCGAGTTCGAGCAGAGCCCGGACGACCGCAACTCGCTGGTGTTCGATTCCGCGCCGCTCGATCGCGATCTGGAGATTCTCGGCTATCCCGTCGCGAAAATCCGGGTGGGCGCGGATGTGCCGGTCGCGCAGATCGCGGTGCGGCTGACCGAGGTGACGCCGGACGCAAAGTCCTGGCTCGTGAGCTACAACGTGCTCAATCTCACACACCGCGGGTCGATGGAGAACCCCACCGCTCTGAAGCCGGGGGAGTTCTACGACGTCGAGCTGCCCCTGTACATGATCGCTCACCGGTTCAAGAAGGGGAGTCGTATCCGTGCGGCCATCTCGGAGAGCCTGTGGCCGCTGATCTGGCCCTCACCGCATATCGCCACGCTCGACATCGCGCTGGGCGCCTCGCACCTGGTGCTTCCGGTGCGTCCGGTCCCTTCGAGCGAAGCGCCCTTCACCATCCCCATGATCCACGCCGCGCAGGCCGGCCACAAGGGCGGGGGCTATGCCAACGGTCTGCAGTGGGTCAAGGCGCCGCCGACCGCGCCCAATGGCGCGCAGATGCCGATCCGGGAAGCCGGCGGCCGGATCCGCTACGACAACGAAGGCCAACCCACCACCACGTTCGTTTCGGCCGTCGGCACGACCACGACCGCCTCGTCGAGGCGGATCATCGAGATCACCGAAGGCGATCCCACCAGCTGCCGCATGGAGCTGGAGCACATGCACCGATGGCAGCGCGGCGATTGGGACTGCACCATCCAGGTCGGCGGCGATCTGACCGCCACCGCCGAAGCGTTCCACCTGAAGGAATGGGTGGTGGCCAAGAAGGGCGACGTGGAGATATTCCGCCGGGAGACCCCGAGCATCATCAAGCGGGATCTACTCTAAGGGCGGTATCGCCGTCGTCATTCCATCTCGAAGTTGCAGTGCTCGAGCCTTACCAGGCGTGTCTTGCACCAGAACTTGTGGCCGAGATAGAGCGCGACGAACACGGGGATCATCAGATAGCCGGTGATGAAATCGAACCAGGAAAACACCGGCGTCTGGAATACGCCGATGTTGGCGCCGAACAGCACGACCACGAACAGCATCAACGCCAGCCAGGGGCCGTAGGGATAGAAGCGCGCCCTGAACTTCAACTCGTCGAGGCTCCGGCCCTGCGCCACCCACGCCCTGCGGAAGCGCAGATGACAGATGGCTATGCCCAGCCAGATCAGGAAGCCGCTGAGCCCCGACGCATTGTAAAAAATCTGGTAGATCTTCTGATCGCCGATGAACGTCGAGAAGAACGCCATGGCGCTGACGGCGCCCGTGACCAGCAGGGCGGCGGTGGGTACGCCGCGGGCGTTGACGCGGCCGAACATCCGCGGCGCCTTGCCGCTGTGCGCCATGGCGTACAGCATGCGCGACGCGACATACATGGATGAATTTCCGCACGACAAGACGGCCGACAGGATCACGGCGTTCATGAGGCTGGCGGCATAGAAGCCGAACCGCGGCAGATGCTGAAACACCATGGTGAAGGGGGAGAGCGCCACGTGACTTTCATCGCCGTGCAGCAGATCGGGATTGGTGTAGCCGATCAGCGTGCCTACCACGAGGATCGAGCCGATGTAGAACAGCAGAATGCGCCAGAACACGCTCCTGATCGCCTTCGGCACGTTCCTGCCCGGATTGTCGGTCTCGGCGGCGGCCAGCCCCACGCTCTCGGTCCCCTGAAACGCGAAACCCGCCACCAGGAACACCAGCAGCATCGAGGACACTCCGCCGACGAACGGCGCCCGCGTGCCGCCGGCGGCGTCCTCCAGCGTCCAATTCGCGAAACCGCCGTTGTGGTCGCCCAGGAGCCCCGCGATCATCAGCACGCCGACCAGAAGAAAGATCAGAACCGTCGCGACCTTGATGCTCGCGAACCAGTACTCGGCCTCGGCATAGGCCTTCACCGAAAGCAGGTTGAGAGCCAGCAGCAGGGAGAAAAATCCCATCGCCCAGTACGTCGAGCTGGAATGCGGGAACCAGAATTTGACGATCAGCGAACCGGCCACGAGCTCCGCCGCCAGGGTGATGGCCCAGCTGAACCAGTAGTTCCAGCCGACCGCGAAACCGAGGGAGGGATCGACGAAGCGTTCCGCGTAGGTTTCGAAGGAGCCGCGGATCGGCAGCTGGGTCGCCATTTCGCCCAGCGATTGCATCATGCAGTAGACGGCAAAGCCCATGATGGCGTAGGCCAGCATCGCGCCGCCGGGGCCGGCCTGCGAGATCGCGCTTCCGCTGGCGAAGAAAAGCCCGGTGCCGATGGCACCGCCGATGGCGATCATGCCGAGCTGCCGCGAACCGATGCCGCGGTGGAGCTCCCGTCCGCCCGGAGCCGCCTCGTCCACGGCGATGACGGCGGCCACTAGCGCGGCTGCATCCGAATGGCGCCGTCCAGACGGATCACCTCGCCGTTCAAGGTCGAAATCTCGATGATGGATTGCACCAGCCGGGCGAACTCCTCGGGCCTGCCCAGGCGGGGAGGAAAGGGCACCTGGGCGCCTAGCGATTCCTGAACCTCCTTGGAAACGCTCGCGAGCATCGGCGTCATGAAGATCCCGGGCGCGATCGAGACGCAGCGGATGCCGAGTCCGGCGAGCTCGCGCGCGATCGGCAGGGTCATTCCGACGATGGCCGCCTTGGTTGCCGCGTAGGCCACCTGGCCGATCTGTCCCTCATAAGCGGCCACCGAGGCGGTGTGAATCAACAACCCGCGCTCGCCCTCCTCGTTGGGCGTGTTGTCGCGCATTACGGCCGCGGCGGCCTTGTCGCACAGAAAGGTTCCGATCAGATTGACGCGGACCACCTTCTCGAAGAATGCGCCGGCCATCGGTCCCTCGCGGCCGAGGAGCTTCCCCGCGCCGATGATGCCCGCGCAATTCACCAGCAGGTCGATGCGTCCGAGGGTCTGCCGGGCGCGCCCCATCGCCGCGTCGACCTCCGGTTCGGAGCTCACGTCGCATTTCACGAAAGTCGCGCCGATCTCGCGCGCGGCGGCCTGTCCGGCCTCCTCCTGCACGTCGAGGATGACGGCGCGTCCGCCCTGCGCCACGATGCGCTCGGCGACGGCCCGTCCCAATCCGGAAGCGCCGCCGCTGACGACGGCCGCTGTATCCTCGATTCTCACTTCAGGCTGATGGTGGTGTTCACGCCGCTCGATACGGTCGCATCGTCGAACCAACGCGTGGTGATGGTCTTGGTCTGCGTGTAGAACTGCACCGCCTGCTTGCCGTAGGGCCCGAGATCGCCCAACTTCGAGCCGCGCGAACCGGTGAAGCTGAAGAAGGGGACCGGCACGGGGATCGGCACGTTGATGCCGACCTGGCCGACATCGATCTCGCTCTGGAACTTGCGGGCCGCGGCGCCGCTTTGCGTGAAAATTCCGGTTCCATTGCCCATGGGGTTGTCGTTGATCAGCGCTATCGCCTCGTCCAGCGAATTGACGCAGAGGACCACCATCACCGGGCCGAATATCTCGGTGGTGTAGATCTTCATGTCGGGCTTGACGCCCGAGAATATCGTCGGGCCGATGAAGTTGCCCTGTTCGAAGCCCGCCACCTTGATGGAACGGCCGTCGAGCTCGAGCTTCGCGCCCTCCTTCACGCCGTCGTCGATGAGGCCGAGAACGCGGTTCTTCGCGCTTTTCGACACCACCGGTCCGAGGTCCGCGCCTTTCTCGGTTCCCGCGCTCACCTTCAGGGTCCTCGCTTTCGCGACGATGTCCGGAATCCAGTTCTTCGCCTCGCCGACCAGCACGGTCACCGAGGTGGCCATGCAGCGCTGACCGGCCGCGCCGAAGGTGGCGCCCACGAGGGCGTTGAGCGCGTGATCCTTGTTCGCATCGGGCATGACCACCGCGTGGTTCTTGGCGCCCATCATGCATTGCACCCGTTTGCCGTGCTGGGATGCCATGTTGTAAACCAGCGTACCGACGGTCGTGGATCCGACGAAGGACACCGCCGCCACGTCGCGATGCGTGCACAACAGCTCCACCGAGCGCCTGCCGCCATGGACGATGTTGAGCACGCCGGGCGGGACCCCGGCCTGCAGCACGAGCTCGGCGAGCAGCATGGGGGTCATGGGATCCTGCTCTGAGGGCTTCAGCACGAACGTGTTGCCGCACACGATCGCCATCGGGAACATCCACAGCGGAATCATTGCGGGAAAATTGAACGGCGAAATCCCGACGCACACGCCGATGGGCTGGCGCATGGTGTAGGTGTCGACGCCGCCGGCCACGTTTTCGGCGAACTCGCCGAGCTGCAGCGTGCCGATCGAGCAGGCATGCTCCACCACTTCGAGGCCGCGGAACACGTCGCCCTCCGCGTCGGCGAGGGTCTTTCCCTGTTCCGCCGACAGCGTCTGCGCGATGCGGCTCATGTTTTCGCGCACCAGCGCCTGCAGCTTCAGCATGATCCGGGCACGCGCCGCGATCGGCGTGTTCTTCCACGTCTTGAACGCCGCCTTGGCCGAGGCCACCGCCGCATCGATCTCCGCATCGGTCGCGAACGGCACCTGAGCGAGCACTTCCTGGGTCGCCGGATTGACCACGTCGTGCCACTCGGTGGACTTCGAGTCGATGAACTTGCCGTCGAGCAGCATTTTGACGGTGGGTGCTTGCGGTTTGAGCGCCGCGACAGAGCTGGTCATTGAGAATACCCCTTCCGATTGACGTAACGGCCCGAGCGCAGCGGCTCGGGCCAGGACACGCATATATTAGGCCCTCTGCATCGCGTAAACTACCGCCTCCATGCGGGAGTCATCGATCGACCTGTTTCCGGGCCACTCCGCCCCTGCCGGCCGGCCGGAGCCGGGCACGGTGGCGATCTGTTTCGTCGCGGCGGCGCTCGAGGCGGTCCGGGCCCGCCGGCTGGACGCGGACGAGCTCCTGATCGCCGTGGGATTGTCGCCGACGCTGCTGCAAAGCCCGCATGCGCGGGTCTCCGCCGAACACTATGGAAAATTGTGGCGTCTGATCGCGGTGACGCTGGACGACGAGTTTTTCGGTCAGGACTCGCGGCGGATGAAGTCGGGCAGCTTCGCCATGCTGTGTCATTCGGTGCTGAGTTGCCGGACGCTGGGTCATGCGCTGGAGCGCAGCCTGCGCTTCTATGGGCTCATCCTCGACGACATCGCGGGGTCGTTGGAGTGCGACGATGGCGAAGCCACCCTGGTGCTGCGCGAACGGCGTGAGGTCCGGCCGCACCGGGTTTTCGGCCAGGAGGTGCTGCTCCTTTTATTGCATGGGGTCGCCTGCTGGCTGGTCGGCCGGAGGATACCGATCCTTCGCGCGCAATTCTGCTACCCGCAGCCGCCGCACAGCGACGAATACCGGGTGATGTTCTCGAACGATCTGAGCTTCGATGCCCCGTTCACCGGCATCGCCTTCGATGCGAGCTACCTCGGTTTGCCCGTGGTGCAGGACGAGCGCAGCATCAAGGAGTTCCTGCGCACCGCCCCCGAGAACATCGTGACCAAGTACAAGAACGGCAGCAGCGTGAGCGCGCGCATCCGCCGCCGGTTGCGCCAGCGGCTCCCCGGGGAGGTGCCGGATTTCGACACCCTCGCCGCGGAGCTGAACATGACCGCCGCGACATTGCGGCGGCGTTTGCACGAGGAGGGCGCGACGTATCAGGGAATCAAGGATCAGCTGCGCCGCGATCTGGCGATCAGCTACCTGAGCGACTCGGACCGAAGCGTGGTGGACATCGCCCTGGAGTTGGGATTTTCCGAGCGCAGTGCGTTCCATCGCGCGTTTCAGAAATGGACCGGCGCCTCCCCCGGTGAATTTCGGCGCGGCCAGCAGGGATGAGCCGCAGCGGCGCGTCCGCCATCCGGGCGGGATGCGGTGTTGCAAAATCGCTCAGACGATTTGATCGATTTTGTCACCCGGCCGCGGCGGCGATGGCTCTATAGTTTCCATCCTGTAGGAATTCAAGATCATGGCGATACCGAACAGCATCCCATCCCCGATGTCCCCGGGCGCCCGTTTGCGCGCCGCCGTCGCCGAGGAGCATCCGCTGCAGGTCGTTGGGGCCATCACCGCCTATACCGCCCGCCTGGCGGCCGCCTCGGGCTTCAAGGCGCTGTATCTGTCGGGCGGCGGAGTTGCCGCGAACTCGCTGGGCGTTCCCGATCTCGGCATCAGCACCCTGGATGACGTGCTGACCGACATCCGCCGCATCACCGATGCCTGTCCGCTGCCGCTCCTCGTGGACGCGGACACCGGGTGGGGTGGCGCGTTCAACATCGCCCGCACCGTCAAATCGTTCATCAAGTTCGGTGCCGCCGGCCTGCACATCGAGGATCAGGTCCAGGCCAAGCGCTGCGGTCACCGGCCCGGCAAGGAAGTCGTCAGCCGGGAGGAAATGGTCGATCGCGTGAAGGCGGCCGTCGATGCGCGCACCGATGCCGGCTTCGTGGTGATGGCGCGGACCGATGCGTTGGCGGTCGAGGGGATCGACAGGGCCGTCGAGCGCGCGGTCGCGTGCGTCGAGGCCGGCGCGGACATGATCTTTCCGGAGGCGATGACCGACCTCGGCATGTACCGTCGCTTCAAGCAGGCCGTCGACGTCCCCATCCTCGCCAACATCACGGAATTCGGGCACACGCCGCTGTACACGCGCGACGAACTCGGGTCCGCGGGGGTGGACGTGGTGCTTTATTGCTGTTCCGCCTATCGCGCCATGAACGCGGCCGCGCTCGCGACCTACGAGGCCATCCGCCGCGATGGAACCCAGAAGAACGTCATCGATCGAATGCAGAGCAGGGCCGATCTGTACAAGTACCTCGATTATCACTCCTACGAGGCCAAGCTCGACGAACTGTTCCGAGAGGGGAAAGAGAAATGAGCGAAACGCAGGCTGCGGCGGCCACGTCGCCGACGGGACTCAAGCCGAAGAAATCGGTGGCGCTGTCCGGCGTTCCCGCCGGCAACACCGCGCTCTGCACGGTGGGGCGAAGCGGCAACGATCTGCACTACCGCGGATTCGACATCCTCGATATCGCCACGCAGTGCGAATTCGAGGAGATCGCCCACCTTCTGGTGCACGAGAAGCTTCCGAACCGCTCGGAACTCGCCGCCTACAAGGCCAAGCTCAGGAGTCTGCGGGTTCCGCCCAAGGCGGTGCTCACGATCCTCGAGCAATTGCCCGCATCGAGCCATCCGATGGACGTGATGCGCACCGGGGTGTCCGCGCTCGGGTGCGTGGAGCCCGAGGCCGAGGCCCATCCCATCGGGGCGGCGCGCGACATCGCGGATCGCCTGCTCGCCTCGCTGGGCTCGATGCTCTGCTACTGGCATCACTTCGCCACCGGCGCAAGGCGCATCGAGCTCCAGACCGACGATGACTCCATCGGCGCGCATTTTCTGCATCTGCTGCACGGGAAGAAGCCCCCGAAGGAGTGGGTGCGCGCCATGCACACCTCGCTCAATCTGTATGCGGAGCACGAATTCAACGCCTCGACCTTCACCGCCAGGGTCATTGCCGGCACGGGCTCGGACCTCTATTCCTGCGAGGCCGGCGCGATCGGCGCGCTGCGGGGGCCCAAGCACGGCGGCGCCAACGAGGTGGCCTTCGAGATTCAACGGCGCTATGCCTCGCCGGACGATGCGGAAGACGACATCAGGCGCCGGATTGCGGCAAAGGAAGTCATCATCGGCTTCGGGCATCCGGTCTACACGATCGCCGATCCGCGCAACCAGATCATCAAGGAGGTCTCGCGCACGCTCGCGGAGGCGGCCGGGGACTTGAAGGGCTACCGGGTCGCGGAGCGCATCGAGGCGGTCATGAAGAGCGCCAAGAACATGTTCCCGAACCTGGATTGGTATTCGGCGGTGTCCTACCATCTCATGGGGGTGCCCACCGCCATGTTCACGCCGCTGTTCGTGATGAGCCGCACTTCCGGTTGGGCGGCGCACGTCATCGAACAGCGCATCGACGGCAAGATCATCCGCCCGAGCGCCAATTACACGGGCCCGGAGAATATGGAATTTCAGCCCCTGGAGAGGCGTCCTTAGAGCGGACGCGAGAAGAAAAGGCATTCATGTCACACGATATCAAGTCGGCCGAGCGGCCGGCTCCCGACTCCCTGCTGGCGGCGATCGCGGACTACGCGTCGGGCCACGAGATCAAGAGCGATCTCGCGTATGAAACCGCCGGCTACTGTCTCATGGACACCCTGGCCTGCGGCTTCCAGGCGCTGAAGTATCCGGCGTGCACCAAACTGCTCGGGCCGGTGGTTCCGGGCGCGACCCTCCAGGGCGGCGCGCGCGTTCCCGGCACCTCCTACGAGCTCGATCCCATCAATGCGGCCTTCAACATCGGCGCCATGATCCGGTGGCTCGATTTCAACGACACCTGGCTCGCGGCGGAATGGGGCCACCCGTCCGACAACCTGGGCGGCATCCTCGCGACCGCGGATTATCTGTCGCGCAGCGGCCGGTCGCTCAAGGTGCGCGATGTGCTCACCGGCATGATCAAGGCGCACGAGATCCAGGGCGTTCTCGCCCTGGAGAACAGCTTCAACCGCGTGGGCCTGGATCATGTGTTGCTGGTGCGCGTCGCATCCACCGCGGTCGTGACGGCGATGCTGGGCGGCAGCCGCGATCAGATCATCAACGCGGTCTCGAACGCCTGGATCGACGGTGGGGCGCTGCGCACCTATCGGCACGCACCCAACACGGGTTCGCGCAAGAGCTGGGCGGCGGGCGATGCGACCAGCCGCGCGGTGCGCCATGCGCTGTTCGCGCTCAAGGGCGAAATGGGCTATCCGTCCGCGCTCAGCGCCAAGACCTGGGGCTTCCAGGACGTGTTGTTCAAGGGCAGGGCATTGGCGGCGCCGCAGGCGTTCGGCAGCTACGTGATGGAGAACATCCTGTTCAAGATCTCGTTTCCGGCCGAATTTCACGCTCAGACGGCGGTGGAGGCGGCGATGACCCTGCACCCCCAGGTGCGCGACCGTCTGGACCGGGTGAGCCGGGTGACCATCGAGACGCAGGAACCGGGGGTGCGCATCATCGACAAGACCGGACCCCTGGCGAATCCCGCCGATCGGGATCACTGCATCCAATACATGGTCGCCATTCCGCTGTTGTTCGGCCGGCTCACGGCGGCGGATTACGAGGACGAGATCGCGCGCGACCCGCGGGTGGATGCGCTTCGGGCCAAAACGGAGGTCCGCGAGAACGCGGCGTTCACGCAGGAGTACTACGCGGCCGACAAGCGCTACATCGGCAACGCGGTGCAGGTGCACTTCGACGACGGCAGCTCGAGCCCGCGCATTCAGGTGGACTATCCCATCGGGCATCGCAAGCGCCGCGCCGAGGGTATGCCGGTGCTGGTCAAGAAGTTCGAGGCCAGCGTCGGTGCGCATTTCGGCGCGAAGCAGGCCGAATCGATCAAACGGATGTTCGCCGACCGCGCGGCCCTCTCGGCCATGAACGTCGGCGATTTCATGGCGCAGATGGTGAGCGCGGCGTGATCTGCGCGCCGCGTGTTCGACCCCGTGAGGAGCGGCAAAAAATGCGCCGCGGCGGCCCGTATTATGACTCATCGCCTGCCCGACCGGCCGCGAAATCGGGATAGTGGTTCGATGAGCTGCCTCCCGCCGACTCCCGACGATTTTGCCGCCGCGCAGGCGGCGGGAAGCCGGGAAGCGCTGGATCGCAGAACTCGGCCGGACCGGCGCCAGCGCATCTGGTGGTCGCTGCTGTACGGCAGCGTCCGGCCCCGCCGCCGCCGTCCCGCCCGGCGCGTGCAGGACGGCCGGTTCCACGTGCTCGACTGGCACGCCACCCACCTCTGGGCGGTGTCGATCTTCATCTTGATATTGAGCGTGGTGGACGCATTTCTGACCCTGAAGCTGTTGTCCGACGGGGCCGTGGAGGTCAATCCCTTCATGAGGCTGTTCGTGCAGGGCAATGTGGCCGTGTTCGCGGGACTCAAGATGACGATCACCGGAGTCGGCGTCGCACTGATGGTGCTGCTGGCGGGCTATCGGTTCATGCGGGTGCTGAAGGTCGAGGTGATCTTGTATTGCATCTTGGCGGCCTATCTCGTCCTCATCGGGCACGAGATGGGGATGCTGCGGCAGTTCGCGGACGTCTACATTCTGTAGGTTCGGCGGCCTGCGTCACATTCCATATTGTGCCCCATTGGGCTAAACTGCATGCCTGATTTTTTCGATTTCTTTTCCTGCTCATCACCTTGATGTAATTGAGGTTTTCACCCCTTCCGAAGGACCCATGAGCGACTCACTGGCCGATCAATTCGCCACCACGGCCTTGTATGGTGGAAACGCCGATTTCGTCGAGGATCTCTACGAACAGTTTCTGAAAGACCCGGACTCGGTCGATCCGGGCTGGGCACGCTGCTTCGCGGGTCTCGCGGGGGGTGCGGCGCCCGGCGCCGCCGGAACTCACCGGCAGATCCGCGAGCGCCTCGCGGCGCAACTGCAAAGGCCGGCGCCCGGCGCTGCGGCCGCGGTCGGCGACTCGGCCGGAGCCGCCAGCGCCAAACAGGCGGCCGTGTCGCGCCTGATCCAGGTGTATGCGAATCGCGGCCACCTGATCGCGAACCTCGACCCGTTGGGCCTGTCGCCGCGCGCCATGCCCTACATTCTCGACCCCAAATATTTCGGTCTGTCGGAGGCGGACATGCAGACCGAATTCTTCACCGGCAGCCGCACCGCGGCGCTGCCGGCCCGCAGCAAGCTCAACGACATTCTCGCCACCCTCAGATTCATCTATTGCGACACCATCGGAGCCGAATTCGCGCACGTCTCGGATACCGAGGAGCGGCTGTGGCTGCAGGATAATTTCCAGGCAGAGCGGGTTCAGCATCGCTTCAACGCGGAGGAGAAAAAGAACATTCTCTGGCAGCTCACGGCCGCCGAGGGGCTGGAGCGCTATCTGCATACCAAGTACGTCGGCCAGAAGCGCTTCTCGCTCGAGGGTGGCGACAGCCTCATCCCGCTGCTCGACGAGCTCGTGCAGCAGGAGGGGCGCGCCGGCATCGAGGAGACCGTCATCGGCATGGCGCACCGGGGGCGCCTCAACGTGCTGGTGAACCTGCTGGGCAAGTCGCCGAAGGATCTTTTCATCGAGTTCGAGGGCCATTACGACCTCCAGCTGCTGCGGGGCTCGGGCGACGTGAAGTATCACAAGGGATTCTCCGCGGACTTGAAGACCCCGGCCGGCAACGTTCATGTCGCGCTCGCGTTCAACCCCTCCCACCTCGAGGTGGTGAACCCCGTGGTGGAGGGCTCGGTGCGGGCGCGTCAGGAGCGTCGCGGCGACGCCAAGGGCGACAAGGTGCTCGCGGTGCAGATTCACGGCGACGCCGCCTTCGCGGGTCAGGGCGTGGTGATGGAGACGATGCAGCTGTCGCAGGCCCGGGGCTTCTACACGGGCGGCTCGGTTCACATCATCATCAACAACCAGGTCGGTTTCACCACCTCGAATCCGCGCGACGCGCGGTCCACGCTGTATTGCTCGGATGTCGCGAAGATGATCGAGGCGCCGATCTTCCATGTCAACGCCGACGATCCCGAGGCGGTCTGCTTCGTCACGCATTTCGCGCTCGCCTACCGGCGCAAGTTCCACAAGGACGTGGTCATCGATCTGGTGTGCTATCGCCGTCACGGCCACAACGAGGCCGACGAGCCGGCGGCGACCCAGCCGTTGATGTATCGGGTGATCCGCAAGAAACCGACCGCGCGCCAGCTGTATGCGGACAAGCTGGCGGCGCAGGGCGTGATCGCCCCGGCGGATGCCGCCGCGATGATGGATCAGTATCGTGCGGGTCTGGACGAGGGCAAACCGCAGGCGCGCGCCGCACTCGGCCTCATCGGCAACAAGTACACCGTCGATTGGAGCGAATATCTCGGCGCCGATTGGTCGGAGCCGGTGAAGACCGCGGTCGACATGCAGAGATTGCGGGCGCTGGGCAAGGCGATCACCACCTACCCGGCCGATTGGACGCTGCAGCCCCGAGTGCTCGCCATCATGCAGGCGCGCGAGCGCATGGTGGCGGGGGAGCTCGCGCTCGATTGGGGATGCGCCGAGAATCTCGCCTACGCGAGCCTCATCCAGGAGGGGTATCCGGTGCGGCTGACGGGCCAGGACAGCGGCCGCGGGACCTTCTTTCACCGCCATGCGGTGCTGCACGATCAGACCACGGGCAGGACCTACGTTCCCTTGCAACACCTTGCGAGCAGCCAGCCGACCTTCACCGTCACCGACTCCGTGCTCTCGGAGGAAGCCGTGATGGGGTTCGAGTACGGGTTCTCGACCACCGAGCCCCGTTGCCTGACCATCTGGGAGGGTCAGTTCGGCGATTTCGCGAACGGTGCGCAGGTCATCATCGACCAGTTCATCAGTTCGGGCGAAGCCAAATGGGGTCGGTTGTCCGGACTCACGCTATTCCTTCCGCACGGTTACGAGGGCCAGGGCCCCGAGCATTCCTCCGCCAGGCTGGAGCGGTTCCTGCAGCTTTGCGCCGAATACAACATCCAGGTGTGCGTGCCTTCGACACCCGCGCAGATGTTCCACATGCTGCGCCGGCAGATGGTGCGGCCGCTGAGAAAGCCGCTCATCATCATGACGCCGAAAAGCCTGTTGCGTCATCCGCTCTCGGTGTCGCGCCTGGAGGAGCTCGCCGGCGGCGGCTTCAAGACCATGATCGATGACGTTGACGACCTCGATGCGTCGGCGGTCACCCGCGTCGTGCTCTGCAGCGGCAAGGTGTATTTCGATCTGTTGAAGGCACGGCGCGAGGCGAAGACCAACGCCGTCGCGATCGTGCGTCTCGAGCAGATGTACCCGTTCCCCTCGGAGGAGTACGAGTCGATCCTGCGCAAGTACGAGAATGCACGCGAGATCGTCTGGTGCCAGGAGGAGCCGCAGAATCAAGGCGGCTGGTACCAGATACGCCATCGGCTGCAGGCCCCGCTCGGTCCGAAGGACGAGCTCCTGTACGCCGGCCGCCGCGGCGCCGCCGCGCCCGCGACCGGCATCTCCAGCCTGCACGAGCAACAGCAGAAGAATCTGGTCACCGCCGCTCTGCAGGGCGTTCCGCCGGAAGAAACTTCACGACAGACGATGCGCCTCCCGGCGACGGCTCACACTAGGACGGGTTCATGACAATCGAAGTACGGGTGCCTCAGCTGCCGGAATCGGTGGCGGACGCCACGTTGGTCTCGTGGCACAAACAGCCCGGCGATCGCGTTTCGCGCGACGAGAATCTCGTCGATCTGGAGACCGACAAGGTCGTTCTCGAGGTGCCGGCCCCGGCGGCCGGAGTGCTCACCGAGATCCAGCTCAAGGACGGGGCCACCGTGACCAGCGGTCAGATACTGGCGCTCATCGACGAATCGGCGGCGGTGTCCGGCGCGGGCACCGGCTCGGGCACCGGCACGAGCGGGCCGGCCGCCATCGCCGCCGCCGGGACCGACACGGGCGTCAAACTGAGCCCGGCCGCCAAGCGCGTGGCGGAGGAGAACAAGCTCGATCCCAAGGCACTGGCCGGCGCCGGACGCGACGGACGCGTGTCGAAATCGGACGTGGTGAATTTTCTCGCCTCCCAGGAGGCATCCGCCGCCGTCGCATCGCCCGCGCCCGTGCCCGCGGCGGCGACCGCGGGCGGCGACGCGCCGGGCAGGCGCGGCGGGCGGCTCGATCAACGCGTTCCCATGACGCGCCTGCGCGCGCGCATCGCCGAGCGCATGGTGCAGGCGCAGGCGACCCAGGCCCTGTTGACCTCGTTCAACGAGGTGGATTTGCATGCCGTCAACGAGCTGCGCGCGCGTTACAGGGACTCGTTCGAGAAGCAGCATGGCGTCAAGCTCGGCTTCATGTCGTTCTTCGCCAAAGCCTGCGTCGAGGCGCTGAAAAAGTTTCCCGCGGTGAACGCCTCGGTCGAGGGCAACGACATCGTGTACCACGAATATTTCGACGTGGGAGTCGCGGTGTCGACCGACCGCGGATTGATCGTCCCGGTGCTGCGGGATGCCGATCAGCTCTCCTTCGCGGACATCGAGAAATCGATCGGCAATTTCGCCGCGCGCGCGCGCGCCGGCTCCATCACCATGGAGGAACTGACCGGCGGCACGTTCACCATCACCAACGGCGGGGTGTTCGGCTCGCTGTTGTCGACGCCGATCGTCAATGCGCCGCAAAGCGCGATCCTTGGGATGCACAAGATCCAGGAGCGGCCCGTGGCCGTCGACGGCCAGGTGGCGATCCGTCCGATGATGTACATCGCCTTGACCTACGATCATCGCATCATCGACGGCCGCGAGGCGGTGCAGTTCCTGGTCACCGTCAAGCAATGCCTCGAGGATCCGGCGCGCATGGTGCTCGGCGTATGAGCGGGGATTACGACGTCATCGTGATCGGCGCGGGGCCGGCCGGATATCCCGCGGCCATCCGTGCCGCGCAGAACAAGCTGTCCGTCGCATGCATCGACGAATGGCGCAACCGGGACGGCAGCTACGCATTCGGCGGCACCTGTCTGAACGCCGGCTGCATACCCTCGAAGGCGCTGCTCGAATCCTCGGAGCTCTTTGTCCGGGCGAAGGAGGAATTCGCCGTCCACGGCGTCAAGATCGGGGGCATTGAACTGGATCTCGCGCAGATGCAAAAGCGCCGGGCGTCGATCGTCAAGACCATGACCGGCGGGATCAGCTCGCTGTTCAAGGCCGCGGGCGTCGTGGGCATCCAGGGCCATGGGCGGCTGTTGCCGGGAAACAGGGTGCTGGTCGTGGGGTCTGACGGGGTGGAGAAGACACTGACCGCGAAGAACGTGATCCTGGCGTCGGGCTCGGCTCCGATCCGCTTGAGCGCGGTTCCGCACGACGGCAGGTACATCGTCGATTCGTGGGACGCGCTGGAGTTCGACGCCGTGCCGCGACGGCTCGGCGTCATCGGCGCGGGTGTGATCGGCCTGGAGCTCGGCAGCGTCTGGCGGCGTCTCGGGAGCGCGGTCACGGTGCTCGAGGCGCTGCCCGATTTCCTGCCCATGGTCGACCAGACCCTCGCGAAGGAGGCGCAGCGGCACTTCAAGAAGCAGGGGCTCGACATCAAGCTCGGCGCCAAGGTGGCACGCGCCGCCGTGTCGGGCTCGGCGGTCGACGTGACCTACTCGGACGGCACCGGCGAGCACACCCTGCAGGTGGACAAGCTGGTGGTCGCGGTGGGGCGCCGTCCCTTCACCCAGGATCTGCTCGCCGACGGCACGGGAGTGCAACTCGACGCACGCGGCTTCATCCAGGTGGACGAGCATTGCCGGACCGGTGCGGCGAACGTCTGGGCGGTGGGCGACGTGGTGCGCGGCCCGATGCTGGCGCACAAGGGCAAGGAAGAGGGGATCATGGTCGCCGACCTGATCGCCGGGCAGTACGGGGACGTGAATTACCGGGTGATCCCGTCGGTCATCTACACCGCGCCCGAAATCGCCTGGGTCGGGCAGACCGAGGAGCAGGTCAAGGCCTCCGGCCGGCCCTACAAGGTGGGCGTCTTTCCGTTCGCGGCGAGCGGGCGGGCACGTGCCATGGAGGCCGCGCAGGGGATGGCCAAGGTGGTGGCGGCCAAGGACGACGATGAGGTCCTCGGCGTGCACGTGATAGGTCCGTTGGCCGGCGAGCTCATCGCCGAGGCCGTGCTGGCGATGGAATACTCCGCGAGCACCGAGGACATCCAACGCACCATCCACGCGCACCCGACGCTCTCCGAGGCCGTTCACGAGGCGGCTTTGGCCGCGGACAAGAAGGCCATCGACGCGATCAACCGCTGATCGCTACTTCCTGCGGCGTGCGCTCACGACGTTGGGCAGCTTCGAGATCTTCGCGAGCAGCCGCGAGAGCTGCGGCAGGTCCGCCACGTCGATGCCGATCTGCATGCGCGCCAGGTGATCGCGGGCATCGGTCGCGGTGGTCATCGCCCGGATGCTGATTTTCTCGTCGGCGAGCGCCGCGCTCACGTCCCTGACCAGCCCGCGCCGGTCGAAGGCGTGGACCTCGATGTCGACCGGAAAGGATTCATGCGGGGCGTGCGCTCCCCTCGCGCCCCAGGCGACCGGCAATACGCGCGCCGGCGACTTGATGGCGAGCCGCGCGAGATTCGCGCAGCTCTGGCTGTGGATGCTCACACCGCGTCCGACCGTGATGTAACCGGCGATGGGCTCCGGTGGCACGGGCTTGCAGCACCGTGCGTACGTGGACAGCAGATCGCCGATGCCCTGGATCGCGGCCTGCGGCTCGCGCTGCGCGGGCGCGCGCGGCTTCGCCGCCTCGTCCGGCCGCACCGTGCGGGTGTGCAGCAGACGCTGAATCGCGCCGGCCACCTGTGCCGCGCTGATCTCCCCCAATCCCATCGCCGCATGCAGCTCCTCCGCGCTCGCCATGTGCAGTTCCGCCAGCAATTCGGGCATGGGCGGGACGTTCACCCCCAGGCGCTGGATCTCGCGCTCGAGCATCGCGCGCCCCTCGATCTTGTTCTGGGATTCGTCCTGCTTGCGGAACCAGGCCTTCACCTTGTTGCGGTTGCGCGGGCTTGCGAGGTACCCGGACTGCGGCGACAGCCAGTCGCGCGAGGGCTGGGGCGTCTTCGCCGCGATGATCTCCACGGTCTCGCCGTTCTTCAGTGCGTAGTCGAGCCCGACGATGCGGCCGTTGATCTTGGCGCCGCGCGTGCGGTGGCCGAGGTCGGTGTGCACCTGGTAGGCGAAATCGAGCGGCGTGCCGCCGACCGGCACGTCGACGATCTCGCCCTTGGGCGACAGCACGTAGATGCGGTCCTGGAAGAGCTCGACGCGCATGCGGTCGAGGAAATCGTGGGCGGTGTCCTGATTTTCGGGCGCAAGCAGCGCCCGCAGCTGGTTGATCTTGCGTTCGTACGCCTGATCGGAACGGCCCCCCTCCTTGTAGCGCCAATGGGCGGCCACGCCGCGCTCGGAATGGGCGTGCATGTCGTGGGTGCGGATCTGGATTTCCACCGGCTGATTGCCCGGACCGAGAACCGCGGTATGGATCGAGCGGTACATGTTGTCCTTCGGGGTCGCGATGTAGTCGTCGAACTCGCCGGGAATGAACGGCCAGAGCGAGTGCACGACACCGAGCGCCGCATAACAGTCCGACACCGAGCCCACGAGGACGCGGGCGGCGCGGATATCCATGATCTGCTCGAAAGCCAGACGCTTCGTCTGCATCTTGCGCCAGATGCTGTAGATGTGC
Source organism: uncultured Gammaproteobacteria bacterium (assembly GCA_963736185.1). Classification (GTDB taxonomy): domain Bacteria; phylum Pseudomonadota; class Gammaproteobacteria; order Steroidobacterales; family Steroidobacteraceae; genus Bog-1198. Next base: position 46,633 of record CAVTNZ010000011.1, on the reverse strand, counting down.
TTCGGGCGGCCGTCGATCTGCGCCTCGATCCCGGCGGCGCGCAACTGACGCAGCAGAAGGCCCGTCAGCTCCGCGATGTAGCGCTCCCGCTCGGACCGGCGCACCTTCAAGGCCGCGGCGATGTGCCGATAATCGGCCGGCTGAAGATACCGGAAGGCCAGATCCTCCAGTTCCCATTTGACCTGCCAGACGCCCAGCCGGTTGGCGAGCGGCGCATAGACCTCGCGGGTCTCGATGGCAAGCTTGCGTCTGAGCGCCGCGTCGAGCGACTTCGCCGTGCGCATGCGCTGCAGCTGCTCGGCGAGCTTCACCACGACCAGCCGCACGTCGCCGACCACGGCGACCAGCATCTTGCGCAGCGCCTCGGCCTGGGAGCTCTCCAGGCCCCGATCCGGGGTCCAATCGGCGGGCAATCCGAAACGCCCCAGTTGACTCAGCGCGCGGGCGAGCTGCACCGCGGCGCCGCCGAATTGGCGCTCAGCGGCTTCCCGGTCGAGCAGCTTCTCCTCCATCAACGGCTGCAGCATCGCGGCCATCACCACGTCCTCGTCCGCGTCGAGCGTGCGCACGATCTCGGCCACCTCGAGCGCCGCCCTGCGCGTGGGCTCCCGGGCCTGCGAAAGCTCCAGTGAACGTACGGCGGCAAAGCCGGCGTCGAGCCGTTCGCTCGCGGTCGGGCTGGGAATGGTGGTTTCCATCGGTCGTTTCCATCGTCCTTGGCGCGTGGCGGGTGGGTTTGGCCGGCCATTGCCGGTATCATACTCGGCCATGTCAACCGCAATGACCGCCGCCCGAAACGCCACGGGCAAGACGCTTGGCGCCTAAAGCCGCGACCGTGCGGGTGCTCGGCATCGATCCCGGATCGCAATGCACCGGCTTTGGCGTGGTGGATGCCCTGGGCCCGAGGCTCACCTATGTGGCGAGCGGCGTCATACGCACGCGCAACGGCGAATTTGCCGCGCGCCTCTGCGAGATCTTCACCTGTGTCCGCAGCATCGTGGCGCAGTACCGGCCCTCCGAGATCGCCATCGAGCGGGTGTTCGTCAACCGCAATCCCGACAGCGCACTGAAGCTCGGTCAGGCGCGCGGCGCGGCGATCTGCGGCACCATCGACGCCAATGCCGAGGTGTTCGAGTACGCGACACGGCAGATCAAGCAGGCGGTGGTCGGCTCCGGCAGCGCCGAGAAGACGCAGGTGCAGCTCATGATGCGCAGCATTCTGAAGCTCGAGGGTCCCGTGGCCTCGGATGCCGCCGATGCGCTCGCCGCCGCGGTCTGCCATGCGCTTCGCGGACGGGTCCAGAGCTCCCTCACGCAGGCCGCCGTCAAGCTCGCGGCGAGCCGCGGATGATCGGGTTTCTCCGGGGGCGCCTCGCGTTGAAGCAGCCGCCGGCCTTGATGGTGGACGTGAACGGCGTGGGGTATGAGCTCGAGGCGCCGATGTCGACCTTCTACGGGCTTCCGTCGGTCGGCGAGCCGGTGGCGCTGTTCACGCACCTGGTCGTGCGGGAGGACGCTCATATCTTGTTCGGCTTCGGTACCGACGGCGAACGGCGCCTGTTCAGGGGTCTGCTCAAGGTGTCCGGTGTCGGTCCGAAGATCGCCCTGGGAATACTGTCGGGATCGAGCGTCGAGGATTTCCTGCGTATCGTGGAGGCAGAGGATACCGCGATGCTGACCCGCATCCCGGGGATCGGGCGCAAGACCGCGGAACGCGTGATCATCGAGATGCGCGACAGCGTGCGCAAGCTCGCCGCGCCGGCTTCGGCGGTGGACGGGGCGGCACCGGCCGGCGCGTCGACGTTGAGCCCCCAGGGCGAGGCCTTCGCCGCCCTGATCGCGCTCGGCTACAAGCCGCCGGAGGCGACGCGCCTGTTGAAGGCGGCGGATGAGCCGGGGTTGTCCACGACGGAATTGATCCGCCGCGCGCTCAGATCGGCGGCAAAGGCATAAGGCATGGGCATAGAACCGGATCGGATCATAGCCGCCGCCGCGGCTCCCGAGGACGAGAAAGTCGATCGCGCCGTGCGTCCGAAGAGCATTGCGGACTACGTGGGCCAGCCCAAGGTGATCGAGCTGCTCGACATCTCGATCCAGGCGGCGCGCAGGCGTGGCGAGGCCTTGGATCATGTGCTGATCTTCGGGCCTCCGGGTCTCGGCAAGACCACCCTCGCGCACATCATCGCCAACGAGCTCAAGGTCAATCTGCGCCAGACATCCGGCCCGGTGCTCGAGCGGCCCGGGGATCTGGCCGCGCTCCTGACCAATCTCGAGCCACGGGACGTGCTGTTCGTCGACGAGATTCATCGCCTGAGCCCGGTCGTGGAGGAAGTGCTGTATCCCGCCATGGAGGACTCGCAGCTCGATCTCATGATCGGCGAGGGTCCCGGTGCGCGATCCATCAAGCTCGACCTTCCGCCCTTCACGCTGGTCGGAGCCACCACGCGCGCGGGCCTCCTGACCTCTCCGCTTCGCGACCGCTTCGGCATCGTGCAGCGCCTCGAGTTCTACAATACCGCGGACCTCACCAAGATCGTCGTGCGCAGCGCTTCCATCCTGAAGCTCAAGCTCGAGCCGGAGGGGGCGACCCGCATCGCCGAGCGCTCGCGCGGCACGCCGCGCATCGCCAACCGGCTGCTGCGCAGGGCGCGCGATTTTGCGGAGGTCCGGGCCGGGGGCGTCATTTCTGGCACCGTGGCGCTCGCGGCGCTCGACATGCTCGAGGTCGACCCTCAGGGCTTCGACACCCTGGACCGCAAATTGCTCAAGACGGTGATCGAGAAGTTCGAGGGCGGCCCGGTGGGCGTGGACAGCCTCGCGGCGGCCCTGAGCGAGGAGCGCGGAACCATCGAGGATGTGATCGAGCCCTTCCTCATTCAGCAGGGCTTCCTGATGCGCACCGCGCGGGGCCGGGTCGCCACGCGCGCGGCGTACCTGCATTTCGGGCTGAAGGCTCCCTCCGGGGAGCGCGACTTGAATCTGCCGCTGTTCCGGGATCCGGTCTGATGCCGGCGACCTCCGCCACCTCATTCGAGTTCGCCGTCACCGTCTATTGGGAGGACACCGATGGGGGCGGGGTGGTGTATTACGCGAATTACCTGAAATTCATGGAGCGATGCCGCACGGAGTGGCTGCGTGCCCTGGGCGTGGATCAGGTCAGGCTGCGCGCCGAGCGCGGACTTCAGTTCGTGGTGGTCAACGTCAACGTGGATTTTCTGCGGCCGGCTCTCCTGCAGGATGAAGTTATCGTCACCGCGGAGCTCGAGAAGCTCACCGGTGCCACAATCGTGTTCAAGCAAACGATACGGCGTGGCGACGTGCAGCTGATCGATGCCACGGCCCGCATCGCCTGTCTCGACGCGAGCACGATGAAGGCACGGCCCATCCCGAAGGATTTGTTCATGGAGTGGCGTAATGCCCAATGATTTGTCGGTCTGGACCATGGTGCTCGATGCGAGCCCGATCGTTCAGATCGTGGTCGCCCTGCTGTTGTCGGCATCGCTCGTGTCATGGGCGATCATTTTTCGCAAGCGCCAGGAGATCTCCCGCTCGCGCCACGGCGCCGACCAGTTCGAGACCCAGTTCTGGTCGGGCGGGGACCTCGCGACCCTCTACCGCAACGTCGAGACCAAGGGGCGGGCGGGCACCGGGTTGCAGAGCATTTTCGAGTCCGGATTCGGCGAATTCAGCCGTCTGCGCCAGCTCGGCACCGCGGCCGACCTCTTGCTCGAGGGGGCGCGGCGCTCGATGCGCGTGGCGCAGATGCGCGAGATGGAGCGCCTTGAGCGCAATCTCGCGACGCTGGCGACCGTCGGTTCCACCAGCCCCTACGTGGGTCTGTTCGGCACCGTTTGGGGGATCATGAGCGCGTTCCACAATCTCGGGAACGTGCAGCAGGCCACTCTGGCGGCGGTCGCTCCCGGCATCGCCGAGGCGCTGATCACCACCGCCATCGGCCTGTTCGCCGCCATTCCCGCCGTGATCGCCTACAACCGCTTCGCCGACCAGGTGAGCCGGCTGGAACTGCGATTCGACACCTTCGTCGAGGAGTTCTCCACCATCCTGCAACGCCACGGATCGGCACGGGCGCAGAGCTGACATCACATGGCCGCACCGCTGCGACGCCGGAAGCTGATGGGGGAGATCAACGTCGTCCCCTACATCGACGTGATGCTGGTGCTGCTCATCATTTTCATGATCACGGCGCCGCTCCTGAAGGAAGGGATCAAGGTGGATTTGCCGAGCGCCGGCGCGAAGCCCATCGATCCGGCGTTCCTGCAGAAGCATGAGCCGTTGATCGTCACCATCGATGCGCGCGGGCAGCTGTACATCAACTTCGGCCCGAACCAGGACAAGCCGGCCTCGGAGAACACCGTGAGCGCGCGCACCGCGGCCCTTCTGCGGCGCGACCGCGAGACTCCCGTGCTGGTGAAGGCCGATACCACCGTTCCGTACGGTGTGGTGGCGCATGCCATGGTGCTGCTGCAGCGCGCAGGCGCGGACAAGGTGGGCCTTCTGACCGATCCCGAGCGGCCCGCCCCGCGGGTCCAGGGAGCGCCTCGACAGCCCGGCAACGGGGCGCATTGATGTCGGGGTTTCTGCGCGAAAACACCCGGCCGGTGCTCTTTTCGGTGCTGCTGCACGGAGGGATCGTGGCGGCGTTGGTGCTCATGGCCGTGATGCCGTCCTCGCATCCGCCGGTCAGCATGTCGTCGGCCCCGATCAATGCGACCGTCGTCGATTCACGCATGTTGCACGCCGCCCAGCAAGCCAAGGCGGAACAGGCGGTCCAGGCGCGTGCCGTGGCCGAGGCCCAGGCACGAGCGGCGGCCGAGGCGCAGGCCGCGGCTCAGAGGGCGGCCGCGGAGACGCAGGCGGAGCAGCAGGCGAAGGCCGTCGAACAGCAGGCGAAATCCGCCGAGCGCGCCAAGGCCGAGGCGAACGCCGCCGACGAGGCGAGGGCCGCCGCGAGCGCGGCGAAGCAGGCTGAGCAGCAGGCCAAAGCCGCCGCGGAGGCCAAGGCTGCGGCGGAGGCCAAGGCCGCCGCGGAGGCCAAGGCCGCGGCGGAGGCGAAGGCCGCGGCGGAGGCGAAGGCCGCGGCCCAGGCCAAGGCGGCCGCGGAGGAGAAGGCTGCGGCGGAGGATCTGCGCAAGGAACTCGGCGAGGAGGAGCATGTCTCGGCCGTGGAGGCGAGCCCGCTCAAGGATCGCTATGTGGCGAGCCTTCGCAACAGGATTCAGAATGCGTGGATCAAGCCGCCCTCGGCAAGGGTCGGAGTCGACTGCCTGGTCGAGGTCACGCAGGTACCCGGAGGCGAAGTCACCAGCGCCAAGGTGACTCAATGCAACGGGGACGCGGCGGTGCGCCAGTCGATCGAGAACGCGGTGTATCGCGCCTCGCCATTGCCGGATCCGCCGGATCCGGCGCTGTTTCAACGAAATTTCGCATTCAGGTTCAAACCCGATGAATAAAACGCTGTTCGCCGTGGCCGCATCGCTCGCATGCCTGCTGATCTCAACCAGCGGCGCCAGCGAGTTCGTCGTCGAGGTGACCCGCGGGCAGGACAATGCGGTCCCGATCGCGATCGTTCCGTTCCTCTCCGCCGACTCGGCGGATGCCCCGCTCGATGCCGCCACCGTCGTGAGCAGCGATCTGGCGCGCAGCGGGCGCTTCAAGCCCATGGACCGCAAGGACATGGTGGAACAACCGCACGCGGGCGCGGGCATCAGCTTCGACGACTGGCGGCGGCTCGGCAACGACTACATCGTGGTGGGCCAAATGGTCCCCCAGACGCCCGACCGCTACACCATCAACTTCGAGCTGTACAACGTCCTCACCCGTCAACGCCTGCTCGGCTATCAGATCAGCGCGAATCGCGCGGGGCTGCGGCTCGCGAGTCATCAGATTGCGGACATGATCTTCGACAAGATACTGGGGATACGCGGCGCGTTCGCGACGCGCATCGCGTACGTGTCCGTGCTCGGGTCGCTGCCGCATCGCAACTACCGCCTGATCGTCGCGGACTCGGACGGCGAGAACCCGCACATCGTCATGCAGTCGAACGAGCCGTTGATGTCGCCCGCGTGGTCGCCGGACGGTCAGAATCTGGCCTACGTCTCGTTCGAGGACCGGCTGCCCTCGATATACGTTCAATACCTCAAGACGGGCGAGCGGCGGCGCGTTTCCGCGAAGGCCGGTGTGAATCAAGCGCCGGCCTTCTCGCCGGACGGCAAGAAGCTGGCGCTGACGCTCTCGACCCGCGACGGAAACCTCGACATCTACATTCTCGATCTGACCACCAACGCACTCACCCGCATCACCGACGATCCCGGCATCGACACCGAACCGGAGTGGTCGCGGGACGGCCAGAGCATCTACTTCACGTCCGATCGGGCGGGCGGCCCTCAGATCTACCGGGTGGGGATCCATCCCGGAGATCATCCCCGCCGGCTCACCTTCCAGGGCAACTACAACGCGCGGCCGCGGCTCTCGCCGGATGAATCGCAGCTCGCCTTCGTCACGCAGGAAGACGGGGCGTACCGGATCGCGGTCATGGACCTGAAGGGCCGGGGCGACGTGGAGGTTTTGACCAAGGGGCAGTTCGACGTCTCGCCGAGCTACGCGCCGAACGGCGCCATGATCATCTACGCGAGCCGCGACCACGGGCGCGGCGTCCTCGCGATGGTCAGCTCGGACGGCCGCGTGCAGGAAAAGCTGGTGTCGAGCGAGGGCGAGGTGCAGGAGCCCGCGTGGTCGCCGTTCTGATGTCGATGAATTGCGAAACTAAGTTCATAATGGCCCATATGGCTTCAATCTCTTTGGCAGCATCCGGATGGAATATTCAATGAAAAAAATGGTATCGATCGCCTGTTTGTTCGCAGCGGCTGCGCTTCTTGCCGGCTGCCCCAAGAAGAACACCACCGTCGAACATCCGAATGCGGGCAGTCCGGTTGCGGGCTCGGCAAATCCGAACGGCGAGGGAGCGTCCACCTCCGCGACGCCGCTCGGTGCGGACGGGAACGCCATGGGCGCCGGACAGATCGTGGCCGGACCCGCGGGTTCGGCCGAGAGCCGGATCATCTACTTCGACTTCGACAAATCCGACATCAAACCCGAGTTCGCGGCCATCGTCACCGCCAATGCCCAGTACCTCACGGCGCATCCGGCCGCGAAGCTCAAGCTCGAGGGCAATACCGACGAGCGCGGTACGCGCGAATACAACATCGGTCTCGGCGAGCGGCGCGCACAGGCGGTGCGGCGCGCGCTGATGCTGCAAGGCGTGTCCGAAAATCAGCTCACCACCGTGAGCTTCGGCGCCGAACGGCCGGCGGTCGAGGGCGATGACGAGGCGGCCTGGGCCAAGAATCGGCGAGTGGAACTCGTCTACGGGCCGTGATGAGCATGCGCGTATCGGCAGTCGCCGCGGCCTGCATGGCCGCGCTGGTGCTCGCCGGCTGCGCGACCAGTCCGGAGGAGGATCCGGTTCAGATCAAGCTCAACGATCTCGAGACGCGATTGGCGCGGATCGAGCGGGTGGTGTCCAACAACAGTCTGCTCGATATCTCGAATCAGATGGGCACCCTGCAGGCGGATCTGCGCTCGATGCACAACGACATCGACGAGCTCAATCACGCCCTCGATACCAGCCGTAAACAACAGCGCGACCTGTACGCGGATCTCGATCAGCGGATCAAGGCGCTCGAGGCGCGGGCCGGAACCGCGGGCGGATCGGCTCCGGCCTCGGGCGCAGCGCAGCCCGCCGGACCGCCGGGCAGCACCGTGCTCCCGGCGGCCGCCGCGGCGGCCGCCGGGGGGCCGCAGCCGGCCCGTCGTCTACCGGCACGGGCGCGGCCGATTCCGTGAGCTACCAGGCGGCGATCGGGCTGCTCAAGAACAGCCAATACGACCAGGCAATTCAGGCCTTTCAATCATTTCTGAGCACCTATCCCACGAGCCCGCTCGCGGACAACGCCCAGTACTGGCTGGGGGAAGCCTATTACGTGAACCGATCGTTTCCCGAGGCGCTGGCGGCCTTTCAGAAGGTGGTCGACAAGTACCCGCAGTCGCGCAAGGTGCCCGACGCGCTGCTCAAGGTCGGCTACTGCGACTACGAGCTCAAGCAGTTCAAGGCGGCCAAGGACGCCCTGACGCAGGTTCAAACGACGTACGGCGACACACCGGCAGGCCATCTGGCGCAGCAGCGTCTGGAGAAGATGGCGGCCGAGAGCCATTGAGACGGCGGAGCGGCATTGAGTGAAGTACAGACGAAGCGCGAACGGCTGCGCATCAACGAGATATTTCATTCGCTGCAGGGTGAGGCCGACTCGGTCGGTTTTCGCACGGTGTTCGTGCGGCTCACCGGGTGCCCGCTGCGCTGCCGATACTGCGACACCGCCTACGCGTTTCACGAGGGCGAATGGCGGGACATCGAGGCCATCCTGGAAACCGTCGGGAGTTTCGACGCGCCCCATGTGTGCGTGACCGGCGGGGAGCCGCTGGCGCAGCCGAATTGCACCACGCTTCTCACCCGGCTCTGCGAATCCGGCTACCGGGTATCGCTCGAGACGAGCGGCGCGATGCGCATCGCCGGCATCGATCCGCGCGTTTCCCGGGTGGTCGACGTGAAGACGCCCGGGTCCGGCGAATCGTCGCGGAACCTCGAGGAGAATTTTGCCTGCCTGACGCCGCACGACCAGGTGAAGTTCGTGATCTGTTCGCGCGAGGACTATGACTGGAGCAGGGCGTATCTGCGCGAGCACTCGCTCGCCGAGCGCTGCCAGGTGCTGTTCTCGCCCAGCTATGCGCAGGTCTCGCCGACGGCGCTCGCCGACTGGATCCTCGCGGACCGGCTGCCGGTGCGCTTTCAATTGCAGCTGCACAAGGTGCTGTGGGGCGATGTGCCAGGAAGATGACAGGAAGATGAACCAGGAAGATGAACGGGCAAAGTGAGCGCGAAACTGAGCGCCTCGCCGGCAAGTCCGCCGTCGTGCTGCTCTCGGGCGGGCTCGACTCCGCGACCGTTCTGGCAATGGCCCGAGCCCGCGAATTCGAGGCGTTTGCGCTCAGCGTCGAGTACGGCCAGCGGCACGGGGCCGAGCTCCTCGCGGCATCGCGCGTCGCCGCCTCGCTCGGCGCCCGCGAGCATCGGATCATGCGGGTGGACCTCGCCGGGATCGGCGGCTCGGCGCTCACCGATCCGACGCTTGCGATACCCGAGGCGCCGGGCACCGGCATTCCGATCACCTACGTTCCCGCGCGCAACACCATGATGCTCGCGCTGGCGCTCGGCTGGGCCGAGGTCCTCGGCGCCCGGGATATTTTCATCGGTGTGAATGCGGTGGACTATTCAGGATACCCGGACTGCCGCCCGGAGTTCATCGCGGCGTTCGAGCATCTGGCGCGGCTCGCGACGAAGGCGGGCGTGGAGGGCGCACGCGTCGAGATCCATGCGCCGCTCATCGAGATGTCGAAGGCTGAGATCGTGCGCGAGGGCCTCCGTCTTGGCGTGGATTATTCGATGACGGTATCCTGCTACCAGGCGAGCGCGGAGGGGCTGGCGTGCGGGCGCTGCGATTCCTGCCGATTGCGCGCAGCGGGTTTTGCAGCGGCGGGAGCGGCGGATCCGACCCGATATCGGTGATACCGGACCGGCGCCTGCGCGCGAGCCTGGCATGGCGCGCGATCCAAGAATAGCTATAATGCGCGGCTCCGATGGGACGGTAGCTCAGTTGGTAGAGCAAGGCCCTTTTAAGGCTTTGGTCCTGGGTTCGAGTCCCAGCCGTCCCACTTCCGCAGACTTCCGGGGACGTCCACAAACGTCCGGGATACCTGAAGAAAAACAGGTAACTCCGGGAAAACTAATAGAAAAGTAGCGTTTCATCGTCCACTGACGTCCGAGGTCATTCGCGTACAGCCGGACGCTTTTTGGGGCCTGTGTTGGGGCCTTTTGAAAAACTCCAAAAGCCAGGGCCCCAAAGTGGTCGGAATATACCGCGAAAATAGCTGTCGGAATGGCTTCGCTAGGGCCAAAAATGGCCGTGGGTTCGAGTCCGGCTCGCGCCACCAAGTCCGATCACCTGATGCTAACTGACGACTTGAACTGGTCGTCATGACGCTTGCGCGACGGGGGAGGGCGGCAGTGGTTCGATCGCCACCTGGGTCCGCAGCCGCACGTTGAGCGCGTCTAAAATCTTGGCTGCACGTTCGAGCGTGATGCCGAAATACTCGTTTCGCTCATCGCGAGAGACTTGTGTTTCGTGCACACCCAGACGTCGCGCGAGCTCACGCTGGGAAATGCCTTGCGCAATGCGCGAGGTAATGAGTAAGTGGCCAACGCCTCGAAGGTTATCGAGCTCTTCGAATTCTCCACGCTTCAATCGTTCGTAGGCCTCAACTTCTTCCTTTAACTGCAGGTGAAAGGATTCGAGTGGATCGATGACGCGTTTGATCTCAACGTCCCCAAGACCCGCTTCTTTGAGCCGCGCACGATGCTCGCCGAGCCGCTTTAGCTCGTCGCCCAATCTCTTTGAGGCTTCCTGGTATTCGGCTTCGTTACGGATCATGGCAGTCCTCCGAATTTCAATTTGATAATGCCGCGTGGTCTGCCATCGCGGCGCGACTGACGAAAGGCCGATGGAAACTCTAGCTCGTGCCCCTGCGGATCGCGGATGCCGCTCGAAAATCCTGCCACATGCGGATATAGCTCGACGCGATAGCGGTGCCACATGGGAAGTTGCTTCTTGGGATACCCGCGAAAGGCCTGTCTGGACCGCGGATCCCAGGTCCAAATTTTATACGGATCGAGCAGATTCAATTTTCGAGTGAGTTCGCCGCTCGACAAATCCGCTAAGCTGCAAGCGAAATATCCGTCGATGTCATTGGGATGATCTTTCTCTTCCACGAAGGAACCATCGGCAAAGACCTCGCGAATGCCGACCTGCCACAACTGCCGGGTCATTACTTCGAGATTGCCGTCGAGCGACTCACGCCAGGTGGCGTCCCATGTGCTATCAGCGTTGCCGGGCCCGACAACTAGAAATGAGCGGCGTAACTCCTCGAACGTGAGTTCGTAATCGCCAGGCGGCAACAGTCCCAGTGAATCGAAAGCCGGGAGATTCGACATGACGGGAAGTATAAGACATTTGTGTCTAGCTTTATATAAATGTTTATATCTTAAAAGAACTAGTGCGCCAAGCGACTTGAAGAAACAGCGGCAAACGTCGCTTACGCGTCCTGGCCGATAAGGGTCCCCGAAAAGTGGGATTGTGAGCGACGTAAATCCTCGAACTAACTTGACAACAGGTGTTGTTTAGTCTGTAATTTCTGTTATGACAGAAACTACAGACACAAACGATATCTTACCGGAAGCCGTCAGACGATTCGTTTTGGAGTGGGGAAACTTAGGGGAGCGCTGGGGAGTAAACCGCTCCGTAAGCCAGATTCATGCGTTGTTGTATGCATCGAAGAAGCCGCTGGCGGCCGAGGAGATTGCGGATTTACTGGGGATCGCGCGGTCCAATGTATCCAATTCGCTTCGTGAGTTACAGTCATGGAACATCATTCGATCAGTCCCAATTCTGGGTGATCGACGAACTTTCTACACTGCCGAAACAGATCTTTGGAACCTGGTGTCGCGGATCGCCGCAGGGCGGAAAGCCCGGGAACTAGACCCCGCCACGGCGGCACTCCGGGAGTGCGTCGAAATGACACGAGACGACGATAGCGTGGACCCAGCCGTGCAGCTTCGCCTAAGAGAGATGCTGGATTTCGTCGAACGCCTCAGCCGTTGGTATGACCAGATGATTGCCTTACCCCGGTCGACAATCACGACACTCATTAAATTGGGCGGCGGGATCACGCGCCTGTTGGACCGCGGCAGCAAAAGGGGTCGAGATCTGTCGTGACCGTCAATGAGATTAGCAAGAGTGCAATGTCCGCCGCAGCAATTGCTATTTCAGCGAGCCTAATGGTCAGAACCGTCGTTCGCTGGCAACATGGACGTGTCACTTGACCCTCATGCTCGATAGTGACTCCGCCCTTGCGCCCAGTCTGGGAGACGCAGACCGCGGCCAGGTCGCCTTCACCCGCGCCGGATTGGCGCTCTACGATCTGCTCGTCTTCCGCGGTCTCTGTCCCTGGGTCTGGCGCTGCCCGAACAACCGCATCCTCGCCGCGTACCGCCAGCACCTGAGCAACAATCATCTGGAGGTGGGGGTGGGGACCGGCTACTTTCTGGACCACGCCCGATTTTCGCATGCCGCGCCGCGCGTCGGGCTTCTCGACCTGAACACCCTCCCGCACACTGCGCGGCGCATCGCATGCTACCACCCGGAGATTTATCGGGCCGATGTGCTGCAACCGATCGTGCTCGATGTGCGCCGCTTCGACTCCATCGCCTTGAACTATGTGGTGCATTGCCTGCCGGCACCCTGGCCAGACAAGGGCGTAGTTTTCGAGCATTTGAAGACCTTGCTCAAACCAGGCGGCAGGCTGTTTGGCGCGACGCTGGTGCAAGGCGATGTGCCGCAGAACGCGGTCGCCGCCGGACTGATGTGCTGGTTCAATGCGCGGGGGACGCTGCACAACCAAGCCGACACGCGCACTCGATTGGTGGAAGGCCTCGAGCAACATCTGAGTGACGTCCGGGTCGAGCAGGTGGGTTGTGTCGCTCTGGGCTCGGGACGGGCCTAGCCGTGTCGGCCCTTAGCGGCCCGCGTGCGCGCCCAGCACCGTACAGCTACCGGAGCGATCCGCGGGTGCTGCCCTTTCCTGACGATCGTCCGATATTCATCTTCGACGCGCATTGCGTGCTCTGTTCGCGTTGGGTCGAATTGGTCTTGCGCTACGATCGTGAGAGACGGTACCGCTTGCTCTCCGCCCAGTCTGCGCTCGGTCGCTCGCTCTATGTTCATTACGGCCTGGACCCCGAGAACTACGAAACCAATATCCTGCTGATCGACGGCGTTGCCCTCATCAAGGCGGACGGATCGATCCGCCTCGCCGTGGGCCTAGGTCTCCCCTGGTCGCTGGCCGGAATCCTGCGCGTGTTGCCGCGACGACTCGCTGATGTGCTCTACGAATGGGTGGCCCGCAATCGCTTCCGAATGTTCGGTCGCCGCGAAACCTGCTACTTGCCGCGCACCGTCGATCGGGAACGGTTTATCGCATGAACCCGATCCCATGAAGGTTCTGATTCTCGGCGGTTACGGAACATTCGGTGGGCGCCTGGCCCAGCTGCTGGCCGGCGATGAGCGCGTGACCCTGCTGATCGCCGGGCGCTCTCTCTCGAAGGCACAGGCCTTCTGCGATCACCTCGAGCCCGGTGCCTCCCGAAGTGCGCTGCGCTTCGACCGCGATGGCGATGCGCTCGCGCAGATCCGTGCGGTCAGCCCAGACCTAGTGGTCGATGCAACCGGCCCGTTCCAGTGCTATGGCGAGGAACCGTACCGCATCATCAAGGCCTGCCTCGTCCTTGGCATCGACTACCTTGACCTCGCCGACGGTTCCGACTTCGTCAAGGGCATCGCTCAGTTCGATCGCGAGGCTCGCGAGCGCGGAGTATTCATCCTCTCGGGCGTGAGCAGCTTTCCGGTACTCACTGCTGCTGTGCTCCGGCGCCTGGCGCACGGTCTAACTACGCTCGGCACCATCACCGGCGGCATCGCGCCCTCGCCGTATGCAGGGGTCGGCGTGAATGTCATTCGCGCCATTGCGAGTTATTCCGGCAAGCGTCTGGCGTTGGTTCGAAGAGGGCAGCGATCGTTTGGCGTGGCCATGACGGAGTCGCTGCGCTATACCATCAGCCCTCCTGGACACCTGCCGCTCCGTAATATCCGCTTCTCTTTGGTAGACGTACCGGATCTGCAGGTGCTGCCGGAGCTGTGGCCTGGACTCGAGTCATTGTGGATGGGGGCGGGGCCGGTACCGGAAATCCTGCATCGCATGCTCAACGGTTTAGCGTGGCTTGTGCGCCTCCGCCTGCTGCCCTCGTTACTCCCGTTCGCTTTCCTGATCCACGAGGTCAGCAATCGTGTGCGCTGGGGTGAGCATCGCGGCGGCATGTTCGTCGCCGTTACCGGCACCGACGCCCACGGCGTCCCGGTAACTCGCTCTTGGCACCTGCTCGCCGAAGGGGACGATGGTCCCCTGATTCCATCAATGGCCTGCAAGGCGATGATCGAGCGATGCTTCGCCGCACGGCGTCCTGTGGCCGGGGCTCGGGCTGCGACCGCCGACCTAGAACTCGAGGACTACGATGCGCTGTTTGCTCGACGCACCATCTACACCGGGACGCGCACGTCCGATCCGGCGGCGGCCACGCAGCCGCTCTATCAGCGCATCCTCGGCGATGCATGGGACGCGCTGCCGGCGCCGCTGCGCGCGATGCATCACTGCACAAGTCCGCAAGTCGCCGCGGGGCAAGCCGAGGTCCTGCGCGGGCGCCATCCGCTGGCGCGTCTGGTCGCGTTCGCGATGGGGTTTCCCGCAGCGAGCCAGCAGGTGCCGGTGCAAGTGGAGTTCACTCCCGGCGTTGGCGGCGAACGCTGGACTCGCACGTTCGCCGGCCGATCGTTCATCAGTTTCCAATCGGCGGGCCGCGGAACGTCTGCGCATCTGCTGTGTGAGCGCTTTGGACCGTTGACCTTCGATTTGGCGCTGGTCGTCGAGGGAGCCAAACTGTGCCTCGTAGTCCGGCGCTGGTCGCTGTGGGGCCTGCCTCTACCACTGCTCCTGGCTCCAGGAGGCGACTCGTATGAAATGGTAATCAACGATCGCTTTCATTTTCACGTCGAGATCCGTCATCGCCTCATCGGACTGATCGTGAACTATCGCGGCTGGCTTGAGATCCGCCCGCAAGCGGGACATTCTTGATTGACGATTCGGCGCCAAGTTCGCGAATCAATATTCGCGCACCTTCGATCCGGGCGCGTCCAGAGATGTTCAGGGAAATCCAAATCTCTTCAGGCCCTAAGGGAAGCGCTGAAGGATTACCTCAAGCAGCATCCGCGCGGCGCCGACGCGCTGTGGCGTTTCGCGAAGGTTTGCCGGGGTCTCGAACGTGATGCGACCCTACCTGGAAGCGGCGGGTTGAAGAGTAAGGGAACACGAGATCGCGCGGCTTCCGTCCGAGCGCGCCTGCTCAACCTCGCGCGCCAACGCGGCGAGGACTTCCAAATCACGCTTCGAAACTACTTCTTCGAGCGCTTTCTCTATCGCCTCGGGCGTTCACCGGTGCGCGAGCGATTCGTGCTCAAGGGAGCGATGCTTCTGCGGCTGTGGGCGGATCAGCCCTATCGGTCGAAGCTCGACCTCGATCTGCTCGCATATGGCAGCAGCGACACGGAATCCGTGCGCCGCGACATCGCCAGCATTTGTAACACCGACGTTGATGATGATGGGATCAGGTTCGATTCATCGAGCATCGCTATCGAGCCAATCCGCGCCCAGGACGAATACTCGGGCGTTAGTAGGGTCGTGTTCGGTGCTCGACTCGGCACCATCCACGAGCAGCTGCAGATCCGATATTGGATTCGGCGATGCCGTTTGGCCACAGGCCGAGGAGATGGAGTACCCCGCTGTCCTCGGCGATCCCGCGGCGTTGATCCGCGCATATCGGCCGGAGACCGTCATCGCCGAGAAGCTCGAGGCCATTGTCTCGCTGGGGATCCGCAACAGCCGCATCAAGGATTTCTTTGACATTGACTACCTGGCCCGCACCGAACACTTCGACCGGGCGGCACTGGTCGAAGCCGTACGTCGCACGTTCCAGCGACGCGCCACGCCAATCCCAACCGAACCGCCGATCGGATTGACGCCGGAATTCTGGACGCAGCCGGGGCGGGACGCTCAGGTCAGGGCATTCCGCGACTGACGGCTACGACCCTTATTTTTATTTCTTGTGCAACCACAATCGTTCAAATTACATTGCGCAATGTTTTCTCCCTTTCTCCATCCGTTCTGTGCCTACGTTGTCTTCTTAAAAAAGGCAACGCCGCTAAAGAATGGATTTACTGCCGCACCAAAAAAGTACGGCGCTTGATCTTCACCTTTGATTCCGAGCCAGAATGACCACACAAGGGCAATGTCTTCGCCTTTTGGCAACCGCCCAATTTCTAAGGAGGATAGATCAATATCTCCTTCCAGCGAATCACCAACTTTCAATGCCACCAGCTTGCTTGGAGGTCCTATGCTCGCAGTTTCCGGCGAGGGCGGTGGCTGAGAAAATATCTTCCCGTTAGCGGTGATGGCGGTAATCCCTAGCTTTCCCCGCGTTTTCCACGGAAGCGTGGATTCGTCAAACACCACCGGTACCTGGGCCAGGGAGGTGTTTTTTAGTACACAATGCAAGATGATCTTCCCGCTTGTATCTCGCGCCTCGATTGTCAACCCAAGATCAGAATTGGCTCGCGGCCATACATTACCCAGAGCCCCCACAAAAGGTTGGAGGGCCGGTTGTCCGCGCTTTTCGCAACCGCAGCAGACTAAAAGGGTTCCGCAAATCGCAATAGCGAGACGCGTCGATAAGCAGTCGTTTTTTTTCCGGTTCATCTGCGAAACGTACCCACCGTCTGAGTAACTCGCACGTTTTCGGTTATTTATGGGAAGGATTTAATCACCGATTGAACACGATCGTTCCCGGATGTGCCCGGCATAGGGTTGATCGCAGCACTGCGAGCTCCGCCAGCAGGATAGCGGTAACTTGAAACGTGTGATTGAGCGGAGTGCTGGAAGAGTCTATCGATGCCCGCCGCTCCGGTAGCCGAACCAAAGCCTCAACAGGACATACGCAACAATCGGCAGCAGCAGCGCTGCTTCCACCAGCATCTGATGTAATGGCCAACCCCACCTTCTTGTCCCTGCAACGACCGCCGGAACTAGGAAAAAACAGGAAGCTAAGACGCTCCTGATTATCTGACCCGCGGAAAGAAGGGACCGGACGACGGTTGACTTCGCAGATAAGTGTCAAGCCGACGTTGCGCATATCGACGACGCGACGCGCGAGCCGTTAATACGATGATCAACGCGGGCAAGATAGTTACGACGGCAATCGAAGCATGCGCGAAATGGTCCACCACAACTGCGACTAGCTGGAGAAGAAACGCCAATCCCAAGAGTGCGTACGATAAATAGCTTCTATCCGTAATGCGACGGCGAAAATCTGCAATTCGTATCGACCGTTGGATCGCCATCGCAGCGTCTAGCCGCTCCGCGGTATCAATCGAGTTCTCGTCGACCACAAGTACCCCGCCGGTGTCTAATAGGCGAAACAGTGATTCCGAGGACGGACAGCAGAGCTGCCCCTAGTACAAGCGCCGCGACGGATCATAGCACGCCCCTGTAAATCCTGACTGGACCACGATTCTCATGCAGCGTGCTGCAAGCCGCGGGCGGCCGGTTACGGGCATTCTCCTTAGCCCTTCAGGTGGTGGGTCGCCCGACCCGCTTCCCGCCTAAGTTATCAGCAAAATCAATCAATTATGATATTTTCGTGAACTGAGGCACCGTCAGGCACGGTCGGATCCCGTAGGCTTCCGAAAACCGTTTCGTTTCCAACGCTGGCGGAGCCATCATGCTTGTCGTGACGACAGAAAATGTGCCGGGACATCGTGTACGCGAGGTCAAGGGTCAGGTCTTCGGCGTGGTTGTCAGGAGCCGCGGGCTCGGCGGCAACATCATGGCGGGGCTGCGCTCGATCGTCGGTGGCGAAATCACGGAGTACACCCAATTGCTCGAGGAGGCCCGGCGCCATGCGGTCGACCGGATGGTCCGCAACGCGAACCTCATGCATGCCAATGCCGTCGTCATGATGCGGTTCGATTCGGCCGAGATCGGGCAGACCATGAGTGAGATCGTCGCGTACGGCACGGCGGTGGTGTTGGAACCGGCGGCCTGAGCGTGTTGCGGACCGTGGTGATAGTGGCGGCCGCGATCCTCGCGTGCATCGGCGCGGCGCTGATCGCCTGCGGAGTGCACGCGCCCGGCTGGCAGGCGCTGACCCTCGGCGTGATCGTACTCGTCGGCACGGTGTTCGAGCGCTGGCGATACCGCCGCATCGAGAAGCCTCTCGACGGCCCCTGGCAGAGGACCGGTGAGCAATTCATCGACCCGTCGAGCGGCGACCCCGTGGAAGTGCTATTCGATCCCGACACCGGGGAGCGGCGCTATGTGGCGGGGACGTCGCGCGGATCGAAGGATCCGGCGTCCTGAACCGAGCTCGATCAGCCGCTCGATTTGCTCTGGTTCGTGCTGGTGACCCAGGCCGATTCTGTCGCCCCGTATCGAGTTTAAATTGTACCAAATCAATACGTTGAAACATCTATTAGATAATTCACCTTAGTCGACGTTTCCGCGGAAACGTCTGCACTTCGAGCGATTATGCCTACAAGAGCATGCAGGCATGGTCCGACCACATCTGCCTCCCGATGGGACAATGATTGCGAGTCGCTCAAACTGCTCGAAGCACAGGAGTTCTCATGCCCACCCTCGATCCCGCCACCACGGCGCTCGTTCTCATCGACCTGCAAAATGGAATCGTCGCGGGCGACAAAGCTCCCCGCCCCGCCGCCGAGGTGGTGGCGGGCGCGAAGCAATTGGCAAGTCGCTTCCGCGCGGCGGGCGCGCTCGTCGTGCTGGTGCACGTCGGGTTTCGCGACCGCGCCGAGATTCCCTCGAGCTCGGTCGACAAGTCCACCCTCCCGAAGGAGGCCACGCCGGCTTCGTTCATGGAGATCGTGGAGGGCTTGAAGCAGGAGGGAGACCTCGTCGTTTTGAAACATCATTGGGGGGCGTTCACGGGAACGGATCTCGACCTGCAGCTGCGCCGCCGTGGAATTCGCACGGTGGTTCTCGGCGGCATTGCGACCAACTTTGGCGTGGAATCCACTGCGCGCTCGGCCTGGGAGCTGTCCTACCACGTGGTCATCGCGGAAGACGTGACCACCTCGCGTTCGGCGCCGCTACACGCCTTTGCCGTGGACAATATATTTCCGCAGATCGCGCGGGTGGTGAAATCGCAGGACATCGTGCTCGGCCATTGAGGCGGCCTGCGGACCGCGGCCGTCAAAACCTCAGATCGCGGATTGCTCGCCCGCGACCACCGCATCGAGCGCGAGGGCGTCCAAGATCGTGATTTTGCCGCGGCCCAGGCCCACCCACCGCCGCGCCTTCCAGCTCTGCAGATGTTGATTGACGATCTGGCGGGACAGCCCCAGGAAGCGCGCCATTTCATCCTGCGATACCTTCAGTTCGATTCCCCCGCCGGTGTCGCGTCCGTGCAGCCGGCCGAGCGATAGCAGCCGCCGCGCGAGCCGCGCCGGCACCGACAGCAGGGCCGACTCCTCCGCGAAGCCGCTGACCCATCGAAGCCGCGCGCACAGCAATCGCAGCAGGTGATCCGTCAGCACGGGTTCGTTCGCGAGCAGCCGCAGGAACTGTCCACGTTGGACGACGAACAGCTCCGACGGCGCCATGGCGATCGCGGCCGCCGTGCGCGGACGCCCGTCGAGCAATGCAATTTCGCCGAACGTATCGCCGGGCTCCATGATGTTGAGGAACACCTCGCGCCCGCCGGCGCTGCTCGCACTGATCCGCACCCGCCCGGTGATGACCCCAAACAGCGCATCGCCCGGATCCGATTGGGAAAAGATGACCGCGTCCCGCGAATAGAAATGCCGCGTGCAGAGGCGGCCGACCTGCTCGAGGGTCGCGGCCGACAGGCCGCGAAACAGCGAATTGCGCCCCAGCACGGTACTGACGGTGATCGCCAAGACGCACCTCTGATCTTCGTTGCGCCGGAAATTGTACGGCTTGTGTCCGTGTGTTGACAGAAGAATGGCGGCCAGGCGCCCAACATGACCCTCGACGACAAATCATTCACTTCAAGGAGCCAGTCATGAAAACCAACGCTCTCAACAACGCCAAACACATCGCCCTGGCCGCCGTCGTGGCCCTCGGTCTGTCCACGGTGGCTTTCGGTGCGAATGCGGGGGAGGCCAATGATGTCCCCAGCCGCACAGTCCGCTATGCCGATCTCGATCTGAACAGCCAGAAGGGTGTCACGGTTCTTTACAACCGCATCCGCGAGGCGGCGGAGCAGGTCTGCGGTTATCAAGGGCTGGAGCCGCTGGCCATGGCCGCGCCGGTGAAGGCCTGTGTCGACAGGGCGGTCGCATCGGGCGTGCGAGCCATCAACAATGCGCGCCTCACACACCTGTACGACAGCCGCAATGGCGTGAAAGCGATCAGTGTCGCCGCGTTGCATTGATGTCCGGGTGCACGTCGCATCGGTCACCGGGACCGATGCGACGCAATCCGGCGCCACCCAGCCCGGCCCTTCGGGGCGGTGATGCGAAAAGCGGCCTGCCGCTGTACGCTGCGACTTCCCCGAGGAGCGGCCCCTTGTCCATCGATCCGACGCAAGACGAGCGCGTTGCGCTGGCCTCCGCCTGGCGCCTGCAGCGAACCGGCAACTTCGTCGCGGCATTCGATCGCGCGCAGGAGTCGCTGCGCAGGTTCCCCGATTCGCAGGCGCTTGCGTACCTGTCGGTGCTCGCGCTCGCATCGTGCGGCTCGACGGAGGCGGCGCTCGAAGCGTTTCGTGCCACTTCCCTGGGGGGCAATCCGCACGAGGATTTCGCCGCGCTCGAGGCGCGGTTGCTGAAGGATCTGGCGTTCACCCGCCGCGCGGATGCGGGGCTGCTGCTGACCCGGGCGGCGGAGGCCTATGAGCGGGTGGCATCGCGGACGGACGGCACGTACAGCCTTCAGAACGCGGCATTGCTCTGGGCTCTCGCGGGCGATGCCTCGAGGGCGATCCGTCTGGCAAGCTCGGTGACCCGGCGGGTCACCGAGCTCAACGCGCCCGGCGAGGAGGAGGCGGCGTACTTTCACTGGGCCACGCTCGCGGAAGCGGCGTTGGTGCTCGGGGACCGGGCGCTCCTGCAGAGCGCGGTGCTGCGCGCGAATCCCCTGTGCCGCCAGAACTCCTGGGCTCGATCGAGAACCTTCCTGCAAATGCGGCGGCTGTGCTCCGTGCGTCCGGAATGTGCGGATCTCATCGAGGGCTGGTATCGGCCCCCCGTGGGACTGCTGCTTTGCGCCGATCAGCGGTCCGCGCCGTTCGAAACCGCCGAGGATCTGGACGATTCCGATCGGCCGGCACTCGTCTATTGCGTCGGCGACGGTGCGGACGGCGGGTGGCGGGATCTGACGGCCCGCGGGATCCAACTGCACGTGATCCACGCAACGGCACGGGATGATCCCTCGGGGTCGGCGCGGACCACGGCCCAAACCCGCGATGCGTCCGGTGACGAGGGCTCCTACACCTGGTCGAGTCTGCTGCTCGATGAGGGCGACGATCACGAAATCACCTGTGCGGAGTCGGCGCTCGGATTATCGCTCAGCCACGCCGATGCGCTGAGCGCGCCGTGGATGGTGCTTGCCCCCTCCGGCGGCGGCTGGCAGGTCGATCGACATCCGGATCGCCGGCGAATCCGCGCGGCGATCGACACCCGGTCGCAGGGCTGCGAGCGGCGCACGCGCTACGGGTTCTTGTTCGCCGACGCGGTCAGCTATTCATCCCTGAACGCCGCCGATACGCGGCGCTACTGGACGGAACTGCTGCCGAGGACGGCGGCCGAGGTGCTGCGCCGACATTCCGCGTCCATCGTGCTTCGCAAGACCTGGGGGGATGCCGTGCATGCCGTTTTTCGCACGGCCGGCGACGCCGCGGCGGCGGCGCTCGAGATCCAGGCGGCGACGGCGAAGCTCTCCGAGGAGCTCGAGCCGGGGCGGCGTCTGTCGTTCCGGATCGCGGTTCACTACGGCGCCGCCGATCGCGGTGTGGACCCGGTCGAGGGAACACCCTCGATCTTCGGACCGCAGCTGTCGTTCGCGGCCCGGATAGTGCCGGTGGCCCCCCCGGGCGGGGTGTTCGTGACCGAGCCGTGTGCCGCCCGGCTGAGTCTGGAGGGGGCCGTGGACGCCCGGTGTTCGTATGTGGGGACGACGAGCCTTCCGAAGAGTTACGGACGGGTGCGCCTGCTGACGCTGGCCTGAGCCTACCCGGCCGCGGCCGTGGCCGCCGGTTGTCCGCCCCGGGGCGCCGCGACGTCGAGCGACTCGACGAACGCGCGTTCCACCAGATAGTCGCCCGGCACGCCGATTTGCGGCGATGGCGCAAATCCCCTCGCCTCGAGGAGCGCCGTCGAATCGGTGAGCATGCGCATGTTCCCGCAGATCATGAATCGGTCGTTGAGTGGATCGAGAGGGCCGACTCCAAGATCGGTGAACACCCGCCCGGTTTCGACCGCGGTGGTGACGCGACCGCGGTTGCGGCCGATGTCACGCGTGACGGTCGGGTAGTCGAGGAGCCGCTCGCGCACCGTTTCGCCCAGGTATTCATCGCCGCGAAGCCTGCCGATGACGTTGTCGCCGTAGGCGAGATCGGCGTTGGTCCTGGCGCCGCGCAGCAGGATGACCTGTTCGAAGCGCTCGTACGTATCGGGGTCCTTGGCGATGCCGACGAACGGGGCGATGCCGGTGCCGGTGGCGAGCATGATCAACCGCCTTCCGGGCCTGAGATCGCGAAGCACCAGCGTGCCGGTCGGCTTGGTGCTCATCAGCAGGCCCGAGCCGCGCTCGATGTGTTGCAGCCTCGAGGTCAGCGGGCCGCCGGGCACCTTGATGCTGTAGAACTCCAGATGCTCCTCGTAGTTGGCGCTTGCGATGCTGTACGCGCGCACGATCCTGCGGCCGTCCACCTCCAGCCCGAGCATGAGAAACTGCCCGTTCTCGAAGCGCAGGCCGGTGCCGCGCGTGGTCTTGAAACTGAACAGCCGTTCACTCCAGTGTCTTACCTCGAGAACGCGTTCCGTGGTGTAGGCAGCCATTTGCGTGTGCCCTCAGCCGCCGCGCGCGGCTCGCGCCGCCGCCGTAAAGAAACCCATCATCTTCATGCCCCGATCCCCGATTCAACGAATGTTCAACACATTTTCCGATCAGCCGCCGCGCGGGAACATCCGTACTTCCCGCATCGGGCGCGCGCGGCGCGGGATGTGATGTAATTCGCGGCATGATCGTCCATCTCATCGACGGCACCTATGAGCTGTTCCGCCATTTTTACGGCCTGCGCCGCTTCACCAAGGGCGCGGACCGCCCGTCCGGGGCGGTAGTCGGAGTGCTGAACGGGGTGCTGCAGATGATCGAAGAAGGGGCGACCCACCTCGGCGTCGCCACCGACCACGTCATCGAGTCGTTCCGCAACGGGCTGTGGAGCGGCTACAAGACGGGCGACGGCATCGAACCCGCGCTGCAGGCCCAATTCCTGTCCCTGGAGGAGGCGCTCGCTGCGATGGGTGTCGTGGTATGGCCGATGGTGGAGCTCGAGGCGGACGACGCGCTGGCGTCGGCCGCCGCGATCGCGGCGCGCGATTCGCGCGTGCAGAAGGTGTGCATCTGGACGCCGGACAAGGATCTCGCGCAATGCGTCCGCGCGGGGCGGGTGGTGCAGGTCGATCGGAAGAGCAGGTCCATCCGTGACGCCGACGGCGTGCGGGCCAAGTTCGGCGTGAATCCCGAGCTCATTCCCGATTATCTCGCGCTGGTGGGCGACAGCGCGGATGGCTATCCGGGCATCGCGGGAATAGGCGCCAAAGGGGCGGCCCGCCTGCTCACCCGCTACGGCAGGATCGAGGATTTCCCTGCGGAGGTGCTCGGCGAGCGGCGCGAGCTTGCCCTGAAGTTCAAGGATCTGGCGACGCTTCGCGTCGATGCGGCGCTTTTCGCCGATGTCGACACGTTGAGGTGGAGCGCTCCGTTGCCGTCATTTTCCGATCTTTGCGATCGGCTCGGCGACCCCCGGGTCTTCGTGCGCGCGGCGAAAGCCGCCGCGGCGCGGCGCGGCGCGGGGGATGCCCCGTAGGGGAAGGTTCAGCTGCCTCCGCCGGCCACGATGCAGCCCGAATCCATGAGCAGATCGCCGCTCGGACCGTTACCCGTCAACACCACGAATCCGGGCCCGTCGGAGTACCGGGCGCCCGCGACCACCACGGTATAGCTTCCCAGGTGGTGACGCGCGTCCGGGCTGAGGTTCGCCACCAGATCGAAGGGGTTCGTCGCATCCAATGCCGCGGTCGAAAGCCGCATCGCCTGAAAGGGAAAGCCGGCCACCGTCACCGGCGTCCATCGATCGGTGAGGGTATCGGCCACCGCCTTCAGCGAGGCGACCGCCTCGGGCCTCAGGCACTCGATGTGGATGTGGAACTGGTGCTGCTTGCGCGTGGCCGCGGTGGCCACCGCCAGCCCCACGTCGGTGTTGGGCACCGGATGGCCGACGAACTTCCCCAACAGATCGCGTGCGTGCCACGCCTCGGCAAAATAATTGGGGAGGTTGGGGTCGAGCAATTCCGTGCTGTCGGTACCGGTCATCGTCTGGGTGGGAATGAGCAGATAGTGCGCGCCGCCGTCGGGATCCGCGAGCAGGGCATAACCGGAGTTGTCGGCGTTCGCGTCGGCCAGAAACACCTTCTCGCAGGGCGCTGGATTCTGACGCTGCGTCCAGTTCACCACGCATTGGTTCTGCACGATCTGGCGGTAACCGTCCGGGCCCGCGTCCGGCGGCAGATCGGCGGATTTTTGCCCGGGGGTGTGCAGGGTTCCACGAGCGCCGGCACACCACGCCGCCAGGGCGCCCAGGAGGATGATTGAAGTCGTGCGAAGTCGCGAAGCGGGGTGTCGATGCATCGAATTCTTTTACCACAAACTCCTTCGGCCGCGCGCCGGGTCGATGCGCAATCAGATATGAACCGGTCCTCATAGGGACGAAAAACGTCAATTAAATAGGTTACGATATCTTCGTAGAATCGACCTTTGATCGATCGACATGCGCACTCAACTTGCGCGTCCAGGGCGCTTCCGGCACATTCGCGCGGCGTACAAGAACCAAGGGATCCATGGACATTCACGAATATCAAGCGAAGGAACTCCTGTCCGGCTTCGGGGTGGCCGTACCGCCGGGAGGTGTTGCGTACAGCGCGGAGCAGGCGGTCTACGTGGCGACCGAGCTGGGCGGGTGGCATTGGGCCGTCAAGGCGCAAATTCATGCGGGCGGGCGGGGCAAGGCGGGCGGCGTCAAGCTCTGCCGCACCTATCAGGAAGTGGCGGCCGCCGCCAAGGCGCTGCTCGGCGCCACGCTCGTCACCCATCAGACCGGGCCCGGGGGTAAAACCGTGCATCGCCTGTATGTCGAGAAGGCCGAGCCCTTCGTGCGGGCGATGTACCTGGGGTTCGTGCTCGATCGGAAAATCGAGCGCATTCGCGTGATCGCCTCGGCGGAGGGCGGCGTCGAGATCGAGGAGATCGCCGCCAGCCGCCCGGAGACCATTCTGCAGCAGCAGGTGGACCCTGCGGTGGGACTGCAGGCATTTCAAGCGCGCGAACTGGCGTTCGGAATGGGCCTCAACATCAAGCAGGTCAGCCAGGCGGTCACCATGATTCTCGGGTGCTACCGCGCGTTTCGCGATCTGGATGCGACCATGGTCGAGATCAATCCCATGGTGGTGACCAAGGACGATCGTGTGCTGGCGCTCGACGCCAAGATGTCCTTCGACGACAACGCCATGTTCCGCCGCGCCAAGGTCACCGAAATGCGCGATGTGGCGGAGGAGGATCCGCGCGAGGCCCAGGCGGCGGATTTCGGGCTCAACTACGTCGGGCTCACCGGCGACATCGGCTGCATCATCAACGGCGCGGGTCTGGCGATGGCGACCATGGACATGATCAAACACGCGGGCGGCGAGCCCGCCAATTTCCTGGACGTCGGCGGCGGTGCATCGCCCGAGCGCGTGGCCGCGGCGTTCAATCTCGTGCTCTCCGACCACAACGTCAAGGCGATCCTGGTGAACATTTTCGCCGGTATCAACCGCTGCGACTGGGTGGCGCAGGGAGTCGTGCAGGCGGCGAAGGGGCTCAGGGTGCCGCTGGTCGTGCGTCTCGCCGGCACCAACGTCGAGGAGGGCCGGCGCATCATCGCCGGGTGCGGGCTGCCCATCGTCTCGGCCGACACCCTGGCGGAGGCCGCTCACAAAGCGGTCGCGGCGTCCCGGGGGCCGGCATGAGCATACTCATCGACGAGAGCACGCGCGTCATCGTGCAGGGATTCACCGGCGACAAGGCGACCTTCCATGCCAGCGAAATGATTGCGTACGGCACCCGGGTGGTCGGCGGAGTGACGCCCGGGAAAGGCGGCCAGAGCCATCTGAACCGGCCCGTATTCAACACGGTCAAGGATGCGGTCCGGGAGACCGGCGCCGAGGCCAGCCTCGCGTTCGTGCCGCCGCCCTACGCTGCGGATGCGTTGATGGAGGCGGCCGACGCCGGTCTTCGACTGGTGTGCATCATCACCGACGGCATTCCGGCGCAGGACATGATGCGCGTCAAACGCTATCTGCGGCGCTATCCGAAAGACGCGCGCACCACCATCGTCGGGCCGAATTGCGCGGGCATCATCAGCGCCGGCAAGGCGATGCTCGGCATCATGCCGAGCAACATTTACGTGCGCGGCAACGTGGGCGTGGTGTCCCGGTCCGGCACTTTGGGCTACGAAGCGGGCGCCCAAATGAAGGCGCTCGGCATCGGCATCACCACGAGCGTCGGCATCGGCGGCGATCCGATCAACGGCAGCTCGTTTCTGGATCACCTGCGGCTGTTCGAGCAGGATCCGGAGACCGAGGCCGTGGTCATGATCGGCGAGATCGGCGGCCCGCAGGAGTCGGAAGCGGCCAAATGGGTCAAGGAGAACATGACCAAGCCCGTGGTCGGCTATGTCGCCGGCCTCACCGCGCCGAAAGGGCGGCGCATGGGGCACGCGGGCGCGATCATCTCCGCCGAGGGGGACAGTGCGGCGGAAAAGTCCGAGATCATGAAATCCTACGGGCTGCTCGTCGCCCCCAGCGCGGCCGAACTCGGCGCCACGGTCGCGCTCGCCCTCGCCAGGGGACGGTGAGCCGATGCGCGAGGCGCCCGGCGGCTTCTCGCGGGCGGAATTGCTGTTCGACCTTCTGATCGAGGTGGTCGAGCGCCATGAGCCCGGGGTTGCCGCGGTGCTGAGGGGCGATCGGACCACCGCGGGGATGCCCGCGGAGCTGCTGGCGCGCACGCTTCAGGCGCAGGGCATCTGGTTCCAGCTGCTGTCGATTGCCGAACAGAATCGCGACATGCGCAATCGGCGCGAGGTCGAGCGCGAGCGCGGCCATGAGCAGGTGCGGGGGACCTTCGCGAGCGTGTTCGCGGCGGCCGCCGCGGAGGGCTTGAGCGCCGACGACGTGCGGCGGGCTCTGACCGATCTGAAGGTGCGTCCCGTGATCACCGCGCATCCGACCGAGGCCAAACGGGTCACCGTGCTCGAGCGTCATCGGCGAATCTACCTGCGGCTGCTGGAGCTCGAATCCCCGCGATGGACGGACCGCGAGCGCCAGGAGTTGATCGAGACGCTGGCGGAGGAGATCGAGCTTCTGTGGCTCACGGGGGAGCTGAAGCTCGAGAAGCCGACGGTCGAGCAGGAGGTCGCCTGGGGCCTGTATTTTTTCAACGAGAATCTCTTCGACGTGGCGCCTCAGCTCCTCGGCAAGGTGGCGCGGGCCTTCGCCAAGCAGTTTCCGGGCGAGGAGTTCGACGTCCCCTCTTTTTTCCAGTTCGGCTCCTGGATAGGCGGCGATCGGGACGGCAACCCCTATGTCACCAGCGAGGTGACGCGGAGCGCCCTGCGGGCCACGCGGCTCGCGAGTCTCAGGCGCTATCGCGGCCGTCTGCTGGATCTCGTGCGCAATCTGAGCATCGAGGACCGGGCACTCGAGCTTCCCGAGTCGTTCCGACGCGCGGTTGCGCACGCCATCGAGTCCCTGCCGCACGGCCGGGCCGCCGCGGCGCGCAACCGCGGGGAGAGTTTCCGCCAGTTCGTCGGCTGCATGATGGCGAAGCTCGACCTCACCATCGCCCGAGCCGAGTCCGCGGGGCCGCAGCCGCTCGTCGGGGATGATCCCGGCTACGCGAACGCCGACCGGCTGATCGAGGATATCGATCTCATGCGCGGCGCACTCGGGACCGCCGGCGCCGGGCGGCTGGCCGATGCGCTGCTCCTGCCGCTGCGCCGCGAGGTCGGCATCTTCCGGTTCAGCACGGTGCGGCTGGACGTGCGCGAGAACAGCATGCGGGTCAACCAGACGCTCGCCGCCATGTTTCGTCTCCGCCATGCAGGCGCGGAGCCGCCGCAGCCGGAGTCGGAGGAATGGAAGACATGGCTGCGCTCCGAACTGGCCGCGCCGCGCACCGAGCTCCAGCGCTACGTCGGGCTGCCCCCCGACGCGGCGGAAACGCTGGAGACCTTCCGAACCATCGCGCGCATGCGTGGCGAGATCGATCGCGAGGCGTTCGGCGCGTTGATCCTCAGCATGACGCGAAGCGCGGCGGACATCCTCGGGGTTTATCTGCTCGCCAAGGAGGGCGGCCTGTTCGCCGACACGCTCGCGGTCGAGCGCTGCACCCTGCCGATCGTGCCGCTGCTCGAGACCATTCCCGATCTGCGCCGGGCCGCGCCCATTCTCAAGGAGCTGCTGGCCGTGCCGCTGGTGCAGCGGAGCCTGTACGTGCAGGGGAAAATCCAGGAGGTCATGATCGGCTATTCGGATTCCAACAAGGACGGCGGATACTTCACCGCGCATTGGGAGCTTGCGAAAGCGCAGAGCACGCTCACCCGGCTCGGCCGCGAGCTCGGCGTGACCATCGCCTTCTTTCACGGCAGGGGCGGCTCCGTGAGCCGCGGGGGCGCACCCGCGGGGCGCGCGATCGCGGCCTCGCCGGCCGGGTCGATCCGCGGTCAGTTTCGCGTCACCGAGCAGGGCGAGGTCGTCTCCTTCAAGTACGCCAATCGCGGCACCGCGGCGTATCAGATCGAGCTGCTGGGGGCATCGGTGGTGGAGCACGTGCTGCGTTCGGAGCGCGATGCGGCGCTCGTTCCGGTGCACGAGTTCCACGAAGCCATGGAGGCGCTGTCGGGCGCGGCCTGGTCGGCGTACCGTAGGCTGATGGAGATGCCGACGATGCTCGAGTATCTGCAGGCATCGAGCCCCCTGGAGGAGCTCGCGATGCTGAACATCGGCTCGCGTCCGGCACGGCGCACCCAGGCAAGAACGCTGGCCGATCTTCGCGCGATCCCCTGGGTGTTCGCCTGGACCCAGAACCGGCACATGCTCTCCGGCTGGTACGGCGTGGGCAGCGGAATCAAGGCCTTTTTGGACGTGCGCAAGGAGCGCGGGCTCGAGCTGCTCAGGCGCATGTTCCGCGAGGCGCGGCTCTTCCGGCTGATCCTCGACGATGTGGAGCGCACGCTGTCGCAGGTCGATCTCGCGATCGCGCGCGAATACTCGGGCCTCGTCGAGGACGAGGGGGTGCGCGAACCGATTTTCGCACAGGTCGAGCAGGAGTACCGGCTGACCTCGGAGATGATCCTGCGCATTTCCGGGGGCGCGTGCATCGCCGAGCGCTTTCCGCAGTTCAGGCGCCGCCTGACCCGCCGCCTGAAGACGTTGAACGAGGTCAGCCGCGAGCAGGTGCATCTGCTCCGGGCTCATCGCGCGCGAAGCAGCGAGGAGCTGCGGGTCGCGCTCCTCATGTCGATCAACTGCGCCGCGGCGGGTTTCGGGGCGACCGGATAACCGCAAGCCATCATCAACGGAGAAATCATGAGCTTCACCACCATCGAGCCAGCCACCTCGCGCCTTCAGCGCTCGGAGCTCGCCGTCCCCGGTTCGAACACCGCCATGTTCGAGAAGGCCGCGAAATCGGCCGCCGACATCGTGTTCCTCGATGTCGAGGACGCGGTCGCGCCGGACGACAAGGCGCAGGCGCGCAGGAACATCGTCCAGGGGCTCAACGAGATCGATTGGGGATCGAAGACCATGATGGTCCGCATCAACGGTCTCGACACCCACTATATGTACCGCGACGTGGTGGAGATAGTCGAGGCCTGTCCGCGGCTCGACATGATCCTGATACCGAAGACGGGCGTGGCCGCCGACGTGTACGCGGTCGACATGATGGTCACGCAAATCGAGACGGCGATGAAGCGCACCAAACGGATCGGCTTCGAGGTGCTGATCGAGACCGCCCTCGGAATGGCGAACGTCGAGGCCATCGCGCAATCGAGCAGGCGGCTGGAGGCGATGTCCTTCGGCGTGGCGGATTATGCGGCATCGACGCGCGCGCGCACCACCGTCATCGGCGGCGTCAATCGCGACTCGGGCGTGCTCACCGACAAGGGCCCGGACGGCAGGCGGGAGTATCACTGGACCGATCCCTGGCATGCGGCACAAACGCGGATGATGGTGGCCTGCCGGGCCTACGGGCTTCGACCCATCGACGGTCCGTTCGGCGATTTCGGCGATCCCGACGGGTTTCGGGCCGCCGCCAACCGCGCGGCGGTGCTCGGCTACGAGGGCAAATGGGCCATCCATCCCTCGCAGATCGCGCTGTGCAACGAGGTGTTCACCCCGTCCGATGCCGAATTGACCAAGGCCGGACGCATCATGGAGGCGATGGCCGAGGCGGCGCGGGAGGGACGCGGGGCGGTGTCGCTCGACGGCCGGCTGATCGATTACGCCAGCATCCGCATGGCCGAGGCGCTGCTGAAAAAGGCGCACGCCATCCGCCCCCGGAGCTGACCGTGCGCGCCTTTCGGCGGGGCTCGCGGGTCAGGGTTGCAGAAATGCCCGCATATGAAATCGCGCTTGATCCTCGCCATACCGAAATTCCGCGCCGACCGGGCACGCGCGGCGCGCCAGGCAACCGCGCTCCCGGCAGTCCCGTCCTGCATCGCTCGCCACGTGATCGACGCACGCATCGAGCTCGAACGTGCCCGGGCGAAAGGCGCCGACCGGGCAGGAGGACAGGCACGGCCGCATCCGGCAGCTCTCGCACGGATGGGCGCCCGGCGCGGAGGGCGGCAGCTCGATGGCGAGCGGCAACAGGAGCGCGCCCCGATACGCATGCCACAAACCCCAGCGGGGATGGATGAGCAGGCCGATCGGACTCCGATGCACCGGCTCGCAACGAAGCGCCAGGCGTTGGAAGGGCACGGGGGCCGCCGGGGCTCCGCTCGGATAGAAATCCAGCGCGTCGAATTCCCGCGCGAGCGAGCCGATCATCCGGCGCGACCAGCGGTCGAGCGGATGCGGAAGTCCATCGCGCGCCTCGGCAGCCGACGCAAAGCGCTCCCATTGCCGGCCGCCGATGAAGCCAAGCAGCACCACCGTGACGGGCCCGGAGACCGAGGCGCCGAGCTCCCCGGGTTGCGGGTGGAACGCGCCGCGAACCTCGAGGCCGGCTTCCGCCGCACGGAGACGTATTTGGTCGAAGCGGGTCACGGTCGGGCATCATACGTGCGTTCGAGCGGCGATGGGGGTGCCGCACCATGTCTCAGATGATCACGAATCCAGCAACTTTGGCTCCGCTGGGGGAGGTCCCCGAGTCGGGCGCCGAGGCGCTCGAGCAGGCCGTGGCTGCCGCCCGGGCTGCCGCGGGCGCGTGGCGGGCTGCGCCGGCCGCGCAGCGCGCAGCCTCGTTGAAGGGGATCGCCGGCCGCATCGGCGCCCGGGCCGGGGAACTGGCCGACCTCTCCACGCGCGAGAGCGGCTTGGCGCGCTGCGAATCTCTGGACTGCGTGCACGCGGTCGCGACGAGCTTCGATGTTCTTGCGCGCGACTGCGCCGTCGCCGATGCCGTGGGCGTGACCGCCGTATTGCTGCCCTTCGACCTGCCGCTGCCGGTGATGGGCGCGGCCGTCGCCCGCGCGCTGGCGGCCGGCCAGGGTGTGATTTGCAAACCTCCGCTGCAAAACCCGTTGACCTGTCTGGCGCTCGCGCGCGAATTCGATGGGCTGCCCGACGGGCTCGTATCCGTCGTGACCGGCGGAGCGGCCGTGGGAGGGGCGCTGGTTGCCCATCCGGGTGTCGGAGCGATCCTGTTCACGGGATCGAGCGCAGCGGGCATCGAAATCGCGGCCGCCGCCCGGGACAAACGTCTCGAGCTTGAAGTCGGAAGGGTCGGCGCACAAATCATCTGCCAGGATGCGGATCTCGACCTGACCGTGCCGGCGGTCGCATGGAGCCGCCTCGTGGGCGGGGGGCAGGGCTGCCTGCCGGGCGGCCACATCTATGTCGAGCGCTCCGTGGCCCGGGAGTTCGTCGACCGGCTGCATCAATGCGTGGGATTTTTCGATGTGGACGATCCGGCCAGATCATCGACCGATCTCGGACCGTTGATCTCGGTCGAGGCGGCACGAAAGCTGGAAGATCAGGTGGGTCGGACGCTGCGCGCGGGGGCGAAGCTCATTCTGGGCGGCCGGCGGTTTCGGCCGTCCGGGCTGCCCGGACATTTCTTTCAGCCCACGATCTTGACGGACGTGCCGGCGGGCAGCGTTCCGATGCGGGAGCAGCTTCTCGGGCCGGTGTGTACGGTCACGCCGGTTTCCGACCTCGCGGAGGCAGTGCGCCTCTGCGCCGAATTCGATGCGCCGCCGCTCGACTCGCCGCCCATCGCCTCGATCCATACGACCGATCCGCAGGCTGCCTGCCGCGTGGTGCGGGCGATGGCCCGGGGTTTTTTCCGAATCAACGATCCGACGGTGGGCGGCCTGGGCCCGTTCAGCGGGCTGCGCCACCCGGGCATCCGCCATGCGCTCGGCATCGCCCGGGGCGATTTGCCCGGGGAAAAGCACGTCGAGATGGCGCAAGCCGTCGAACGCAAGCCCTGGTGGTTCCCGTACGCCGATCGTGCGCGTCCGGCGTGATTCGACGTAGAATCTCCCGCCGGCGCCGAGCCCTGACTTTGGATTGCACCGTTGATGCGCTACTCAATTTTCAATCTGGTCCGCCAAGCCCTGACCGATCATCGCGGTTGGCAGCCTGCGTGGCGGGACGCCGCTCCGAAGCCGGCGTACGACATCGTGGTGGTCGGCGGCGGCGGCCACGGTCTGGCCACGGCCCACTATCTTTCCAAGGTGCATGGGCTGTCGAACGTCGCGGTGGTGGAGAAGGGCTGGATCGGGTCCGGCAATGCAGGCCGAAACACCACCATCATCCGCTCCAATTATCTCCTGCCCGGCAACAACCCGTTCTACGAGCTGTCGATGAAGCTGTGGGAGGGGCTGGAGCAGGACCTCAACTACAACGCCATGGTCAGCCAGCGCGGCGTGCTCAATTTGTATCACTCCGATGCGCAGCGCGACGCTTATGCGCGGCGTGGCAACGGCATGAGGCTGCACGGTGTGGACGCCGAGCTGATCGACGCGGCGGCGGTGCGCCGCATGCTGCCTTTTCTCGATTTCGACAATGCGCGGTTTCCGATCCAGGGCGGACTGCTGCAGCGGCGGGGCGGCACGGCGCGCCACGACGCGGTCGTCTGGGGGTACGCGCGCGCGGCCTCGGGGCGCGGGGTCGACATCATTCAAAATTGCGAGGTGACGGGGCTGATCCGCGAGGCCGGCCGGGTCGCCGGCGTCGAGACCACGCGCGGCGCGATTCGTGCGCAGAAGGTCGGCCTGGCCGTGGCGGGCAACACATCGCGGCTCGCCGCGATGGCGGATTTGCGGCTGCCGATCGAAAGCCACGTGCTGCAGGCGTTCGTGTCCGAAGCGATCAAGCCGTTCATTCCGGGCGTGCTGACGTTCGGAGCCGGGCATTTCTACATCAGCCAATCCGACAAGGGCAGCCTCGTGTTCGGCGGCGACCTCGATGGGTACAACTCGTATGCGCAGCGCGGAAATCTTCCCACCGTCGAGGATGTCTGCGAGGGCGGGATGGCGTTGATGCCCGCGCTCGGGCGGGTCCGGGTGCTGCGCTCCTGGGGCGGCATCATGGATATGTCGATGGACGGTTCGCCGATCATCGACCATACCCCCGTACCGGGTCTGTACCTGAACGCCGGATGGTGCTACGGCGGATTCAAGGCGACACCCGCTTCGGGCTGGTGCTTCGCCCATCTGCTGGCGCGCGACGAGCCTCACGAGGTGGCGCGGGCCTATCGTCTCGATCGATTCGCGAAGGGCCGGCTCATCGATGAGAGGGGCGTCGGCGCCCAGCCGAATCTGCATTGACCCGAGAGACGAGCTTCCCACTTCCACCCACAAGGTTTCGATAGATCGATGCGCATCCAATGCCCTTTTTGCGGCGAACGTGATTTGAGCGAGTTCTCGTACCGTGGCGATGCGGCATTCAAGCGTCCGGATCCCGCGGCGCCCGACGCGGAGCATCGATTTTTCGAGGAGGTATACCTGCGCGTCAATCCCGCGGGCGCGCACGAGGAGCTCTGGTATCACGTCTTCGGCTGCCGGGGGTGGCTCAAGGTGACCCGCGACACCCGCACCCACGAGATCCTCGCGGTGGCGCTCGGCAAGCCGCTCGACGCGGCGCAGGGCCGCTCATGAGCGCCGCCCGCGATCGCACGCCGTCGCAGCCGTATCGCCTGCCGCATCATGGGGTCGTGGATCGCGCACGCCCGCTCGGATTCGAGTTCGACGGGCATCGATACCGGGGTTTCGCCGGCGATACGCTGGCGTCCGCGCTGCTCGCGGCGGGCGTGCACCTGGTCGGCCGCTCCTTCAAGTATCACCGCCCGCGCGGCGTGATCGCCGCGGGATCCGAGGAGCCCAATGCGCTGGTCGAACTTCGCGGCGGCGCCCGGCGCGAGCCCAATACCCGTGCGACGGTCGCGGAGCTCTTCGAGGGGCTCGTGGCGCGCAGCCAGAACTCGTGGCCGGGCGTCGGCTTCGATCTGGGCGCGGTCAATTCCCTGTTGTCGCCGATCTTCGTGGCCGGCTTTTACTACAAGACCTTCATGTGGCCGGCCGCGCTCTGGGAAAAGCTCTATGAGCCCATGATCCGCAGGGCGGCGGGGCTCGGGCGCGCCAGCCGCGAGCCCGATCCCGACACGTACGACAAGGCGCACGCATTTTGCGACGTGCTGATCATCGGTGCCGGTCCGGCGGGCCTCGCCGCCGCGCTGCTCGCCGGACGCGCGGGCGCGCGGGTCATTCTATGCGATGAGGACTTCGTGCTGGGCGGCCGGTTGAACGGCGACCGTCACGTCATCGACGATCTCAGCGGACGCGATTGGGCATGGCGGGTCGAATCGGAACTTCGTTGCATGCCGAACGTTCGAGTCATGCCGCGCACCACGGTATTCGGCGCGTACGACGGCGGCTTGAGCGGCGCGCGGACTTACGGCGCGCTGGAGCGCGTTTGCGACCACCTCGCCGTGCCGGCGGCCCATCGGCCGCGCCAGCGATTGTGGAAAATCGTCGCGCGGCGCAGCGTGCTCGCGGCGGGCGCCGTGGAGCGCCCCATCGTGTTCGGGGACAACGATCGGCCCGGCGTCATGCTGGCCGCCGCCGTCCGCACCTACGTCAACCGCTTCGCGGTCGCGCCCGGACGGCGCGCCGCGATTTTCACGTCGAGCGACGACGGATGGAAGACCGCCGCCGATCTGGTGCAGGCGGGCGTCGCCGTGGAGGCGGTGATCGACTCGCGATCCGACGTGGACCCCGCGCTCGTCCGGCGCGGCGCAGCGCGGCCACGTGCACGTCCTGTTGAACTCGCAAGTCGTCGGCACCGAGGGTTGGCAGCGGCTGTCGCGCATCTCGGTGCGCGGCCCGGACGGGCGGATCGCGCGATACGCGGTCGATCTGCTGGCCGTATCCGGCGGCTGGAACCCAAGTCTGGCGCTGTCGACGCATCTCGGAAGCAAGCCGCAGTGGTCGCAGCAGATCTCGGCCTTCGTGCCGGGTGATCTGCCGCGCGGCATGGGCACCGCGGGCGCCTGCGCCGGATCGTTCGGGCTGGGCGACTCGCTCAGGCAGGGCGCGCAGGCCGGCATTCAGGCGGCCGTCGCGACCGGATTCGCTGCACGAGCAATGCCCTCCTGGAAGAGCTCCGACGACCGGGTCCGCGCGAGTGCGCTCTGGTTCGTCGAGGACTCCGTCGGCAAGGCATTCGTCGATTTGCAGCACGACGTGACCCGCGAGGACGTGGAGCTTGCGGAGCGCGAGGGGTTCCGTTCGGTCGAGCACCTGAAACGCTATACGACGCTTGGGATGGCGACCGATCAGGGAAAAACGTCGAACGTCAACGGGCTCGCCATCATGGCCGCGCTCACCGAACGCTCCATTCCGAGCGTGGGCACGACCACCGCGCGGCCGCCCTATACGCCGGTGTCGATCGGCGCGCTCGCGGGTCCGCACCGCGGCGCGCATTTTCGTCCGACGCGCTTCACCGCCGGGCACGATTGGGCGCGCGAGCAGGGTGCGACCTTCGTCGAGGCCGGCCAATGGCTGCGCGCCCAATGGTTCACCGCGCCCGGCGAGTCGAGCTGGCAGGAGACGGTCACGCGCGAGGTGCGCTCCGTGCGCTCGGGCGTCGGCGTGTGCGATGTGTCGACGCTGGGGAAGATCGATATTCAGGGGCCGGACGCCGGCGCGTTTCTCGACCGGGTCTACATCAACATGTTCTCGACGCTGCCGGTCGGAAAATCGCGTTACGGGTTGATGCTGCGCGAGGACGGGTTCGTCATGGACGACGGCACCACGGCGCAGCTCGCGAAGGACCGCTACGTGATGTCGACGACCACGGCGAATGCCGCCGGCGTCATGGCGCACCTGGAACACGCCCGGCAGATCCTGTGGCCCGAGCTCGACGTGCAGATCGTCTCGGTCACCGAGCAGTGGGCCCAATACGCCGTCGCAGGGCCGAAATCGCGCGAGCTCCTGCAACGGCTGCTGGGCGACGCGTTCGATCTGTCGGACCGCGCCTTCCCGTATCTCGCGTGCGCGGAATTTTCCTGGGCGAAATTGCGCGCCCGGCTGTTCCGCATCTCCTTCTCCGGCGAGCTGGCCTACGAGCTTGCGGTTCCCGCCCGGCATGGCGACTCGGCGATCCGCGCGATCATGAAGGCCGGGGAGGGCCTCGGTGTGACCCCTTACGGCACCGAGGCGCTCGGTGTCATGCGCATCGAGAAAGGCCATGTGGCGGGCAATGAGTTGAACGGAACCACGACCGCGGCCGATCTCGGGCTCGGGCGCATGATGTCCAGGAAAAAGGATTTCATCGGACGGGTGCTGGCCGAAAGGCCCGGGCTCACGGATCCCGAACGCCCGTCGCTCGTCGGGATCCGGCCGGTCGACCGGTCGGTGCGGCTGTATGGCGGCGCGCATTTCCTCGCCCCGGGCGCGACTCCCAGCCTGGAGAACGATGAAGGCTATCTCACCTCGGTGGCCTATTCGCCCATGCTCGGACACTGGATAGGATTGGGATTCCTGAAGCGCGGACCCGAGCGCCACGGCGAGCGCGTGCGCGCCTTCTGCCCGGTTCGATCCGGCGATGCGGAGGTCGAGGTGGTATCGCCCCTGTTCTTCGACCCGGAAGGAGCCCGCCTGCATGTCTGAGACCTCGATGTTCCCAGGAGTCACGGCGTCGATCCTCGACGGATTCGGTATCGCCGCGGTCATGGCGAGGAAAGGCGCCTCGGATGCGCTGCGTCAACGGGTTCGGGAGCTGTTCGGCGTCGAGCTGCCGCGGGGCCCCCGCCGATCGGCCGCACCCGGCGTCGTGTTCACCGGCACGGGACCCGGCGCGTGGCTGGCGCTGGTCGAGGGCGAGGGCAACGATTTCTCCGCGAGGCTCATGGAACAGCTGGACGGCGTGGCATCGGTATCGGATCAGAGCGACGGCTACACGTTGATCCGGCTGTCGGGCGCCTGCGTGCGCGAAACGCTGGCCAAATTGATTCCGATCGATGTGCATCCGCAGGCATTCAAGGTGGGGGACGCGGCCTCCACGGTGGCCTCGCATATCGGGGTGACCGTGTGGCGCCTGCCGGACGACTCGAATTCGGCGCCCGTGTTCGAGGTGCTCCTGTTCCGCAGCCTGACCCGCAGTTTCCGGCATGCGCTCGCCGAGGCGGCCGCCGAGTACGGGTTCGCGGGATGAGCCGACGCTCCTGGCGGGAGCGCCGGCTGAAGCGCGCTAGCCGGCGGGGCTTCCCTCGACCTGGATCTGGAGCTTCACCCACATCTTGAAGCCGTACTTCTGACCGAAATCGATACCGTAGTCGGACCGGTCGAACGAGGCCGTGGCGTCGGCTCCGCAGACTTCCTTGTGGGTCATCGGATTCGGCTTGCACAGGAAGGAGTCGATCTTGAGGGTCAACGGTCTGCTCACGCCGTGCAGCGTGAACGTGCCCTGGGCCTCGGTCGGACCCTTCGCGTCGAATTTGGTGAACTTTCCGGAGTAGGTCGCGGTGGGGAACTTGGCCGCATCGAAAAGCTCGTCGGACTTGGCGTGTTCATCCAGTTTCGCATTGCCGAAGTCGATGGAGTCCACGTTCACGGTCACATCGATCGTGCCCGATTTGGCGGCCTTGTCGTAGACGACCTTGCCGGTCGTGTCCGTGAACTTCCCGCGCCAGACCGAAAGGCCGCCCATGTGGTCCGCCTCGAAACTGGGGTAGGTATGCTTCGGGTCGAGCACATAGGTGACCGGCGCTGCAAAAGCCGCGGCGCAGACGCACGCGGCAAGCGGCGCCAAAACGATTCGCTTCATGAGGGCTCCTTGAAAACAGTGGGTATAATTCCCGACGAGACATCCCATGCGGAGCGGGCTCGCCGGTCTCGCGAATCATAGCCGATTGCCGCACCCGTCCCGCCAAAATTTTGAACGCATACAAGGAATAGATGGATTTAATCGAAGCGATGGATACGAGGTCCTCGGCCGCGCGATTGGGCGAGCCGGGGCCGACTCACGCCCACCTCGAGCTGATCCTGAATGCCGCGGGGCGCGCGCCCGACCATGGGCGCCTGAAGCCGTGGCATCTGGTCGTGCTTCATGGTGCGGCCAGGGAGCCCTTCGCCGCGGCTGCAGCGGAGGCCAAACGCCGGCGCACTCCCGCGTTGACCGGCGAGCAGGTCGCGGCCGACAGGGATAAGATCCTGCGCTCGCCGACGCTCATCGTCGTGGGTTGCCGCGTGCGTGAGCACCCGAAGGTGCCGCAGATCGAACAGGTCGTGGCCGCGGGCGCGGCCGCCGAAAATCTCTTTCTGGCGGCGCACGGGCTGGGCTACGGCGTCATGTGGAAGACCGGTGCGGCGGCGTACGATCCGGACGTGAAGGCCGTGCTCGGACTCGAATCGTCCGACCACATCATCGGAATCATGCATGTGGGAACCCGGTTGAAGTAACGCCGCGCAGAGCGACGGATTTCACCAGGGCCCAAACGGGCTTTGCGGGGGCGAGCCCGAGCTCGCGGGTGGCTGTCTTGGTGATCCTCGCCAGGATCGTTGCGCCGCCGCCCGCGTCGGCGCCGCCCACGTCGATCGAGATGAGATCCGAGGCGCCGTCGTCCTCGACCGCCGTGACGACGCCCTGCAAACGATTGCGCACGCTGAGGAATTCCGGGTTCTGCGTCGCCACGATGATGTCGCGGGCCAGCAGCTGGACCCGCAATGTCGTACCGGGAGGACCCGCGGCATCGAGGTGCAGCTCCCCCGAGCCGACGCGCACCCGGAGCAGTCCGCCGTCCGGTTCGCGGCCCATCACCGTGCCGTCGACCACCGCGCCGACCGCGTCGGGATCGATCATCGCGCGCAGCCGCGGATCCAGGCTGATCGCGCCGATTTCGCCCTGCGCCGCGACGCTTCCGGAGCGCATGAGCACGATGTGCGTGGCCAGTCTCAGCACCTCGTCGAATCGGTGACTGACGTAAACCATGGGAAGACGCAGCTCGTCCCGCAGCGTCTCCAAATAGGGCAGCACCTCCTCGCGGCGCCCGCGATCGAGCGAGGCGAGCGGCTCGTCGAGCAGCAGCAGTCGCGGTTGCGTCAGCAGCGCGCGGGCGATGGCGATCCGCTGCTTTTCGCCCCCGGACAATTGATGCACACGGCGCCTCATGAGCGGCTGCAGCTCGAGCATGCCGACGACCCGGTCGAATCCGATCGTCCCGGTTCGCGTCGCGCGCCGTTGGGCGAATTTCAGGTTGGCGGCGACGTTCATGTGCGGAAACAGGCGCGCGTCCTGAAACACGTATCCGATGCCGCGCTTCTCCGCCGGCACATCGATGCCGGCCGCTGCGTCGAATAGCACCGTGTCGCCGAGCGCCACGCGCCCCCGGTCCGGCCGCAGCAGGCCTGCGACGAGATTCACCGTGGTGGTCTTGCCGCATCCCGACGGGCCGAAGAGGGCGACCACGCCCGGGGTCGGCGACTGGAAGCTCACATCGAGGCGAAACGCCTCGCGCTGCTTGATGGCGGTCACCGAGAGCATCAACGCCCCAGCATGCGGCGCACCCGGCGCGAAAGCCATTCCGCGATCAACAGGCCGCCGATCCCCAGTGTCACAGAAATCGCGGCAAGCCGGGCCGCGGCATGTTCGGATCCGGGCTCCTGCAATGCGGAGTACAGCGCCAACGGCAGCGTGCGGGTCTCGCCGGGAATATTCGACACGAAGGTGATGACCGCTCCGAATTCGCCCAGCGCGGCCGAAAACGCGGTGATGGCGCCGGCCAGCAGTCCGGGCAGCATCAGCGGCAGGGTGATGGTGGCGAGGCGGTCGAAGGCGCCCGCGCCCAATGTCCGCGCCGCATCCTCCAGACCGCGGTCGATGCTCTCGAGGGAGATGCGTATCGCCCGGACCATCAGCGGAAAGGACATCACCGCGGTGGCGAGCGCGGCGCCGTTGCGCGTGAAGACCAGCTCAATACCCAGTGTGTTCTTGAGCCAGCCGCCGATGGGACCGCGCACGCCGAACAACAGCAGCAATCCATAACCGACGGCGACGGGCGGCAGAACCAGCGGCAGGTGCACCAGGACATCGAGCAGCGTATGCCCGACGAAGCGGCGGCGCGTCAGGACCCAGGCGACGATCAGGGCTGCGGGCGCGCTCACCGCGAGGCTTCGTGCGGCGACGCTCAAACTCAGGCGCAGGGCCTCGCTTTCGTCGGGGCTCAACCAAAACATGGTGCGGCGGCGTGAGGGATCACGCACGCAGTATACTGGCGCGCTGGACGTGATCGGGCTCTGACGAGGAAGTGCAATGGCTTATTACCGCGCCGTGCTGCAGACGGCACCCGCGACGCCGGACCGGATCGGCGTGCTGCTGGTGAATCTGGGTACGCCCGATTCACCGACCTATTTCGCGGTGCAAAGATATCTGCGCGAATTTCTCGGCGACCGGCGGGTCATCAATACCTCGCGTTGGATCTGGCTGCCGATACTTTACGGCATCGTGCTGCCGCTGCGGCCGTTTCGCAGCGCCCGCAATTACCGGCAGATCTGGACGCCGGAAGGCTCGCCTTTGGCCGTCTACAGCGAGCGGCTCAAGAGCAAGATCGAAAGCCGGCTGGGCGGGATGCTGGGCGATGGCGTGCGCGTGGCGCTCGCCATGACCTACGGCAACCCCGGCATCGACGCCGGCATTCAATCCCTGGCCGAACAGAACGTGAAGCGCCTGCTGGTGGTGCCGCTCTATCCGCAATATTGCTCCTCCACCACCGGTTCGGTGTTCGATCGAACCGTGCACGCATTGAGGCGTTGGAGGTGGCTTCCGGAAACACGCTTCGTGAACGACTATTACGCCGATCCAGGCTATGTCGAGGCGCTGGCCGAACGGATCGAGGCGCATTGGGCCAGCGCGGGCGGGCGCACGCACCTGGTGTTCTCCTATCACGGCATCCCCCTCGAGTATGTGCAGCAGGGCGATCCGTACCGTGCACAGGCCGAGGCGACCACCCGCCTGGTGGCCTCCCGCCTCGGGCTCACCGAGACCGAGTGGTCGCATTGCTACCAGTCGAGATTCGGGACGGTGGCCTGGCTGCAGCCGTACGCGTTGGACACCTTGAAAGAGCTCGCCGCTCGCGGCATCCGAAAACTGACGGTCGTCTCACCGTCATTCGCGGTCGACTGTCTGGAAACGCTGCAGGAGGTG
Organism: uncultured Gammaproteobacteria bacterium; assembly: GCA_963736185.1. Classification (GTDB taxonomy): domain Bacteria; phylum Pseudomonadota; class Gammaproteobacteria; order Steroidobacterales; family Steroidobacteraceae; genus Bog-1198. The sequence continues at coordinate 4,616 of CAVTNZ010000011.1, read as the reverse complement.
GCCATCGAGTATGCCCACCAATTCACGGCCTTCGGCGGGGAGCGATTGAGCCTGGTGCCCGCGTTGAACGACGACGATCGGCATGCCGAGGTGCTGGCCTCCGTGATTCGCAACCGGTTGAGCGGCTGGATCTCCTGATGCGGGAGGCGGGCGGCCGGGCCTGCGGACAACTAAATGTTTTATATGGCATTAATGTCGAAGTCATGACGATCATCGGGTTTGTGTGCCTGGCGCTCTGGGGCTATTTGTTTTTCGGTCACGGCAGATATTGGCTGTCCCGACCGCAGCTTGCGCCGGCGCCCCCGTTCCGCGGCCCCGCCGTCGATTTGGTCGTTCCGGCGCGCGACGAAGCGGACACGATCGCGCCGGTCATCGCCTCGCTGCTGGCGCAGGACTATGCCGGCCCGTTCCGCGTTTTCCTGGTGGATGACAATTCCACCGATGGAACGGCACTGCGGGCGGGCGCGGCTCAGAACCTCACGATCATCCAGGGCCGCCCGAAGCCGCCTGGCTGGTCGGGGAAAATGTGGGCGGTCAGTCAGGGCGTGGCCGCCGGCACGGCGCCTCTCGTGCTCTTGACGGATGCGGATATCGTGCATGACCCGGGGCACCTGTCGTCCCTGGCGGCGAAACTCGAGGCACCTGCGGTCGCGGGGTCCCTGGAGATGGTCAGCGAGATGGTGCGATTGAATTGCTCGAGCCTCGCGGAGCGCATTATGGTGCCGGCCTTCGTCTACTTCTTCCAGATGCTTTACCCCTTTTCCAGGGTCAACGACCCGCGATCGCGGGTCGCGGCCGCCGCCGGGGGGACGGTGCTCGTGCGCCGGGCGGCGTTGGAGCGGATCGGGGGGATAGAGGCCATCAAAGGCGCGCTCATCGACGACGTCACTCTGGCGAAGGCGGTGAAAGCGCGGGGCGGGACAATTTTTCTGGGTCATTCGGGCCTTGCCGCGTCGATCCGTCCGTATCCGGCGTTCGCCGATATCTGGCGGATGATTTCGCGCACGGCCTTCACCCAGTTGCGATACTCCGCGCCGATGCTGCTGCTCACGGTGCTTGGGCTGACGCTCGTCTGGCTGGTCCCCGTCGCGCTCGCCGCGTTCGGGCATGGCTGGCAGCGCGCTTGCGGGATCGGCGCATGCACCCTCGCGGCGATCAGCTACCTGCCGACACTCAGGCGCTATGGGCGCGCGCCGCCTTGGACGATGGCGCTGCCGCTCATCGCGGCCTTCTACATGGCCGCGACGGTCGCATCGGCGCTCGATCACTGGCGCGGAGCGGGCGCGCGCTGGAAGAACCGCGCCTACGGCGGCGGTTGATACTACCCGTCGAAGGCGCGCGCGAGCAGCGGCCCTGAATCGACCGGCGCATGCGCGCCGCCGAACACCGCGCCCCACCCGGTGTCGGGATCCAAACGCGTCGAACAGAACGATTCCGCGGCGGCGCGCGCGCCGACCGAACCTTCCGCCGCCGCGGCGCCGAGCAGCAGCGCCGACTGCATCAAGGTGACGAACGACTGGGTGAAATGCCGGGCTTGGTCCTCCGCCAACGTACCGTTCGTCAGCGTCGCGGCGAACCGCTCGAATGCCCGATCGAAGTGCCGCTCCCGCCCGCGCGCCATCGACAGTTCGTTCAGCACCACTTCGCAGGTCGCGGCCGATTTGGAAAACGCCCGCAGCACGTCCAGGCACATGACGTTGCCCGATCCCTCCCAGATGGAATTGACGGGCATTTCGCGCACGATGCGCGCCATCGACAGCTCTTCCGTGTAGCCGTTGCCGCCGAGGACTTCCATGGCCTCGGCCGCGAGCTCGCAACCGCGTTTGCAGACCCAGAACTTGGCGGCCGAGGTCAGCGCGCGCCGCAGCGTCGTCTCGCCCGGCGCGTCGCTTTCGAAAGCTCGCGCCAGGCGCAAGGCGAGCGCCGTCGCGGCTTCCGACTCGAGCACGAGATCGGCGAGCACACCGCGCATCAGCGGCTGATCGATCAATTGGGCGCCGAAAACGCTGCGATGGCGCGCGTGATGCACCGCCTGAACCACGGCCTGGCGCATCAGACCGGCCGTGCCGATGACGCAATCGAGCCGCGTGTAGGTTCCCATTTCGAGGATGGTCGGCACCCCGCGTCCCGTCTCGCCGAGCAGAGTCGCCCAGGCATCGCGGAATTCGACCTCCGAGGATGCGTTGGACCGGTTGCCGAGCTTGTCCTTCAATCGCTGTATGTAGATGCCGTTCAGCGTCCCGTCCGGAAGGCGGCGCGGCATGAAAAAGCACGACAGGCCGCCGTCTGTCTGCGCGAGCACGAGGTGCGCATCGCACTGCGGTGCCGAGAAGAACCACTTGTGGCCGTCGATCCGGTAGGACCCATCGGCGGTGCGCTGCGCGCGCGTCGTATTGGATCGAACGTCCGATCCGCCCTGCTTCTCGGTCATGCCCATGCCGATCAGGCCTCCCAGCTTGGACGCGATAGGGAGGTCGCGCGGATCGTAGCGGCGGGAGAGGAGCCGCGGCAGCCATTGCGCGACGAGTCCCGGGTCGCGATTCATCGCCGCGATCGCGCCGTAGGTCATCGTGGTGGGGCAGAGCGTGCCCGACTCGATCTGGGCCTGCATCAAATAGCCGGCGGCGCGGGCCACGTGCGCGCCGCCGCCGTCGCCGCGCATCCAGGGGGCGCTGTGATCCATCGGCAAAGATGTCGTGATGCCAGATGGCCGCGCCGGCTTCGCGCCCGGATTGCGCCTCGATCGGCGTTGATGCTTCCAAACGAATGGACAGCGCCGTGGGGGAGGCGTACGGCGGCCCGAAAAGTTGCATGACGTCCGGACCCTGCTCGTACACCATCAGCTTGCCGTTGCCAAGGCTCTCGACGCTGCCATCGTCGGGGCCGGTGCTTTTCCAGACCCGCATTTCTGGCGCGAGAGACACCTCGGGCGCATGCTGTCCTGATTTGAATGTAGCGCCGCCCATTAGGACGGCAGGTGCCTGGCTAAAGCCCGGCGCCATGCCTGAAATTAAGGCGGCACGTGCCGGGCTAAAGAGGCTGCGGAAAAACTCATGGGAACTGTCATTCTGAGGAGCCAGCAGGCGACGAAGAATCTGTAGTTGCTTGAAAATTCAAATGCAGATCCTTCGCTGCTGCTCAGGATGACAGCTTGGATGGGTTTTTCCGCAGCCTGTAAAGCCCGGCGCTACGCATGAAATTAGAGCGACGCTTTCGCGCGCGCCGGATTGCAAGCTCGCCGGCCACGCCCGCAGTATGGTTATACCGAGAAGCGCGATGCTGAGGATGCGAGGGAAAATGGCCAATGCAGCCAATTGGTGATCGTCAGGCCGGAATGGCCGGTGTTGACGGGAAACACGGCGTGAAAGGCGCCCGTGTCGGCGTTGAAAAATACGGTCTCCGTTTTTTCCTTTGGGAAGAGCGGTCGGTGAGCGCCGTGTAATTATAGAGACCCATGCCGATGAGATGGTTCAGCGCGATGGGCTTCTCGATCTTGAACCCCTGCCGCTCGGCCCGCTCGGCCATCAGCCGCTCGCCGGCGGCCTGCGCCGCGCGCCAATCGAGTTTCGGAGGCCCTTCGTTTTCATGTGGCGGAAACAGCGTCGTCATTAATTGTTGCAACGGATAGTCGAACAGCTTGCTCATCGTCCAATCGTAATAGCCACCACCAAAAACTCCCGCTCCGCGCCCCGCAACCAATCGAACAGTTCATCATCGCTCTTCTGCGCCGGCACATTCGAGTCCACCAGGCACACGCAAAGCTTCAGCGTCGACCGAATCGCCAGGTATGGGTCGATAAACTCTGCCCACCCCGCCGATATCGACTTCGAAATCTTCGCATACCCATACCCCGGCAAGTCCGCAAACACCATCTTCCGTCTCTGGCTCTGGTCCAGCAGCGCAAAAAAGTTGATCGCCCGCGTCCGCCCCGGCGTCGAAGAAACCTTGGCCGCCTTCTCGCCCACAAGCTCATTCAGCAGGCTCGACTTGCCCACATTTGACCGCCCCAGAAACGCTATTTCCGGCACGTCCGGCGCAGGAAACTGCGTCGCCGCCATCGCCGAAAGCAAAAACTGTGTCGTATACCGCATAAGGTCTAACGATACAGGACCAGGGCAGCCGCCTTCCCTCTCGAACCAGCGAATGCTTGGACCGGCCAAAAGAACGGCTGCGGTCCCAACTTCGCGCAGCCCATCGGACAATGGCCGGACCACAGAAACCTCGTCCTCCAGGAAAATCTGTCATCTTTTGCGGCCGGCGCGGTGTGTGGAGCACCCAGGTTCCAGACCAATATGTCTGCAACAAAAAAGCTCCACCCGCAGGCGGAGCTTTGTCGCTGGAGTTGTGAGACGTTACTGCCGTGCCGGTACGTTCGCCGCGATCTCCGCCGGGGGCACCGCGGCCAGCACTTCAGTCTCGGGATTCGCAATGCCCGGCAACGGACTCTCTAGCGCCAATGCCAACACCTCGTCCATCGAATCCACAAAGTGCAGTTTCATGGAGTTCTTGATGTTCTCCGGCAGTTCCTCAATGTCCTTCTCGTTGGCCCGCGGCAAAATCGTTTCAAAGATGCCGGCGCGCAGCGCGGCCAGCAGCTTCTCCTTCAATCCGCCGAT
>CAVTNZ010000010.1:0-22108 GCA_963736185.1 uncultured Gammaproteobacteria bacterium | reverse complement strand
TGAACCTGCGCTAGAAAAATGATGTGAGGAGCCGGGTATTCTGGTCGCGATAAATGAGGTGCCGGGGGTCAGCCGCCTCGCGTAGCGTGCTTATTCCGGGGGTTTGGGCCCGTCAGCCGGCCGGAGGCGGGTCGAGTTCTTCAATCAGTTGGAGAAAGGTGGTTTCAAACGCCGGCTCGTACTGATCGGGGTGAGCGCGGACGAAGTCGATGACCTGTCGGTAGTAGTGAGCGGCCTGCTTTTTATCGCCTCTGGCCTCATAGACCATCCCCAACCGATCGTAGCCGTCGTGGACCTCGGGGAATCGGACGAGAAAATCTCGTGCTGCCTGTTCAGCTTCATCGAGTTTGCCGGCGTGGACCATATCGACGATCGCGTTCGATGCGGTCGTGAGTTCGTCGGGCTCTTCGTCGAACATGTCCTTGAACAGATCGATGCCGGTGGGGCGAGCCGGTTTGGGCGGTTTTGCGGCGTCTATCGCCGCGCGAGCGGCTCGTTCCGCCGCCTCGTCCTTTTCCTGGCAGCAGCGCTTATATTTTTGTCCGCTGCCGCAGTGGCACGGATCGTTGCGTCCGGTCTTTTTCTTGGTCATCGTAGGCGGATTTTACCCAAGGAGACGGAGAAAAGGCGTGGAGCAAACGATACAAAACATACTGGCGGACAAGCGATTTTACGAACTGCTGCTGGGGTTTGACCGGCAAATCGCGGACGCTGCACACGAGGGTCGGTGTCGGAGGTGCGGCACGAAGTTGCACTGTGGTTCCTTCGCGCGTAAGCCGCGCGGCGTACCGGCGGGGCTCGGGCCTGAGCATCGGGAGCGATTTAGCTTCTGCTGTGCGGCGTGCGAGTGCCGCAAACGCGACACCCCCGGGTCGCTGCGGTTTCTCGGCCGCAAGGTGTTCCTGGGTGCCATGGTGGTGCTCATCACGGCGATGCAGAGCGGGCTCACGCCGGCTCGGACGCGACAACTGGATGCCTTGGTGGGCGTGAGCCGGCGGACCGTGGTTCGCTGGCGCGACTGGTGGTGCAGCGTCTTCACGGCGAGTCCCTTTTGGCGCGCCCACGGCGCGCTCGTGCCGCCGGTCACGACGGCGGATCTGCCGGGCTCGTTGCTGAGGCGCTTTGTCGGAGCCATCGAGCAGCAGCTCCTGTCGCTGTTGCGCTTCCTCGTGCCGATCACGACCGGCGTTGGCCTGATGCGCGCTATTTAACGGGGTGAATCTGGTCCGCAAAAGAAGCAAATCGTCAGACGGCCACTGATGTTTTACGGTTCCGCACACCCCATTTAAGGAGAGCGTGCAACGTGAAACAGTCAGAACATTATTCCCGCCACGAACGCTGGGCATTACTCAGGTTCGCGGTGGTCGGCCAGCTATTGGCCGCACCGCCGCCGAAGGGTGAACTGCGAGCGCAGATCGAAAAGCTCGCGGCGCGTGAGTGGCAGCACCCGATCACGGGCGTGCCCGTACGCTTCGGCATCTCGACCATCGAGCGTTGGTATCATCGTGCCCGAAAAGAACGGCAAGACCCGGTGCGCATCCTCAGGCGCAAGGTGCGCGCCGATGTCGGCGCGCAAGAATCCTTGACTCTCGCGGTGCGCCAGGCATTGCGGGCCCAACATGCAGGCCACTTAAGTTGGTCCACTGTCCTTCATCACGATAACCTGTGCGCGCTTGCCAAACAGCACCCGGAGCTTGGGCCGGTGCCGTCGTACTCGACGATCCGTCGGTTCTTCAAAGCCCAGGGTCTGCACAAGCGCCGCCGCTTGAGCTCGCGACGCACCGCCGGCGTCGAGCGCGCCGAGGCGCGCTTGGCGGCGCGGGAGGTGCGTGGCTATGAGGCCGAATACTCGAACTCCTTGTGGCATTGGGATGCACACCAGGGATCACTGAAGGTGCTCACACCGCCCGCTGAGTGGATCACACCCACCATGTTCGCCGTGGTCGATGATCATTCGCGGCTCATCTGTCACGGGCAGTGGTATCTCACGGAAAACGCGCCGAACGTGGCGCACGGGTTGTCGCAGGCAATTATGAAAAGGGGAATACCGAGGTCCGGACTCAGTGACAATGGCGCGGCGATGCTCGCCGCGGAAATTACCGAAGGCCTGGCTCGACTCGGCGTCGTGCACGAAACGACGCTCGCGTTCTCACCATACATGAATGCGAAGTCCGAGATCGTATGGGCGACCGTCGAATCGAGACTGATCGCCATGCTCGAGAGCGTGAAGGACCTCACGCTCGAGTTCTTGAACGAGGCGACCCAAGCCTGGATCGAGTTCGAGTACAACCGGGTTATCCACAGCGAAACCGGCCAAACACCGTTGGCCCGTTGGCTGACGGGCCCGGATGTGGCGCGCCCAAGCCCGGACAGCGCGGCGCTTAAGCTCGCCTTCACCCGAACCGAGCGGCGTACTCAACGGCGCAGCGACGGCACGGTGGTGATCGATAATCGCCGCTTCGAGGTGCCCAATGCCTTTCGCCATCTTGAGCGAGTGTTGGTGCGCTACGCGAGCTGGGATCTGACCCAGGTGCATCTGGTCGATGAGCACAGCGGCCAGGTGCTGTGCCGGCTGTACCCTGAGGACAAGACACGCAACGCCAACGGTGTGCGCCGGCCCCTTGACCCCGTTGCCAGCCGTACGAGCGCCGGCGAGCCCGTTGCGGTCAATCCCGTCACCGGCATCGCACCGCTGCTCGCCGAGCTGATGAGTCAACAGGCCGCCACCGGGTTGCCGCCGCCGTACCTGCCGAAAGATGAATTATCCGACACCGAGGGAGAGATCCTATGAACAAGAAACTGCTGGCTCTGTACGGACTTAAATTTAATCCTTTCATCTCCGACATCCCGACTGAAGCCCTGCAGATGACGCCGCGCACCGAGTCGTTTTGCTGGCGCGTCGAGCAACTCGCCGGCGATGGTGGCTTCGCGCTCGTGACCGGGCCGGCCGGCGCCGGCAAGTCGGCGACCTTACGACTGCTGGTAGAGCGCCTCGCGGCACTGCGTGATGTGCAGGTTGGCGTGTTATCGCGGCCGCAGGCGGGAATGGCCGACTTTTACCGCGAGTTGGGGGACTTGTTCGGCGTCGAGCTGCATCCACACAACCGCCATGCGGGTGCCAAGGTGCTGCGGGAGCGCTGGCAGGGACATATCGATGCGTCGCTGTGCCGCCCGGTGCTCATCATCGATGAAGGCCAGGAAATGCAGCTCTGCGTGTTGAACGAGTTGCGCCTGCTCTGCTCGGCGCGCTTGGACTCGCACCTGCTGCTCACCGTCGTGCTCGCCGGCGATCAGCGCCTCATCGAGCGCTTGCGCGCCGAGGTACTCTTGCCCTTAGGCTCGCGCATGCGCGTACGCCTGACCCTCGAGCGCAACACGCCCGAGGAACTGCAGGAGTGTCTGCGGCATGTCCTGCAGAAGGCCGGCGCCACCAAACTGATGACCGCGGAGCTCATCTCCACGCTGTGCGATCATGCGCAGGGGAACCTGCGAGCGCTGATGAACATGGCCGGCGAGCTGCTCGCCCTGGCGGCGCAGCGCGAAGCTGCGCAAATCGACGAGAAGCTGTTCTTCGAACTCTTTCCCACGCCCTCGCCGGCGCAGCTCAAAGTCGCCGGACGGCGCCGATGAGCGCGTTGCCCGTCGAACAAGCCTATCGTCTCGCCGATCGCCCCGAGGAGCAACGCTGGCTCGTCACTGGCCTGTGGTCCGAACAGGCCGTCGGGATCGTCGGCGGGGAACCGAAGTGCTGCAAGTCCTTCCTCGCCCTGGATCTGGCGGTTGCGGTCGCCTCGGGCACGGCGTGCCTGCGCCGCTTCCCCGTCGCCCGTCCAGGTCGCGTCTTGCTCTACGCCGCCGAAGACGCCTTGCACGTCGTGCGGCGCCGGCTCGAAGGCATCTGTGCCGCGGCGGCCTGCGATCTGAAAGACTTGAATGTTCACGTCATCACGGCGCCCACCGTGCGCCTCGATCAGCAGGCCGATCGCACGCGTCTCGAGCAGACGATCGAGCAACTCAAGCCCCGCCTGTTGGTGCTCGACCCGTTCGTGCGACTGCATCGCATCGATGAGAATGCCAGCGGTGAAGTCGCCCCGCTGCTTGCATACCTGCGCACCTTGCAACGACGGCACAGCCTCGCCGTGCTCGTGGTGCATCACGCCCGCAAATCCGCCGGCCGTATGCGCGCCGGACAGGCGCTACGCGGCTCGTCCGAGTTCCATGCCTGGGGTGACTCCAATCTGTACCTGCGTCGCTCCGGCGGTGAACTCAATCTCACCGTCGAACATCGCGCCGCCCCATCCCCGCCCAGTATCGGGCTCGAACTCGCGCAACGCGGTGACGCCCTCGCGCTCGAGGTCGTGGAATCCACCGCAGCCGCAGTCATCGCTTCGCCACCGAGTTCCGTGGACGAGCGCATCACCACCGCCATCGCTCAAGCAAATCGCGCTCTACCGATCCGCGAACTGCGTGTCCTGTGCCGCGTTCGCAATGTCACCCTCTATGAGCGTCTCTCCGCCCTCACCGACGCAGGCCACCTCGTACGCGGCGCCGACGGCTATCGCCTTGCCACCGTCGCATAACCACCGCTGAAGCGTGCCTGGGTTCATCTGGCCCGCGCACCAGCCGCCCATCTCGTTCCCACTTCCGCTTCCCGATCTTTACTACAGCGTGGCGGGAAGCGGAACGGGAAGTCCGCCTCAAATATCGCGACAACCGGCACCTCAAAAAGCGTGAGCACTCTCATGGCCCCGCTCCGGAGATCTCGGCGACACCGGTTGCAGAGGCACCCGAGCTCCGCTCCGGCGGCGTGTCAGGCGGTGCTCGGTTTCGGCACCGGGCAGCCATTGTGACGGCATCCATCGTGGCTGTGGCGATCACGGGATTCGCCGCTTACAGGTTATGGGTACCGGGACGTTCGAGTGGTTGCGCCTGAGGCGGTTGTGGCTACCGGCACGCCGGCGGCAGTGACAGCCGCATTAGGCATTCCTGAAAAATCCGTGGCTGTTCTGCCGTTCGTGGACATGAGCGAGAGGAAAGACCAGGAATATTTCTCTGATGGAATGTCCGAAGAACTCATTGACATGTTGGCGAAAATACCCGACCTGAGGGTTCCCGCCCGCACATCGTCCTTTTATTTCAAGGGTAAGCAGGCGACGATTGCCGAAATCGCCAAGTCGCTTGGTGTGGCGCACGTGTTGGAGGGCAGTGTGCGCAAATCCGGTAAAACCATGCGCGTGACCGCACAACTTATTCGTGTAGATAGTGGTTACCACATGTGGTCGCAAACCTACGACCGCACGCTGGATGACGTCTTCAAGACGCAGGACGAGATAGCCGTAGCCGTTGTCGAAGCACTCAAGGTTTCGCTGCTTGCGGGCACCACTCCGAACGCTGCAGTCAGTCAGAATACCGAGTCGTACGCTCTCTACTTGCAGGCACGACACCTGCTTCAACACGTATCGACGCGAGGGGACTACGAGCTCGTATTCTCGCTCCTCAATAGAGCACTGACTCTGGATCCCAAGTTTGCATCGGCGTGGGCGCTGCGCGCTCGCGCTCGCGCAGGCTTTTATGCCGTTTACCTCGGTGGCTCCGTTCAGCAGGTTCGTGAGGATGCAGAAGACGACGCAAAACACGCGCTTGCGCTTGATCCGACGTTGCCCGATCCGCATTTGGCATTGGGAGATATTTATGGCTCCATCGATTGGGATTGGAGCGCAGCCGAGAACGAATACAGTCAGGCGCTCCACCTGGAACCCGGCAACATCCTCGCCTTGAACAACCTATCTTTCATTGCAGCAATACAGGATCGAACGGATCAGGCGCTTCAATTTGCTCAGAGCGCGGTCCTGCGCGATCCTCTCAACCCTGGTTCCTATGCGGCTCTCGCGACCGCGTTGTCTCGCCGCGGTCAGCACGCGCAGGCAGAGATAGCAGACCGCAAGTCACTCGAGCTGCGCCCGACGGGGCATACCAGCCGTTTCTGGGTTGGATATGAGTTGCTGGCGCAGGGACAGGCTGCGGCGGCGCTGATCGAATTTAAACTGGTACCGGATGAAGAGGTCCGCAATGACGGGCTCATCCTCGCGTTACCCGCACTGGGTCGTACACAGGAAGCAGAGCTCATAGTTGCCAAGATGGAGAAAGACAATGCGGCCACGTCGGCCGCCAACCTCGCTGGCTATTACGCCTGTCATAAAGATACCGACCGGGCTCTTGCATGGCTCGACCGCGCATATTTGCGGCGCGACGCCTACATTTTTTATACGAAAGGGGACTTCTGCTTCAAGAATCTCGCGCAGGATCCCCGCTACAAGGCGTTCCTGCGGAAGTTGAACCTACGGGAATAGTCGCGTCCGAATGCCGTCGCTGCAATTGTCCTGCTCGGAAGCAGACGGTTGCGACAGACAAGTATGGTTAAGGGTTGTCCGACACCTGCCGGTGCGCGCTGAGCTTTCCGATAGTCTGGTGAGGCTTTGGGGCGGGTGTTGGACAAGTCTCCAGGGAGGAAACCGCGGGGACGTGCTGATGCCGATCAGCGGAGACGCAGCGCTATGGGGATTTGAACGTCGGCGTGAGCCGGGACGGGGGAGACAGTCGGAACGATGGGTGTCGGCACCGGCCAGCGCTGGCTGGAAGTGGAGCGGGCGATGGGAATCGAACCCACGGCTCAAGCTTGGGAAGCTTGGGTATTACCATTATACGACGCCCGCTACAGGTTGATTTAATCACCCTCCCCCGCGCCAGGCAAGACCGGCCCCGATCAAGCGGCCAACAGCCCATTTTGCCCTTCCGGCGTCACGACTCGTAGACCCACTTGCCGCCCAGCAGCGTGCGCTCGACCTTGATGCCCATCCACGACTCAGCCGGAACGGCGAGCGGGTCCTGCGCGAGGACCGTCAGGTCGGCGAGCTTCCCGGGCGCTATCGATCCCTTCCGGTGTTCCTCGAACGAGGCGTAAGCGCCGTTCACGGTCATGGAACGAAGCGCCTCGTTCACCGTGATGCGCTGTTGCTCCCCCCAGACATGGCCCGTGGGATCGCGGCGCGTGGTCTCCGAGTAAAGCCAGAGCATCGGATCGGGCGGGCTCGCCGTGTAATCCGACGAGGACGGCGGCCGCAGGCCGGCGTCGATGAAGGATCGGTACGCAAACATGCGGGAGGCCCGCTCGTCACCGTAGAAATGCAGGATGTCTCCATGGAAATTCACGTAGCCCGCGAACGGAATGGGTATCGCACCCACGGCCCGCATGCGGGCGATCAATGCGGGCGTCACCACCGTGCAGTGCTCGATGCGAAAGCGCGGATCGCGCCGCGGGAATTCGCGATTGAGGTCCTCGTACACGCTGAGGATGCGATCGATGGCGCGCTCGCCGTTGGCGTGGGTCGCCAGTTGGAAGCCCGCGAGCCATGCCTTGCGTGAGTGCTGATACAGGCTTTCGCGCGTGCCGAGCTCGACCCCCGTGTAGCCGGGCATGCCGATGTAGGGATCGGCGAGCCAGGCCGTTCGCTCCGAAATCGAGCCGTCCGCAAACTGCTTCACGCCACCGATCCGCACCATGTCGTCGCCGAAGCCCGTGTGCACGCCGGCCTCGATGTAGCGATCCAGATAGTCCACGTCCATGTGGCAATAGACCCGGTAGGAGAGTTCGCCCGAGTCGCGCGCATCCTGATACCCCTGCAGTCCCGCGGGGCTGGTATCCGCCTCGCAAACGGAGGTGATGCCGTGGCTGGCGTAGAGCTTCGACATGAGGGCGACCGCGCGGCGATGATCGTCGCGGGTGAGGTCATCCGGAACTTTGGCGAGCACGGCCTCGAGCGCCTTGTCCGCCACCCGGCCGTTGAGCTCGCCATCCGGGTCGCGCTCGAAGCGTCCTCCCGCGGGATCGGACATTCCGGCTTTCGCTCCCGCGAGCGCCAGCGCGGCTGAATTGGCGTAGCCGGTATGGCCGCCCCGGTGGGTCACGATGACCGGGTGGTCGGGCACGGCGGAATCGAGGTCGGCGCGTGTCAGGAGCCGCGGCGTTTTCCCGTCGTCGTACAGATATCCGAGCACCCAGTGTCCGGGCGGCGTTTCGGCCGCGCGGGCACGCAGCGCCGCCAAAATCTCCTCGATCGACGACTTGTCGCAGGGGACCTTCCTCAACGCATCGAGCCCGCTCGCCCAGGGGTGCGCGTGCGCGTCGTTGAAGCCGGGGAACACGCGGCGCCGCCCGAGGTCGATGCATCGAGTGTTCGGAACCTTGAGCCTGAGGATCTCCCGATCCATTCCGACCGCGAGAAACCGGCCGTCCTGGATGGCGGCCGCGCTGGCGTCGGGATACGAGGGCTCCATGGTCGACACGAGTCCGTTGTACAAGATAATGTCGGGTTCTGGCCCCTTGATTCGAATCAGCGGCATTGCCGCCAGCGTTTTGATCAAATCCCGCCGGGTAGGCTGCATGGCTTGTCCTCGTTGTCTCCCTTACCGAAGAGGTATTGTCATTGATTCTGTTGGCTTTGCGAATCATATTGAGGGATCTGCTCATGCCGCCGGCTTCGCCGCTGCTGGTCGGCATCGCCGGTCTGATCCTTTGGCGGCGCCGGCCGCGCCTCGCCTTCGTACTCTGCACGGTCAGCATCGCGAGTCTGTGGCTGCTCTGCACGCCGTGGGTTGCGGACGCGATCGGCCGTTCCGCCGAGGATTACCCGGCGCTCGACCCTGCCCATCTCACCCCCACCCAGGCCCAAGCTCGTGCGATCGTGATACTGGGGGGCGGATTCCGGCACAATGCTCCCGAGGTGGGCGGAGACACGCCGAGCATCACCGGCGATCTGCGTTTGATCGAAGGCGCGAGAGTCGCGCGCGCCACGCACCTCCCCGTGTTGATATCGGGTGCTCCGCCCGAAGCCGCGTCGATGCGCCGTTTCATGGAGGAGGACCTTCGGATACCGGTCACCTGGGTGGAGAACGAATCGTGGACCACGCGTCAGAACGCGGAGTTCTCGGCGCGCATCCTTCTCCCGCTCGGTATCGACAAAATCATCCTGGTGACCTCGAGTCCGCACATGACCCGGGCCGCCGGCGATTTCACCGCCGCGGGCTTCAAGGTCACGGCCGCGCCGGCGGACATGGTGACCCGCGACGATCCCGGATTGTTTTGGTTCCTGCCCTCGGTCCACGCGTTGTCCCGGTCCGAGGGGGCCATCTACGAATGGGCGGGACGGCTCTTTCACCGCTTCGCCTGAGAAGGTCGCGCGGCGCTACCGCGGCGCAGTGCCCCCCGTGGCCTCGATTTCCACCAACAGATCTTCGCGGCAGACATCGGCCTGCAGATAAAGGATGGGGGCGGCGGGCCGCAGGCTCGCGGATAAGGCGCTCTGGATGGCTTCGAGGTCGCGCGGGCGCCGCACATAGACCTTGAACTTCAGTCCGTCGAGCGAATAGCGGCGCGCGCCCACCACTCGATTGGCCTCCTCGAGCAGCGCATCGAGGTTGGCCAGTGTCTCGCGGGTCTGGGCCGAAACATCGCCCCGATGGATGGTCTCGTGTCCGACGATGCTCGCGGTGCCCGAGACGAACAGATTCGTGCCCGCCGACTCGCTGAGCACGCACGCGCGCGAGAAGCTCGGGCTGTGTATCCCGAACTTCGGCGGATAGCGATAGGCGCTCGTCTGGCGCGGGTTCTCGATCATTTTCGGCGCCTCGCGGGCGGCCAGGAAATAGATCGAGATCGGGCTTCCCGGCGGCGAACCCAGCGCGCAGGCCGCCGGCACGGTGACTTCCGTCGGCCGGCCGACACTGCGGAACGCGAGCTGGCGCGCGGTGTTGAAAAGACGGTAGCGTTCGTCGCCGCCGGCCTCGCGGTTGATGTCGGGGAGGTAGTTCCACACGCGGATCAAATGCCGGCTGCCGGTTTTTTCCAGGATGTCGAAGATCTGCCGATAGGCGCCGACGGTTGCCTGCGACAGGGCTGTCGGGTCGCCTTCGCGCCCGTTCTCCTCGACCGTGATCGCGCCGAACAGGAAGTCGTCGCAGAACCGATAGTGCACCCGGTCATGTCTCGACGACAGTTCGGCATTCACCGGTCCCGCGACCCGCCAGACCTCGCAGAGGCGGCCGGTGACCGCTTCCAGCGAGGGCGTCATGCTTGCGGCAACGGGGACCTGCGCGGCATCGATGCGCGGCGGTGCCGAGAAGCCGGCGACGCCGAGCACATTGCTCCACCACGACGCGGGCTTCCCTCCGATCTCATCCGTCGGCACATAGTCGAGACTGAGGACGGCCGTGCTCATGCTGCGGCAGTCTAACGTGAGACCAGGACCTGTAACACAGGTCCTAGAAAGCGATGTAGGGTCCCGTCCCGACGGAGGTCGTTGCGCCTTCGATGGCGTTCGCGACCCGCCGCCCATAGAAGAACGGCAGGCCCCAGTCGAAGCTGTTGTTGGCCAGGCTGGTTCCGGCGAGGCCCGGGTAGGCGGTCACCGAGATGCTCACGTCGTCCGCATTCGCCACCTCGAAATTCGCGTTCACGGTCGAGTCATTGCTCAGCACGAATGCGGCCGTCAATGTCTCGGGACTCGAGGGGCAATAGAACGTGGTGATGCTCGAGCCGCCGGAGGAACTGCACTCCGTAATGGCGGTGAAATTCGTCGGGACCGTGAAATAAGTGGCGTTGGAGCCGGAGTCGACGAAGCTGTCGGGTAGTGTCGAATTGTCGAATACCGTGGTGATGAAGCCGGTATCGGCAACAGGCACGACGGTTTCGCTGCCCGATTCGTTGTTCGATTCGGTATCGATGCCGAAGATCAGCGAGCCGGTGACGCTCGCGGCGCCGGTCGAGGCAACCGACGGCAGCGTGATGATGGTGCCGTTGTTATCGGTGGCGAACAGGGAGACCGGGTTTTGAACCTGGGCGGTCAGCGGCACGAGCGTGCCCGTGCACACCGTCGAGTCCGTGCAGCCGTAGTACTGAATGGGCTCCGGAATGCTCCCCGTGCAATAGCTGCCGCAGTCCTGCACGAACGGGCCGATGCCGAGGATGCCGTTGGCGCCGAACGCGGCGACGGTGTTCTCCGAGGATGGCGCCGGCGCGGAGCAGTCGGTCGGAGCGGTGGGATAGCGCGTGTCACCGATGAGCTGCACGGGAACCGAGCTCGCCGACTCGCCGGAAATCTGCAGGTCCACCAGGGCCACGGGACCCCAGCTATAGCCGTCGTCGAACTCGGTGCACTCCACCAACCCACCGCCGCTCGCCGCCGTGGCCACGGGCAGGCTGAGCGTGAGCACGGGCGCCAAGATCCGCAGCCCGTAGGAACCCGTATCCACCTGGATATTGTCGATGGTCTGGCAGGTCGTGGTGTTGGGCACGCACACGGTCACGGTCGTATACAGGGTGTTGATCGCGTTCACGCCGGTGGGTCCGGCGCTCACCGTGACGCTGACCACGTTGGCGCTCGGTGTGACCGTGCTCGTTCCGGTCGACGTCGAGTTCGAATCACTGGGGGTATCGCTGCCGCCGCCGCACGAAATCACGGCGAGACAAAGAAGAAAGGCGCAGCCGCGCAGTGCGGGAGTCGACAGGGAACTCACTGCAGATCTCCGACGGTGACGCCGCTCGGCAGGGCTTGGGGCAGGTACGCGATCCCGTGATGAGCCCTCATGTGGCCGCTGGACTCGACCACCAGGTCGGGCTCGACGAACCTCGAGGTGCTTGCGGGTGCCGTGCGCGGCCTGGGCCTTGGCGGCGAATTCGGCGAAATAGCTGCCGAGCGATTGCTTCAAATTGGGGATGAAAGGGCCGTTCCAGGTCACCGCGAACACCTTGCCGTCGAGTCCGGAGTACTCGCGCAGCAACGTGCCGGAGGGAAGCTGCATCTCATGGACGCGATAGGAGCCGAGGTCAGACTCCTTGAGCGATGCCCGATTCAGCTGGGTTTCGGTGGTCAGCGAGGTTTCCGGCTCGCCCAGCGTCGCGCACGCGACGGCCGACCACAGTGCACCGATCAGCACCGCACCCGACGTTAGTCCCAGTTTACGCAGCATGCTCTGTTCCATGTGGAGGGGTATCGTTGTAACTCCAATTGGATCGATTATCCGCAAATTGGTTCACGGAACGCCCGCTGTCGTTTGTTGGAGACAGCACGGCAATGGACCGGTTAACATGGCCTCGGTACCAGCGCGGCCGTCTATACACTTCTTTACGCAACCTACGCGCGAGCTGCGGAATGATTGGGCGCTGTCGCGGTCTGTAGCTGGGCGATGCCGCAAGCGGCCTTTGGGGTGACATCTTGAAAACAATCGGCTCCGTGAAAATGATCGCTCGAGGCGCACTCCTGACCGCCGCCGCAGCCCTGGCGCTGGCGGCATGCCACGTCGGCGGCGGCTACACCGTTGGGGGGACCGTCACCGGGGTGCGCGGCACCGGCCTCGTCCTGCAGGACAATTCCGGCGACAACCTGACCATCACTGGAAACGGCTCGTTCGCGTTTTCGTCGGGCATCGATCAGGGCGGAGCGTACTCGGTCACGGTCCTCACGCAGCCCTCGAACCCCGCGCAGACCTGCATCGTGCACAACGGTTCGGGCACGATCGGCACCGCCGACATCAACAACGTGGTCGTCAGCTGCTCGCAGGCGGGAAGATTTGCGTACGTGCCGAACGAGACCTCAAACACGATCTCCGCCTTTTCAATCGATGCCTCGACCGGCGCGCTGACGCCCGTCGCGGGCTCGCCGTTCGCCTCGACGGGGACCACGCCGGTGGCGGCCGTGGTGGACCCGGACGGCGCTTATTTGTACGTGGCCAACAACGGATCCGCCGACGTATCGGTCTATGCCATCGATGACAGCACCGGGGCGCTCACCGCGGCGGGAGAGCCGATCGGCGCCGGCAATGGACCGTTCGCCATTTTGGTCGAACCCTCCGATCAATTTCTCTACGTGGCCAACAAGACCGACAATTCCGTCTCGGTATACGCCATCGAGAGCGGCGGCGGCTTGACCCAGATCACCGGCTCCCCATTCGCGGTGGGCGACGAACCCACTTCGCTGAAGACCGATCCGGGCGGCAACTTCCTCTACGTCACCGACTATGCCGCCGGCACCGTCGCCGCCTTCTCCATCGAGCCCGGCGGCGGGTCTTTGGCCGCAATCGGCGGTTCGCCCTTCGCGGCGGGCGCCGGCGCCCTGACCGTCGCCGTCGATCCCACGGGAACCTTCGCCTACGTCGCCAACGAGACGGCTCATACCATCTCGATGTATTCGGTCAATACGGGTACGGGCACCCTCGCCGCCTTGTCGGGCTCTCCATTGTCCACCGACACGAGTCCGGAGTCGCTCGCGATCGATCCGGCGGGCCGCTTCCTTTACGCCGCAAACGTCACCGGAGCGAACGAGGTCACCAGCTACTCCATCACTCCGTCGACCGGCGCATTGACCGCGGTGGCGAGCATCGGATCGGGTACCTTCCCCCTGAACATCGTCATCGACCCGGCGGGATCGTTCGCCTACGTGGCGAACCAGAACTCCGACGACATCTCGGTGTACGCCCTCGATTCGACCACGGGTGCGTTGACGCAGGTTGCCGGCTCGCCATTCGCCGCCGGCGACAATCCGCGGGCCGTCGCCATCGACTGAGAATCGCGTCACTGTACCCGCCGCAATCCGGGCGGGCTGCGGTGCTTGAGGCTAAACTTCCGGGGTGAGCACCCCGATACCGGACATCGCGGCAGCGCCGACCCGTTTCGGCTTGACCGCGCGGCTCGGCGTCCTCGGGGCCGTGCTGGCGGCTGAAACCGTGCTCGCCAGCTACTTCATTCAAGCGAATTTCCTGAATTCGCTCAGCGACGGGGCGCAGTTCGTCCACACCGTCCAGCATTGGCTGTTCCGGTTCATCGTCGCCTATGGAATATCGCTCGCGATGCTCGCGTACCTGCGTGCCCCGGTGTACGCCGCGGCCGCGGCGGCGGCGGACCATGCCCCCGTGCGCCTGCGTTGGGCCTTGGTTCACGTCGCGCTCCTCGCCCCCTTCCTCTATCTCTCCGCGCGGATATACGCCGGCCCGGCTTCTCCCGGTTCGCCCGCCGCCACGTTCGCGCTCCTTGCCGTCGCCTGGCATGCGTGCGCCCTCGCGGCCGCGCTGGCGCTGTTCGCGGCGCTGGCGCCGTTCGCGGTATGGAGGAGCGTCGTCCGGCAGACCCAGGGACTGCCGATTTTCGCCGTATTGCCCGCGGCCGCCGCCGTCGCCGCGATCAAGGCCAGTCAATTGCTCTGGGGCCCCGCCGCGGCGATCACCTTCCGCCTGGTCAGGATTCTCCTGCAGCCGCTGCTGCCGGATCTTCACAGCGATCCCGTCACCCTGGTGCTCGGCACGCCGAGGTTCGCCGTGCAGATCGCGGAGGTCTGTTCCGGCCTGGAGGGCATTGGACTGCTGCTCGCGTTTTGTGCCGGATGGCTCTGGCTGTTCCGGCGCGATTATTATTTTCCGCGCGTGCTCGTGGTCGTGCCCGTGGGCGTGATCGCGATATTCCTCCTGAATGCCGCACGCATCGCGGCGATCGTGCTGATCGGCAACGCGGGCTATGAGCGCGTGGCGCTGCTCGGCTTCCACTCCCAGGCCGGATGGATCGTCTTCAATCTCACCGCCTTCGGCATCGCGGTGCTCGCCCACCACACCCCGTGGGTGAGCCGCGTGGCGCATCGCACCCACGGGTCCCGGGGGATGACCGCGGATCTCGCGGCGGGGGGCGGAACGGGGGCTGGGACGGCGGTGAATCCGACGGCTGCCTACTTGATGCCGCTGCTCGCAATTCTCGCCGCCGGCATGGTCTCGCACGCCCTGTCGGCGGGATTCGAGTTCCTATATCCGCTGCGGTTCGCGGCCGCACTGGTCGTCCTGTGGGTCTTCCGCAAGAGCTACGCGGGGGCCGACCTGCGCTTCAGCTGGCGTGGGCCGGCGGTGGGCGCTGCCGTGTTCGTTCTCTGGCTCGCAGCCGCCGCCGTCCTCATCCCGCCGCAGGGCGCCCCGCAGGCTGCACCGCAAGCCCTGGCGGCGCTGCCCGAGCCGCTGCGGCTGCTGTGGATCGCGTGCCGGGTGCTCGCCGCGGTGGGCACCGTGCCGCTGGCCGAGGAGCTCGCCTATCGCGGTTATCTCATGCGAAGGCTGGTCAGCCCACGGTTCGAGACGGTACGCTTCGCGGCGGCCCGCTGGCCGGCGCTTGGGGTGAGCGCGCTGGCGTTTGGCCTCATGCATGGGGTTTTTTGGCTGCCCGGCATCGCTGCCGGCCTGGCCTTCGGGGCGCTCGCCGTGCGCACCGACAAGCTGGGCGAGTCCGTTGCCGCGCATGGCACCACCAATGCGCTGCTTGCCGCCTATGTGTTGATTTTCGACCGGTGGCAACTTTGGTAACCAAACTCTTGGGAGAAGGACACTCAGATGAGCATCAACAACGTGACGGCCGGCGATCGGCTGCCCGGGGAATTCAATGTGATCATCGAAATTCCGATGAACGCCGACCCCATCAAGTACGAAGTCGACAAGGATTCCGGCGCGCTCTTCGTGGACCGGTTCATGATGACGGCAATGCACTATCCCGCCAACTATGGCTATGTTCCGCAGACGATTTCAGAGGACGAGGATCCCGTGGATGTGCTGGTGCACACCCCGTTTCCGTTGCTGCCTGGAGTGGTGGTGCGCTGCCGCGCGCTCGGCCTGCTGCGCATGGATGACGAATCGGGCGGCGACGCCAAGATCCTTGCCGTGGCGACGGACGATATCTGCCCGCTGTTCAGCTACTGGAAATCGATCGAGGACGTGCCCGAGATGCGGCTGAAGCAGATCCAGCATTTCTTCGAGCACTACAAGGATCTCGAGCCGGGCAAGTGGGTGCGAGTGGTGGGTTGGGCCGGAGTGGAAGCCGCGCATCGCGAGATCATGGACGGCGTGGAGCGCCACGCCGCCGAAAAAGCGCGCCCGGCCTCGCCGTGACCGGATAGGCCCTTCCGGCGGGACCGGGCGCAGCCGCGCTCAACCGCGCCACGACGCGCGGTCATGAATCGCCGCGAGTCTCGGGTTGTTGATCTTCATCACCGCTGCCGCGATCGAGTGCGCCCGGCATTGCTGCACGGCGCCGCTCGGTATGATGCTGCCGGAATTGGCCGGGCACACCTCTTCGGCGGCCATGACGATTTTTCGGTAGACGGCGCGCGCGCCGGCATCCGTGAGGAGACTCGCCGGGGCGTATTTGACGGTGAGGCTCGGCACGGCCGCCTCCGGCGTGGCCGCATTGGCGGCCATGCCGGCGCCGCTGACGATGCCGCAAAGAATCATCGCGATCGTGACCTTGGAAGCTTGGGGGTTCATGACGGGGTCTCCTGCGTTGGTTGCCGACAGCGCTATGAAACGCCAGGCGGGGCGCCGCGGTCTGCGGGCTGTCCTCGAAGTCGTCCCTGCCACTCACGGGTTCGTCCCCCGCCAGGCCCCACCTCTCCTTCCCGACCCCCGGTTTGCGTTAGGCTGGCGCCCATGAACGTGAATCCCGAACCCGCCCCCGGCCTCAGCCGGCGCCAGTTCTTCACGCTGGTGTTCGTGTTCTGGGCGTATGTCGCGCTGTCGAACGTGCTCTACGCCTATGGCATGCGGACCGGCATTGCAAAGGTCACGGACCTCGCCTTGTTCGCCCCGTGGAATGCGCGTGTGCTGCAGCATTTGCTGCTGCTGCCGCTGGTGATCATCTCCTACCAGGCCTCGCTCAGGATCCAGTGGCGGCCCGTGCTGATCGCCGTGCCGCTGCAGACCGTGCTCGGGGTGGTGTTCGCCGCACTCGCCTATCCGGCGATGATCGTGGCCGAGTACATCGTCGGCGACCCGCAATTCCATCAACAGGCCGGCGCGCACGGCCATTACCCCTTCGACGATCCCATGGTGCTGTCGCTGTGGCTCGCGAGCTTCGTCAGCTTCATTCCAACCTACGGGTTCGGCCTGGCGCTGGTGACCGGCTCGTCGCTGTACACGCGGTTTCGCAACCTGGAATTGCAGCGCAGCGCGCTCGAACGCGAATGGAGCGCCGCGCGCCTCGCGACGCTGCGCATGCAGCTCTCCCCGCACACGCTGTTCAATCTGCTGCACACGATCCGGGGGCACATCGAATGGGATCCGAAGTCGGCCCAGGCCATGGTGGTGCAGCTGGCCGATCTCCTGCGCCGGCTGCTGAACGCCGGCGAGCGGGATTTTTCCCGCCTCGCCGATGAGCTGCAGTTCGTGCGCCTGTACCTGGAGCTGCAGCAGAAGCGCTTCGCCGATCGCCTGTCGATCGCGCTGCCGCCCGCGGAGGATATCGTCGATGCCTGGGTGCCGAGCCTGATCCTGCAGCCGCTGGTGGAGAACGCGGTGGTTCACGGCCTCGCCGGCCATCAAGGCCCGGTCGAGGTGCGGATCGCGATGGGCACAACCGACGACACGCTGCTGCTGCGGGTGAGCAATACCATCGCCGCCGGCAAACAGGCCGGCGCCGAGAGCATCGGGCTCAACAACGTGCGCGAGCGGCTGGCCGTCCAGTTCGACGGCCGGGCGCGGCTCGTGGCGGGACCCTCGGGAAGGGAATGGGTGAGCGAAATCACGATGCCCTGGATGCGCGCTGCGCCGGACCGGCGCAGCGCCGCCCGTCTCGTGTCGCGTGAGGCCGCATAGTGAACGTCATCATCGTCGATGACGAACCGGCGGGACGGCGTGTGCTGCGCGAATTCTGCCAGGCCGAGGCCGATCTCGAGGTGATCGGCGAGTACGCCGATGGCGAGACCGCGCTCGCGGAAATCCGCGACAAACGGCCGCATCTGCTGTTTCTCGACATACAAATGGATCCGTTGAACGGCATCGATCTCGCACGCGCCCTGGAGCCCGAGCACATGCCCTCGCTCGTGTTCGTGACCGCCTACGACGCCTACGCGCTGGAGGCCTTCGAGGTGTGCGCGGTGGACTACCTGCTGAAACCGTTCGACCAGGAGCGCTTCCGCAGGACGCTTGCGCGGATACGCCCGAAGCATCTCAAGAGCGATGCGCAGGAGCGCCAGGCGCTGCTCGATGGACTGCTCGCCCGGCTCGAGCGCGGCGCACGCGCGGTGCCTGAGGAGCGGCCCCGTCTGCTGGCGGAATTCAACGGCAAGCTCCACGTCATCGATGCGACGCGGGTGGAGATGATCGAGGCGGATCGGAATTACGTCACCATCCGGGTGGACCGGGACAGCTTCCACGCGCGCAGCACCTTGATCCAGGCCGAACAGGCGCTCAAGTCGCAGCCGATGCTGCGGATCAGCCGCTCGTGCCTCGTCAACATGAACTACGTGCGCGAGGTGAACCGCACGCTGCGGGGCGACTTCATCCTGGTGCTCGCCGGGGGCGCCACGGTGACGAGCAGCGAGGGCTTCCGCGGCAAGGTCAAGGATTACCTCGCCACGCTGCGCATCACGCCCTGAAACCTCGTCACGTCCCTAGAGAAGCTTCTCGGGCGCGAACGGCGCAAGCAGCTTCAGGGAAATGCGCTGCATGAGCGTCGTTTCCGGATCGATATGCCAGGTACGCTTCGCGTCGCCCTCGCCGAAGGACCAAACGATGTGTCCGCCGCGGTCGAGCGACAGCTTGTAGCTGCCGTCCTCGGTGATGTCGTCCAACAGGCCCGTCACCTGCTTCGCGATTTCCGGACTGCGCATCACGATCCCGAGCTCGCTGTTGAAGCGCGCCGAGCGCCCATCCATGTTCAATGAACCGATGAACACGGTCCGCTGGTCGATGACCAGCGCCTTTGCGTGCAGACTCGCGTTAGAGCTCTTGAACGGATGGAATCTCAGCCGCTTCTGACCGAGCTTGGGCCGCACCTCGTAGAGCTCCACCCCCATCTGGAGGAGCGCCACGCGGTAGCGGGAGTAGCCGTTGTGTACCAGCGGCGCATCGGTGGAGGCGAGCGAGTTGGTCAGGATGCGGATGTGGACACCGCGGGCGGTCAACTCCCGCATTAAAGCCACGCCTTCCTCGCCGGGCACGAAATACGGCGAGATCACCAGCACCTCGTGCTGAGCCGAGCGCATGAGCGCGTCAATGTTGTTGGCGATCGTGACCTCCTCGTCGGGCGAGGTCTCGCTCGCGATCTTGGCGGGCCGGTCCGCCAACACCGTCGCGGGCACCCAATCGAGCTGAAGGGTCCCGGCGTCGAGCTCCCGGCCAAGCCAATCGGCCCCGTCGTTGGAGGCGGTGACGGGTGGCGGGAGGCCGGCGGCGTCGGCCCCATCCGCCGAAGCCAGGGAGGCGAGGGGGTATGCATACTTGCTGTTCCAGAATGCGTCGAACGACGCCGACAACTGCGTCACGAGGCGGCCGGCAACCACCACGTCGAGGTCGATGAAGTTGCTGTGCTTGTCGAGCGTGAAGTACTCGTCGCCGATGTTGCGTCCGCCGGTGATGGCCACCTCGTTGTCGGCGACGAACAGCTTGTTGTGCATCCGATGATTGATCCGGGGAATGTCGGAGATCGAGGTGAGGATGCGGCTCCAGGTGGCCGAGCGGCCGCCGGGAAACGGATTGAAGACACGCACCTCGATGTTGGCGTGATGGCTCAGGTGCAGGAATCGCCGGTCTTCCCCGGCTGTATTGAGATCGTCCACCAACACCCGCACGCGGACGCCGCGGTCCGCCGCCTCGCGCACGTGTTCGAGCAGGATGCGGGCGGACTCGTCCTGACGAATGATGTAGTACTGGATGTCCAGGGTGCGCGCGGCGTGGTCGGCCAGGGCGATCAGGCTGTCGAACGCCTCTTCGCCCGATGCCAGCAACCGGATGCCCGAAAGGTTCCTGCTGTTGCCGTCCTCGCTCCGCTCAACGACGCGGGCGAGCTCGGTGTTCTGCGGCGTCTGCAGCGCAAAGCTCGGATATTTCTTGACGTGCTGCGGCAGCCCCGCGCAACCCGCGAGGATCAGGATCGCGCCCGCCAGCCAGGTTTTGCGCATGAATCGATGATATCAGGCAGACTTCCCGCCCATGCATGCACCACGCCGCATTCGGAGCTTCGTCCTGCGCGCCGGACGGGTGACCCAGGCGCAGGAACGCGCCTTAATCGACCTGTGGCCGGTGTTCGGCCTCGATTTCGACGGCCGGACTCTCGACCTGGAGAGGATCTTCGGCCGCTCGGCCCCGCGCTGCCTCGAGATCGGCTTCGGCACCGGCGAGGTCATCGGATCGCTGGCCAAGGCGCATCCCGAGACGGACCATCTGGGAATCGAGGTGCATCGCTCGGGGGTGGGAAGGCTCCTGTTGCGGGCCCGGGAGGAATCTCTCTCGAACCTGCGCATCGTGTGCCACGACGCCGTCGAGGTCCTGACGAGCGCAGTCCCGGATGGCTCGTTCGACACCATCCTCATCTTCTTTCCGGATCCCTGGCACAAAAAGCGGCACCACAAACGCCGGTTGATCGACGCCGCCTTCGTCGGGACGCTGGCCGCCAAGCTTCGGACCGGTGGCACGCTGCGGCTCGCGACGGACTGGCAGGAATATGCCGAACAGATGCGCACGGTCTGCAACGGCTGCGCGGCGCTCGTCTCGCAAAGCGCCGACGGCGGCTACGTACAACGGCCCGATTTTCGGCCTCCGACCCGGTTCGAGCGGCGCGGCGAGCGTCTCGGGCACGGGGTCTGGGATCTCGCCTACGTGAAGAGCGGACGCTGAGCGCGGCGCCGGCAACCGACCTCAGGAAAGGAAGCTTCCGCGGATGCCGTCGGTGATGAACTGCACCGCGAGCGCCGCGAGAATGACGCCCGACAGTCGATTCATCACCGCCGCACCCGTGACGCCGAGCACGTTCATCAGCCGCGGCGCCGTCAGCATCACGGCGAGACACACCGCGATCACCAGCGCGACGACCGCCAAAAAGCCGGCGAACAGCACGGGCTTCCCCCAGACCTCGCCCGCGGTCAGCAAAATGGTCGCAAGCGCGCCCGGCCCGGCAATGAACGGAAACGCCAGGGGGAACACCGAGATGTCCTCGCGTTTCATGGATTCCTCCTGCTCGGGCGTGGTCGATCGCGTCCCCGACGTGCGGGCGAACACCATGTCGAGAGAAATCAAAAACAGCAGCGTGCCCCCGGCGATGCGGAAGGAGTTGAGGGAAATCCCCATGAGATCGAGAAACTTCGCCCCCACGAGCGCGAACAGGATGCAGATCCCCAGGGAGATCGCCGAGGCCTTGAAGGCCATCAGCCGCTTGTAGGCTTCATTCGCCCCTTCCGTCAGACCCGCGAACAGCGGGATGAGAGAAACCGGCTCCACCACGACGAAGAAGACCACGAAGAATTTTATGAATTGCTGGATCAAGTTCGAGTTGTTGCTTCGCGCAAAATTTTCCGATTGCGCGAAGGATTCATTGAGAGTTGAATGGGGCCGAGCATAACAGACGGAGACGGCCCATGAACGTTGTGAAGCCGATCGTAGGTCAGTGGTATCGCGGCAATACCAACGAGCTGTTCGAAGTGGTGGCCATCGACGACGAGGATGAGACCATCGAAATCCAATTTTTCGACGGCAGCGTCACCGAAATCGAATTCGACTCCTGGAATGAGCAGCTGCTCGACGAGCTCATCGACATGGCGAATGCTCCGGAAGATTGGTCGGGCGCCATCGATGTGGAGTCCGAGGATCTCGACCGGGAATTCGAGGACAACGCGCGCACCGTCTGGTCCATCCCTCAGGATCGGTCGCTGCGCCGCTGACGCTTCAGGCGCGCGGGTTGTCGACCTCCCGCGCTTCCAATTCGCCGATCGGCCGTCTGAGCAGGACCAGCACCGCGAGCCCCGGTATCGCCGTCAGGAACGTGATCACGAAAAAATGCGCCCAGCCCACCCACGCCACGGTATATCCGGCCAGGGAGCTCACGATCTTGGAGGGCAGCGTCGCGAACGCGGATAGCGCCGCATACTGGGTGGCACTGAAGCTCGCGCTGCACTGCGAGACCAGGAAGGCGACGAACGCCGCCTGACCCATGCCGCCCACCGAAGTGTCGATGGTGGTGGCGAGCAGCATCAGCCAGAGCTTTTTGCCGGCCAGTGCGAGCCAGGTGTACATGAGGTTCGTGCACGCTTGACCGATGCCG
>CAVTNZ010000009.1:0-63967 GCA_963736185.1 uncultured Gammaproteobacteria bacterium | reverse complement strand
GGCGCGGCGATCGCGGCGGTGGGCAAGGCCTATGCCGACGCCATCGTGGCGTCCGACATCTCCTTCGACATGCTGTTCGGACCGGCCTACAAGGGCATCCCCCTGGTGACGGCAGCCACCGCGGCGCTCGCCGAGCACCACGGCATCGACCTGCCCTTCGCCTTCAACCGCAAGGAGTCGAAGGATCATGGCGAGGGCGGCCAAATCGTGGGCAGCCCGTTGCAGGGACGGGTGCTGATCGTCGACGACGTGATCACGGCCGGGACGGCCATCCGCGACTCGATCCAGATCATTCGAGCGGCCGGCGCCCATCCCGCCGGAGTCCTCCTGGCCCTGGATCGGCAGGAGCGCGGTGCGGTGAGCCCGTTGTCCGCGGTCCAGGAGGTGCGCGAGCAGTTCGGCATGCCCGTGGTCGCCGTCATCAGCCTGTCGGACCTGATGCAGCACATGCGAACCCTCGGACGTGACGCGGATCTCGCCAGCATGGAAGCCTACCGGGACCGCTATGGCCTCACAGATTGAGCAATACGCCCTGGAAAACGGGGGTGCGGCGGCTCAAAATGGCCCGCGGTTTCGTGGGGGTGTGCGTGTGAAGCAGCTGATCTGGGTCTTATTCGCGAGCATGCCGCTGGCGGCGACGGCGCTCGCGGGCAATTCCACGCCCAATTCCGACCGCAAGGTCTATGAATGGCAGGACGAGCATGGGGAGACCCACTACGGCGACCGCATCCCGCCGGAATACGCCACCCAGGAGCACCGGGTCATCAATGGCCAGGGCATCGAGATCGAGCACACGGATGCCCAGAAAACCCCGGAGCAGCTGGCGGAGGAGGACCGGAAACGAGCCGACGCCGCCCAGCGAGCGAGCCGTGACAGGAACCTTCTGGCCTCCTATGTCTCGGTCCAGGAGATCGAACATCTGCGCGATCAGCGCATCGCGTTGATCGCGGATCAGATCAAGGTGACCGGCCAGTTCCTCGACACGCTGAACAAGAAAATGACCGGCCTGCGCGGCGCCAGCACCCGCTTCAAGCCCTACAGCGCCGATCCGAATGCGCCGCCGATGACCGACCAATTGGCCGAGGATTTGGTGCGCGTCGGCAGCGACATCATCACCCAGGAAGAGAACCTGCGCGAAAAGCGCTCGGAAGAGGCGGCCATGAGCCGCCAATTCGACAGCGATATCGCCCGTTTCAAAGAGCTCAAAGGCGTCCATTGACATCGAGAACCCGCATCCTGCTGGGCGTCACCGGCGGGATTGCCGTCTATAAGAGCCCCGACCTCGTGCGCCGGCTGATCGAAAAAGGCGCCGAGGTCCAGGTGGTCATGACCGAGGCCGCACAGAGATTTGTCAGCCCGATGACCTTTCAAGCCGTTTCCGGGCGCCCCGTCCGGGTCGGGTTGTGGGACGAGGCGGCCGAGGCCGCCATGGGCCATATCGAGCTTGCCCGCTGGGCGCAGCTCGTGCTGATCGCCCCGGCCACCGCCGATTTCATCGCCCGGCTTGCCGGGGGCCGTGCGGACGATCTTCTGGCCACGCTCTGTCTGGCGACCGAGGCGCCGGTGGTGATCGCGCCGGCGATGAACCGTGTGATGTGGGCGAACAAGGCGACGCAGTCCAATATCGGCGTGCTGGAATCGCGCGGTGTCCGCATTCTGGGGCCCGCCTCCGGCAATCAGGCGTGCGGCGAGGTCGGCGTCGGGCGCATGTGGGAACCCAACCTCCTGGCGAGCACCCTGTTGGAGCCGCCGGCCAATGCGGGCCTCCTGGCCGGGATCAACCTTCTGATCACCGCCGGACCCACCCGCGAGCGGCTGGATCCGGTGCGCTACCTGACCAACCGCAGCTCCGGAAAAATGGGCTTCGCGGTTGCCGCGGCCGCGCGCGAGGCAGGCGCTCATGTGACGTTGATCACCGGACCGGTGCACCTCCCGACGCCCGCGGGCATCACCCGCATCAATGTCGAGAGCGCCCGCGAAATGTATGCCGCAGTGCATCGCCACGTGGCCGAGGCGGACGTGTTCGTAGCCGCCGCCGCCGTGGCCGATTTTCAGCCTGTCGCTGTCGCCAAACAGAAGATCAAGAAACAGGGCACCGCCCTCACGCTCGACCTGGAGCCCGCGCCCGACATCGTCAAGTCGGTCGCCGAGATGAGCAAGCGGCCGCTGGTGGTCGGATTCGCGGCCGAAACCAACGACGTCGAGGAAAACGCGAGAGCCAAACTGAAGCGCAAGAAGCTGGACATGATCGCCGCCAACCAGGTGGGCGACGGGCTCGCCTTCGACTGCGACGACAACGCGCTGACCGTGCTCTGGCCGGGCGGCAAGCTCGAGATACCGCGCGCGCCCAAGCTCACCGTGGCCCGCGAGCTCATCGCACAGATCGCCAAGCGCCTGCCCCCCTCCGACGGCGCGCCCCGGCGCGGATCGCGCAAGCGCCGCAGCGCCAGCGTGGAGCAGCGCAGCCGTCTGCGCACCCGCCGAATCCGCCGCTGATGGCGCACAAGATCAAGCTCAAGATTCTCGATCCGCGGATCGGGCGAGAGTTTCCCTTGCCACAGCATGCGACGGCCGGCTCGGCCGGCATGGATTTGCGCGCCTGCCTGCCGGGACCGCTGGTGCTCGCGCCCGGCGCGGCGGAACTGATTCCGACCGGCGTCTCGATCTATGTCGAGGACCCGCAACTCGCGGCGCTGCTGCTCCCGCGATCGGGCTTGGGGCACAAGAACGGGATCGTGCTCGGCAATCTGGTCGGCTTGATCGATTCGGACTACCAGGGACCGCTCATGGTGTCGTGCTGGAATCGCGGCGCGGCGCCCTTCACGGTCAATCCGGGCGACCGGATCGCGCAGATGGTCATCGTTCCCGTCGTTCGGGCGGAATTCGAAGTCGTCGAAAGCTTCGACGCCACGACCCGCGGCGCCGGAGGGTTCGGCAGCTCGGGACACGCTTAGGGTCGACGGAGCTGCCCGAGCGCCAATCTCCGCGCTCGCCCGCAATATGCCGCTAGTGAAAAGCGCCGGGCGCCGCCATGCTGGCGCCCATGGCGATTCGAGATTGGCCCCCCTCCGAACGGCCGCGCGAGAAGCTGCTGGAGAGAGGCGCCGGGGCGCTCTCGGACGCCGAGCTGCTCGCGATCTTCCTGAGGAACGGCACCGCCGGACACTCCGCGCTGGATCTTGCGCGTTCGATCCTCGGCCATTTCGGATCGCTGAGGCACCTGGTGGCCGCGGACCGCGCACGCTTTTGCGCCGAGCCTGGACTGGGGCTCGCGCGATATGCCGAGATCCAGGCCGCCGCGGAAATCTCGCGGCGGCAGCTATCGGAGCCGCTGCGCGTCGGGCCGCTGCTCGGAAGCCCCAAGGCCACCCGGGATTATTTGAGCGCGCGGCTGCGCCACCTCGAGCACGAGGTCTTTTGCTGCCTGTACCTCGACAAGCGCCATCGACTCATGCACTGCGAGGAGTTGTTCCGCGGCACCATCGACGGTGCGAGCGTGCATCCGCGCGAGATCGTCAAACTGGCGCTGCAGAGGAACGCCGCCGCGGTCATCGTCGCCCATAATCACCCCTCGGGCATCGCCGAGCCCAGTCAGGCGGACGAGTTCATCACCCAGCGCGTCAAAGAGGCACTCGCCCTGGTCGACATCCGGCTGCTCGATCACCTCATCATCGGCGACGGGGGATGCGTCTCCCTGGCCGAACGCGGACTTATTTGAGCGCCCCGAGCGAAGCGGGCAGCAATCGGCTCCAGGATCGATCTGTGGGAGAGTTGTAAACGCTCCGTCCCTGATGCTTTCCCTGACTGTTTATTTATCCAGTATGATAGCGTTATCGGCCTAGGCAGGGCGGATGTTGTGCCATCCCTCCCGCCGCCGTGATTGCTTCGTCGATCCACCGCTGGTATAAAGCACGGCTCTCCCCAGCGTCCATCGTAAGGTCAAGATCATGTCGCGAGTCTGCCAGGTCACGGGCAAAGGTCCGAAAACCGGTAACACGGTGTCCCATGCGAACAATCGCAAGCGGCGGCGTTTTTTGCCGAATCTGCATACCCATCGATTCTGGCTCGAGAGCGAGAAGCGTTTCGTGAGCCTCCGGGTCTCGACGCGCGGTCTTCGCACCATCGAGAAGCGTGGCATCGAGGTCGTCGTGGCGGATCTTCGCGCCGACGGCGTCAAGGTCTAAGGGTCCAAGGAGCATTCGTCATGCGCGACAAGATCAAGCTCGTCTCCTCCGCCGGCACCGGTCATTACTACACGACCACCAAGAACAAGCGCCTGCACCCGGACAAGATGGAAACCAAGAAATTCGATCCCGTCGTGCGCAAGCACGTCGCCTACAAAGAATCGAAGATCAAGTAGCGCAAGGCCCGAGCGTCCCCGCTCCTGCCTGAGCTCCCCGAAGTAGAGACCACCCGCCGGGGCATCGCGCCCGGCTTGATCGGCCGCCGCGTGGTCGATGCGGTGATCCGTGATCGGCGGCTGCGCTGGCCGATCGACCGGAAATTCGAATTCTCGGTCCGCGGCCAAACCGCCCGCCGCATCGAGCGGCGCGCCAAATACATCCTGATCGGCTTCGATTCCGGTACGGCGATCGTGCATCTCGGCATGTCGGGGAGCCTGCGCATGTTGCCGGCGGCCACACCGCCGCGGCCGCACGATCACTGGGACCTCGTCCTCGACACGGGGCAGGTGCTCCGTTTCCACGATCCTCGGCGCTTTGGGAGCCTTCATTGGGTGGTGGGCGATGCACTGGCGCATCCGCTGCTCGCGAAGCTCGGGCCCGAACCGTTGTCGCCGGACTTCGATGCCGGGTATCTGCACCGTGCCACGCGCAAGCGCTCCGTGGCCATCAAGCATCTCATCATGAATTCGCAGATCGTGGTCGGCGTGGGAAACATCTACGCCAGCGAGGCGCTGTTCCGGGCCCGCATCTCGCCGCGGCGCGCGGCGCGGCGGATCTCTCGCGAGGAATCGAAGGCGCTGGTGCGCGCCATCAAGGAGGTGCTCTCCGAGGCCATCGAGATCGGCGGCACCACCCTGCGTGACTATGTCAATGCCGAGGGCACGCCCGGCTACTTCGCGCAGCGGCTTTACGTCTACGAGCGATCGAAGCAGCCCTGCCGGATCTGCAAGTCACCGATCAAGCAATTCACGCAGGGCCAGCGCTCGACCTACTGGTGCGCCGGCTGTCAGCGCTAGCCAGCGAATCAAGGCTTCGTGGTCTGCGGGCCAACTGCGTTCGCCGATTTTGGCAGTCGCTCGCGCGAGCCGTCGGCGCAGACTTGGTAACAGTCGGGATAGCCAGCCCGCGCGGAGCAGCCGTTCGAAGAATCGAGCCATCCGGACTCGACGTGACAACCCGCCTTGAGCGGAGGGGTTTGCGCGCAAGCAGCAAACGTGGCGAGCGCCGGAATCATGGCGAGCAATCGAGCCATCAGCATGTCCCTCTGAAGGGGCCGCTTAGATACCCAAGATGATGTCATGGTAGCTGCAAACTCTGGAGAAAGGCGGGAGCGATAGCCCGTCACCGCGTAAGAATCACCCTACGCGCTCGGTCGCTGCGGTGCAGGGTTGCTACTAGTAAACCAACCCCTCGCCCTGGCCGCGAGGATCCGAGGCAGCCGCCACCTTGCCGCTCGCGAAGTCCCAGGTGACGACCTCCATGTTGCCCCAGCGGCGATTGCCCTGTTCCAACTGATGTCCCATGGACCTGAGCCGCGCGATCTCCTCGTCCGTCAGCGCCCCTTTCTCGTATTCGACCACGTCGGGAAGATATTGATGGTGGTAGCGCGGATCCGTGACGATCTGCTCGGCATTCATGCCGTTCAAATAATCGAGCGTGCCCAGGATCACCATGCTGATGATGTAGCTGCCGCCGGGAGTTCCGATGATCATCAGGCCCTTGGGGGTCTCGATGAAGCTCGGCGTCATGCTCGAGAGCGGCCGCTTGTTCGCAGCGATCGCGTTCTCGGCATTGCCGACGAGGCCAAACGTGTTCGGCGTGCCGGGCTTGATCGAAAAATCGTCCATGGTGTCGTTAAGCAGCACCCCGGTGTTCGGAACCATGTCTCCCGAGCCGAAGAACAGGTTGATCGAAAGCGTCCCCGCAACGCGGTTGCCGGCGGCATCGAGAATCGAGAAGTGGGTCGTGTCCTGGCCGACCGGCGTGGTCTCGACGCCGGGCAGCATGTCGCTCGGCATCGCCTTGTCCGGACGGATGCTCGATCGCTGGCCGGCGGCGTAATCCTTGCTGATGAGCAGCGCCACGGGCGTCTTCACGAAATCCGGATCGCCCAGATAGACCGCGCGATCGCGGTAGGCGCGCTGCATGGCCGAGATGATCCAGTGTTTGCGGGTCGCCGAGTCGATACTGCGCAGGTCGACGGCGGAGAGAATGTTGAGCGCATCGAGCAGCGCGACGCCTCCCGAGGAGGGCGGCGAAGCGGACACGATGCGCGCGCCGCGGTACTCGCCGATCAGCGGTTTGCGCTCGACCACCCGGTAGTCGGTGAGATCCTTCATGGTCCAGATGCCGCCGCCCGCGCGCACTCCGTTCACGAGCTCCTGGGCGACCCGTCCCGAGTAGAAACCGCTCGAGCCCTTGTCGGCGAGCGCCTCGAGCGTCGCGGCGAGCTGCGGCTGCCTGATGGTCGCGCCGAGCTCGGGCACCTTGCCGTCGGGCGTCAAGAATACCCTGGCCGCGTCCGGCGAATGCAGCAGACTCTCGCGTTTGTACGAGATCGCACTCTGCAGCCGTGCGTACAGCGGGAAGCCCTCGCGCGCCAGCCGGATGGCGGGTGCGAGACTCACCTTCAACGGAAGCTTGCCGAATTTCCGCGCGAGATAGTCGAACGCCGCGGGCTCCCCCGGAATGCCGGCCGCCAGGGGGCCCACCGTCGATGCGTGCTCGATCGGGTTGCCCGACGCGTCGAGGTACATGTCGCGGGTCGCCGCCCCGGGCGCCTTCTCGCGGGCGTCCACCATGGTCTCCAGGCCGTCGGCCTGTCGATGCAGCAGGTAGAAACCGCCTCCGCCCAACCCGGAGCTCGTCGGCTCGACCACGGCGAGCGCGGCGGAAACCGCCACCGCGGCGTCGAATGCATTGCCGCCGTGCGCGAGAATTTCCTGACCGGCTTCGCTGGCCAACGGATAGGCGCTCGCGATGGCGCCCTTGTGTGCCAGCGCCGCAGGGGTGATCGATCGGGCGGCGGGGGCCGCGCGCCCCGTTTCATCCCCGTGCGAGATCGGCGCCCACAGAAGGAGCGCGACGAGGCAGAGGGGCAACAACGAGGCGGAACGGCTCAAAGCTTGCGGTGCCGCTTCAATTCCACTTCCACCAGCGGATGAACGAACTCGGATACGTTGCCGCCCAAAACCGCGATTTCGCGAACCAGCGTCGACGAGATGAAGGTGTACTGCTCTTGCGGCGTCATGAATACCGATTCGATTTCCGGCGACAGGTGCCGGCTCATGTTAGCCAACTGGAACTCGAATTCGAAGTCCGAGACCGCGCGCAGGCCGCGCACGATGACCGCGAGGCCGTTCTGCCGGGCAAAATCCACGGTGAGCCCCACATACCCGCGCACCTCCACGTTGTGGACGTCCGCCAGAACCCGCCGCGCCATGTCCACGCGTTGCTCGAGGGAGAACATCGGCGCCTTGTTGGGATTGGCGGCAATGGCGACCACGACCTTGTCGAAAATGCTGGCGGCGCGGCGCACCAGATCATGGTGGCCGTTGGTGATCGGATCGAAGGTCCCCGGGTAGACGGCGGTTCTTTTATTCATGGTGAATCTCGACGTTTGCGCGCGCCAAATGATACCCCACCTCGCCCGCGGACTTCGATTTGACGAGCTCCCAATGAGCCGGAATCGCCGGTGGCCCGGCCGAGCGCGGGCTCTCGAGGTAGATCCAGCCGCCGCTCGCCGCCCAGCCGCCGGCGTCGATGAGCCGGACATATTCCGGCAACGCGTCGAGGCCGAAAGGCGGGTCGAGGAATATCACGTCGTAGGGACCCCCGGTTGGGCCCGCGGGTGCGCCGGGTGGGGCGAGAAAGCGTTCCGCGGAGGTCTGCACGATGTGCCCCCCGGGGCCGCCCAGAGCGCCCCCGTGCAGCCGCTTCAGCTCCGCGGCGAGCATCTGCGCGGGTGCGAATGCGGGCTCGACGAACACCACCTCCCGGGCGCCACGCGACAGCGCCTCCAGGCCGAGCGCCCCCGAACCCGCGAACAGGTCCAGGCAGCGCGTGCCGGCGATCGAATGCTGCAGCCAGTTGAACAGCGTCTCACGCACGCGATCGGGCGTGGGCCGCAGGCCCGGCGAATCCGGAAAATGCACACGCCGTCCTCGCCACGTTCCGCCGACGATGCGCACGGAGTTGAGCGCGGCCGGGCGGGATGCGCCGGCTTTACGGGGTTTGCCGCCTTGGCCGGCGCTGTCGCCCTGGCGGGATCTGTCCATTTTGCGAGGCTTCACCGTCGCATCATACCCCGGGGTGACATGCCGCCGGACTCGCCGCCCGGGGTCCTCTGTTAAGCTTTGCGATATGACGAACGAAGCCGAAAAGCCCGGCGTGCGCGGCTTTTTCAAGCGACTGCGCGCCAAATTGAACGTGGGTCCGGCATGGCTCACCACCGATATCAAGGAATTGCTGCCCGTCGGGCGCAAGATCGATGCGGAAATTCTGGACGAGCTCGAGACGCGCCTCATCACCGCCGACGTGGGCATGGAGGCGACCACGCGCATCCTGCAGGATCTGCGCCGCCGCGTCGCGCGCAAGGAACTGGGCGATGTCGATGCGTTGCTCGGCGCATTGAGCTCGGCCATGCTCGAGATCCTGCAGCCGGTCGAGCGGCCGCTGGTCATCGATCCCGCCATCAAGCCCTACGTGATCCTGGTGGTGGGCATCAACGGCGCGGGAAAGACCACCACCATCGGTAAATTGGCGCACCGGCTTCTGGCCGAAGGCCGCACCGTGATGCTGGCCGCGGGAGACACCTTTCGCGCCGCCGCCAGGGAGCAGCTCACGATCTGGGCGGAGCGCAATCGCGTGCCCATCATCGCGCAGCATTCCGGGGCCGAGCCCGCGGCGGTGATTTTCGATGGACTCCAGGCGGCGCGCGCCCGGCATATCGACGTATTGATCGCCGACACCGCCGGGCGCCTGCACACACAGACCCATCTGATGGACGAGTTGAAGAAGGTGAAGCGCGTTTTGGCCCGCATCGATCCCGGGGCCCCGCACGAGGTGCTGCTGGTCCTCGACGGGACCATCGGCCAGAACGCGGTCGCTCAGGCCACCGAATTTCACAAGGGACTCGGGGTCACCGGGCTCGTGATCACCAAGCTCGACGGCACCGCCAAGGGCGGCGTCGTGCTCGCCATTGCGCAGAAGCTCGGCATTCCCATCCGCTTCATCGGCGTCGGCGAGGACACCGAGGATTTCGGCGTGTTCAATGCCTCGGAATTCGTCTCCGCGCTGCTGAAGACCGGATGATCCGCTTCGATCAGGTCTACAAGCGCTACCCCAACGGGCGGGACGCCCTGGCGGGGGTGTCGTTCCACATCGGGGCGGGCGAGTTCGCCTTCCTCACCGGACACTCCGGTGCGGGCAAGAGCAGCATATTGAAGCTGATCGCGCTGATCGAGCGCCCCACGCGCGGGCAGGTGTTCATCAACAATCAGAACACCTCCACGGTCAGGGGCCGCGGCATCGCCAAGTTCCGCCAGCTCATCGGCGTGGTGTTCCAGGATCATAAGCTCCTGCACGACCGTCCCGTGGCGGAGAATGTCGCGCTGCCGTTGATCGTCGCGGGAGTGCCCCGGCGCGAGATCGACAAGCGCATGCGCGCCGCCCTGGATCAGGTCGGCCTTCTCAGCAAGGAGAAGAGCCGCCCGCTCGAGCTGTCGACGGGCGAGCAGCAGCGCGTCGGCATCGCGCGCGCCATCGTGGCGAAGCCGATGCTCCTGATCGCCGACGAGCCCACGGGAAATCTCGATCCGGACCTCGCGCTCGAGATCATGCAGCTGTTCAAACGGCTGAACGATGTCGGCGTGACCGTGGTCATTGCAACCCACGACCTGCAGCTGATCGGCCATTTCGCCGCTCAGCGCATCGTGCTCGCGGAGGGAAAAGTGGTATGACGAGCGCGCTCGAAGCCTGGCTGGCCCGTCACGCGCAGACGCTCCTCGGATCGCTCGGCCGCCTGGTCCGGCATCCCATCGCCACCGCCATGACCATCGCGGTCATCGCGGTGGCACTGGCGCTGCCGCTGTTCTTCGCGGTGCTTCTGCAAAATACCCGCACCGCCACCGCGAACTGGAACCAGGCGTTCGAGCTCTCGGTCTACCTCACCCAAAAGGCCGGCGCGGAACGGGCGGACGCGCTGGCGAAGCAGCTCCGGGCGCGCCCGGACGTGGCGGCGGTTCGCGTGATCACGGCGGATCAGGCCCTCGCGGAATTTCGCAGTTCGTCGGGATTCGGCAAGGCGCTCGACGCCCTCGACGGCAATCCGCTGCCCAACACGCTCATCGTGACGCCCACGCTCGCGGCGAGCACGCCCGAATCGACGGTGGCGCTCAAGACCAGCATCGAGGCCGTGGCCGATGTGGACGACGGTGCAGTTGGACACCGAGTGGGTGCAGCGGCTGAACGCCATGCTCGATGTCATGCGGCGGGTTCTGTGGCTCACCGGCGGACTTCTCGGCCTCAGCGTGATGCTGGTCGTCGGCAACACCATCCGGCTCGATATTTTGAACCGGCGCGACGAGATCGAGGTCATGAAACTGGTGGGTGCGACCGACGGATTCGCCCGCCGGCCGTTCCTCTACAGCGGCGTTTGGTATGGGCTCGGCGGCGGAATCGGGGCGGTGATCGTGGTCGCGGTCGCGGTCGCGGTGCTGTCGCGCCCGCTCGGCCGGCTCGCCGCGTTGTATGGCAGCCAGTTTCAACTGACGGGCTTGAGATTTGGATCCATCGTTCGCATCTTGGGCTTGTCGGTCGCGCTGGGGTGGCTGGGCTCGTGGGTTGTCGCAACGCGGCATATTCGCGCGGTGGAGCCCTAAGTCGCTGTTCTACATACAATTATAGATCAGAACTTTTGAGATCGTTAGCACTCTAACGTTAGGAGTGCTATTATTGGCCCCTACTTGGGAGGCGTGTATGAGTTCCAGTTCAGCCCTAGTCGCTAAACAAACCGGATTGGTGTTCGCCGGCCCCGTTGGGAGCTTGGACGGATACATCGATCGCGTATCGCAGATTCCCGTGCTGTCCAAGGAAGACGAGGTGGCGTTGGCCTCCCGCTTTCGCATCGAGGGGGATCTGGACGCCGCGCGGCAGCTGGTGCTCTCGCACCTGCGATTCGTCGTGCACATCGCGCGCGGCTACCTGGGCTACGGGCTCCCGATGGGCGATCTCGTGCAGGAAGGCAACGTCGGCCTGATGAAGGCCGTGAAGCGCTTCGACCCCACGGTCGGCGTGCGGCTGGTGTCCTTCGCGGTGCATTGGATCCGCGCCGAGATTCATGAGTACGTGCTGCGCAACTGGCGGCTCGTGAAGGTCGCGACCACCAAGTCGCAGCGCAAGCTGTTCTTCAATCTGCGTCGCATGAAGAAGAATCTCGCGTGGCTGTCGGAGGAGGAAACTCAGGCGGTGGCCAAGGATTTGGGCGTCGAGGTGAGCGACGTGCGCGAGATGGAGCAGCGGCTCTCGGCGCGCGACATGTCCTTCGATCCCACGCCGGAGTCCGACGAGGAGGAAGCGTATTCCCCCGCCATGTACCTGCCGGCAAGCAACGCCGACCCGGCCATCGAGGTGGAGCGCGAGGAGTGGGAGGAGGATTCGGCCGATCGCCTGAGCATCGCCCTCGAGAAGCTCGACGAGCGCAGCCGGAATATTCTCGAAGCGTCGCTGGATGACCGACGACAAGGCGACCCTCCACGAGCTCGCCGATGAGTACGGCATCTCCGCGGAGCGCGTGCGCCAGGTCGAGAGCAATGCCATCAGCAAGTTGAAGGGGTTGATGGCGGCGGCCTGAGAACGCGATTCTTGTCGGCGCCCCCTTCGAATAATAATCAACCGCCCGATCCGAGCGCCACTGACCGCGACAGTGGCGCAGGTGGCATCCCGCCAGCCCAACACACCTCTGCCGCCGGGCGGCGGGGCCGATGGATCGCCGTTGCCGGATTGTTCGCGGGCTACGCGCTCCTTTCGCAATACAGCGCCTCGTCGGCCAACCCTCACGCCCGGGGCTTGGGAGCCGCCCTCTCCATCGGCCCGCTCTTGTTGATCGGGGTTGGCCTGCTGTGGTTTTGGGAATGCCGCGTCTCGGCGCTGCTCGTCGCCCTGCTGTCGGGCGTGCTCTTGTATCTCGAGTGGCCGTTCATCGAGAGCCACTACGAATGGTCGGACCTCGCGCAGCAATGCGGCATCTTCGGGCTGGTCGGGCTTTTCTTTGCCCGATCGTTGTTTGGCGGCCGTGTTCCCATTTGCAGGCAATTAGCCCACCAAATGTATGGCGCGCTGACGCCAGATGAAAGCGTCTATATGCGCCGTGCCACTGCCGCCTGGGCAATTTTTTATTTCCTTCTGGCGGCAGCGATCCTGATCTTGTTCTTCGTCGTGCCGCTGCGAGCCTGGTCTCTCTTCACGAATTTCGTGACCTGGGGCCTAATGGTGTTAGCGGGTTTCGTGGACCACGCGCTGCGGCGTCTGCTTTTGCCGCGGCATCGGCAGGGCGGAATTCTCACGCTCATCCGTCGAGCGCTCACCACTTGAGGCACGCGCCACGATCAAAGCGCACCCGATAGCTCGTGCGCCACCGCTTCCCGAAAAACGTGCGCGTGCAGCTCCGCGGTGCGCGCCGGCGATGAGGCATATCCGCCCGCAAGGACGATGACCAGCGGGATTTGGCGAGAGCGCACCGCCTCGATCACGCGTCGGTCGCGGAGGCGAATCCCTTGCTCCGTCAATGCCAGCTTGCCGAAGCGGTCTCCCTGAGCCACGTCAACGCCGGCCAGATAAAATACGAGCTCCGCTCCTGATCGGTCGAGTACCCGCGGGAGGTGCTGATCCAGCAAGTCGAGATACTCGGCATCTCCCGTGCCGTCCGGGAGCGCCACGTCCAGCGTGGAGCGCATCTTTGCGGTGGGATAGTTGCGCTGCCCGTGCATCGAGAACGTGAAGACCTCAGAGACGGTCTCGAATATCGCCGCGGTTCCGTTGCCCTGATGCACATCCAGGTCGATCACTGCGGCGCGCTCGACCGCCCCCTCCACGCGCAGTTCGGCAATGGCGATCGCGACATCGTTGAGCATGCAAAAGCCCTCGCCGTGGTCGGGAAACGCATGATGGGCGCCCCCGGCCAGATTGCCCGCGAGGCCGTCGGCGAGCGCGGTGCGCGCGGCAAGCAAAGTCCCTCCCGAAGCAAGGCGCGACCGCCGCCACAGCGCCTCGGACCAGGGCAGCCCGAGGCGGCGAAGCTCCGCGGCGGACAGATTTCCGGATTGAAGCTTGTCCAGATACTCGCGCCGGTGTACGCGCAGGGCCGTGTCGATGGGGATCATTTCAGGCTCGAGCATGTCGCCGGCCGCGAGGATGGTCTCGGCGAGCAGCCGCTCCTTGAGCAGAGGATGCTTGCTCATCGGAAAACCGCCCGATGGGGGGGCCTGGTAGGCCGGGTGGTAACTGCATCGCATAGGATGATTGTATGCGCAGCGCCGTCGCCCACGTGATGGGAACTGTTCATCCGACTGTCACATGGATGAGACCCTCAGCGCCGACAATTGTTTACATAAGGGCCGCTTCAGCAAGGGATTGGTGAGTTCATGACGTTGAAAACTGCCATCGGGCTGGTGCTGGGGGCAAGCTTAGTCGCTTATGCGGTACCAGCCGGTGCCAGTATGGTTCTCGGATACCAGGAGCTCGGTCCCAGTGGACCCGCCACTGGCAGCGGCACCGTCAACGTATTCACCGGCACGGAATCCGCCTTCTATGGCGATACCTTCAGCGCACCGACCACTCCCATCACTGCTTCTCCCGGCAGCGCCTGGGGCTTTTACGACGACTTCATCTTCTCCGTCAGCGGGCCCGCCTCGGCCGACTCGGTCACTTCCACGATCAGTCTGGGCAACCTGTCTATAAACAACCTCGAAGTCCGCCTGTACAGCGAGAGCGGCAACTCGCCGCCGGTGCTCGGCACTCCAAATGGGGTTCTCTGGTCGAGCTGGAGCACTCCGCTCAGTGGCGGATTGACCGGGAGCGTCAACGTATTGGATGCAAACCTTGCCACGGGCAATTACGTTCTTGAGGTCCGCGGTAACGTCACGGGCTCGAGCGGCGGCTCTTACTCCGGCACGTTGAACGTGTCACCGGTACCGCTACCGGCTGCCTTGCCGCTCATGCTGTCGGGGCTCGGAGCCATGGGCGCGATGGCGCGCCGACGCAAAGTTCGGTAGCAGCTGCGCTGGCGGAGCCCCGCTTCCCGTCCTCGATCCTCGCGAAGGGCGGCGACGCGCTCAGGGCTGGGATCGATGGTCGCGAGCGCAGCCGCTCTCGTCGCGATCTCGACTCGCCGCTGCTTTATCGAGAAAAACACGGCTTAACGGCTTGCCGCGAGGCGGCCACCAGCCCGAGCAGCATCAATATCCATCCTGCATCCAGAGAGCCTCCGCCACCGGAGCTGCTTGTCGCGGCGGTCGCCGTCACCGTGACGGTTTGAGCCGCAGTACCGCCCGGACCCGTGCAAGACAGGGTCAACGTCTCGGTGGCCGCCACGGAGATCGCCAACGTGCCGCTGGTCGCCTGACCTCCGGTCCAACCCGTCCCTCCGCTCGCCGTGCATGCCGTCGTGTTCTGGCTGTTCCAGGTGAGCGTGACGATGCCGCCCGCCGTCACCGACGAGGCGCTCGCGCTGAACGTGACCGACGGAGCCGCGGAGGCGATGTGCAGCGAGTACAGGCCGTAGTTCTGCAGGCTCGGCGGAGAGAAACTCTGCGAGCTTGGCGTCGCGACCAGGGTAACGACGTATTGGCCCGGCGTCGCGCTGAATTGAAATGTTCCACCGCCGTAGATCTTGCCGAGCACTTGGCCCGCGTGCGATACGACGACGGCCAAGTCGTTAAATTTCTGCGGAAAGCCGAGATCCGCGAGGGTGACCGCAAAATTTTCCGATGTACCGAGATTGATCGTGCTGGAGTTGAAGATGCCGCCTACCGCCTGGGTCTGATCGAGCACCAACTGCGACGCTGCTCCGCCGGTCTGCACCGTGACGCCGAAGATACCGAGCCCCGTGGCCGGAGGTGTGACCGGCACCAGGACGACCACCGCGCCCGCTTGCGCGGTGAAGGCGCCGTTGCTCACCGTCAAGGCCACGCCATTCTGGGCGACCGTGGGAGTGCCGACCGACTGGAATGCGGCCGGAAATTGAAAATCGGTCGCAGCCACCTGATAAGTGCCGGCTGATGGCAGATTCGCGACGAAGGCATAGCTGGTCGCGGACGTACCGGTGGGGTTCACCACCTGGGTCGTGGACAGCAGGCTCACCGGCGTGCCGGCGCCTGCCTGGTAAACCGTCAAATCCAGAGCATACGTTCCCGGGCTCGTGCCGGCCACAGCGTACTGCCAGACCTCAACACTCCCCGCGACCGCCGGGAAATTGGTCGCGCTGCCGGGCGCGGTGAGTACCTCGAGCGCCTTGGACCCCTGAGTGACGGCGACGCCGATGCTCGCGAGCGGCGCGGGATAGGCGTAATCCGTCAGCGTCAGACTGAGGCCTTGCGCCGCCGTGTTGTCGACGATGGTCGCGGCCGGAAGCAGCCCCACCGGAATGGTGCGATCGA
Organism: uncultured Gammaproteobacteria bacterium; assembly: GCA_963736185.1. Lineage (GTDB taxonomy): Bacteria > Pseudomonadota > Gammaproteobacteria > Steroidobacterales > Steroidobacteraceae > Bog-1198. Next base: position 48,129 of record CAVTNZ010000009.1, on the reverse strand, counting down.
ACACCACCGCACCGGTCGGATCGGTGATGAGAATTCCGTAGAGGCCCGCCTCGGTATTGGTATTGGCGATCGCGGCGATCAACAAACCGTACGAGGTGCCGGCTGCAAGCGTGACTGCCGTGGGGGTCCCGGCCGGGATGTTGACTTGGACCGGGGTACTGCCCTGAAAAATTCCCGCGGACAGGGTCGAGAGCGCCACCGGAAATGCGTCGTCGGTGAGCGTCACGGTGTACGTGCCCGCGACCGTCGAGGTGAAATTGGTATTCAGCGTGGACGTGCCGGCGGAGGAGGTGGCAGATGGGGTGGTGATATTGCCCGAAAACGAATAGGAGGCGATGCAGCTCGACGGACTCGCCGATGGGGCGACACAGACGCCGAAGCTGCCGAATCCCTGGGCGGTATTCGGCGTACCGATGATGTGCAGGGTGTACGTGCCAGCGGCGGCGGGAATGGCCAGCGTAGGCTTGGGCGTGGTCGAGTCCACCGAGGCGGTACCCACGAGCGTATCGCCCAGCGTCACGGCCACTTGCAAGGCCGTGAACGCCGCCGGTTCATTCAAATCCTTCAAGGTGAGCGTCAACGCCTGCGCGTTGGAGGCGGTGAACGAATATTGGACCGGCGCGGCGGCGCCCGGCAGGCCGACCAACGAGGTCTGATCCAAGAGCACATCCGCGCGCGCAGCGCCGATCAGACATGCGCAGATCAGGATGGCGTTGCACACGACCTTCGCCGACGAACCTCGCATATAGAGTTCCTTCTTGGTCGGTTCTTAGGATTTGGCCGGCGGGATACTCGACCCCGCGCCTTTGGCCAGTTTGTCCAAGGTGGCTTTGGCTTCGTCCATTCCCGCGAAGCTCTTGCCGGACTTGAGAGAGCGCGAGAGGCTGTCCCGAGCCGCGTCGGGCTGCCCGGCCAGCGCCTCGGCCATCCCCAGGTGGTACAGAGATACCGGCGATTCCGAGGTTTTCGCGGCGACGCTCTCGGCGGTCTGCAGCACCGCCACGGCCTCTGCCGCCTCGCCCCGCTTGTACAGCACCCAGCCGTAGGTATCGAGAAAGCTCGGATTGGTGGAGGATGCAAACCGAGCCGACAACTGCTTGGCTCGCTCGAGACTGGCCCTGTCCGTCTTGTAGGTCACCAGCAACATCGCCAGATTATTGCTGGCCACATCGGACTTTGGATCGCGCTTCAGCGCCGTCTCGTAGACCTGGATCGCGGCGTCGGGTTTGCCGTTGCGCTCGTAGAGCGTCGCGAGATCCGACTCCAGTTCGGCCGGGCTTGCGGCCTTGCCGATGCCGGTCTGCAGCGTAACGGCTGCCCCATCGCTGTCGTGGGACACGAGCTGGGAGATCGCAAGGTTGCGATAAGGGACCCCCCAGGTGGGCTCACGCTCGATGGCAATCCTAAACGCCGCTCCGGCGTCCACCGCGTGTTGCGTGGACAAGAGAACATCGCCTTTGACATTCGCCGCAAAGGGCAGCTGCGGATATTTGGCAATCACCTCATCCAGCCGCTTCATAGCTTCCGGCTGCCGTTTCAGGGAGACCAGCACCCGACTGATCGACTCCAGGGGGTCCAACGCGTCGGGCTGAAGATCGAGCGCCGTCGAGTACGATCGCACGGCATCGTCCGGCCGCTTCTGCGCTTCGGCCAAAATGCCCTGATAGAAATAACCGAGCGCGGATTTCGGCTCAATCGCGACCAAGGCGTCGACGGCCGACTTGGCAGTGACCAGATCCGCTGTCGCCATGGAAATTTTGAATTGAACGCCGAGGGCCGCCACATTATTCGGCTGCTGCTTGACCAGCTCCTCGATGACCGGCTTGGCCTGCTCCGGCTTGCCGAGTTGCGCCAACAACTGTGCCAAATCGAGACTCGCGTCCGCATCCCGCGGATTCACCTCGACGGCGCGACGCATGGTCTCCTCGGCCAGCGCCGGCTCACCATTGGCCAGGTGAGCACGCGCCAAGCTGCGCATCACGCCGACCGCATTTGGCTGATCACGCAATACCGAGCGCAGGTCCGAGATCGCCGTGCGCGGGTCCTTTTGGGCCAATGCCAGGTTGCCCCGCAATATCAGGGCATCGTTGTCGCGCGGACTCTTGGCGAGCACCTCGGCAATGAGCTTTTCCGCACCGGGGATGTCGTTCGACCGGACGCGGAGCGCTGCCAGGCGATTGCGCGCCGTGAGGCCAGCCTCATCCAGATCCGCCGCCGCGATCACTTGTTTGTACACCGCCTCCGCTTTATCGAACTGTTTGCCCTGTTCGTAAAACTGAGCCTGCACGAAGCGCAATCCGTAATCCTTCGGGTCCGCCGCGATGAGGCTGTTGAGCTCTTGTTCCGCCGCGTCGCGGCTGCGTCGCGCGGCGAGGAAATCGACAAGCGCCGTTTTCATGTCGCGAGCGTCCGGAAGCGCCTTGACGCCCTCCCGCAGCACGCGCTCGGCCTCGTCGGGGTGGTTCGTTCTCGCGTAAAACTGCGCCAGCCGCAAGCGATGAGATTTTTCCTGCGGCTGAATCCGCACCAGGTCCAATAGCAAGCCCTCGACGTTGGATTCCTGGCCGAGACCTGCGTCGAGCTGCGCCAGCGCCAACCGCAGCTCCACCGTGTGAGGATTGCGCGCAATGGCGGCTTTCAAAATCGCCTGCGCCTTCGCCGCCTGGTCCTGAGATTTGTATATTCCCGCGAGCACCGCGACCGCATCTTCGCTGTCCGGCGCCAACCCGAGGGCGCGCTCGGCATCCTTGGTTGCGCCGGCCATATCTTTGAGCTGAACGCTCGCCGCTGCGCGCACCGTGAGCAGGCCGGCATCATCGGGATGCTTTTCCAGAGACGGATTGACAATCTCGAGAGCCCGGTCGGGCGCACCCGAAAACACATACAGTCGCGCGAGCGCGGTGCGTGCGCGAATGTTGTCGGCGTTGACGTCGATCGCGCCCTGATAAAATTGCGCGGCCTCGCGCGGGTTACCGAGCTTCTCGTCAACCACACCGTTTTCAAAGCGTGCCTCGCTGTCGGTCGGTGCGATCTGCAGCGCATTGCGAAATTCGACGCGTGCCTTCTCCAAATTGCCCGCCGCGAGGAAATTCTGCCCCTTCTCGAGATGCTTCGCCTTGCGCGCTTCCGCCCCGCCACATCCGGCAAGCGCCAATGCGGCCACACATACCACCGGCAGCCAGATGCGGCTCATGGAGACGACGGACATGGAACATCCCTGGGATCAGCGAAGCGGAGGGCGAGTATAGGAACGGCAGATGACGGACGCGTGACACGCGCGCCGACGCATGGCTAGGTGGCGAACGATCGCACCACCAGCCCCATGAGCACGGCAGACGCTGCGAGCCGCACCCAGATCGCCTTGAGCTCGGACCGGCTGACCAGCATCTCGATGGCGTAAAACAGGATCACGAGTTTCGCGATGGCAAGCGCTCCGCCGCTCGGCAGGTGCAGCGTGCCGGGGATACTCGGGACAACCAGCGCCATGAACAGCACGATCACATCGAGGGGCGTGAGTTGAAAGCGCCGGTCATTGAAGAGCCGCAGGCGCACGGCCGTCGCCAAAGCCGCAACCGCGACCGCCAGCCAGCCAAGTATCGTCAATAGGCGATTGGCCGGAAGCACGACCGTGTCGAGGTAAACGAGCACGGTCGCCGTGACATACAGCGCCCCTTTCTCCACGAGATTGAGCGGAGCGATGCGCAGCACCGCCGCGAAACCAACCATCACCGTGAGCAGCGCGATGACCAAAATTCTGAAGTCGGCCCTGAGCGCCGCTGTCTCGATCACGATCAGCAACGCGTAGGTGCCGACCGCTGCGGTCAATGCGATGTAGGAGATCCACGGCACCAGGCCCCGGTGCTCGATCACGCTCAGCAGGCGCGGGAGCGGCGCATCGATGGGATTTTGACCGGCGGCGCGAAATCGCCACCCGCTGCGCGCGGCCAGTTGAAGCGTGGCGATGCCTGTCGCAAAGAAAATTCCAACGAATGCCAGGATCAGAACATCCGATTCATACCGCAGGAAATAGGCAATGACGAACAATCCGCCCTGGACGAGGTAGATCACCATCACCGCCTCGTGGTGGTCGAAGCCGAGCGCGAGGAGCTTGTGGTGAATGTGGTTCTTGTCGGGGCTGAACGGAGAGCGGCCTTCTCCGATGCGCTGCGCCATCACGCTCAGCGTGTCCAGAATCGGCAGCGCCAACAGCAAGATGGGAACGGCTGCGCTGATTTCGCTCGACGCGTTCTGTGTGGCGCGGATGCTCAAAACCCCGATACTGAAGCCGAGCAGCTGGCTGCCGGCATCGCCCATGAAGACGCTGGCGGGGTAGGTATTGAATCGCAAAAAGCCGAGCACCGCCCCCGCGAAGGCGAGCGCCAATGCGGTGGACGAGCCGGGCACGCCCACGCTCGACAGAAGCGCGACCGCACAGAGGCACAAGAATGTCGTGCCGCCCGCCAATCCGTCGAGTCCGTCGGCCAGATTCACGGCATTGGTGACGCCGACCAGAAAAGCCAGCGTGAGCGGGTACGACACCCACGCGGGCAGCCAGAAGCGGTCGTCGAGAGCGATGGTTTGAATGCGCACATCGCCCGCCAGCATCACGATACCGACGGCCAATATCTGACCGATGAATTTCACGCGGTAGTCGAGATCGAATCGGTCGTCCATCACCCCGAATGCGATCAGCGTGCCGGCCGCGACCAGGAACCAGATGTCCGCCCGGTGCAGGTGCATGGTCAAGAGCGCGGCGATCAGAACGCCGGTCGCCATGGCAATTCCGCCCACTCGAGGGACGGGAACCGAATGCACTTTGCGCGCTCCGGGGTGATCGACGATCAACCACTTGCGCCCGACCCGGACCAGCACGGGAAGCCAGGCCATGGTGACGGCCATCCCGACGATGAACGGCATCACATACTGCATGGGTCAGTTCGGCACGTAGCGCGGGATGCCGGGAGCCATCCTTGAAGCGAAATCGATGAGGCGTCGATCAGCCTGTGCCTCGGAAGTCGTTGGCGATACCGGCGTAATCAGCCGAATCATGGCGCCATCGGTGCGATGTTCCGTCAGCGCATCCCAGAACAGAAACCATTTCACCGCGAATTCGTTGGTGATGACGCGGCCGCGCTGCTGAAACCAGTAATATACGAGCTGGCGTTGATCGCCCATCTCGATCCAGGTGCGGTTGACGCGCAGCGGCCGGCCATTGACCAGCACCTCCGGCAACGTGCGCTGGCCGAAATCGCGCATCTGCCAACCGCCCCCGGGCAGACAGGAGCGCGGCGAATGCACGGCTTCGCCTTTGCGCTGGGAGTCGTAATACGAGATATAGACATTCACGTCGTCCCCCGCGTCATCGACGTAGTCGGCGAGCAGGTAGTCATCCAACTGCAGCGTCACGGAATACACGGCCTCGAGGGATTCACGGTGGCCCCGCCACGCGTCAAAATGCATCGGGAATTCCACGAAGGAGGCTCGCGCCGGATATACCTCCGCGGCCCGCGGAATGAACGCCGTGACGGCGACGAAGCCGCACAGCAATGCAGCGGCGGCCAGAAAGCTGGCCGGAATCCTGCGTGGTCGAATGGCGGCTCCCGCAGGGGTGGCCGCGGGAAATGCGACGCCGAAGAGCTGCCGCCAGGTTCCGGACTCATGGCCGATCGCGGTGAGCACCGCAATCTCGCCCAGCATCAGCGCGAGACTCACCATGAACACCATCCATCCTTGGAACTCGTGCAAGAAGCCTTCCGCCATCCCGATGCCCCAATGCTCGACCATGAAGCCGATGGTGCCCACTCGCAGGCTGTTCATCAGCACCGTGATCGGAATGCTCGAGAGGAACAGCACTCCTCGCTTCCACAGCGCTCCCTTGTAGAAGTACGACATGAGAAATCCAAGCGTCATCAGCGGGAACAGATAGCGCAGTCCACTGCAAGCATCCGCGACTTGCAATTTATAACCGCCGAGGTCGATGACGTTGCCCTCGAGGAACACGCTGATGCCGAGCAGCCGCATCACGAATACTCCGATTTCAGAGGACACAAGCTGCAGCTGGGTCGACAAGTTGGCCAGGACGAACTGCGGCAGCGGGATCATGAACAGCAGAATCAGCAAGGGAACCGCGAGGAGCCGGAACGCCGCCCAACCGACGAAGGATAGGATCAACCCGTACAGGGTCACTACATAGGCGTACTGGACGATGGTGTAGACGGTTCCGAGCTGACCCAAAACGAGCCCGGCGCCGCCCAGCAAGATGAGCGCCAAAGCCCACCTATTGCCGGTGAAAGGCATGCGCTCGAGACGATCCTTTTGCTGCCACAACAGAAAGGCCGCGATGGGCGGTATGAGCAACCCGTGGCTGTATTCGGGCGCATCGATCCACCAACCCCACATGCGGGCGAGCCCATCCCAGAACGGCCACAGGCTGAGCAGTCCGACGCCGATGGCGGCTAGGATGAGACCCCAGGACAATCGCCAGACGGGTAACCCGGATGGAATGGGTTCTATCGACTCCACGGACATTGTTGTTTCCCTCGACGGGCGTGGCCCACCTAGATACCCGGACCATGTTTCAGCGCGGTTACATGCCGGCGGCGGCTGAGACGATATGTCAGGATCTGCGGGCGGACTGCGGCCTGATCGAGCGGAAAGTCGCCGGCGCTCCGGCGACCACGGTCCATCGCGGAACGTCGTGGATGACCGTGGAGCGCGCCCCGACGACCGCACCCTCCCCGACCGTCACACCCGGAGCGACGAAGACGTCCGCGGCCACCCAGGCCTGCGCCTCGATCACGATGGGCGAGACGATCAACGGCAGGGCGGGGTCCCGATAGTCATGGCTCGCCGCGCAGAGGTAGGAGTACTGGCTCACCGTCGCGAAGGCGCCGAGGGTGATCGGCGCGACGCAGTAGCAATCCACATCGTCCGCCAAACAGCTGTGTGCCTCCATGGTGAGATTCCAGGGAGCCCAGATCTTGGCACGGGGATAGGGGTGGGCACCGACAGCGATTCGCGCGCCGAAGATTCTCAACAGGAACCGGCGCCATCCGTGCAAGGGTGTTGGGCTGAACCGATACAGGGTGCCCCTCACTATCCCCCACAGCACCCGCGCCACCCGATTGGCGGACGTGACGCGCGCGGCGCTGAACGGGAAAGATCGCGCCGAGGCCCGCGGTTCTGCGCTCAAGGATGAATCTTCTCGTGCATATCCACCAGACTAATCGATCAATGTTGCAAATTACACAAGGCCGTGCGCGATGAGATGCGACGCTACGTCAGACGCAATGCCCGCAGAGTCAGTCCGATCTCTTCGCGAGCGATGGTACGGAGCGGCCCGATAATCAACAAATAGCCGAATGAGAGCGCCAAGACGCTCAGCAGGCCTTCAATGGTCAGCGACCACCAGGAATTCGGGCTTGGATAAAGGACCGCAAATCCGCAAATCGTCGCGGCGCTGATACTCACCACCGATGCAACGGGCCGCACCAGCCCGCGCAATTCGTTCGCAGTCAACCGTATGCTGGTATTGACCTTAATCCAGAACGACGAACCCCACACCAACGCGCCAACGAAAGTCGCGATCGGGGCGACCCACAAGCCAAATCGAAGAAATACAGCGAGTACCAGCAATTGCAGAAGACTCGAAAGGAAAAACATCCTCGAAACGAAGTTGAAATTGCCTTGTGACACCAAGGCATCGTAGGCAACAGAGCCTATTGAAGTCGTAAAAAGCGCGATCGCCATCAGTATCGAGATATTTTGGTCAACAAGCCTATGATCGGGCAGCCACAGTTGCAAGAACCGCATATTCAGGATCACCGTGGCGGAAAGGGACAACGCAGTGATTACCGTCATGGTCAGCAGTAGACGAAGCAGCACGGCACGAAACCTCACCATGTTGCCGGAGCCAAACAGATGTGTGACCGAGGGCACCAATGCGGAATTGATCTGGTTGATAAGCATCATCACCGTCTCATGGGCGCGGATGGTCAGACTATAGACGGCCGCAACGCTGGGACCCAATGTCGAACTCACGAACACCACATTCGCCTGGAATTGAATTCTCATTGCCACGGAGGTGAGAAAGAAGCGGCTCGCGTCGGCCAATAACCCCCGAACGGCAGACCAACGAAAGACGAGCACCAAACGAACGCTGATGACGCAGATCATCAAAGCAATCCCACCGCCCGCAGCCATCACCACAGAACGCGCCAACATGCCAAATGCGATGGCGTATAAACCATGTCCCTCGTTTAGGCCGAGGAGAGTTACGGTTACATTTGCGATATCGGCGACCAGCACGACACTGCCCGCCGCAACCGCCCGTTGCAGGCTGCGGACCACGCTCATTGTGGTGGTGGCGATCAGCCCCACCGCATTGGCGGCTACGGCTATATAAAAGCAATTAACCACAGTGATCTTTTGCAGGGGAGGCAGGGTATGCAAACCAGGCAGATACGGCACGCAAATCAAACCGAGAGCCGTGAGAAGGAGCGCCATCAAAGCACCGATGATCAGCGCCGAGCCTATCAGCGATCCGAGCGCCTTCAGGTCGCCGGCGCCAAAATGCACGGAAATTTTCTGAATCACAACTCCGGACAATCCAAAATCATTGATTAAAATGAGCGCGAGTGCGCCGCCCGTCGCGAGCCATGCTCCATATTCCGCTAATGGGATGTTATGGAGATAAATTGGCACGAATAAGATGTTGCGCGCGAGTGAGACCAAAAGACTCGCGTATCCGAACATCACCGCGAACGTCGCACTGCGCCGGCGGCCGCTCATGCCCCGATGCCGGAGACCGCCGCAGACCCGGTCCATCTCCATCGATGGTCAGTTGCGCGCGAAGCGAAGAATTTCGGTAAGTCGATGCTCATACGTATGATCTTGGTGAGCGCGTATACGCCCACGTTCTGCGACCGCGACGGCAGCAGCCGGGTTGCGCAGATAGTAAACGGTCTTTTCGATCAGCTCCTCGACATTTGCGAAGGTGGCCACCTCGACATCCGGCTCGAAGTGCTCCGCCAAAGCCGGCACCCGCGTCACCATCTGAAAACCTCCGCAGCCGGCGAGCTCGAACGCGCGGCAATTCAGGCCGTTCACCTCGGCATAATGCAGAGTATTCAGGCAGATCTTAGCTCCCAGTACCGCGCGCACCTTATCGTCACCGTGCACGTACCGGCCCATGTAGCGCCCCGGGAGCCGGTCCACCAACCAGTCGGGCCTGCTGCCCCAAATCTTGACGTGAATTCCCTGCAATTGCCGGATCAACTGCTGCAGGATTTCTTGCCGATAGTAGTAGAGGGTGCCCGCGATCATGATGTCGCAACCGTAAATTGCCAAATCCCCTTCGGTAAGGGTCATCGGGCGATGCATTCTGGGATTGCAGGCCTCGGGCAGATAGAAAAATTTCGTGCTCCGAATCATGCTGGAGAAGAGCTCCAGCATGTACCGGTCCTTGACGAAAACCGCGTCGTAGCCGCATGCCAACAGAAATTGCCGCCCCAAAGTCGTCATTTGGTCCTGGCACCAGCAAACGACGCGCGCGCCCGAGCGCTTTCGAATGATCTCCATCGTCTTGGGGGAGATTTGGCTGCCCAGCACGACGAGGATGAGCGTCGGAGAAAAATCGCCGATGGATTGCAGAAGTCTCTTCTCGATACGCCGTTCCGGCTCTCGGACCAACAGAGCGGTGGCTTTATTACGCGCCTTTTCCGCCAAACCAAAAATGCCCGAGATGCTGCGACCGTGGTGAAAAAGGTTGACCGTGCAGCCGAGATTTTTTAGCGAGTCGGCAATGTGCCATTCGAAGGAGTCGGGGTACGCATAGGAACCGACGACGAGGACGCGATTGTCGGTATTGATTTCCATTAAGATCGCCGTCTTCGGAGCAACAACTGGCGCGGAAGATAGCACAGGAGAAATCGAGGGGCGCGCCGCGACCGGACGAGGGCTTCGAGCTTCGAAAAAGCTTCATGAAACCGTCACGCCACTGAAACCTCGAATTGATCCGGACATCGCCGGCTGTCGTTATGGGAACTGCAGGGCGGCCGGGCCGGCACATTTCCGGTATATTTGGCCGGCCTCATTTCCCAGGCCGGGTCCGCAGCGCGTCAAGACAGGATACATCCGTTGAAGGATCTCTCGGCCCAGACCAGATGGATGATATACGCCGCCCTGAACCTCGCGTTCTGCGCCGCCTTGGTCATTGGTTGCGCGATCGGCGGCGGCAGCCTGAATGGACTGCCCTACGTGGCACTGCTATTTGCAATCTGTTCGACGCCGCTTCCTTTCATCGATCGATTCAACGGGGCGTACGCGATGCTAGGGGTGGCGATGGCCGTCTATTTCGTCAACTTCGGCGCGCTCGACATGATGCACGTGCTGAAGACTTCATCCAAGGGAGATCCCGTGGAAGACGGGATTGGTTACACCGAGGTGGTCATCTGGTGCGGAGCGATCATGCAAATCCTGGGCTTCCAGGCGATGGCCCGCTTGCTGAGGAAGCGCGCCGAGCGTGGCGTGCCGACGGACTGGTCTCGGAGCTTACTCGTTCCCATCGGAGTCATCTTGTGGGCCGCGGCGTGTGCCGCGACCCTTTATCACGACTTCGTGGTTCAGCCGGAAAATACCGCCCTTTCGATCCAGCAAGGGCTGGCCAAACTGGGCATCTGGGGCTCGTCGGGACTTATCTTGGTCGAGAATTACGCGGGTCCCCTCGGCGTCATGATTCTTGCCTATTGGTGGGCTGTCTCGGGTAAACGCTTCGCCACTCCTTTGATGCTCAGCCTCATGTTCGCTCAATTCATCGTCGGTTGGATCGTGGATACGAAGGAGGTCGCCATCAGCGCGCCTGTCATAGCGCTCCTGACGCGATTCATAGTCGTTGGAAAGATACCGATGCGATGGGCGGTGTGCAGCTTGGTGGCCATAGCCCTCATCTTCCCCATACTGAGCGCCAAACGTGTCGTCATGACGGAGGAAATGCAGCTTTCGAGGGCGCAAGCGCTTCCGCGCACGCTGGAGATTCTGGCGCGAACACTCCAGGAGCGGGACGCCATCAAGGGCGGAAAATACGAACAAAGCTCGGAGACTTTCCTAGAACGAGAATCCGTCAAAGGCAACGTCGATCTCATCATCAAGGGAACCATGCTGGGTCACCCATATAAATATGGCTCGACCTTCGAACCCCTGCTCTATGTGTTTTTGCCCCGGGTGCTGTGGACTGACAAGCCCGGCGGCAATTCCGCCAATTTGTTGAATCGTGAATTCCACATATCGGCCGATCCGGACACGTTCATCTCACCTTCGCATCTCGGCGAATGGTATTGGAATTTTGGATTCGCGGGTGTCATTGCCGGCATGTCGATCGCCGGAGCGTTGCTCGGATACATCAGCGTACGATTCGATCCTTCGATCCGGGCCTCGGTCACCCGCGTACTCGTCATCATAGTGACCCTGTACCTCGTCGTTGCACGCAGTGAAGGGCAGATTGAAATCCAATACGCGTTATGGGCACGCTCGATGGTTCTGATTGGGATTCTTCACCTGCTCCTCGCGCGCAAGGCGTCCCGGAACAACGATGTCTCGGTCGGTACCGGAACGACTGTCGACAGCTTCCACAACGAGATCCGCTTGGCGCGTTTTCCCAACTTGTTGCGTTGATAATTTACGTGCCAATGGTGCCGAAGGAATGCCATGTTCCCGGCTTTCCGCTCGACGTGCAGATCCAGCCGACGACCGAGCCAGGCGCAGGTGCAGAGTTGAAAACAATGGCGCCTCGCAGCCACGCACCCCCGGCGGGAGCCGCCGCGCCGTCACCGCGATAGGAGTTCCAGGAATTGCGTTCGTCCTCGGCCAGGCGCACCTGCGGACTATACTCGATCGTAGCTCCGGTGTTCCCGACCAGCCGGACGTTCGTCAAATGACCGGACTCATGCTCCGCAACCGTAAAGCTCGACGTGCGAGCCTGCCTGACCATATTGGCCGCCAGAGTCACGTTGTCGATGATGGCGCCCGCGGCGGCTGCCATGTAGATACCGTGACTGCCGCCGTTGATCAAATTGCCGCTCGCAATAATTTGCGTCAGGGTCGACGAAGAGTCCGCGGCCTCGATCCATATCGTTTTGGATGCCGAGCCCCTGCATTGATTACCAGCGATGACCACATCACTCACTTTGTTGGACGTAAAATTAAGCCCTATACAAACACCATGCTCCGCATCGCCTTCGATGATGTTGTTCGCCACGGTCACGCGCTCTGACATGAGTATCGCAACCCCCGGGCTCGCCGTTGTGCCGCCATTGGCCCGGATCAGGTTGCCGAGCACGGAGATATCCGTGCCCTTGTTGCAGTAGACGCCGGAGAAGGCATTCTCCGACAGAAGATTCCCCGCCAGCACGATCCGCTCCGCATTGGGTCCGTACACATCGGTCTGCCAACCATGGAACGCGTTTTGCCGCGCAATATTCCCGTGGAACAAATGGTCGCTCGACGGGCTTCCTTTCGCGGTGCTCGAGGTAAATCCGGCGCCGCCGTTGATTTCTGAAACCGAGTTGACGCAGACCAGCGTCGCCGCCTCAAGAGCAAAGCCTGTGGCGGAGTTCCGCCTGGCCACGCACGCATCGACCCTTAGATCGGTATCGCCCCAACCGTCGTTCGCATTTCCGAGCCAGAAGCCCCGGACCTGAGATCCGGGGGTCGCGTCGCGGGCCACGCATGCCCGCCAACAGTTATTGCGGCCCTTGGAAGAGGCGAACTGCGCGCCGCCCCCGGCTTTTGCGGCAACACCATGCGCATACGCATCAATGCCTTCAACGATGCACGAAGCACAGCTGTCGAGGCTCAAGCCAATGCAATCGACGCCATTACCGTCAATAGCGAAGCCCGTGACCACCGCATTCTGGCATTCGTACAGCCTGAGGCCGGTGGGTCCAAACCCGGCGGTCGATTGGGAGGGTCGCGCCAGCCATTTGAGGGCCGTAGCATTGCCTTCGATACGAACATGCAGCAGGCGTTGGATCAACACGCCGGGCCAACCCACCGATCCCAGCGCGATCGTCCCCGGCGGCAACTTCAGCACCGACCCGTTCGTCAAAGCCGCCACCGCTCTCATCAAGGCAGCCGCATCGTCGGTCGCTCCATCGGCAAGAACCCCGTACGCCGATGCGTCAACTATTTCGCGACTGCCCTCCCGAGCTTCCGGGCCGCGGCCCGGCACCACCGCGGCGGCCACGGTGAGCAGGGAACCTATCGCCAATCGCCGGGACATGCATTCCTGCGACGAGCCGGTTCGGTGTGAATCCGTTTTTGCCTTGGGCATGAGAGTTAAACCTGCGCCGTTGTTCATTCAAACCGGTCATTCGAGCGTCACACTATAGTGCTTCCATAAATGCCGGACCCCGTACCCTATTGATTTTCGGTCCGGAGCATCAATTGTCGAAAACATCGATCGTGAGGCACCTGAAGACGATTACCCGCGATGCCAAAGGGATCGTCATGACCTGCGGCTGGCGGACCGGATTGCGTTGGCTCTGGTGCATTTTGCTGACCGCATCGGAGTGCCGGAAGGCGGGGAATCTTCAGCCCGCGGACCTGCGGATGGGACCGGGACCCTTTGCGGTCGTGCGTCAGGGTGCTCGGGCCAAGCTCGCCGGCCGTCAGGTATTCAGTGGCATTCGAGAAATATGGGTACGTGACGTATATCTCAAAAATAATTACCTCCGCATCCCCCCCGGCGCGCTCGTGGTCGACTTGGGGGCGAATATGGGGAACTTCACCGCCCTGGCACTGGCTCAACACGATGACGTGCGCGTGATCGCCGTCGAGCCGAGCCTGCGCCTCGCCGACAATATCCGAGAATTGTTACGAATGAATGGATGGTCCCATCGAGCGTCGGTGAGGCGCGCATTCCTCGGCGTCGAGACGACGGTTCAGACAAATGTGGCCGCACATCCGGATTACGCAGACGCGCATTATGTGAGCGAAGCGGAGCTATTGCAAAAGTTCGACATCCAACGGATCGCGTTCCTGAAGTGCGACATCGAGGGCAGCGAATTTTTTATGCTGGACCCAGCAAGCAAGCTGTTATCGCTGACCGACAATCTCGCGATCGAAATTCACCCCACCGGCGGCGCAATTAACAGCTTTCTTGCCTTTCTGCGCTCCGCAGGTTTCGAGGTGGGATCGGTGGTGTACGCTGGCGCCGGCGCCTGCATCGCGCTGTGCCGCAGGCCTGATTCTCGCGCGGCTGCGCCTAGCCGCGTCAGCCATCCCGCCTGGGCCGCACGCGACATGGAATTGCAAACGCGCCAGTGAGCGCCGCAGCGCGTCGACATCATGGACCGCCATCTCCTGGTGATGACCGCATGTATAGACCCGAGTCGCGGCGAATACCGCCTCAACCGCGCCGATCCCAATATCCGATTGAACGATTACAAGACCGCGTTGCGATTTTGGCTTCGATTCAAAGACGAACGGATCCGGAATATTCTGTTCATCGAAAACTCCAATTACCCACTGGACGATCTCAGGTCGATTGCGAACCAGGAAAATCATCTACAAAAGCGCGTCGAGTTCATCAGCTTGGATTGCAACTGGTACCCGCCGGGCGGCCATTACGGATACGCCGAGCTGCGAATGCTGGATCTTGGATTGCAGGCGAGTGAGCTGAGGCGCTCAACCACGCACATGATCAAAGTCTCGGGACGGTTCAAATTTCCAAGCCTAAGCAGGCTGCTCGACCGCCTGCCGGATGAATTCGATGCCGTCGCAGACGCACGAGCGTGGCTGACACTGCGCAGGCGGCTCAGTGCCCCCTATGTGACCACTCAAATCATCCTGTTCGCGCATGCGTTTTACATGAAATACCTGCAGCGCTGTTATCACGATTTGGAGTTGGGGAGGGAATCGCATATGGAAACCATCTATTACCGAAAGCTGGCGGAGCTGGCCAAGGAGAACAGGGTGATTTTCAGATTCCCGTGCAATGTATCTCCCGTGGGCTTTCCCGCACATCGAGACAGATCGTACTCGCATCCGTCCCAGGTACTCGTCAACGCCTTCCGATCCGTCGCCAGGCGCGCGCTGCCGAAATGGTGGATTTGAGATGCAGGATCAAGCGGCCGCGCTGCGCCCGACGGCGCGGACGACAAACTGATGAGCCAGGAAATCCTGCAGGGATCCGGCGGATATGACATTCGCGAGAAAGGCGACGCCTCCGGATAACGACTTGATCCGCCCAAATTGCAACGGACCGGTGGCCGCGACACGTTGAATTACGTACCCAGCGTCTTCGAACAGCTCAACGACCGTCCGGCGCGTGAAAAAACGCAAATGGGTCCGATCCAATATTCCTGAACTTTGGTATTTCCATTGTCCTTTGACTAGAAGCGGCCCCAGGACTTTGAAGTTTCGGATGTTCGGAATGCTTGCGATGACGACTCCATTCGGCGCCAGCAGGGACTTAAATTCCAAGAGCCGGGCCCATGGGTCATGCAAATGCTCGAGAACATCGAGCAACAGAAGCAAATCCACCCGACCTTGATAATTTTCCAACGCTTGCAAACCGTTGTTGAGGTCGACCACCAAAACCTCATCGACGACAGAAGCGGCGATGGCGGCAACCGACTCGTCGATTTCCACGCCAATGGTCGTGATGTTGGGACGGATCTGCTTCAACCAGCGCGAGGTCACGCCCTTGCCGCAGCCAACGTCCATCACGACCGAGGGATTCCCAGGAACGAGGGGCTCGATCTCGTCTCGCAACGTATCAAAGTAGCCGGACATGGTGTGAAGTGTTTCCGCAAATGCAGTTGTATGGACGAACCAGCATATTGTCTCATTGAACCAGCGACTTATTAAGCCCGCGCGCTTTCCCAGGCGCTTTTCGCCTGATGCCCCGGGAGAATCACGCCTCCGTCATAAACGCTTGGGATACTTGCGGGCTATGCGTGAAATCATGGGGGCTCGCAGCCCAAACGGGATCAACCCGGCCGGCGAGGATCAGCCGCATCGGCGCCCCATGCGTGCAGGCTCGAAATGAGTAATGTCTCCATCCTCATTTTGACCCTCAATGAGGAGGCTAATCTCGCCAAATGCATCGAGTCCTGTTCGTGGTCCGACGATATCGTGGTCTTCGACTCGATGAGCGTCGACCGGACCCTCGAGATCGCAAGAGAGAAGGGCGCGCGCGTACTCCAGCGCGAATTCGACAACTACGCGGCGCAGCGGAACGCGGCGCTCACCACGGTTCCATACAGACATCCTTGGGTTCTCATGGTGGATGCCGACGAACGGGTTTCTCCGGAACTGGCTGTTGAAATCGACATGGCGATTGCCGCCGCCGGCTCCGAGGTGGCTCTATTTCGAATGCGGCGCAAGGACTACTTTCTCGGCCGGTGGCTCCGCCGCAGCAGCGGGTATCCGAGCTGGTTCGGGCGGTTGGTCCGGCTGGGCCGCGTGCGCGTGGAGCGCGAAGTCAACGAGGAATACGTCACGGATGGGCGGATTGAGCATCTCAAGGGGCATTTGCACCACTACCCATTCAACAAGGGTGTCGCGTACTGGTTCGAGCGCCACAATCAATATTCGACCATGGAGGCCATGGCCAAATTGAGCTTGCACCGCGATCGAATCGCGCTGCGGAATATTTTCAAGCGCGACCCGATCGATCGGCGGCGTGCTCTGAAGCAACTTCTCTATTACGTGCCGCTGCGGCCGCTGATCGTCTTTCTTTATTTATATATCGTCAGGCTGGGCATCCTCGATGGGCGGGCGGGTTTTTATTTCAGCCGAATGCGCGCCGCATACGAGATGCTGATCGATCTGAAGGTCGTCGAAAATCGGCGGCGGCAACGCGATCTGGCTGTTTGAGCGGGCGAGGATCCGCCAATACTCGGCTTCCATCTGCGCGCCGACTCCGCCCCATGACAGCCGCTCGATCGCGGCCCGCCGCCCCAGGAATCCGCATCTTCTTCGCTGAGACTCATTGTGGTGAAGCTTCGCAATGGCCCGGGCGAGGGCGCGCGGCTCGTTCGTAGTCACCACACCGGCCCCGACCTCCGCCACGAGCTTCGCGAGGCCCACGTCCGGCGTGATGACCACAGGACATGCCATGGCCATCGCTTCCGCCACGACGTTGCCGAAATTCTCCGAATGCGAGGGTAGAACGAACATCTCCGCGTTCTCGTAGAGGGCCCACTTGTGCTCGTCTTGAACGAGCCCGAGAAACCGCACCCTGTGTGTGACCCCTTCGCTTTCGGCCAGCGTCTTGAGCGCGGATAGGTAGCCCTCCTCATCGTCATTGCCCGCGACGACCAGGACCAGGTCCGGAACCCATTTCCAAGATCGAATCAAGAGGTCTAGTCCCTTCTTGCGGTTGATGCGGCTTAGGAACAGCGCGTAGGGCCGCGCCAGCCCCGCGAACGGACCGGCGGACAGCGCAGAGTGCCGGCGCGGCCAATTCACGCCATTGGGGACGCAAAAAATCGACGGTAATTTGAGTCCGAGCGCTTTGATCTCGTTCCGCTCGATTTCCGCCGTGACATGCACGCGGGAGGCGCATGCCAGCGATCGGCGCTCGATCAGCTGGATCCATGCGGATTTAACCCATCGGCTCTTGCGACGGATCACATCGCCGACCAGCATGCCCCGGGGCGACATCAAGTAAGGGACACCCGCGCGATGCGCGGCGCGCGCGGCGCCATACGTGGGCCAAAGGAAAACGGAGTGCAGATGCACCAAGTCAAAGCTCGACACGGTTCTTCGCAGACATCTGGCAAGCGAGGGCGACCAGCAAAGACGTTGAAGGATGCTCACCGGAAAGTAGTGCACGAGCACCCCGTCCATGTCGACCGGCATCTCGAGTGGGACATCGGAGTCGTCGTCGCCGTCGATATTCGTCGTGTAAACACTTACGCTGTGGCCGCGGCTCACCAGAGCGGCGCAGAGTGCGTGCACCGAGCGGATCGGCCCCCCGTAGCGGACGGCCGGATAATAGGAGGGGACGACGTGCAGTACCCGCAGGGTGGAAGCGGGCTCATCGGCGGACGGCAGCGGGACTACGGGGGATTTCAACACTTGTCAAGGGGCATGAGGAGGCAGCACGCGCATTTCACCACCCTTATATGCACTGAAGATGACAGCCACAGTTTCGTCACACACCACGGGCATGCTGCGGGCCATGTGTGGAATTCTCGGCCTATTCAATCCGACCGGCACTCTCCCGGAGTCCCAGACATTCGCTGCCGCTTTGGACCTGTTGAAATTGCGCGGGCCCGACGATTCGGGTGTCTGGCGCGAGGATGGTCTTATTTTCGGTCACCGCCGCCTGTCGATCGTCGACCTCTCGCAGGCCGGCCACCAGCCAATGGAATCCACCGATCGTCGTTTCGTCATCGTGTTCAACGGCGAAATCTACAACCACGCCGAGCTTCGGCCGGCGCTGAGCCCTCACAGCGGCTGGCGCAGTACCTCGGATACGGAGACTTTGATCGAGGCTTATCGAACGTGGGGGGTCCGTTGTCTGGAGCGCATCAACGGCATGTTTGCGTTCGCCATCTGGGACCGAGCGGAGCGGACGCTGTTCCTTGCCCGCGATCGCGTGGGCGTCAAGCCGCTGTACTACTCCGACAGCAATGGACAATTCGGGTTTTCGTCGCGGCCGGGCGCCTTGAGCATGCTGCAGACGGGTGCTACCGCCATTGATACGGAAGCGCTGGCGGTGTACCTGGAAATGGGCTACATCCCGGCGCCCTTGTCGTTCCATCGCGATATTCGCAAATTGCCTGCCGGTCATTGCTTATTGGTGAGCTCGCGAGGCGTGCGCCGCGTACGGTATTGGGACTTCCGATCCATCAAGCCCGATCCTTCTATGAATGGCCGGCCGGAAGGCGAGCTGGTCGAGGAACTCGACGAGCTGATTCATGCCGCCGTCAAGGCACGCCTCATGGCGGACGTCCCGCTCGGGGCTTTTTTGTCCGGCGGCATCGACAGCGCGCTCGTAGTTGCCGGGATGAAACGCGCCGGCGTGGGACATCCCAAAACCTTCACCATCGCCTTCAGGGAAGAGGCGTACAACGAGGGTCCCGCCGCCGCCAAGGCCGCGGAAATCTTGGGAGTGGACCACGTCCACGAGACCTTGGATGTCAACAGTCTGCTCGAGCTGTTGCCGACATATATTCAAGAGTACGACGAGCCATTTGCGGACAGTTCGGCATTCCCGACCATGGCCGTCTCGCGGCTCGCGCGGCGCCATGTGAAGGTCGCCTTGAGCGGAGACGGCGCCGATGAGCTGTTCGGCGGCTATCACTACTACCCCCTGATCGACCGGCTCGCGCCCCTCCTCAGGTGGCGCTCCAAGAACAAGCAGGCCGCTCAGCGGGTTCTGCAGTTTCTCCCCTGGCATCGCGCCAAGCTGTTGGCAGGCGCCCTGGATGCGCGGGACACCGTGGCGCTATTTCATTTTTTGCGGGGCGTGGGGAAAGATTATCCCTCGCTGCTCGCCGACGGCGTATTGCCCCCAGGCGGCGGCTCCGAGTCCTGGTTCGCGCAGTTCGCCACCGGCTTTGCGATGGATCTGTCGGCCGCGGAGACGGCTATGCGCCTGGACGCGGGACTGACTCTACCCGACTTATTCTTGCAAAAGGTGGATGTGGCCAGCATGGCCTTTTCGCTCGAGGCGCGCTGCCCGATGACCGACTATCGCCTCGTGGAATGGGCCATGCGCTTGCCTCTCGAGTACAAGTTGCGCAATGGCCAGACCAAATATTTATTGAAGAAAGTTCTCAGCAGGTATCTGCCCGCCTCTCACGTACACCGGCCCAAGATGGGATTCGGCGTTCCGCTTGCCCAATGGTTGCGCGGTCCGCTGCGCACCTGGGCAGACGAGCTCGTCCATGACGACACACTCATGTCACGGGTTCCCTTGGACAAGGGACGGGTCCGGGAGCTGCGCCGGCAGCAGTTGGCGGGCGAGCGCGAATCGCATCCGCTGCTGTGGAGCGTGCTGATGCTGCTATGCTTTGTGCAAACGCATGGCGCGCGCCGCGCGCTGCCGGTCATCGCCTATCGAGAGGTGGCATGACATGTCCGCGAGCTGCGCCCCCAGGATCCTCTTTTTGTTCACGGAGGTCTTCGCCAACGGCGGCATTCAGCGTTTCAATCAGACGATCCTCGACGCCTGCGAATGCCTCGGTATCCGCTGCTCGGTGCTTTCCCTGAATGACTCACCGGAGTCCATCGCAAGGCACCCGAAGCGGAACAACGTCTCCATCAGCGGCTCTTCCGGAAATCGACGGCTATTCGCACTCGCTGCCGCCGGCGCACTCTTGAGAAGGCGCTACGACTACGTGGCGATCGGTCACATCAATTTTTTGTCTCTGGCCGCTGCACTACTGCATCTCGCCCGCCCGAACAGACCACGCACCCTGTTGATCGCCCATGGAATCGAGGTCTGGGCCGGCATTGCCGGGCTGCGCCGGTCCGCCATGCGGCGAATCGACCGTACTCTCTGCGTCAGCCGCTATACCCGCCAGCGGATCCTCGAACAGGTACCTGGGCTTGCGGAGGATCGGCTGATGATATTTCCGAATGCCCTGGCCGACAGCTGGAGCCGCGTAGAGACAGTGCCATTCGTGAGATCCGTGCCCGCCCGCTTCATTCTGTCCGTGACGCGGCTCGAGCCGGGCGACCGGTACAAAGGGATCGCGACGGTCATCGAGGCATTCAGTATGCTCGCGGATGACTCGATGCACTATTTGGTCGTGGGACACGGAAAGGACCTGCCGTTCCTCGAACTCGTGGCCGAGCGCTTCTGCGTCAAGGAACGGGTGCACTTCGTGCGCGGGGTGAGCGATTCGGAGTTGGTATCTCTCTACCGGAAATGTGTTGCGTTCGTGCTGCCGAGCGGCAAGGAAGGATTTGGTATCGTATTCCTGGAGGCGATGTTTTTCGGTGCGCCCGTGATTGCAGCCCGCGAGAAGGGTGCAACGGATGTAGTGCGCGATGGTGAAACGGGTATCTCCGTCCGGTTCGGCGATACGATTGCTGTCAAGGAGGCCATCGAGAGTCTTGCATCGGATGGCGCGTTGCGGGAGCGATTGAGCGCCAATGGCCGCGCGCTGGTCACCGGGGGTGGGGCATTCACGTTCCGACGCTTTACGAGCCGATGCGCCGAAGTGCTTGGGGTGCCGGCCATGAACGCCGGGTGAAGCGGCGATTGGCAGCTCAGGAGCGCCGTTCCATCGCCCGTATCCCATCGATCAGCTTGGTCCAACGACCTAGAGCGCGTTGTCCCGAGAAGCGCGCAGAAAGCAATTCTCGGGCCGCCGACCCCATCGCACGCCGACCGTCCGGATCAGCGCGCAGATTATCGATGGCCGCCACCAGGCCGTTCGCGTCGCCTGCGGCGACCGCGAGTCCGCAACGGGCATCCGTAACGATGCGCGCCAATTCACCGTCCGGGTCGCCGACGAAGACCACCGGGCGGCCGGCGGCGAGTATGCCGTAGAATTTGCTTGGAACGATCAGGCCCTCCAGGGCCGGAATCAGGCTAGCCAGATGGATATCGGCGGCGGCGAGGCTATCCTCCAAGCTCTCGCGCGGCTGATACGGCAGGAAATGGAAGTTGGGCAGCGACCGGTGCGTGACTTGCGCCTTCAGCTCATCCATGTTGGCGCCGCCGCCGATGAAGAGAAAGACGACGCGCGTGTCGCCCCGCAGCGCTTCGGCGGCGCCGAGCAACGTTTCGATCTCGTGCGCCCGGCCGAGGTTTCCCGAATAGCCGGCGATGAATTTGTCCCCCAATCCGAGTTGCCGCCTCAGCGCGCACGCTTCCGGACTCCTTGGGCGGATGGCCTCGGCGTCCGCCCAATTCTCGATCACCGTGCACCTGGAGGCCGGTACCCCCCGGGCGCTGACATATTCGAGCATGCGACTGCCCAGAACGACGTTGGCCTCCGCGGAGTGCAGCGAGGCGTCCCGCAGACTCTGCAACGACCGGTCCAAGAGCCCGGGCATTTTGACGCCGAGGCGCGAGGCGACTTCGGGGAAAATGTCCTGCAGCCAGTTGACCAGCACCGCTCCCTTGCAGCGCGCCGTGAACGCCGCGACCAGCGAAATGAGCGGGGGATCGGTCTTCGCGACCACGATATCGCCGCGGTGCAAGGACCTCAGCAGCGCGGCAGTGCATGTGAGGTAGAAGGAGGCATAATCGAAGGCGCGGCCCCAGAGGTGTCGGCGGCCGAACCGGGTGGTCCAGATACGATGGATGATCACGCCGCGAAGGGTCTCGGTGGCGCAGAGTCGCGCGTCGGGCGCCCCGTAGAGCTGACGCGAACAGACAATATGGACCTCGAAACCGGCCTTCGCCAAACCGAACGCGAGATCGGACAGCAGCTGCGCCGTCGCGGACTCGTCCGGGTGGAAGTAGCGGTTGACGAACACTATCCGCGGCATGACAGGATCCCGATGCCTAGCGTGCGGTGCCGAAGGGCCGTGCCAACGGCTCGCCAATGAACAACCCCTGCCCGGGCATGGCTACGCTCTTCCAGTATGCCTCGAGCAGCGTGTCGCCACGCAGGTAATGGTTCATCAGAACGCCGGGATCGGGGAATTTACCAAGATGGTTGCACGGCTCGGTCACCGATCCATAGGAGGCGGTGGCGCCCTGCTTCAGCCATTCGAGCGCGGACATCTGTCGGGAGTATCCGAGCACTCCGCCCGTGGAGGTCAGGTGATCGGCCGGAGCACCGGGGCGAAAGCGAAGTCGCGGCAGCTCCTCGACTCGAACTGTCCCGGTGAAATAGCCGATGATGTCGGCGGGTGGCAGGCTGACCGGCGCCCCCAGCTCGCGCACTTCAATGCGGTGCGACATCAAGACCTCGGCCTGCGCATAGCCCGCCGCACGGACGTTTCGCGCCGCATCTTGAGTCCGAACGAGGTACACGGTGCCCGGCGGTTGCGACCCGTCGGCCTTCACCCCGCGGTCGATCACGGTTCGGGCAAGCGACGGATCTTCGGTGGGCAGCAGCATCGCCGGCAGCCAGCCCGT
This sequence comes from uncultured Gammaproteobacteria bacterium, assembly GCA_963736185.1. Taxonomy (GTDB): domain Bacteria; phylum Pseudomonadota; class Gammaproteobacteria; order Steroidobacterales; family Steroidobacteraceae; genus Bog-1198. The sequence goes on along the minus strand of CAVTNZ010000009.1, from coordinate 25,073 downwards.
CGTATCCGCCGGCAGCCAGCCGGCGGTGTCGAATAGAGGATTGAGAGTGGTGGGTGAACATCCAGGCTCACAAAAGCCGGTCTGGTACCCTGCCGCGATCGCCGTGGTAATGGACATGCATTCGGCGGCATAGGGCCTCGACCAAACGAGCAGGAGCGACTCCACGTTCGATGGCAATTGCGCCAGCATCTCCGCGCGCACCCGCTTGAGCTCCTCGCGGCTGATCACGGGACGGTCTGGAACCGCTAGGCCGATGAGGTTGACAGCCGGAATGTGGCGCCGTGATACGTAGTACTGCGCGATTCGCGTGCTGCCCAAGTCGTTGCTGTTGAAAATGACGCCGAGCCGATCCGGAGTCAGGCGCTCGGCCCGAGCCTCCGCAAAGAAAACCAGCGCCAGCCCCAGCAGCAGGAGTCGGCACGACATTCCGGTATCTTAGGACGCGCCGCTGCGCGACAGGGCGATCGGAGCTTCGGGCTCGCCGATTGAAAGAGGCGGCAGCGCGACCGCGCTGCCGCGATCGTGCACCACTTGATCGATCAAATCGGCGCCGACGACGGTGCGGCCGTCGGCAAACGCGTACAGCAACGCGAAGTCGCACAACTGATTCATCAAACGCGGCACGCCGTTGGTGCGCGCGTGCACGGCGTCGATGGCGTCTGGTGAGAACAAGGGAGTATGTCTGCCCGCAATCTCCAGTCGATGATGCACATAGGCATGGGTTTCGCTGCAATCGAGAGGTCTCAAATGAAAATCGACCGAGATCCGCTGTGCGAATTGCTGGAGTTCGGGCCGGGCCAGCTTGCGGCGGAGCTCGGGCTGGCCGACCAGAAGGATCTGAAGCACCAGATCCGTCTCCGAATTGACATTCGACAGCAACCGCAGCTCCTCCAAGACTTCGAGCGTGAGGTTCTGAGCTTCGTCGATGATCAGGAGCGTTCTGCGGCCCGCGGCGTAGGTGCGCACGAACGATGCGACCAAGGCCTCGTAGCGGGTGACTTCCGAGTCATTGCCCGGCGCGATGTCGAGCGCCGACAGCGCCCACGCGTGAATCGAGTTGAAGCGCGCATGGGTATGGCTGATGAGCCCAACGGCAACTTGATCGCCCAGATGGCGCAACAGGTTGCGCACCAGCGTGGTCTTGCCGGAACCGATATCCCCCGTCAACAGCGAAAATGCGGCCTGGGACTCGAGGCCGTACTCGAGCATCGTCATGGCCATCGCGTGCTGCCGGGAGGCGAACAGAAATGCGGGATCCGGCGTCAGCGAGAACGGCTTGGCGGTTAATCCGAAGTGGCGCTCGTACATCGCGGGGGTCTCAATAGCCGCCGGACGCGTCCGCAGCGCGGTTCAGCACCGTGCCGACGAGCGGGGTCTTGTGCAGAAGCTCGATCGTGCGCACGAGATCTTTGCGACGCGTGCTTCCCTCCGAGGCCACGACCAAGCCGCATTCGACCAAGGGCGCGAATGACAAGGCATCGTCCGCGGTCAGCACCGGCGGCAGGTCGAACAGTACGATGCGCTCGGGATAGCGGCTGCGCAGCTCGTTCACGATATCGCGGCTCCGCGGTCCCACGAGCACCTCCGAGGAGTGGCTAAGCGTTCCTCGCGCCGGCAGGAGCACGAGCCGGTCGAAGCCTTCGGCGTGATACAGGCAGTCTTGCACTGGGGCAGCTCCGACAAGGACGTCATCGGAGCCGAACTGCGGCGAGAATCCGAGCCGCGCCGCCAGAGCCGGGCTTTTAAAATCGAATTCCACCAGCAACACCGTGTGCCGCCGGTCGCTTGCCAAGGTGATGGCGAGATTGACGGCGGTGGTGGTTTTCCCGTCCTTTGCGCCGGGACTGAAGATCGCGAGCGTGCGCCAACCGTTGGCGTCCATCCGCTGCAACACCTGCGTTCTCAGCATTCGGAAGGCGACTGCCGCCGCATCCGGCGAGGCTGGGCCGAAGATTCGATTGCTCTCGAGCACATCGTCGGGTGGGGTGAAGACCCGGGTGAAGGCGTAGTTGATCCCGGCAGGCGCCGCGTTCGGTGCCGGTCCGGCCATGGAGCCGGCCGCAGGCGCGGCGCCGGCTCCCTCCGGCGGCTGGCCGGCAGGGTCGGTGGGAACCAAGGCGGGCCCTGGTGCTTTGCCGCGCTCCAAGCGCGCCAAATCCAAGGCTCTTCGAATTCGGTCCATGGGCTAGACTCCGAACCGACGCATGAGGCTCAGCCATACCACGTCCAGCGGTTTCACGAACAGGTGCACGCTGAGCGCAGCCAAGACGATGACGGCAACGCCTCCTCCCCAGGAGAACATGACCATTCTCTTGCGTCGCGAGCGGTCCGCGGCGGTCACGATCAGCGGAATCGATGCGAGCGGAGGCACCTGCAGCATCGAGCGTATATCGCTGGGCCCTCGTATCGAGCCGTCGAAGGAATCACGTGATGCCACGGCGCCCACCCCTAGCGCGGCGGACAGGAACAGGCCCGCGATCAATATGAGCTTACGATTGGGGCTGATCGGCTTCTCGGGCGGTTGCGGCGGCTCGATGAGCGTGAAGCGCTCGCCTTTGCGCTCCGTCTCGAGATTCTGCGAGACATCCGCCTCGGTCTGTTTGGCGAGAATCTGCTGGTACTGAATCTGCGCACTCTGTAGATCGCGGTTCATCGTCTGGTATTGACGCTCGACTTCCGGCAGATTCGACATGCGCTTCTCATAATCTTCAAGCTTCGCATGCAGATCGTCACGCTTCTTGATCGCGCTCTCCCGATCCACGGTGAGCGCGTCGAGCTGGCCCTTGACCTGCACGTAGACGGGGTTATCGGCATGGTCGCTTTCGATGCGGCGATCACCGGCGCCCGCATCAGCGGCGACCGCCTTTTCCAAGCTGTCCACAGTGCGCTGCAGGCGCACCACATCCGGGTGCTCGTCCGAGTATTTTTCCTTGGCCGCCGCCAGCTGCGCCTTGGCCTCGGATAACTGCCGCAGCGAGTCGCTCGTGTGGTCCTCTGCCTGAACCTCCTTCTCGAGGCCATCCACTTCGCGCTGCGTGCTGACGATGTCCGGGTGTCCCGGCGCATACCGCGCTTTGTAACTCGCCAATTGCGACTTCAACGCCTTCAGCCGGTCCTCGGGACCAAAGACACGTTGCCCGGAATCGTTGTATACCTGGGCATTGGGGCTGAGCTGCGCGAGCTGCGCCTGGAGCAGCACGCGCTGCGAATCGAGCGCCGCGATCCGGTTCTCCGCATCGTGCAATTCCAGCTCCGTTCTCTCCAGCGCCTGGATATTGAACGACTCGAGCTCGGGCAGATCGTGCTGATGCTTCTCCTTGAATGCGGTGAGATTCTTGTCGAGATCGGCGATGTGCGCCGCCTCGCGCGTCACCTCCTCGCCGAAGAATACCGAGGTCTGCTTCGCGAGCCGGGTGCGTGAATTCAGGTTCTCGTTGAGATAGAGCGTCGTTAGCTCATTGGCGACTTTCAGCGCGAGGTCCGGTGAGCGGTTTTGATAGGAGACCGAAAAAGCGATGGTGGCCTGCGTGGGCCGGCCGCTGCGCGGATCGATGACATCGGCGCTGATCATATGCATGCCGATATCGTCCTTGAATTTCTGCAGCAGTACTTCGCGCGGCTCCTTTTGACGTATGTCGGGATATAAATTATAGCGCTCGATGAGCGACAACAGGTTTTGTGTCGTCATGACACGTTGGCTGATCATCTGCACGCGCTGGTCGGCAAAGGAGGTGATCACCGAGCGGACCATTTCCTGGGGTATTTCCTGCTGCTCGATGAGAATCGTGCCCGTGGCGCGGTAGGTGGGCGGCAGGAGCAGCGCGAGCATCAGCGTGACGATCGTCGCGGCGCCGGCAGCGAGGTAGAACGTGGACCGCCTGCGCCAATAGGAAAGAATCTTCTCGCGCATATCGATGGGGAGCTTGTCGGCAGGCGTGTTCATGATGTTATCGAAGCGATGTCCAGTTGAATTGCCGCGACAGCTCGAGACTCACGCCGCTGGAGTCGACATCGACCGCAGCGGCTTTGACTCCGGAGGTACCGTATATGTCCATTACCCGGGATGCGTTGAGGGTGACCTTCCAATGCTCGGTCCATTGCCACACGGCTGAAAGCTGCAGCGAGGTAAGGTGCTGATCCACGCTCGCAGTGTCGCTTTCCGGGGTGTGGTATTCGATTCGCTGCAGGTCGGCATTCAGAGTCCAGCGCTCCGATGCGGTGAAGTTGGCCTTCAAATCGTAACTCTCCTGGCGCGACAGGAACGCGAGTCCCGTCGGAACCAGCTGACGCGACGTGCTGGCGGAAAGCGCCAATCGCTCCGTCTGGTGCGTGAGATTCACGGAGTACACGCTGCCGTTCTGGGTGGCCTTCTCCGTCAGCGGCACGAGCACCAAGACAAGCCCGGAGGAGGTGAATTCGAATGCCTTTTCTTCGGCGTCGATCTTATTGTCCGCCCGCGAATAGCCGGCGGTCGCCGAGAGGGACCAAATCTCCGAGAGCTGCCGGACGAAGCCGAGCTGCAGATTGGCGTTGGTGCTTTCGGTCTCGCCATTGAGTGAGTTGTAGCGCCCGGCGCTCACGGTGGCCGTGAGCTTGTCACGCTCGTTTTCCATCCATGAGAGCGCCGGTGTGATGCTCGTATACTTGTAGTCGATCAGTTCCGGAGCTCCCGTGCCGACCCCCTCGCCGTAACGCACGCGCTGGGAATTGACATCCGTATCGACTTCGAGCCGCTCGGTCAGATACCGATCCCAGTTGAGATCCGCCTGCACCGTATCGCGCCGCACGCCGGTCGATCCATTGAGGAAATAGTCGTGGTATAGGCTCGAGTCCTGTGCCGCCATCGCCGTGGCAGTGAAGACATCGCGCTCCGTGTCGAACTCGTTGAGCACGGTCAAATGCTCGTAGTCCGAATCGAGCGCCGAATATCCTTGCGAGTCGCTGAGACGAAAACTCGGCAAGATCGAGAGCTTCTCGGCATCGCCCTGGTACGTGGTCGGCGCGTCGAGCAGAAGCGCGGCATGACTCTCCGCCGTGTCGGGCAGGTCGAGCAATGCGGGGTTGGTATAGTAATCGACGGATACACCCAGCATGGGCTGAGTTCCCCACACCCCCGCCCGGGCAACGCTAGCAATGGACATCGCTGCCGCCAACGAGCAGACATGCCCAAACCCGCTTCGGGTCATGGCACGACAACCGTATCACCGCTTTGCAAAAGTATGTTTTGACCGAGCTTACGGCCGTGAGCGATGTCGCCGTAGCGAAAGGCGAGCGTCGTCTGGCGATCGCCGGAGCGGCGCAGGACGCGAATTCCGTTGGTGTCCGCAAAGGGCGTCGCGCCGCCGGCGAGGCTCAGCGCCTGCATCACGTCGATCGGGCCGGTGAGAGGAAAGTCCCCAGGCCGGTTGACCTTGCCGATGACATACACCCGGTTCCCGGCGGCGGCCTTGACCGCCACTGTCACGACCGCATCGGGAATGTACTTGCGGATGCGTGTCTCGATCATCGCCGTCAATTCAGCGACCGTATGATCGGCTGCCTGTAACTCCCCGGCGAGCGGAAACGACAGGCCACCGTCCGGACGGATCAGCACCTCGGCCTGAAGATCGGCCTCCTTCCAGACAGACACCTGCAAGGTATCACCCGGGCGCAATTTGTAGCCCGGCGGCAAGACGGGCGCCTGCTGCTCAAGGGCAAAAGCCGTCCCGCAGCAGATGAGCAGCCACATCAAGGCAGAAGTCGTCACCCTCATTCGCGATACCGCCACGTTTCACGCTACCACCAGGCGCAGGGATCACGGAGTCTAGGGGCTCCATATGAGAGTTTCATTGCAACGGATTACTTTCCCGCCGCTTTCGTCATCGAATCGTCAGCGCTTCGTGGTCTACTTGGCGGACGGGCGCCTGTTCCGCCCGCCTCTGCCAGCCCCAGAGCAACCCCAATCCCGACAGCAACAGAAGGAGCGAGGCCGGCACCGGGACCGCAGAGATGTTGTTCGGCTGGAACATGACCTTGACGCCATACACACCGAGCCCGAATGCTCCGTTGGCATCGCCGAACCAGTGCGCATAGAACGTTCCAGTGTCCACTGCGACGGACTCGGACCCGCCGCTCCACGAGCTCCCGACCACGCCCGTCGCCGTGGAAACGAAGGCATTGAGGTCGCTAATCGTATCCAGCCACGGAATGGCGGTCAGGGTGATCGTCAGCGTCCCAGGCGTCGTTATGTCAAATGACTGCACAAAGGACTGCTCGCCCTCGATGAATCCCGCGGAGTTATAAAGCACCGTCTCGGCGCGTGCCGCGGCCAGCGGCAGGATCCACATCGCCATCATCGCCGCGATTCTCAAATGTCGATTTCGCATGGTCGTCCCCTATAAAAATGAATCGTTCGAGCTCTCTCAAGCAGGCTGCCGAAACCGCATCGGAGGAATTTCTGCGATCTCGCCCCGCGGCTCTGAGTTGCGATAAACGTATTTGTCGTACAGATAGCCGCGCAGCGAGTGAGGCTGAATGACCGGGTGAATTCCAGAATTCTCGGACGCCGCATCGCCGTCCTTGAGACGCATAGCCAGGTACTCCGCACGCAGCCCGCTCATGGCGAGCAGGGCAATGTCATCGCGGTCGACTTGGCGCTCCTCCTCCACACCGTCGTTGATGATGCTTTCCAGGCGGAACGCATCCAGCTCGAAGAAGCGGATCAGCTCATCCCCGGACTCGACGAGCACCGGCACCAGGTTTCGTCCCCGGATCGCGTGGTCGCAGAGCGGCGTGATGCGATTGAGCGTCGACTTGATGGCAAACCGAATGATGTCCGAATCACGCACTCCCAACCGTTTGGCGATGCGCTTGATATTGCGAATGTCGCTCTCGCTCAAGCGAATCGATACGGCTTGTTTTCGTTGGTCGACCACAGCATCTCCCTGTTGCATAAGCTATTTGTACGCCTGAACGGCCGGAATCGTAGAGTAGAAGTATCTCGCCAGTGTGGCATTTCTGTGACGAATATCACATGTTATGCGGGTAGAGCGGCGTCACATGCACTTGACAGCGCATACGAATCACTTGCGAGTTATCACCGATTTACGCGCGTTTGCTCGAGCATCGGCGAGGCAGGTGGGGCTGTGTCGTCAAATGTTCGCAAACGCGGCGCTAAACTCCCGTCGGCGCCTGCCGTGTCCGCGGCGACGACTTATCCGACGAGCAACGAGGGGGCTTTTGATGCGTTTGAGGATTGCGTGGCCTCGGCAGCTGGTGCGCGAGCCCCCACAGCTGGTGTCGATGGCTTTAGCAGCGTTGATCGCGGTCGAAGCGGCGCACGCCTCGATGCTGTTGATCGGCGGCTCGTGGCGCACGCATCAGCCTGCCCGGGCAGTCCCCCGGCCGCCGCGCCGAGCGGAAGTCGACGTGCCCGGCATCCTCGGAGCGCATCTGTTCGGAGTCTTCGCCGATCCTCGCGTCCAGGATCCGGCGAATGCGCCCCTGTCGAGCGCGAATCTCGTGCTGTCCGGAACCATCGCAACCCAGAACCCAAGCCAAGGATTCGCCATCATCAGGGGTGATGACGCCGGCAACGTCTACAAGGTCGGCGATGGTGTGGGGGGCGCCTCACTGCGGTTCGTGTATCTCGATCGGGTGATCTTGAACCGCGGCGGGAGCCTTGAAACGTTACGCTTGCCGCGCTCGACGCTCCCGGAAACGGCGGCTGCGAAAACAGCACGCCGCCCGGCCGCCGCAATCGCAGACGCCGACGCTTCCCCCTCATTGGAACCAATGGAACCGCACACGGCTGCCGACGTTATACGGGCCACGCCGTCCTTCGGCCAGCCGGGAAAATTACGCGGCTTTCGGATCTACCCGACCAGTGAGGATTCCACGATCTTCGAGCAATCCGGCCTTCGCAGCGGCGATCTGATGATTGCCATCAACGGAGCTTCTCTGAACGACCAAGGTGCACGGCAAGGTCAAGAAATATTCGATATCCTGAGGACATCGAGCGAGGCGACGGTCACCATCCAGCGCAACGGCCACACCCAAAACGTGACCATTAACACGACTGAGCCGACGGGCAGGTGACTATTTGACACCCGTGTATTCCACCGCCGCGCAGCTGCCGCCTAAAATGCGAGCAGAGTTCGCACGTGCAATGAGCCATCATCAGCGTGGCGACATCGGCACCGCGGAGCCACTCTACCGAGCGATTCTGGCGGCGATTCCGCGCTGTATCGACGCCCTGCACTTTTTGGGCCTCGCGGCAGCTCAGCGCGGCGCGCTGAATGAGGGCATCGTGCTGCTTCGGCAAGCGGTGGCGTTGAATCCTGCCGCCGCCGCCATCCAATGCAGCCTGGCGCGGGCTCTCGTCGACAACCGGGATTCGGCGGCTTCCATCGCGGCTTGTGATGCCGCGATCGCGCTCGAGCCTGCCAATGCCCAGGCGTGGTTCTTGCGCGGCAACGCCCTGCAAGTCGCGGATGCGCACGAGCAGGCGGTCGAAAGCTACGCTCAGGCGTTGCGTCATGCGCCGGGTTTCGCCGCGGCCCACAACAATCAAGCGCATTCGTGGCGGATGCTGCGTCGACCCGACGACGCGCTCGAGGCGCTCGCGCGCGCCCTCCGCCATCAGCCGACGTATGCGATGGCGCTCAACAATCAGGGGCTCGCATTGCTCGATCTGAACCGGGCGTCCGATGCGCTCAGAAGCTTCGACCTGGCGCTGGCGGCATCACCGAATTTCGCCGAGGCGATGAGCAATCGCGGCACGACACTCCTTGCGTTGAAGCGATTCGGGGAGGCCGCGGAGGCGTTCCAAGGATTGGTCGGGTTGGCTCCAGATTTTGGCGTTGCCATCGGCAATCTACTGTTTGCGCGCCGCAATTGCTGCGATTGGAGCGACGAGGCAGCCCTCAGCCGCCGGATCATGGCTGCGGTACAGCGCGGGCAGATCGCCGATTTGCCGCTGTCGTTTCTCTATACCGCCGATGCTCCGGAGGCCCAGCTCCGCTGCGCGCGTGCGTTTGCCGAAGCGCGGTACCCGGCACGGCCGCTCCCGGCGGCGCCACGCTGGCCGTATGGGCATTCACGAATCCGCCTCGCCTACCTGTCGGGAGATTTCGGCGAGCATGCGGTCTCGCACCTGCTCACCCCCATCATCGAGCGGCATGATCGCGCACGATTCGAGACCATCGGGATCGCGTGGGGCCGACAGAACGAGGGATCTAATCGCCGCCGACTCGAGGGCGCTTTCGGACGCTTCATGGATGCTACCCATCTCTCCGACCGGGACATCGCGACGTCGCTGCGCGACCTGGAGGTCGATATCGCGGTCGACCTCATGGGCCACACGCACGGCCAGCGGACCGGCGTGTTTGCTCAGCGCGGAACCCCGTTGCAAGTGAGCTTTCTCGGCTATCCCGGCACGAGCGGCACTTCCTACATGGATTATCTGATTGGAGACTCGGTGGTCACCCCTCTTAGGGACGAGCACGCCTACAGCGAACGGTTAGTCCGCTTGCCTCACTCCTACTTACCGATGGGCGACCGGCGAACCATTGCCCATGGGACGCTTGCGCGCGGGCAAGCCGGCCTACCATCCGATGGTTTCGTGTTCTGTGCGTTCAACAGCCTGACCAAGCTCACGAGGCCGATGTTCCAGATCTGGCTGCATCTGCTTCACGAGATACCAGGCAGCGTTCTATGGCTTCGAGCCGGTGCGCCGGAGGCACGCGCGAACCTCGAAAGCGAAGCGCAGAGGTCGGGCGTGGAGCCGACCAGACTCGTGTTCGCCGGTGCCTTGGATTCGATCGAATCGCACCTCTCGCGGCACCGGCTCGCGGATCTGTTCCTCGACACCTTGCCGTACAATGCGCACGCCACGGCCAGCGATGCGCTGTGGGCGGGACTTCCACTCCTCACCTGCCGCGGCAACAGCTTCGCAGGCCGCGTCGGGGCGAGCCTTCTCGAAGCACTCGGGATTAACGAGCTCATCACCGAGACGATCGAGGAGTACGAGTCGACGGCGCTCGAGCTCGCCCGCGAGCCCGGGCGCCTCGCCGCCCTCCGCCGCAGACTCGTGCAGGCTCGCGAGACGAGTCCGCTCTTCGATCCGGCTCTCTACGCTCGCCATCTGGAGGCTGCCTACGAGTCGATGTGGGCGCGGCACCGCGACGGTTTGGCACCCGCGGGCTTCTCGGTTGAGACGCTTGCGCCCGACCATTTTGGGGGATGCACATCGTGACAAGACGGCTGCATATCGGCGGACAAGTCAGGACACCCGGCTGGGAGGTGCTGGACGTCAACCCGGGGCTTTGCGTGGATCATGTAGCCAACGCATCCGATCTTCGCGCCTTTGAGAATGATACGTTCGACAGTATCTACGCTTCCCACGTCGTCGAGCATTTCGATTATCGCGACAAGCTGGTGCTAGCCTTGCAAGAGTGGCGCCGCGTGCTGAAGCCGGCGGGCACGCTGCTCATCAGCGTGCCCGATCTCGACGTGCTCGCCCGCCTGTTCACGGATCGGGAGGGGCTATCGATGGGGGATCGCTTTACCATCATGCGCATGATCTTCGGCGGGCATAGCGACCCTTACGACTACCACCTTGTCGGCCTCAATGAAGAGTTCCTCATTGGGTTCTTGAATGCTGCCGGCTTCTCGAACATGCGCCGGGTCAGCGGATTCGGGCTATTTCAGGACGCGAGCTGCCTCGCGCTGAAAAACACACCGATCAGTTTGAACATGGTCGCGATCAAGCCCCCGGCCGGCTAGCGCCGTCACTCCGGCACCATGAAGGCCGTCGGCGGCTCGCCGCGGCGCTGCCGCTCGCAGATGGCCGAGTAGGCCCGCTCCAGATGTTGCCGATACAAATCCGTATCGAATAACGGGCGCTGCGACCCCTTCAGCGCCAATTTCTCCCGCATTTCGGCGAGCAGGACCGGGGAATGCGCGAGCCGGAGCGCTCGGCAGGCATAGTCCTCGAGACCGCTCGCAATCAGCTCCGGCATATCGAGAGCCTCCAGCAAGCTTGCGGCAACCCGGCCGGCAATGCTGTTGCCGGCGCAAGTAAGCACGGGCAGGCCTGCCCACAGCGCATCGCGGGCGGTCGCATGGGCGCCGTACGGCAGCGTGTCCAAGAACAGATCGGCTTGCCGATACCGTGCAAGATGCTCGTCCATCGCCTCCAATCTTCGCGCGAACACCAGCCTTTCGGCGTCGACTCCGCGAGCGCGGGCGTAGCGGGCGAGATTGTCCGCCACGGCCCGCCCGCCGCGCAGCCATAGCACGCTTCCGGGCGTCTCCCTCAGGAGACCCATCCATATCTCGAACATTTCCGGATTGAGCTTGTAGGCGTTGTTGAAGGCGCAGAATACGAAGCCGGTGTCGGGCAGGCCCAGGTCGCGCCGCGGCTCGGTTCCGATTGCGACGGGCTGACGGTCGTCGTTCGGCAAGAGCGAGTTCGGCATGCGAATGATCCGCTCCGTGTAAAAGCGCTCCCGGTCGCCCGGGATCACGACCCGGTCGGCTATCAAGTAATCCATATAACTCGTTCCGGAGGTTCCGGCAAATCCCAGATAATTGACCTGGAGCGGCGCCGGTCGAAATGCGAAAATGCCGAGCCGCCCGCCGCGCGTGTGCCCGGTGAGATCGACCGCAATCTCGATTTCGCGTTCGCGCAGCAGCGTTGCCACGTCGCGATCAGTGGCCTCGCTCACGTCGTGGAAATGCTCGAATGCCCGTTGCATGCGCACCCCCGTGGCCGAGCCAGCCGGATCGCGCTGCAGCGAGACTCCGAAGGTCTCGAAGCGGCTTCGGTCATGGCGCTCCAGCACACCGGCAATCAAATGAGCGACCGGATGATCGGAGAAATCCGCGGAAATATAGGCGACGCGCAGACGATCGTGTGTATAGCGCTCGCCCCGCCACAGCGGCTGCGCCGCCGGAAACTCCTCCTGCGCGTACCGCCGGGCGCATTCGAGCTGCAGCGGTGCCGAATCGCAGATCCAAAGAAACGCATGCGGCGCGCTCGCGCATTCGCCGGAGGCGACCCGCTCGATGACTTGCGAGGCCTGCTCTTCTCGATCCGACCAGTTGCAAACGTGCGCCCGCGAAACGAGAAGGTGGCTCAACGCGTGGCCAAATCGTGGATCCTTGGCCAGTATCCTTTCATAGACCTGGGCAGCCGCTTCGTAGCGCCTCAACCCGCGCAGCGTGGTGCCTTGAATATTGAGCGCATCCGGGCAATCCGGCCGAATCGACAGGGCTCGCTCACAGGCCTTGAGCGCCGCGTCGTATCTGCCGGCATCCAGAGCGACGTTCGCGACATTGCAGTAGACCTCGGCGAACTGCGGCCGCACGTGCAGGGCCTTCTCATAGGCGGCCAAGGCTTCCTGCGGGCGCATGAGCGCCCGCAGGGCTGTGCCCCGATTGTTGTGCGCTTCGGCGGACTCGGGAGACAGCGCCAGCGCGCGATCGAAGGCCTCGAGCGCCTCCCCGGGGCGCTTCAGCCGCAGCAATATGTCGCCGCGCTGGCACCAGGCACCGACGCTGCGCGCATGGAGCTCGAGCGCCCGGTCGCAGCTCGCGAGCGCCTCCGCATGACGCCTCAGGGCCGAAAGCGCCTTGGCACGCCCCGCATGTGCATCGTAGAACGCAGGCGCCAGCGTGATCGCCCGATCGTAGCTGGCCAGCCCTTCGTCCGGCCGGTTGAGCGCGCAGCACGCATGGCCCCTGTTGCAAAGCGCCTCCGGATACTGCGGTTTCAACTCGAGCGCCCGGTCGCAGCACTCCAGCGCTTCGCCCGGCCGATGCAACGCCAGGAGCGCCACGCTGAGATTCGAGAGCATCGGAGCGCTCGATGAGTTGACGGCCCGAGCCGCCGCGAGCCAGCGCTCCGCCGCCGCGTAATCGGCCGCATGCAAAGCGATCTGGCCCTGCAGCTGCAGTGCATTGAAATTGACCGGCTCGCGCCGCAGTACGTCGGTGAGCAGAGCGGAAGCCTGTGCCAGGTGTCCGCCGTGAATCAGCGAGAGCGCTCGCTGGAGCTGCGCCGTGGAGGGTTGTGTCCCTTTCACGGATTGTATCGGGCATGCAACGGGGGATCCTCAAGAGCAATGATCAGCCGGCCGGGAGCGAACCCGGGCAATCCGAGTGTAGCAAGGCCTCATGACAATTCCGTGCCACGAGTTTTGGGAAAGTCAGAACATCCGCCGACGGCGGTCATCAGTTCGTCATTCGGCTTGACTAGGGTGTCGGATCCTCGAGATTCTTGGGAAGGCTGGAACTGTGGGATGGAGATGAAATTGAGACACGCGGTTGAACTGCACAGCCGCGGCGATCCGAAGCGGGCAGCGGCGCTGTATGCCGACATTCTGCAGACCGAACCGGACCACCCGGATGCGCTGCACCTCATGGGAGTGACCGAGACCCAGCTGGGCCGGCCCGAGTCGGGTCTCGCCTTGATCGCAAGGTCCCTGGCCGCGAATCCCCACCAGCCCGTCGCGATCTCCAATGAGGGAAACGCGTATCTCGCGCTCAACAGACCGGCAGAGGCCTTGGCGAGCTACGATCGCGCGTTGTATCTGGCGCCCGATTATCCGCTGGCGGTCTTCGGCCGCGGCAATGCGCTGGCCGCGCTCGGTCGGCAGGAGGAGGCCTTATCGAGCTTCGACCGGGCTCTTCAGCTCGTGCCGAGGTTCGCGGCGGCGCAGAACGCCCGGGGCGGGGTACTGCTCAAACTCAAGCGCTACGCGGAGGCAATCGCAGCCTTCGACGTTGCTCTGGTGTTGTCGCCAACGCTCGCCCAGGCGCACTTGGGCCGAGCCGGCGCACTGCTGGGGTCTGGGGAGCATGCCCAGGCCCTACGCAGCATCGATCGAGCCCTGGAATGCAAGCCAGGCTATGCCGAAGCATTTGTGGAGCGGGGACACGTCCTGTCGGCGCTGGGGGACACCGCTGCGGCCATCGAGGCGTACGACCGGGCGATCGAGTGCAATGCCGCTCTTGCAGTCGCGTGGTTCAGCCGCGGTCTGGCCTTGTCCCTACAGGCGCGCCACTCGGAGGCAGCCGGATCGCTGCGCAGGTCACTGGAAATCGACCCTAGGTATCGTTACGCGCGGGGAACCTTGCTGCATGCGCAATTGCAAATCGCCGACTGGAGCGACTACGCAGCGAGTTCGCGTGCCGTTTCGGAGGGCATCGAGCGCGACGATCGGGCGGACTCCCCTTTCTCGTTCCTCGCGGTCTTTGACTCCCCGCCCCTGCAGCTCAAGTGCGCCCGGCAGCTCGCCGCACTGCAGCCGGCGGTAACCCGCTTGATTTCCGGCGGCGGTTCCCGTCATGAACGCATCCGGATTGCCTACATCTCGGCTGACTTCCTCGAGCATCCAACGTCCTACCTCATGGCGGGCGTGTTCGAGCGGCATGATCGCCGACGCTTCGAAACCATCGGCATCCCTCTGCGCGAAGACGAGCGGTCGCCGACTGCTCGGCGCGTGCGTGCCGGCTTCGAGCGCTGGATTCCGGCGAGCGCTCGATCGGAGGAGACACTCGCGCGGCTGATCGCCGAGCTCAACGTGGATATCGCGGTGGACCTCATGGGATACACCGGAGAGCATCGGGCCGGGCTGTTTGCGCATCGCCCCGCCCCCCTACAGGTGAACTACCTGGGGTTTCCGGCCACGACGGGATCGCCGCACATCGACTACCTCATCGCGGATGAGTTCCTGATTCCCGACGAACGACAGCGCGACTACAGCGAATGCATCGCTTACCTGCCGGAATGCTTTCAGGCGAACGACGATCGCAAACTCGCCGCCCCCGACGCGCCGACCCGCGAGCAAGCCCATCTGCCCGCGGAGGGCTTCATCTGGTGCTCCTTCCACAGCACCTACAAGCTCAATCCGTCCTTGTTCGACATATGGGCACGGCTGCTGCTGGCGGTTCCCGGCAGTGCGCTCTGGCTGCTCGGAGGCAGACCGGAAACCGAGGACAACCTGCGGCGTGAATCACTCAGCCGGGGCGTCGACCCGAAACGCCTGATATTTGCGCAAGGCGAGCCCTATCCGCGCCACCTCGCGCGGCTGCCCCTGGCGGATCTGTGTCTGGATACTTATCCCTTCAACGGCGGAGCCACCACGAGCGATGCACTGTGGGCCGGAGTGCCAGTCGTGACCTGTTCGGGCTCGAGCTATGCGTCGCGCATGTCCGGCAGCCTGCTCACCGCTCTGGGGTTGTCGACCCTCGTGGCGTCTTCGCTCGAGGAATACGAACGACTGGCCTTGCAGCTGGCCCTGGATCCCCGCCGGCTCGAAGGCACGCGCACGGCGCTGGTGCAGCAGAAGACCGTGAGCCCATTGTTCGATACCGATCGGTTCCGCCGTCATCTCGAAGCGGCTTTCATCGCAATGGTGGATCGCCGACGAATCGGGCTGCCGCCCGCGACGTTCCGCGTTCCGCCCATTGCACAGTCCCGTTGACGATTTTCCCATGATGATGCGCGCTCTGCATTGGACGTCTCGCTGCGCGGCATGGGCCCTCCTTGCGGCCATCGTCGGCACGAGCCACGCCGCGGGGTCGAGCACCGGCGCTCCCTTGCCCGGCCTGACGGCGGACGAGGGCAGCCAGGTGACTGCCGAATCTTGCCGGGTGACACTGTCGGGAGAGAACGTCAGTGTGGAACTGCCAGTTCATTCGGTCTCGGACCAGCCCGCGCTGCTCATCGAGGGTCGGCTGTTCGGCCCGCAGGGCGAGCCGGACGCCTACCCGGACCGGCATTTCCCGGAGCTGGAAGTTCGCATCGACGGCGCGCCGGTGACGCCCGAGGATCGCTTCGAGGCGTTCATGGGAAAATCGGACATCACCAGCGCCGTCCGCGAAGCCAGGATGGACCCCTGGGCCATCCGCGGAAACCGGGGTGAGCCTCGCCGATGTGGACTGCTTTATCTGCCACCAGGCAAACATCAATATCTTGAAGGAATTGTCGGCGGGCCTCGAGGTCTCCTTTGACAAGTTCTTCGTAAATCTCGACCGGTATGGAAACACGGCCAGCGCATCGGTCTTGATAGCCATGGACGAGGCCATCGAGGCCGGAATGATTCGCGAGGGAAGCCTTGTGGTCACCGTGGCGTTTGGCGGCGGGTTGAGTTATGGGGCGAATTTGATCAGGTTCTAGCTTTAAACCGCTTAAAAGCCAGGTGCGCCGCCCCGATCAGGGCGGCGTCGTCTCCAAGGCTGCCTCGCTGGATGAGCGCCCCCTCCGGCCCGAGCATCGAGCAGTTTCGGGCAAGGGTTTTTTCGAGCGGGTCGATGAAAAGCCCCCACGCCCTGCCGACCCCTCCCCCTATTACCGCACTTCTTAACCCCAGGGCCGAAAAGAGGTTGGCAAGAGCAATGCCAAGGGCCCAGCCCATTTTTTCGAATAGCTCCAAAGCCGTCACGGTCCCCGTTTTTTGCGCACTCATAGACCGCGTTGGCGCTCAGTTTTCCGGCGGCCTCAAACGGACCAAGCAGCCCGTCTTTTGCCCCCGGGGCACGAAGTGCCCTTCTTGCCCCGGAAACAAGCGCCCGCGCAGATGCGAACGTCTCCAGGCACCCATACGACCCGCATGCGCAGGCAGTCCCCCCGGGTTCTATTATCATGTGCCCGAACTCGCCCGAAAACCCGAGCCCGTCTCCTTCCCAGAGCTTCCCGTCTAAAAACACGCAACCTCCCGTGCCTGTTCCGAGCACGATCCCCGACCCAGTTTCTGAGCCCCCTGGCCGCGCCCGCCAAGCTTTCACCAAGGCCGAAGACGTTTGCGTCGTTTTCCATGCATACCGGGATTTTCAAAGCACTGTGAAGGTTTGCGCCCGAGCGGGTATCCGTCGAGCATGGGAAGGTTTGGGGAAAAAACGACAAGACCTTTCGAAGAATCGATCTTTCCGGCAACCCCAAGCCCCGCGGCAACCGTATCCAAACCCAGGGCCGCACCACCTCCTGCAAGCTCGCGGCAAAGGCTTTCGAGTTCCTTTGAAATCGCTTCCGCATCGAGTCCCGCAGTCTTTGCAACACGTAGCTCCAGGACCTTTCCGGAACGGCTGACCAGGGCCGCCCTAAGGCTTGTCCCTCCCAGATCGATTCCTATGCAGGCAATCTTTTTTGTATTCTTCATGGTCTTTCTTTACGGGGGCGGAAGATCACTTCAACAGGAAGGCCTCGGGCACATAGAAGACATAATTGGCCGCGAGAATGTCGAACTGGGAGTCGGTTTCCCTTTCTATCCCGTCAAGAAGCTCCTTAAGAGATGGAGCGCTGCTCATGATCTCGAAAAAGACCGCCCGGTCGTAGTGCTCGATTCGAAGCGGCAGCAGGAAGCTCCGGACGTTTCCCTTCCAGGTAACACTCAGTTTTTCACGTTCCTCGTTTATGATCTTGAAAAACCTTCTTACCAGGTCGGTTCGTAAAACCGGGGAGGGGGCGCTGGTTATGCATTCCATGAGGCCCGCCAACCGGTAGAGGCGGCGCATGCGCTTTTCATCATCTCTTAACCTGAAAAGCCACAAACACGTGTAGTGACAGCCCCCGTCGAGGACACGATGATTTGGGACAAGGGTCATGAGGGGTCTGTCGGGTATGGCTTTTTTACGCTGGGACTCAATTTTTTCGGATTCTTCCCGCGTGCACAGAATCGCGCTCCCCGACAGCCACTCGCCCTTGCGAAATTCGAGCGGGGACACCGCAATCAGGTTGTGACCCGGCTTGAATCTCGAGGTTAGATCGATAATATCGGCCATTCAGTTAATAAAGACGCTCCTGTAGAAGTCAACGTGCTCGATAACCGAACCTGCTCCCCGGGCTATTGCCGTAAGCGGGTCTTCAGCGATATTGACCTTGAGTCTCGTGTGTTCGGTCAAAAGCTTATCGAGGCCCTTTAAAAGCGCCCCGCCGCCGGCGAGCCAAAACCCGGTGTCATGGATGTCCGCGGCAAGATCGGGCGGGGTTTTCTCAAGGGCTCGTTTGACCGCTTCGACGATAGCGTCGATCGGTTCCTTTATTGCCACGCGGATTTCAGCATCTGTCACCGTAAATGTCTTGGGTATGCCCGAAAGTATCTCTTTGCCCGTGATTTCGATCGATTCGGGCCTGTCGAGAGCGACCGCCGAACCGATCCTCATCTTTATGGATTCGGCGAGGACCTCGCTTATTATCATTTGACGCTCACGCTGAATGTAGCGAAGGACCGCCTCGTTGGCCTCGTCTCCGGCCACCCGCACCGACTCGCTGTAAGCCACGGCAAACATCGAGATTACCGCGACTTCGGTGGTCCCCCCCCCGATGTCGACCACCATGTTTCCACGCGGCTGATCGATGGGAAGACCGGCCCCGATGGCCGCGGCCATTGGCTCTTCGACCAGGTGAATGTAGCGTGCGCCCGCCTGTTCGGCGGCTTCGATCACCGCTCTTTTTTCCACCGAGGTAATCCCGGTGGGGACCGCCACGACCAGCCGGGGGCGAAAAATCTGGCGCTTGCTAAGTATCTTTGACAGAAAATATTTGATCATCACCGCCGTCACTTCGAAGTCGGCAATGACGCCGTCTTTTAGCGGACGGATGGTAACGATCCTGTGGCCGTGTCTGCCGATCATGTTCCTGGCTTCCTGTCCCACCGCTATGACCTGGTTGGTGTCCTGGTTTATGGCCACAACCGATGGCTCATTTAGCACGATCCCCTTGCCACGCATGTAAATCAGGGTGTTCGCGGTCCCGAGGTCCATGGCCAGGTCTTGCGAAAAATATGACAGCAGCCATCCGAGCATACATGACCCTTCCATTTTGTCTTATGGGCAACCGTTCGATTAAGGAAGACCCCAATGGGGGCTTCCCCTTCCGGAGCAATTCTTTACAGTCTTTAAGAGTCTATAGACAATGAATCGGCGGGTCAACTGTTTATGAGACTGCTTTTTCCTGTCTCATGCCAAATGCCGCAAACAGGCGCCTGCTGACAAGAGGCCACAGCTCCTCCATTTTTGCCACATCCTGCGGAAACCCCGCGGAAGCAATGTAGGGGTGAAGTTTGACTCCCTTTATGCCCTTTAGTGCGATCTTCCCATAGCCGGCAAGCTCGTTTAGCTGGGTTTCGGCCTCATGGACGGTCGTCTCGGCAAAGAGCAGCCCAAAGCGGTTTTGCGTAAGCTGCCCGACCAGCACCCCCGGCGGAAGGGCGTCGCAAAGGGAGTTGGCAAGCTCGCGTTGAAGCTGCCTTAGCTTCTGGGGCTGGGCCTTGGTGCTAAGGATCTGCCAGGGCTCGAACTGAATGAGACCAAGGGTAAAGGGGGCGTTTGACTTCATCGAGGCGTGAAAAATCCCCTCGACTCTTGCTTCGAACGCCGGGGCGCTGAAAATACCCGTGCAGATGTCGTAGGTCTGAAGGGCCTCGTTTTCCTCCTTGCAGTAAACCTGTTCGAGCAAAAGGAGAAGAAAGTGGAATGAGTGGGCCACGGCCCTTTCGGAATCGGTGTTCCAGTCGACCGGCTGGCGGGATAGAAAAACTATGGCCAGCTCATAGCCGAGCGAGGTCTGACCGCGCATTCCCCAGACCGTGCCCTGGTGAGGCAGGTTTTCTCCCCGGGAAAACAGGTAGTGGTCCGATGTGGCGGGATTTAAGCGCATGATCAGCAGGTTCTTAGGGTTTTGCAGGACCCAGCCGATAAGCCCGTGATTTACGGGAAAACTCTGGGTAACCACGCCCCTTGGCGCGTTGGCCGTGGCTCCTATGACCCTGTAATTCTTGGCGCCCGGCTCCTTCATGACCAAAAATCCGTAGTCCATGTCCAAAAGGCCCGACCACTCCGTGGTGAAGGCCCCGCAGTAGTTGTCCAGTTCGTAGCCTTTGAAAACGATATCGTCGAGCCGGTGCAGGACTTCGAAAACCCTCGCGTAGTTTTCATGGCGCCCCTCGGCCTGAGAGCTTTTGAGAAGCCCCCCCAAAAGGTCGGCGAACTCTTTTATCCACTTCTGCTGCTTGTCGTTAAAACCCCAGCCGTACTTCGTGTCGACGTAGAGTATGCCCGCTCCGCCCCCGACCGGCGCGGCATAAAGCCCCTTTATGTGCGATTCCCCCTCCCGGTAGAAGGGAAGCGTAAGAGATATCGAGGAGGTCGCCTCGTGGAGCTTGTCGAGGTGGATCGTCTGCCCCACTTTTTGCACCTGGGAAAGTATGCCGCTTCCCTCAAGAGGCAGAGAAACCTGGGGCGGGATGAATTTGCTCAGGCTCTGCATGGCCGCCAGGTGAAGCCTGCGGCTTTTTTCGTCGAAAATAAAAAAAGCCGTGGTATAGGCTTCCAGCACATTTGACAGAAGATTTACCAGCGGCTGATAAGGATTGGGATCCATTTAGTTTACTCGATAGAAGATGATGGGGGACCTTTCCAAAGGCTGCCCGAAAAGAGCTTCGAATACAGAGAGTCCCTCTTGCATCGAAAAGACCTTCCGGTATGATATAATGAAGACCTTAAGGTGCTTCTAGTACCGGATAGAGCGTTTTATGTCAATAGCGTTGAGACCCCGGAGGAACGGGTGGGCAAAATAGCGATTTTACCCGATATTCTTTGCAATCAAATCGCTGCCGGCGAAGTCGTCGAGCGGCCCGCGGCGGTTGTAAAGGAACTGGTCGAAAACAGCATCGACGCCAAAAGCACCAGGATATCGGTCGGACTTATCGATGGGGGGCGCCGTGAAATAAGTGTCGTGGATAACGGAAGCGGCATGAGTTCCGAAGACTCGCTTCTGGCTCTGGAAAGACACGCTACGAGCAAGATAAGATCTATTGAGGATTTAAATTCCATATCCTCGCTGGGCTTTCGGGGGGAAGCGCTTCCCTCGATTGCCGCGGTAAGCCGCTTCGAGCTAAATACCTGCGAGCCCGGGGGACTTTGCGGAACCTCTATCAGGGTCGAGGGGGGCGTCATAAAAGATGTGCGCGAAAAGGGCTTGCCTCCCGGAACCCAAGTGCTGGTGCGAGATCTTTTCTACTGCCTTCCCGCAAGGCGAAAATTTTTGCGAAAACCCGAGACAGAACTTGCCTACATAACCGACCAGTTCCTGCGGGTCTCCCTTGCCAACCCCCACATCCACCTGCAGCTAAAAAGCCAGGAAAAGGTGGTCTACGACCACCCCAAGTGCGAGGGGCTTCTCCCCAGGGCCTCAAGGGTGCTGGGGGCGCAGATCGCGTCCACTTTTTCCCCGGTCGATTTCGAAGGCGGGGCCGCCGCGGTCACGGGCTTTATCGCCCCCCCGGATATTCAAAGAACCAATAGCCAGGGGTTGTTCCTGTTCGTAAACGGAAGGGCCGTCTATGACAGGCTCCTGCAAAGGGCGGTGCTGACCGCTTATGAAGCGCTTATCCCGCGCGGGAAATACCCGGTGGCCGTTCTTTTTGTCGCCGTCCCCCCCGAGCGGGTGGACGTAAACGTTCATCCCGCCAAAAGAGAGATCCGCTTCCGGGACCCGGGGGATGTAACCGCGGCCGTTCGCAAAGCTCTTTTTGAGGCCCTGTCCAGGATCAGGCCAAAATTTACCGGGTACTCGCGAGAGCAGCCCGCAGTGTTTGCGCGGGAGCCCCAACCGGTTTTTACCCAAAAAAATATGGCCCAGAAAAATATGGAAAGTCTCGCCGCTTTCCAACGGAGCGCGACCGGTTTTTTTGAACCCGCCGCCGCTGCTTCTCCCCCCCCCGCCTTGGCTCCGGCGGAAGCCCCGGCAGCCGCCGCTTCTGTCCGCGCGCCCTGGGAAGATCCTCCCGCCCCCGAAGGCGGGGAAGGTTCTGTTGCAAGCTTTTCTTTTTCCAAACTCACTCTCATCGGCCAACTCGCAAACTCCTTCATCCTCCTCGAATCCCCGGAGGGTCTTGTCGTGATCGATCAGCACGCGGCACACGAAAGGATCGTTTTCAGCAGCCTCAGCAAAAAAAAGTCGGGAGCCTCCCAGCTTCTTGCCCGGGCGGCGGTCGCCGATCTCATGCCTAAGGAAGCCGTGCTGCTCGAGAGTTTTCTTCCCTCGCTTCGCGCCCTGGGCTTTGAGATCGAACCTTTCGGCGCGGGAAGCTTCGCCATCCATGCGGTGCCCGCCTGTCTCTCCCGGTTAAATCCCGAGGATATCCTGCGCGATTATCTCCGGTACGCCGAAGAGGAGTGCCCGACAGACGTGGGGGAAATCATGCTGGGCCTTGCCAGGACCGCTTCCTGTCACGGGTCCGTCCGGGCGGGGCAAAAGCTTAAAACAGAAGAAATAAGGCAGCTCCTGGAGGCGCTGGACTCGATCGACACCCCTTTTACCTGCCCCCACGGCCGGCCGCTTTCCTACACTGTGACCTATGACCAGATTAACCGATTCTTCAAAAGAACCTGAGCGGCCCCGGGTGCTTCCCGCAGTGCTGCTGGCGGGGCCAACGGCCTCGGGCAAGACTTCGCTTTCTCTTGAGCTCTGCCGCGCGATTAGCGCAAGGTTTGCCGTAGAGATAGTAAACGCCGATTCCATGCAGGTCTACCGCCACATGGATGTCGGGACGGCAAAACCCACGCCTTCGGAGCGACGAAAAGTTGTCCACCACCTGATAGACGTGGCGGACCCCGATGAACCATTCGATGCGGCGAGATACCTCGCGGCAGCCCGCCCGAAGATAGACGAACTGAGAGCGCGCGGCGTGCTCCCTCTGGTCGTTGGCGGAACGGGGCTCTACATGAGGGCCCTTACCCGGGGCCTTTGCCAGGGGCCGCCTTCCGACCCCGAAGTAAAGGAGCGGTTAATTTCCATCGAAAAGTCCCAAGGTCTCGAGCACCTCTACCGGGATCTTTTGCGGGTCGACCCGGAATCCGCCGCAAGGATTCACCAAAACGACCGGCAGAGGATTATCCGCGCGCTCGAGGTCTTCTATATCGGGGGGGTGGCCCTCTCGGTCTTGCAAAAGGGCCACGGATTTAAGAGTGAGCTTTTCCCGACAGTAAAGGTATTTATCAACCGGGAACGCGATGCGCTCTATGAAAGGATAAACGTGAGGGTCGAGCAGATGATCGAGGCGGGTCTAAAAGCCGAGGTCGAAGGACTGCTCGCCATGGGCTACGGGCCGGGGCTAAAGCCCATGCAGGCAATAGGGTACAGGCAGATGACCGCCCACATTGCCTCCGCTCTACCTCTGGATGAGGCCGTCTTCGAGATAAAACGGGAAACCAGGCGCTACGCCAAAAGGCAGATCACCTGGTTTAGAGCGGACCCGGAGTTCCGCTGCTTCGACGCCGGCGACGCCGAGAAAATATTTCTTTATACCATGCGAAGCATCGAGGAGCGCCCGGATGACAGACCTCTTTAGCCTTTTTGGAACTTGACGTGAGCTCTTTTTATGAAATGAAATAAAGAGTATTATATACGGGCTTGATTAGCCCGGCGCCGAGCAGAAGTTAAATTCTTTTTAAAATCGAGGTCTAGGGGTCTTATGAACGAAGACGAACAATCCAGGGAAGAAATTAGCGAAGAGGAAAGTTTTGCCGAACTTTTCCGGCAAAGCGAGGTCAAGTCCGTGCGGTTCAATCGGGGGCAGAAGGTAAAAGCCAGGGTCGTAAATATTTCCTCCGAGTGGGTCTTTATAGATTTGGGCGCTAAGAGCGAGGGCTATCTCGACTCGAAGGAATTCCTCGACGATGAGGGCAAACTTTCGGTTTGCGAAGGCGAACTGATCGAGGCCTACTTCCTTTCGGCCGACGAAAACCAGATGCGTTTCACCACCCGGATTACCGGGGGGGATGCGGGACGCTACTATCTCGAAGAGGCATGGCGAAACGGGATCCCCGTCGAAGGCCTGGTGGATAAAGAGATCAAGGGCGGCTTCGAGATAAAGATAGCCGGTGGGCTCCGCGGCTTTTGCCCATTTTCACAAATGGGGCTCCAGAGGGAGAACCCGAAGGATTTGACCGGCAGGCATCTCGACTTCCGTATCACTCAATACGGGGAAAACGGCCGAAACATTGTCCTGTCCAACCGGGCCGTGATGGAGGAAGAGCGGCAGAGGCAAAGGGAAGAGCAAAAGGGCAAGCTTCTCGAAGGCGCCAGGGTCAGGGGCGAGATCAGCTCGATCCACAACTTCGGCGCATTCGTTAAAATCGGCAGCGTCGACGGGCTTATCCCGATTTCGGAAATCGGCTGGAACCGGACCGAAGACATAAACGAGGTGCTAAAGGTCGGGCAGGAAGTCGAAGTGATGGCGCTAAAACTCGACTGGGAAAACGACCGCCTCACCTTCAGCCTCAAGCGCGCGCTGCCCGACCCCTGGGATAGCTTGGAAAAGGATTTCCCGCCCGGGTCCAGCCACACCGGGACGGTCGTCCGGTTGACCAATTTCGGCGCATTCGTCTCCCTGGCTGCCGGCGTCGACGGTCTTTTGCACATCTCAAAACTTGGGGCCGGAAAAAGGATAAAACACCCGCATGAGGCGGTTGCCAAAGACCAGGTCATCGAGGTAAAGATCGACACGATCGACAAGGAAAACAAACGCATCTCGCTCTCACTTGCCGGGAGCGCCCAGGCCGATGATCAAGGCGGCGAAGATTATTCGCAGTTTCTTAAAACGGGGAGCCCTGCCATGGGAACGCTGGCAGACCTCCTGAAAGCAAAACTTCAGGAAAAGAAGAAAAAATAACCGGACTCTACAGCGCGCACATCAATATATCGCGGTTCAAACTATCGCCGAGCCTGTTTTGCGCGACGTGGACGTCGTAGTCCATCTGAAGGCCCAGCCAGAATTGCGGTGAGGTGCCGAAGTATCGCCCGAGGCGAAGAGCCGTGTCCGCGCTGATCCCGCGCTTTCCCAGCACGATCTCGTTTATGCGGCGCGCGGGAACGTTGATGAAAAGCGCCAGCCTGGTCTGACTTATCCCCATGGGCTTGATGAATTCTTTTAGCAGGATTTTACCGGGATGAACCGGCCTGAATTTCGTATCTCGCATTGCCCCCCCCTGAAGCAGACTTTACCACGCGCATTGACGCATTGACTACATGCATCAACCGTACCAGAGCGGAGGGGGCCTGTCCGATCACCCCCCTTTTCTAAAGG
>CAVTNZ010000008.1:0-72034 GCA_963736185.1 uncultured Gammaproteobacteria bacterium | reverse complement strand
GTTCCTGCACAAGGGCGAGCTGTGGAGCCCGGCGGTCTGGCAGCGGGCGCCCTTCGAGGCGTACGCCGGGCGCTCGCTGGTCGCCGACGCGGCGGCGCGGGCGCGCGAGCTCATCGACGCCAACCTGGCGACGCCGGTCGACGACGCCGTGCTGGCCCGGGTCGAGCAGGTGATCGCCGCGTACCGGGCGGTGGCCGTCTGAACGAGCCCGGGGACAACGAAGGAGTGCGCGAGGCCGCGACCAGCGGCGTAAGCGCGTGCGCGGCCGAGAACGGTGCGCGCGCGGCGACGAACAGCGCGCGCGTGGCCACGAACGGCGCGCCCGGCGACCGAGGGAGCGACCGTGGCTGAGCCGGCGGTCGTCGTCGAGCTCGGTCGTGGCCGCTCGGGCGAGCTCGTGCTGCTGCGCCGCGGCGACGAGCTGCAGCTGGTCTGCGACGGCGCCTTCGTGATCGCGAGCTGCAACGAGCGCTCGAGCCGCGCCTTGGTGGCGGCGGCGCGGCCCTTCCTGCCCAAGGGGCCGCTCGACGTGCTGATCGGCGGCTTGGGCATGGGTATGCCTTAGACGAGGCGCTCGACCTGCCCGGCCTGCGCAGCGTGACCGTGGCCGAGTACGAGCCGCTAATCGTGGAGTGGTACGCGACGCACATGCGCGAGCGGGCGTCGCGCGCCGAGCGCGACGCCCGCTCGCGCATCGTCGTCGCCGACGTCGCCGACCTGTTGCCCGGCGGCCCGCGCTACGACCTCATCGCCCTCGACACCGACAACGGCCCGCAGTGGCTGCTCAGGGCGGGCAACGCCCGGCTCTACGAGGCCGGCGGCCTGCGTCAGGTGGCCGCCGCCGTGCGTCGATCGGGCGTCGTCGTGTTCTGGTCGCCCGAGCGGTACCCCGAGTTCGAAGCCGTGCTTGCCGAGTCGTTCGGCGACGTGCGGGCAAGCCCGGTGAGCGACGTCGTCGACGGCCGCACCCTCGACTACACGATGTACGTGTGCCGCACGCCGCGGGCCTGAGGCGGCCGCTCGCGGCCCGGCCGTCGGCGTCGGCCGGTCTGCGGGCGGCCGCGGCGCCCGCTCGCGCCCGGGCAGCCGCAGCGCTCCCTGTGTGCTTTGGTGTGACGCTTGCAGCGTTGCAGGGCATGGAGTGCGTGTGTAGGGTTGCCCGCACAGGCCCGCACCTGAAAGGACCGACGCCCGTGGCACTGACCTGGGACCAGCCCGACGACATCGCCTTTGCGCTCATCGACGAGCACCCCGACGCCGACCCGCTCGACTTGAACTTCGTCGAGCTGCACGAGTGGATCGTGGCGCTCCCCGGCTTCGACGACGACCCCGAGGAATCGACCGAAGGCAAGCTCGAGGCTATCGTACTGGCGTGGCATGACCAGCTCTGAGCGCACCATCGGGCTGTTTCCGCTGCCGCTCGTGCTGCTGCCCGGCGAGATCCTGCCGCTGCACATCTTCGAGGAGCGCTACAAGGCGCTGATCGCCGCGTGCCGCGCGAGCGGCGACGTCTTCGGCATCGTGCTGCACGACGACGACACCCTCGCGGGCCAGGGTTGCACGGCGGCGATCGACGACGTCGTCGACGAGCTCGACGACGGCCGCCTCAACATCATCGTCACGGGCCGCGAGCGCTTCACCGTGGGCGAGCTCCTCGCCCCCGACGACCCCGAGTCCGACTACCTGCGCGGCCAGGTCGAGCTCTTCGACGACATCGACCTGGCCGTGGCGCCGCAGCAGTTCGCCGCCGCCTTGGCCAAGGACCTCTTCCGCACCATGGTGCGGCTCATGGGCGTCGACGACCCGCGCGTGCCCGACGGCGCGAGTCCGCTGTCGTTCCGGCTGGCGGTGGCCGTCGACTTTGGCCAGCCGCTCAAGCAGCGCCTGCTCGAATCGCGCTCCGAGACCGAGCGGCTCGACCTGCTGATCGCCGTCATGAAGGCCCTCATTCCCGGGCTCGAGCTGCGCAAGGAGCGCGAGCAGGCGATCGGCGGCAACGGCAAGGGATACTAGACGCGGCGGGGTCGGACCGCTGCTGGGAGCGACGCTCGGCTTGGGCGCCCGGCCGCGACGTTCGGCCGCGACGCCTCAGGGCACCAGCACGATCTTGCCGAAGTGGTGCGCGGCGAGCAGCTCGTGCGCCTCGCGTGCCTGCGACAGAGGCAGCACGGCGCCCACCACGGGGCGCACCACGCCCTGTTCGACCAGGCTCACGACCTCGCGCAGGGTCTCGGCCACGCCGGCGCGGCCGGCGTTGCTCGAGCTGGCAAAGAGCACCGTGGCGTCGACCGCGATCGCCGGGCCGCTGGGGATGGTGACCGTGGGCTGCGGGCCGCCGCCGATGCCCACGATGCGGCCGCCCTTGACGATCATGCCGAAGTCGGCGGCCAGGTTGGCGGAGATGACGAGCTCGATGATGACGTCGACGCCCTTGCCGTCGGTCAGGCGCTTGACCTCGGCCGGCACGTCGGCGGTGTGGCGGTCGATGGTGGCGTCGGCGCCGAGCTCGCGCACGCGCTCGCCGTCGGCCGCGCTGTCGACCGTGGCCAGCACGCGGGCGCCGCGGGCGTGGGCCAGCTGCACTGCGGCGCTGCCCACGCCACCCCCGGCGCCCTGCACCAGCACGGTCTCGCCGGCCGCCAGGGCGGCGCGCCGCACGAGGCCGTACCAGGCGGTCGAGAAGGCCAGGCCCAGGCCGGCCGCTTCTTCGAAGCTCACGTTGGCGGGCTTGTGCACGGCCTGCACCGCGGCGATCAGCGCGTACTCGGCGTAGCTGCCCTCGCTGCCTATGCCGAGCCCGGTGAAGAAGACCTCGTCGCCCGGGGCCACGCCGGCCGCGTCGGGGCCGACGGCCGTGACCACGCCGGCGCCGTCGGAGCCGAGCGTCTTGGGCGGCTGCTTGGGCGTGGGGAAGGCGTTGCTGCGCACGGCCACGTCGACCGGGTTGACGGCCGCGGCCTTTATGCGCACCAGCGCCTGTCCGGGACCGGGCTCGGGCGTAGCGACGTCTTCGTAGACCAGCACCTCGGGACCACCGTATTCGTGTATGCGCACTGCCTTCATGGACGTTGCCGCTCCCTCCGCGTCGTGCCGCACTGCCGGTCGCCGGGGTCATTCCCAGCGCCGCATCATCTCACGCTCGGGCGTGCGGCGCGCGTGCGCGCCGCGCGTGCGACGAACCAGGCGGTCGCAGCGAGCACCGCGAGGAGCACAGCGAAGGGCAGCACGGCGCCGATCCCCACGACGATCGCCTCGAAGCCCGAGACCAGACGCCGCCACGAAGTCGACAGCGCGCCGAGAAAGCCGTGGCGATGGGCCGTAGCGTGTTGCGCGGCGCGCTCGCTCACGGAGACGGTCAGCGTGCTGTACGAGACCTGCTCGCGCAGGGCCTTGAGCTGGCCGGTGAGCTCCTCGACCTTGAGCTCGGTCGAGTCGATGCGGCTCTGCACTGCGAGCGCTTCGCTGACCGTGGTGGTGCGGGCGAGAAAGCCGAGCAGGCGCTGGTCGACGCGCCTTGTCTGGGCGAGCCGCGCGCTCAAATCGACGTACTGGCTGGTGACATCGGTAGCGCTGGTCTGCACGCCCTGCACGCGGCCCAGTGTGCTGAAGCGCTGGATGGCCAGGTCGTACTGGGCGGCGGGTACGCGGATCGTGAGGTCGGCGAACGGGGCCGCGGCGCCGTCGGCGCCCGATACCTGGCTCGTCAGCACGTAGCCGCCGTAGCCGCTCGTGAGCGCGACGATGTGAGCGGCCGCCTGCGGCACGCCGCCTTTGGCCACGATCAGGGACATCTCACCGGTGCGCACGAGAAAGCGGTGGGCGTCGAGTGGCGAGACGTCGCTGGCGATCGGCGGCGAGGTCGCGGGCGTGGCTATCGCGGCGCCCGCCGCATAGGCGCCCGACGCCGACCCGGCGGCGCCGCTCGCGGCGGCGCCGCGCACGACGCCCGTCGAGTTCTCCGGTAAGCCGACCGTCGACGAGCCGCTCGAGCCGCTCAAACCGCTATGCGAAAGATACAGGGCGGCGGCGGCGACCAGCACGAGCGCCGCCGCGACCGCCCCCGCGATGACGAACCGGCGATGACGCAGTAGGAACGGCATGTCTTCTCCCTTGGTCGCGTTGCTCTCAGGCACGTCGCAGGGGAGACGCGCGCAACGGGGAGGATGGTTCGCGCGCGCGGCCTAAAGCAAGCGCGCCGCCCGGGCGATACAGGGGACATGCTCCCCGTTTACAGTCACGAGGCCAAGACGCACAAGTGGCCTCACGCGACCGTGGCGCTGATCGGCATCAACGTGCTCGTCTTTCTGTTCGAGCTGTCGGTCGGCGTACGCTTCGTGCCGTTCCTGCAGGAGTGGGGGCTGGTGCCTGCGCGCGTGAACGCCGAGGTCACCACCCACAACGTGCTCACCCTGGTAACGGCCATGTTCCTGCACGTGGGCTGGATCCACCTGATCGGCAACATGTGGTTCCTCTTCGTCTTCGGCGACGCCGTCGAAGACGCCTTCGGCTGGCGCTGGTTCGTGGCCATCTACCTGCTGTCCGGCTTCTTCGCCAACATCGCTTTCATGGTCGCCACCTCCGGGTCGTCGCTGCCCGCGGTCGGCGCCAGCGGGGCGATCGCCGGCGTCATGGGCGCCAGCCTCGTGCTCTGGCCTACGGCGCGGCTGAAGATCTCCACGATCCTGCTGTTCGTGTGGATCTTCTACGTGGTCTACGAGGTGATGGTGCTGGCTCGGCACGCCGTCGATCCTGCTGGGCGGCTCGGTGCTGTTCGTGCTGTCAAGCCTGGCCACGCTCGTGTGGTATGCCGTCACGCGAGCGCGCAAGACGGGGCAGAACGTCGCCTACACCCTGCTGGTCGCGGTGAGCCTGCCCGCCTGGGTGGTGCTCGGCCTCTTCTTTTTGACCAACCTGTGGAGCGGCGCGCTGTCGGTGGTGAGCCCCGCCTACGGCGGCGCCGTGGGCTGGTGGGCGCACATCGGCGGCTTTGCCGCCGGCGCCGTCTTCGCCAAGCTGTTCCCCAAGCAACCGATCGTGCTGCGCAAGCGCGCCGCGCTCGACTAGCCGTGAGGGCGAGCAACGACACCGGAGGGCGACGATGGCGCGGCTGCTGAGCTGCCCCCACTGTCGCGCCCAGTTCACCTTCGACGACTGGGCCAGAGGCACGTCGTGTCCGGCCTGCGCCCAGCCGCTGAGCTTCTTCGAAGCGAGCAGCCAGGCAGCGCCGGTCGTGCCCGCGAGCCCAGCCGCCGCCCCGGCCGACCAGTGGACGTGGACGGCTCCCGACGACGCCGGCGTAGTTGCCGCCGCGCCGCCCGGAGCCGCCGCGCTGCCCGGAGCCGCTGTGCGGCTCGCCGCCGCGCCGCTGGCCGCCACCGTCGCGCAGCCCGGGGCCGCCGCGTCGCCCGCGGTCGCCGGGCCGCTGGCCGCCGAGCCGCCGGCCGCTGAGGCGCAACCTGCAGCCGCCGCGCCGCCGGCCGCCGCGCCGCCCGCCGCCGACGAGCCCTCGACCGCTCCGCCTGCTGCCGTCGTGTTCGGGCCCTCAGCGACCTTTGCCGGAGACGCGCCGCCGCGTCGCGCCTACACCATCGGCGGCAAAGCTCTCGAGTGGAACGCCGCCTGGACGGTCATCGTCGTCATTTGGGCGCTGGTCGCCGTGGGCCTTGTGGCGACGCGCGTCGAGATGGGCGACATCACCGTGATGACGCCCGCCGAGACCGCGGCCATCGCCGCGGTGCGTCAGATCAAGCTGCCCACCGGCGCGTCGACCGAGGCGGTGCTGCGCTACGCGGCCACCCACGACCTGAACATCGAGGGCCACGTCGCCAAGATCTCGCCGGGCGGCACGCAGATGTGGTACGCCTTCGACCGGCCCTGGGAGCACCGCATCTACGTGTACTCGCAGCTGCCGGGCACGAGCATGGTGGGCAAGGGCGCCGTGCTGTCGTGGACCTTCTCGAACGGCGTGGCCAAGGCCAACGCCGCCACCAGGGCGGCGCTGACCAAGACCGCCCAGACGATGGCGCACCCGCCGTCGTCGAAGTCGGTGCCGGCGATCCCGGGGATCATCCCCTCGCTGCCGGCCGACTTGCAGTAGAGGAGCGGGGGGCGCTGCGCGTCGGGGCGCTTCGTCGGGCGGCGGAAAGCCGCGGCGCGTCAGGGCGCTTCGTCGGGCGGCGCAAAGCCGCGGCGCGTCAGGGCGCTTCGTCGGGTGGCGCAAAGCCGCGGCGCAGCGTGTTCTCGGTGACCACGCGCGGCTCCATGAACTGCAGCAGGTAGTCGGGGCCGCCCGCCTTTGAGCCGACGCCGCTCATCTTGAAGCCGCCGAACGGCTGACGCTCGACCATGGCCCCGGTGATGCCGCGATTGATGTAGAGGTTGCCTACGCGGAACTCGCGGCGGGCGCGGGCGATGGTGGCCGGACTGCGCGAGACCAGACCGCCGGTGAGCGCGTACGAGGTGCCGTTGGCGATCGCCAGGGCCTGGTCGAAGTCACCCGCCTTCATGATGGCGAGCACGGGGCCGAAGATCTCCTCCTGGCCGAGCGCCGAACCCGGCTCGACCCCGGCGAAGATGTGCGGGCCCACGTAGAAGCCGTCGTCGGGCCAGCCGCCGGCCGGCGCGGGGGTCGCCAGGGCGACCAGGGCCTCGCGCCGGCCGCGCTCGATGTAGCCCTCGATCGTCGCCTTTGCCTGAGCCGTGATGACGGGCCCCAGCCGGGTGGCGGGGTCGTCGGGCGGCCCCACGACCAGGCTGCGCGTGGCTTCGACCAGGCGCTCGAGGAACTCGTCGTAGGCCTCGCGCAAGACGATCACGCGCGAGCAGGCCGAGCACTTCTGCCCCTGGTAGCCGAAGGCCGAGGCGACCGTCTCGAGCACCGCCACGTCCAGGTCGGCGTCGCTGTCGACGATGATCGCGTTCTTGCCGCCGAGCTCGACGATGACGCGCTTGAGCCAGGCGCGGCCCGGGTGCTGCGCGGCATGCGCCATGATGCCCAGGCCCACCTCGCGCGAGCCGGTGAAAGCGATGAGGTTCACTTCGGGGTGGGTGACCAGCGTCTCGCCGATCTCGCGGCCGCGGCCGAAGAGCATATTGAGCGTGCCGGGGGCGCGCCGGCGGCCCGCAGGATGCGGGCCAGCTGCGCGCCGATCACGGGCGTCGGTCCGGCCGGCTTGACCACGACGGCGTTGCCGGCGACAAGCGCGGCGCTCGTCATGCCGGTGAGGATCGCCAGGGGAAAGTTCCAGGGGGCGATCACCGCGGCCACGCCGAGCGCCTCATAGCTCAAGTGGTTGACCTCGCCGGGCACGTGGCCCAGGCGCCGCGGTACGTCGAGGCGCAGCGCCTCGCGCCCGTAGAACTCGAGAAAGTCGATGGCCTCGCCGACGTCGGCGTCGGCTTCGCGAGCCGTCTTGCCGGCCTCGAGCGTCTCGAGAGCGGCGAGCTCTGCGAGCTCGCCGCGCATGAGCTCGGCGGCGCGGAACAGCACGGCGGCGCGCTCGCGCGCCGCCTTGTCGCGCCACGCCGGGAACGCCGCGCGGGCGGCCTGCACGGCGGCCTCGGTCTCGCGCGGGCCGGCGACCTCGACCACGCCCACCACGCGGGCGGGGTGGGCCGGGTCGATCGACTCGGCCGTGGCGACGCCGCGCTGGTCGCGCCCGCCGACGAGCAGCGACTCGTGGCGGGCCGGCCTGGCCGCGGCCTGGCGCAGCGCCTGCAGGGTGGCGCGGCGGCTCTCGAGCCGGGCGAAGTCGGCGTGCGGCATGTTGGCGAAGGGGCCGGGCGCGGCGGGGTCGGTGGGCGCCACGAGCGGCAGGTGAGGCGGCGGCTCGTCGAAGCCGGTCGACGGCGCCGGCGGGGCGATCAGCTGCTCGACGTCGGCGCCCTCGGCGAAGGCGCCGCGCAGGAACGACTCGTTGGCGGTGTTCTCGAGCAGGCGCCGCACGAAGTAGGCCATGCCGGGAATGAGCTCGCCCACCGGCGCGTACTCGCGCAGGCGCAGGCCCATGGCGCGCACCGCCGCCTTGATGGGGTCGCCCATGCCGTGCAGCATCTGGATCTCGAAGCCGTCGTCGGGCACGCGCAGGCGGCGGGCGGTGGCGATCGCCGCCGCGAGCGAGCGCACGTTGTGGCTGCCGAAGGCCGGCCGCACCACGTCGACGCTCTCGAGCATGAGGCGCGCCAGGCGCTCGAACGAGACGTCGGCGTCGGGCTTGTGGGTGAAGACCGGCGTGGGCCAGCCCTCCTGGCGAGCGAGCACCGTCTCGTAGTCCCAGTAGGCGCCCTTGACGAGCCGCACCGTGAACGGCCGGCCGCGGCTGCGGCCCCAGTCGATCAGCGCCCGGAGGTCGTCGCGGGCGTCGCGCAGGTAGGCCTGCACGACCACGCCGGCCTGGTCGAAGGCGCGGAACTCCTCTTCGTCGAGCAGTTCGGTGAACACCGTGTAGGTGAGGTCGCGGTAGCGGAACTGCTCGAGGTCGAGATTGACGAAGGCGCCGCGCTGCGCCGCGCGGCGCACGACCGGGCGCAGCGCGTCTTTGACGGCAGCCGCCGAACCGCGAAAGTCGAGCGGGTCGACCTGCGAGTACAGCGAGGTGATCTTGATCGAGACGTTGACGCGCGGCAGGGGCCCCCAGGCCGAGTGTTCGATCGCCGGCTCGGCCGGCCAGGCGGCGGTCTCGCGGGTGAGGTCGTCGAGCAGGTCGAGGTAGCGCTGCTGGTAGGCGGTCGCTTCGCGGGCGCTGACCGAGGCCTCACCGAGCACGTCGATGGCGAAGCCCAGGCCGCGGTCGCGCAGCTCTTTGAGGCCGGGCAGCGCGGCGTGCCCGTTGGCGCCCAGAATGAAGCGGCGCGCGAACGACAGCATCTCGGCGCGCACGGCGCGCACGGCGGCCGGGCGCAGCGGCGAATGGCGTCTGGTGGCGCCGATCGCCAGGCGCAGGGCGCGCGGTGTCTCGACGCCGGGCTGCAGAAAGTACTCCTGCAGATGGCGGGCGATCTCGGCCGTGCTGCGCAGCGTGGGGAAGACGTCGACAAAGCGGAAGAGCTCGACCTTGAGGCGCTCGTCGGCCATGGCCCAGTCGAGCATCTCGTCCTGCCAGCGCGACTGTGAGAGCAGAGTGGGCCGCGAACGGTCGATCAGCGCAAAGAGGGCGCGGGCGGTCGCCTGTACGTCGGCTTCGAGGCCGGCCGCGCCGGCGTCGCCGCGCGGCGCCGGATCGCCCGGCCGCGCCTGGCTTGTGAGGGTCGTCACGTCACCATCCTTGAGAGGAGGTCGCTTGGCGATTCTACCAGCGCCCCCGACGGCGTTACCGTGGGATACACTACGCCGGCTGTGACCGACTCCGATCTCCCGATCCTGACCGACCTGCGGCTGCGCGAGTTCACGATGGCCGACTACGAGGCCGTCGACGCGCTGTGGCGGCGGGCCGGCCTGTGGATGCGGCCCTCCGACGGCGCCGCGCAGGTCGCCCTCAAGCTCGAGCGCGACCCCGACCTGTTCCTCGTGGCCTGTTTGGGCGCCGAGCTGATCGGGGTGGCCATGGGCGGCTGGGACGGCCGGCGCGCCTACCTCTACCACCTGGCCGTCGACCCGGTCTGGCAGCGCCGCGGCGTGGCCGGCCTGCTGCTCGACGAGCTCGAGGCGCGCTTTCGCGCCAAGGGGGCGCTCAAGGCCAAGCTGCAGATCGTGGCCGGTAACGACGCCTCGGTGGCCTTCTTCACGGCGCGCGGCTACGCGCACGAGGTCGGCATCCTGCCCTGGGGCAGGGAGCTGGTCGCGGGCGGCGCGCCCGACGACCGTGCCTCCGACACGAGCGAGCGCACTGGTGCCGCTCCCGCCGACCGCACGCCCGCCGGCGGAGCGCCCGACGAGGGCGAGGGCTAGCCGTGCGGCCCGCCATCATCTGGGACCCGCTCTACAGCGAGCACGACACCGGCGACCACGTCGAGTCGCCCGACCGCGCCGCGGCGATCGTGGCGCACCTCGAGCAGACCGACCTGTGGCCCCGGCTGCCGCTGATCGCACCGCACCCGGCGACGGTCGACGACCTGCTCACCGTGCACACTGCTGAGCACGTCGAGAAGGTCCGCGAGACGGCGCTGGCCGGCGGCGGCTGGCTCGACGCCGACACCTACGTCTCGCCGCGCAGCTTCGAGGTCGCGCTGCTGGCCGCCGGCGGCACGCTCGACATCGCCGTCGCCTGGAACGACGGCCTGGCCCCGTTCGCCCTGGTGCGTCCGCCCGGTCACCACGCTATGCCCGACCACGCCATGGGGTTCTGCCTGTTCGACAACATCGCCATCCTGGCGCGCCGCCTGCTGGCCGACGGCCTCAGCCGCGTGCTCATCCTCGACTGGGACGTGCACCACGGCAACGGCACCCAGGCCGTCTTTTACGACGACCCTCGCGTGCTGTTCGTGTCGCTGCACCAGTGGCCGTTCTTTCCCGGCACGGGCTGGTACTCCGAGGTGGGCACGGGCGACGGCGAGGGCTTCACGGTCAACGTGCCGTTCCCGCCGCGCTCGACCGACGGCGACTACGCTCACGCCTTCACCGAGCTGATCGAGCCGATCGTCGCGCAGTTCGGCCCCGAGGCGGTGCTGGTCTCCTCGGGGCAGGACGTCCACGTCGACGATCTTCTCGGCGCCATGTCGGTGACCGAGGCGGGCTTCGCCCAGCTCGGCGCGCGCGCCGCGGCGCTCGCCGAGCAGGCCGACGGCCGCCTGGGCCTCGTGCTCGAGGGCGGCTACAACAACGCCGCCAGCGGGCGCGCCGTCGAAGCCACGCTGCGCGCGGTGGCCGAGGGCTACGCGGCGCCGGTCGGCGGTCCCAGCGCGCAGGGCAAGGTGGTGATCGGCAAGGCCATCGAGACGCAGCGCCGCTACTGGGGTCTCTGAGCGGCGCGAACGTTTGCGCGCGGCGGGCAGGAACGCGTCGCCCGGCCCCGAACATCTGCCGCGGGTCCGTCGTTCGCGGCCCTGATTCAACTTAGCGAGGCCCGCTGCCGACACAACAAGAAAGAGAGACAGACCCTAGGCGGGCAGGGGTTCGTATGCTACTATTTGGCCACCGGGGGGCCGGCTCTGACGAGCCGGCTTTTATCATGAAGGAGGTAGGTAGGTTGTTGGTCGAAGAAGCGCTCGAGTGCCATGAGTGCGCCGCAATTTGCGAGAAAGTGGTCTACCCGGCCAACTGCCTCGCGTCGAGTTGCCGCTACCTGTACGCCTTCAAGGAGAGGGGCCGCACCTTCTTCGGTTGCATCGAAAAGGTCTTTCGCCATGAGATAGAGCTCGAGCTCTTCCGCGAGCTCGAGCGCACCAAGGGCGGCTTCGGCGTCGTCAAGATGGCGCGCCAGCCCCTGCAGCAGTGCGCGGTCGCCGTGCAGAGCTGCTACCAGTGCGCCGAAGTCCCGCTGTGTCGCAACATGTACTTCAGGCGTCGCGAGCGTCGCACGGTCGAGGCCTTCGAAGAGTAAGAACACGGGGCGGCTTGGCCGCCCCTTTCATTTGTGGCCGGGTCGGCCTTGCGCGTGCGCGCCGGGCTGCGATTCGGCGCACCACAGTGCCGCTCTGCGACCATCAGTCGTACCGCCGGCGCAAACGGGTATACTCGTACCTGCGATCCACCCGGTCTTCTTTGCCGGCCGTCGCCCGTGGGGGCGAATTGGTTTCGACATGGAGTGACTCAGGTAGGAGCAGCAAGCCGAGGTCCGGTGGCCTCGTTAAACTGCCGGAACAAACCACATGCCGAGAGTAATCTCGCACTGGCTGCCTAAACAGTAGCCACGTCGCCTCTGCCGAGCCTGCGGGCAGAGAAGCGGCGCCGATAGCGGGCTAGGGAACGGCTGGTCGGCTCTGTCCGGCCGCGACCGAAGCTAACCAGGGCTGGCAATCCAGATCCGGCCGACGCGGAGCTGGGGCGCGAGACGAAATGCGACGGCTAAGCTTGTAGAGACTCCGCTAGGGCCTCCGTGGACGCGGGTTCGAGTCCCGCCGCCTCCACCAACGTTGTCGTTCCGGCGACGTTTTCTGCTTGTACACTCTGGTTCCGGCCGCGCCGGGCCGCGCGCGCCCGTCGCGGGCGAGCGACCCGAGGACCGGAGCCGACCCGAGCCACGCATCGTGCGCCCGCTTAAAGAAGGAGCCCCTCATGGAGATCCCTGCGAAGCTGCAAGAGGCCCTCAAGAAGGACGGCGTCGTCGCCATCGCCACGCTGGGCGAAGACGGCCCGCACCTGGTGAACACCTGGAACAGGTACGTGCGTCTCACCCCCGACGGCCGCCTGCTCATTCCCGCCGGCTACATGAACCAGACCGAAGCCAACGTCGCGTTCAACCCCGAAGTGCTGATCACGGCGGGCAGTAGCAAGGTGCCCGGCAAGAACGGCCCGGGCACGGGCTTTCTCATCGAGGGCACGGCGGCCTTCGTCACCTCGGGCCTCGAGTTCGACACGCTCAAGGCGACCTTCGGCTGGATGCGCGCGACAATGGTCGTCACTGTTCGAACGGCGATCCAGACGCTCTAGCTCGTCGTGGACGTCGTTCGCATCCACGACGACCTGCTGCGCTTCTCAAGCTACGCTGAGCCGATCGACCTGTCGTTCACCCGCGAGGCGCTGCTCGCCCTGCCGGTCGCTCTGGTCGCGCCCGGCCACGGCCCCTGCATCCGGCTGTGATGGGGTCGCCGGCCCCGGACGGCGCGCGCTTCACCGTCCGCCCCGTCCCGCCCTACGACTTCGACCGCTCGCTCTCGATCTTCACGCGCTGGGGAGAGGCGAGCGTGCTCGACGTCTACGAACGCGGCCTCTACCGGCGCGTCGTGCCCACGCCGCACGGCAACGTCGCGCTCTCCTTTCGCACGGTCGGCACTATCGACAAGCCCGAGGTGACCGTCTCCGCGTTCTCGCCACACGACGGCGTCGGCGAGGCCGAGCTGCGCGACATCGCCGAGCACGTGCTCAACGCGCGACTCGACCCCGCACCGTGTGTCGCCATCATGAAAGCCGATCCGGTGCTCGCCGCGCACCTGCAGACGTTTCGCGGAGTGCGCCCGGCCCTGGTGCCGTCGCTCTTCGAGGCGCTCGTCATCGCCATCCTCGAGCAGCAGATCGCCCTGGCCGTGGCCATCCGGGTGAAAGCGCGCCTCGTGACCGGCTACGGCGAGACGTTCGCGCGCGACGGGCAGACCTTCTCCGCGTTCCCCTCGCCCGCCGTCTTGTCGGCGGCGGCGCCCGACGACCTTCACGCGCTCGGCATGACCCGGCGCAAGGCCGAGTACATCATCGGTCTCGCCGGCCTCGTCGCCGGCGGCCAGCTCGACCTTGCCGCGCTCGCCGCGCTCGACGACACCGAGCTCGTGGCCCGCCTGACCGCGGTCCGCGGCATCGGACGCTGGACCGCCGAGTACGCCGCCATCAGGGGACTCGGCCGGATGTCGTTCCTTCTGGCCGACGACCTCGGCGTCAGGAACGTCGTGTCGAAGCTCTACTGCGGCGGCCGCAAAGCGACGGCCGACGAGGTGCGCACCCTGCTGGCCGGCTGGGGAGACCAGAAGGGGCTCCTGGCGTTCTATCTGCTGAACCTGGAAAGGCTGGACGAAGGCCGGGCCGCGGAGGCCGTGCCGGCTGTGGAGGCGAGCGATGACCGGTGACGACAAAGACTGGCTGACCGACGACGTTCCCGAGCTGCGCGACGCGCCGCCCTGGGTGATGGAAGAGATGATCCTGGCGCAGCCGGCTCTGGCGGCGCCGATCCTCGCTGCCGATCGCCCCGAGGCGGCGCGGTTGCGAGACGCCGTGGCCACCGCGGCCGCCGCGGGCGAGCCTGTCGTCGTGACCGGCTGCGGCACCTCGGAGCACGCCGCCCTGGTCGTGGCCGAGCTCCTCACCGACTCGTTCCGCCGCGCGGGCCTCGGCGCGGCTCGCGCCGAGGCCCGCCAGGCGCTCGACGCCGCCCTCGACCCGCGGTCCGGCGGCGTCTGCCTCGCGATCTCCCACGACGGCGGCACAAGAGCGACCAGCCTCGCGCTGCAGGCGGCCCGCGAGAGCGGCGCCACGACCGGCCTGATCACCGCCTGCGCCGCCCCCGCGTGCACGGCGGGCGCCGATCTCGTCTTCGTCACCCCCGTGCACGACGACTCCTGGTGCCACACGCTCGCCTATGTGAGCGCCATCCTGGCCGGGGCGCGGATTGCGGGCATCGCCGGCGACCAGGCCGCCACGGCCGCCGCGAGCACCATCGAGGCGACCCTCGAGCGCCGCGCCGACCTTGGAGCGGCGGCGGCGCATCTGGGCCGCTCCGGGCGCATCGTGACCGCCGGCATGGGCATCGACCAGGTGAACGCCGGTGAGCTCGCCCTCAAGATCGCCGCGCGCGCGCGTTCCTACGACCGCCTATCACCTCGAGACCCTGCTGCACGGCCACCTCGCGGGGTGCGACGCCGGCGCTACGAGCCTCGTGCTGCTGGCGCTCGACCAGCGCCCCGGCGCGCGCCGCGACCGTCGTCTTGCCCTCGTGGCGCAGGCCGTGCGGACGATCGGCATCCCGTCGGTCGCGCTGGCTCCACGGCCGGTGCTCGCCACGCTGCCGGACGACGTGCACGGCGTCGCGCTCGAGCCCTCGGCCACCGAGCCGCTGCTCGCAGCCGCGCTGCAGGGCGCCGTGGCGGTGCAGCTCCTGACGCTCGGCGTCGTCGCGCTGGCCGGCACGAACCCCGACCTCATCCGCCGCGAGGAGCGCGCCTACCGCGAGGCCGCGCGCATCGGCGACGCCACGCCCGACTGGTAGCGGGTCGCGTCTACAGCATCTGACGGGTGGGCCTGAAGAGGATCTCGTTGATGTCCACGTCGTCGGGCTGGCTCATGGCGAAGACCACGGCGCGGGCGAACGAGTCGGCGGGGATCGCGTACTTCTCGTAGAACCCGTGCATGCTCTCGGCGATGTCCTGCTCGGTGATGCTGTCCGGCAGTTCGGTGGCGACAGCGCCCGGCGAGATCACCGTGGTGCGGATGTTGTAGGGCTTCACCTCCTGGCGCAGCCCTTCGGAGAGCGCCCGCACCGCGTGCTTGGTCGCGGCGTAGACGGCGCGCGGGCCGCACCTTGTGGCCGGCCACCGAGGAGACGTTGATGATGTGGCCGGCCTTCTGCTCGCTCATGTGCGGCAGCGCCGCGGCGATGCCGTAGAGCACGCCTTTGATGTTGACGTCGATCATGCGGTCCCACTCGTCGACCTTGAGCCGTTCGAGCGGCGATTGCGGCATCAGCCCGGCGTTGTTGATCATGACGTCGATGCGCCCGTACGTCTGACGGCGGCGTCGACCAGCGCTTCACCTGTTCGCGGTCGGTGACGTCGGTCGTCGACGGCGAGCGCCTTGCCGCCCTTGCCCTCGAGCTCTTCCGCCAGAGCTTCGATGCGGTCGAGACGCCGGGCGCCCAGCACGACGGTCGCGCCCTCGCTCGGAGAGCAGCCGCGCGGCGGCCTCGCCGAGCCCGCTGCTGGCGCCGGTGATCACGACGACTTTGCCTTCGATGTTCTCACTCATGGAGCTCGCGATCCTTTCGGTCGACTTCACGGTCCGGGTGCCACGCCCGACCTCGGTCAGGGCTTTTGCGCGTAGCCTACACGCGGCAACGCCGGCGGGGAGTGGAGCGCTATGATTGCCCGGCGCCAAGGCACGACACGGGGGGCGGAGTGAGCCGCGACGGCAAGGTCTTCGACGAGATGGCGGCCGACTACGACCGCAACCGCCCCGCGTACCCCGATGAGCTTGTCGGCCGGGCCTGCCGGATCGCCGGAGTGGGGAGCGGCGACAGGGTGCTCGAGGTCGGCTGCGGCAGCGGTCAGCTGACGCGCAGCCTCGTCGCCCGCGGCCTCGACGTCGTGGCCGTCGAGCCCGGCCGGAACCTGCTGTCGCTCGCCGCGCGCAACGTGGGCGGCGGCCCCGGCCGCGTGGAGTTCGTGAACGCGCGCTTCGAAGACGCGCCGCTCGCCCAGGGCCGCTTTCGGGCGCTGTTCTCGGCGTCGGCCTTTCACTGGCTCGACCCCGACGTGAGCTGGCGCAAGGCCGCCGGCTTGCTCGTGCCCGGGGGCACGCTGGCGCTCATCCAGTACTGCGGGCTGCAAGAGGAGCGCAGCGCCGCCGACCAGCAGGCGCTGCTCTCGGGCCTGGCGCGGATCGCCCCCGAGGCGGCCGCGGCCTGGCCGCGCTACCGCGATCTCGCGGGCACCGTCGCGGGAGTCGAGGAACGCCGCGGCAACGTCTCCGAGGCGTGGGCATGGGTCGGCAGCCACGACGTGGCCCGCCCGTACGCCGGCCGGCTGTTCGACGACGTGCGGGTCGCGTGCCTGCCGCAGCTCCTCGAGCAGACCGCCGACGAGTTGAACGAGCTGCTGGCCACGGCGTCGTTCTTTCCGCGGCTCTCGCCGGACCGACGGCGGGCCTTGCGGCGCGAGCACGTGGAGATGTACGAGCGACTCGGCCGGCCGATCAGGTCGAGTACCGTCGCCGTGCTCGTCACGGCGCGGCGCGGAGCCGAGGCTTGAGCGGGCACACCTGCGAAGGGCCGCCTCGCGAGGTGCTCCCCGCGCGCTCCCTCGAGCTCGCCGGCGGTGTCCTTGACGACGGCCTCGCGCTGCTCGCCGTCCGCCTGCAGCCGACTCCCTCCGGC
Organism: uncultured Gammaproteobacteria bacterium; assembly: GCA_963736185.1. Classification (GTDB taxonomy): domain Bacteria; phylum Pseudomonadota; class Gammaproteobacteria; order Steroidobacterales; family Steroidobacteraceae; genus Bog-1198. The sequence goes on along the minus strand of CAVTNZ010000008.1, from coordinate 55,367 downwards.
GCGTGCGCCCCTACCCCCGCAGGTACACCCGCGATTCCTACTCGGGGGTGACGACCCAAAGCTCGCCGTCCGGGTAAGGTTCAGGTTGACCCGTGTCATACGTGGCGCGGCGCGCGCTTGGGCCGTCGTGGTCGGGCGCGCACGACGCTACCAGGAGGCGCGCCGATGAGCGACGTTCGTGAGCAGAAGCTGCAGGTCGTACCGCAGGCCTGTGAGAGGCCGCAGACGCAGGGCGACGGCGCCGACGCCGTCGTGGCGGCGCGCGACCTGACCCGGCGTTACGGCAAGGGCGACGCCGCGGTCGACGCCCTGCAAGGCGTCTCGATCGACCTCGTGCGCGGCGCCTTCACGGCCATCATGGGGCCGTCCGGCTCGGGCAAGTCGACGCTCATGCACGTCATGGCCGGCCTCGACGAGCCCACGAGCGGCGCCGTCTGGATCGACGGCATCGAGATCACCGCGCTCAAGGAGCGCCAGCTCACCCAGCTTCGCCGCGACAAGATCGGCTTCATCTTTCAGACCTTCAACCTGCTGCCTATGCTCACCGCCCACGAGAACCTCGTGCTGCCGCTGACCATCGCCGGCACCAAGCTCGACCAGGCCTGGCTCGACACCCTCGTGCGCGCCGTCGACCTGGGCGACCGCCTGAAGCACCGCCCCTCGGAGCTCTCGGGCGGCCAGCAGCAGCGCGTGGCCATCGCCCGGGCGCTGGTCAGCAAGCCGGTGGTCATTTTCGCCGACGAGCCGACCGGCAACCTCGACTCCAAGACGGGCGACGAGGTGCTCGGCCTGCTGCGCCGCTCGGCCGACGAGTTCGGCCAGACCATCGTCATGGTCACCCACGACGCGCGCGCCGCCACGGTGGCCGACCGCGTCGTCTTCTTGCAGGACGGCCGCATCGAGCTCGACTGCGGGCGCATGAGCCGCGACGAGATCTACGACACCATCAAGTCGCTCGAGGCGACATCGGAACGTGGCGACGGCGGGCCGGCGCGATGATCCGCCTGTCGCTGCGCGACCTGTGGAGCCGCAAGCTCCGCACGATCCTCACCATGCTCGCCATCGTGCTCGGCGTGGCCATGATCGCCGGCACCTACGTGATCACCGACCAGATCAACTCGGGCTTTCACAACATCTTCGAAAAGGCGGCCGTCGGCACCGACGTGACCATCACCCATAAGGCCGCCTTCGGCAGTAACGACGTCTTCTCGTCGGGCGGTTCGCTGCCGGTCGGCCTGCTCGACCAGGTGCGCGGCGTGAGCGGCGTGGCCGCCGCCTCCGGTACGGTCGCCGGCAGCGGCGCCGTCGTGATCAACGGCAAATCGGTCAGTACGGGTGGCGCGCCCACGCTCGTCTTCTCGACGTCGCCGCCGCGCTTCAGCCGCAGCACGTATATCGCCGGCGGCCGGCCCACCAAAGACGGCACCGTGGCGATCAACGCCAAGTTGGCCGCCGACAAGCACCTGAAGCCGGGCGACGCCATCGGCCTGGCGACCGAGCAGGGGGTGCAGCCGGTCGTCATCTCGGGCGTCTTCGACTTTGGCGACTCGACCTCGATCGGCGGCGCCACCCTGGTGGCCACCACGGTGGCCGACGCCCAGCGCTGGTACAACCTCGAAGGGCAGTACTCGAGCATCTCGGTGGCCGCCGACCCGGGCGTCACGCCCGACACGCTGGCCGCGAACCTGAAGAAGGCGCTGCCCGCCTACGCCGACGTGAAGACGTCGGCGCAGTCGATCGCCGACAACACCAAGGCCATCAGCGACGCCATCGGCAACGTGCTGCGCACGATCCTGCTGGCCTTCGGCGGCGTGGCCGTGATCGTCGGCGCCTTCATCATCTTCAACGCCTTCTCGATCACCGTGGCGCAGCGCATCCGTGAGTTCGCCATGCTGCGCTCGCTGGGCGCCACGCGCCGCCAGGTGCTGGCCAGCGTGATCGGCGAAGCCGGCGCGCTCGGTCTGGTCGCCTCGCTGCTCGGCATCGCCGCCGGCATCGGCATCGCCAAGGGCATCAACGCCCTGTTCCAGGCGGTCGGCGCCGACATACCGACGTCGGGCATAGCGCTGGCGCCGCGCACCATCATCATCTCGCTCGTGGTGGGCGTGGGTGTGGCGCTGCTGGCCGCCCTGGCTCCGGCGCTGCGCGCCACACGGGTGCCGCCGGTGGCCGCCCTGCACGAGGGCGCCACGTTGCCGCCGTCGGCGCTCAGCCGCTTCACCCCGGCCATCGCCGCGGTCGCCGCCGTGGTCGGCGCCGCCGCCCTGGCCGCCGGCATGTTCGTGCACGGCACGACCGGCAGCCGCCTGCTCGAGATGGCGCTCGGCGCGGTGCTCATCTTCGTGGCCGTCGCCATGGTCGCCAAGTACGTCGTGCGGCCCCTGGCCAGCGTGATCGGCTGGCCGGCGGCGCGCTTTGCCGGCAGCAGCGGGCAGCTCGCCCGCGAGAACGCCACGCGCAACCCGGCGCGCACTGCGGCGACCGCGGCCGCCCTCATGATCGGCTTGGGCGTCGTGGTGTTCGTCGCCGTCTTCGCGCAGGGGTTCAAGACCTCGTTCGTGAGCGCCGTCGACCGCTCGGTCAACGCCGCCATCGTGGTGAGCGGCACGGGCGGCGGCACGTTCCCCGACGCCGCCTTGGCCACCGTGCGCGGCGTGCCCGGTGTCGACCAGGCCGCCGGCATCTACTCGACGAGCACGCAGGTCAACGGCGGCGGCACGACGGCCATGACGGGCGTCGACCCCATCACGTTCGGGCCCATGTGGCGCTTCCACTGGCTCAAGGGCGGCTCCAACGCGCTGCTGGCCAAGCTCTCCGGCAACGCCGCCCTGGTCGAGGAGCAGTTCGCCACCAAGTACGACCTGTCGAAAGGCAAGAGCTTCGTCGCACTCGGCCAGACCGGCGCGCGGGAGCGCCTCACGGTGATCGGCGAGTACCGCGACCCGACGCTGCTGACCGGGTACACGGTCGCGCAGAGCACCTTCGACCAGCTCGCGCCGAGCACCGATCGCGACCCCATCTACATCATCGCCTCGAGCACCGGCGACCCCGCGCAGACGAAGGCCGCCGTCGCCGCGGCGCTCAAGCAGTTCCCCACGACCAAGGTGCAGACCAAGGCCGAGTACACCGCGTCGCTCAAAAAGCAGGTCGACCAGCTCCTCACGCTGATCTACGCGCTGCTCGCGGTGAGCGTCGTCATCTCGGTGTTCGGCATCGTCAACACGCTGGTGCTGTCGGTCTACGAGCGCACGCGCGAGATCGGCATGCTGCGCGCCATCGGTACGACCCGCCGGCAGATGCGGCGCATCGTGCGCTACGAGAGCGTGATCACGTCGATCATCGGCGGCATACTGGGGACCGTGCTCGGCGTGCTGTTCGCCTACATCGTCTCGACGCGCCTGGCCTCGCAGGGCATCACCTTCTCGGTGCCCTGGACTCAGCTCGTCGTCTTCCTCATCGTGGCCGGCATCGTGGGCGTGGTCGCCGCCGTGCTGCCGGCTCACCGGGCGGCGCGGGTCAACGTGCTCGAAGCCATCCATTACGAGTAGGCGCTCGAGGGAATAGTCTGTACGCATGAGCGAACCCGACGACAAGCGCGGCGCCGTGAACCCGGTGGCCGACCCCTTCGACGCCGAGATCGAGGCGCGCGCAGCGGAGCTGCGCGCGCTGATCGCCGCCACGCCGATGCCCACCTCGTACGGCCGCCCGCCCGGCTGGCTCGAGCTGCGCGAGCGCCGGCACAAGCGCTACCTGCTCGTCACCGGCGGTGCGCTCATCGCCGCCGGCGCCCTCACGTTCGTGCTCATCATGACGGGCGTCTCGCTGCTGGGCGTGGCGATCTTCGCCCCGGGCGTGCTGATCTGCGCGCTGGCGATCGGCTGGCGTCCGTACTACTCGCTCTACCTGCCCGGCCTGGCCCTCGCGGGCTGGGGCATGGGCATGATCGTCGACAGGGCGATCGACTCGCCCATGTTCCTGAGCGCCGTGGGCCTCGGTTGCGGCCTCGTGCTCGCCTGGGTGATCCGCCGCGTGCAGGTGGGCTGGGCGCATCTCTGGCCGCTGCTCTTCGGGTTGTTCTTCGCGGGCTTCGGCGTGCTCGCCGGCTTCGACCACCCCTGGTCGCTTGTCTGGCACGCCTGGCCGCTCCTGCTGGTCGCGCTCGGCCTGGTGTTCGTGGCGCGCGCCGTGCTGCCGCGGCGCCGGCCCTCGAGTCCGCCGGCGGGTGGCCCCCCGGTCGGCGGGCCGCCGGCGCGCGGCCAGGGCTGAACCGGCGCCGGGCGATCTGGCCCGCGCTGCATAGAGTTGCACTAAGGGCGCAACTCTGACGGCGGGCTTGCAGTCCATGAGGCAGGCAAGAAGAATCTGCGTGGTTCTTTTTGCGTTTCTCCGCGAAGCTCGATAGCATTACGGCTTCGGTCGCGTCGAATCTTTGGGGGAGTCCGTGGTCAAGTACGCCATTCTTGCCGTCTTCGTCGCCGTGCTGGTCTCGATCGGCATCTACTCGCGGCGCCGCACGCAGACCGTCGACGACTTCTTCATCGGCAGCCGCACCTTGGGGCCGTGGCTGTCGGCCTTTGCCTACGGCACCACCTACTTCAGCGCCGTGCTGTTCGTGGGCTACGCCGGCAAGATCGGCTACGGCTTTGGCCTGTCGGCGCTGTGGATCGTCATCGGCAACGCCTTCCTGGGCACCATGATCGCCTGGTGGCTGCTCGCCAAGCGCACGCGCACCATGACGGGGCGCCTGAACGCCCTGACCATGCCCGAGTTCCTCTCGCGGCGCTACGGCTCGAAGGCCATCAAGATCGTCGCCGCCCTCATCATCTTCATCTTCCTCATCCCGTACTCGGCTTCGGTCTACACGGGCCTCGCCTATCTGTTCGAGAAGGTCTTCAACATCAACTTCACCACGGCGCTTTGGTCGATGGCGGTGCTCACCGCGGTCTACCTGGTGATCGGTGGCTACCTGGCGGTGGCCCGCAACGACGCCATCCAGGGCGTCGTCATGATCATCGGCGTGATCGTCATGATCTGGTTCGTGGTGCGCTCGCCCGAGGTCGGCGGCCTGCGCCACGGACTGCACCATCTGCACGCCATCAGCCCGCAGCTCACCGCCATCTGGCCGGCCTGGGACATTCATGGCAGCGGCTTCACCGCCTTTCTCAACTCGCCGGGCGTCGAGCTGCTGGGGCTCGTGCTGCTCACCAGCCTGGGCGCGCTGGCGCACCCCAAGATGGTGCACAAGTTCTACGCCATGAAAGACGAGAGCGTGGTGCGCCAGGCCATCGTCATCTCCACCCTGTTTGCCCTGCTCATGACCTTCGGCGCCTACTTCACGGGCTCGCTCAGCCACCTGTTCCCGCAGGTCGCGCCGCTCGCGGCAGCGGGCAACTTCGACGCCATCATGCCCACCGTGATCGACGTGGCGCTACCCTCGACGCTGGTCGTGATCGTGCTGCTGCTCGTGCTCTCGGCCTCCATGTCGACCCTGGCCTCGCTGGTCATGGTCTCGGCGTCGGTGGTGAGCGTCGACTTCGTGCGCGACGAGCTCAAGCCCGACATGTCCAAGAAGTCGGTGGTCAAGCTCATGCGCGTGCTGGTGGTCGTGTTCATCCTGCTGTCGGTGCTGCTGGCGCAGGCCAAGATCGCCATCATCATCACCATGATGGCGATCTCGTGGGGCGTGATCTCGGGAGCCTTCCTCGGCCCCTACATCTGGGGCCTGTTCTGGCGGCGCGTCGGCAAGGCTTCGGCCTGGGCGGGCTTTGTCGTGGGCGCCGGCTTCACCCTGTTGGTCGGCTGGCACTACCACTGGAACGCCGCCTACATGCCGGTCATCTCGAGCATCGCCATGCTGGGTTCGCTGGCCGTCGTGCCGCTCGTGGCGCTCGTCGCCAAGCCGGCCTCTGACGAGTGCATCGCCCTGGCCTTCGGCGACGGGGCGGCGCCCGCGGGCGCCGCTGCCGGCGATGCCGCGCTCGAACCGGCGCTCGAGCCCGAGGTCGTCTAGCGCCTCCGTCGCGCCTGGGACAGCCTGGGTCCGCCAAGCGACCGCGTCGTTGTCGCTCAGGCAGGCGTGACTTCGTTACGCGCCTAGTGCCGCCAAGCGACTGCGTCGTTGTCGCTCAGGCAGGCGTGACTTCGTTACGCGCCTAGTGCCCGATCGGACCGGTGAGGTAGCGCTGGATGGTCGGCCCCACGGCGGCCGCCACGGTGTCGAGGTCGGCCGACGCCAGGGGCTCGACCTTGCCCACGTAGCGCATGAGCGCGAGGCCGATGAACTGTGAGCCCGCCAGCGTGGCGCGCAGCTCGGCGTCGGGCACCCCGAGGCCGGTGGCGAGCGGCCCGAAGACCTCTTTTACGAGCAGGCGCCGCACGAGCTCGGCGGCCTGCTCGTTCGACACGATCGAACGCAGCATGGCCATGAAGACCGGCCGGTTGGCGGGGTCTTCCCACACCGTCAGAAAGCCCATCACCACGTGCTCGCCTATGCGCTCGCGGTCGTCGGCCAGCAATGCCGGCAGCAGCGAGCCCGGCGAGACGGGCAGCTCGAGCGCCCGTTCGAAGAGCTGCTCTTTGGCTCCGAAGTAGTGGTGCACGAGGGCGGGGTCGACGCAGGCGCGGGCGGCGATGCCGCGGATGGTGGCGCCGTCGTAGCCGCCCTCGGCGAACTCGAACCGGGCGGCGGCTAGGATGCAGTCGCGCGCGCCGCTGTCGCCGGGGCGCCGGCCGGTGTGCGCCGGGCGGTGCCCGGCCGGCGTCGGCACCGGCTCCGACGCCGGCGCGGCGGCCGGCTCGCCGCCGGGCCGCCCGGCCGGAGCGGCGGCCGGCTCGGGCTGGGGCGTGGCGTGGTTCATTCGGCGGTGTCGGTCGCCGCGCCCAGGGCCGCCGCGTCGGCGTTCGCTTCGGAGCGTTCGGCGCGGTTTAGCTTTTCGTGACCCTCGTGCTCGCCGAGGCGGCGTCCGGTCATGAGACCGGGGAAGATGGCCAGCAGCGCGGCCAGGGCGGCCGCGTAGAAGGGCCACTTGAACGACTTGGCGATGTTGACCGTGTAGATGGCTTTGACGTGGGCGATCATCTGCTGCTCGCCGATGGCCTGGGCCGAGCCGGCCGCGACCTGCGGCAGACCCTGCAGCGGGTTCGAGGTCATGGCCGTGGCGGCGTCGCCGCCGCCCGCCTTGGCGACCGTCGCGGCGGCCGCGTTGATCGTGGCGACGATCAGCGGCTTGTCGGCGGCGGGGATCTGCGGCTGCGCCATGACGTAGGCCACCGACTGGCGGGTGGCGGTCTGGGCGTTGATCGCCACGGTGTGCGTGAAGATGGCGACGAGCACGGCGACGCCCAGCGTGAAGCCCACCTGACGCAGGGTGTTGAGCGAACCCGACCCGACGCCGCGCACCTCGGGCGGCAGCGACGCCATCGAGGCGGCGAGTGTTCAAGCTGTTTCCGGCGCCCCGGGATTCGGCCACGGCGCTCGTGGGGCTCGAGTCCCCGCACCGGGCGCTCGAACTCTTGACGCAACTGAAGACGGCGGCGGGCGACGGGATCACCACGTTCGAGCTGATGCCGCGTTTCGCCGTCGAACTGACGGTCGAACACGTGCCGGGAGTCGCCAATCCACTCGATCAGGGCGGGCAGTGGTATGTGCTGGTGGAATTGACCTCCCCCAATCCACGCCAGCGCCTCGCCGATCTGTTGAGCGACAGCCTCCAGGAAGCGGCGGCCCGGGGCGTGGTGCTCGATGCGTCGATCGCGACCTCCATCGCGCAGGCTCAGGCCATGTGGAAACTGCGCGAATCGGTCCCGGAGGCGCAGCGTCGCCACGGCGCCAGTCTCAAGCACGATATTTCGGTTCCCGTCTCGCGCATCCCGGAGCTGATCGAGCGCGGCGCGGAGCTGATCCGGCGGCTCGCGCCCGAAGGACAGGTGGTGAGTTATGGACACGTGGGAGACGGCAACCTGCATTTCAACGTCAGCCAGCGGCCGGGCACGCCGGACTCGGCTTTTCTCGCCCGCGCCAAGCCGCTGGAGTCGGCCATGTACGATCTGGTCGAGAGCCTGGGCGGCAGCATCAGCGCGGAGCACGGGATCGGCAGATTGAAGGCGGCCGAGTTGGCGGCACGGGCCGACCCGGCCGAACTGTCGGTCATGCGCGCCGTGAAACATGCCTTGGATCCGAATGGGATCCTGAACCCGGGCAAGGTGCTGGCATGAGGCGTGTTGGCATGCGGCGGGAGAACCGCTGAAGCAATCCATGCGCACGCTCGAACTCCCGATCCGTACGGCCCGGCTCAACCTGCGCGAATTCGTGCGGGGCGACTTCGATGCCGTGCACGCCTACTCGGCCGACCCGCGCGTGACGCGGTATCTGTTCTTCGGCCCGCGCGATGAGGACAGCACGTCGGAATATCTGGATGGGCTGCTCGCCTCGCAGCGCGAGGTTCCGCGGACCCGTTTCGAGCTCGCGGTGGAGGAAATCTCCTCCGGACGCGTCATCGGCGCCTGTGATCTGTCGCTGATCGAGCGCGACGTGGCCGATCTGGGCTATATGCTGGGGACGCCCGATTGGGGCAAGGGCTTTGCCACCGAGATCGCGCTCGCCCTGCTGGATGCGGCATTCTTCGATCTGCGCGCCAAGCGCGTCATCTCGACCGTCGACATCAACAATCGCGCCTCGATCCGGGTGCTGGAAAAAATCGGCATGCGCTGGGAGGCGGTGTTCCGCAAGCACCGGCGCGCCAAGAACCGCTGGTGGGACTGCCACCTGTTCGTCCTGCCGCGCGAGGTGTGGGAGGCCTCGCGCAGGCCCGCCTAGCGCTGCCCAGGGGCCGCGTCAATCGTCCTTTTCGGCCGCGTCCTGCGCGCGCGTGCGCTCTCGTGCCCGCTCGATCACATCCTCGCCCGGCATCCCGGCATTGCGGCTCGTGCGCAGCGTCAGCATCAATCCCACGATGACCGCCAACACCATGATCACTATGAGCAGGACTTTCATTCCGCCACCCGCATCAGTCCTTCCTGCGACGTGCTCGCCACCAGTCGTCCATCGGCGGAGAATATGCTCCCGCGCGCGAATCCCCGCGCGCCCGAGGCGCTGGGGCTGTCGGTAGCATACAGCAGCCACTCGTCCACCCGCGCGCTGCGATGAAACCACATGGCGTGATCGATGCTCGCCATCACGAGCTTGCGGGGAGCTTTCGGTAAGCCGTGCGGCATGATCGCGGTGTCGAGCAGGTTGAAATCCGACACGTACGCCAGCAGGCATCGATGCAGCGCCTCATCGGTGGGCAATCGATCGACCGCGCGAAACCAGATGTACCGCATCGGCTCGACCCGCTGCGGCTTGAAGATGTTCGGCGGCTCCACGGGGCGAAACTCGAAAGGCCGCTTGCGCTCCAGGACACGGCGCAGGCCCGCGGGCAGCGTCGGCAGAAGGGGTCGCAGGTGCTCGTCCAGATCGGCGAGCCGCTCCGGCGGCGTGACATCGGGCATGGGGAGCTGATGGTCCAGGCCGCTCTCGATGGATTGGAACGAGGCGGACAGATTGAATATCTGCGCACCATGCTGGACGGCGATCACCCGCCGCGTCGAGAAGTGGTTGCCGTCGCGCGCCCGATCGACTTCGTAAACGATGGGCGAATTGAAGTCGCCGCGGCGCAGGAAGTAGGCGTGCAGGGAATGGGCGTTGCGTCCCTCGACCGTCGCCGCCGCGGCCATCAGGGCCTGCCCCAGCACCTGGCCACCGAAGACCTGGGGGCTGCCGATATCGCGGCTCTCGCCGCGGAACAGATCGTCCTCCAGACGCTCGAGCGTCATGACCTTGATCAGATCTTCGAGCAGCTGGTTCATCGGCGGATCAATGCGCACCCGCGGGCGAATCCGCGGCGACGCCCAATCGCTTCTGCATGATCGGACTGGTGGTCGTGTACTGGAGGAATTGGCGCTTCTCGGGAAACAGATGATGCTGGATCCCGAAGGCCGCGAGGGCTGCCTCGTGAAAGCCGCTCAGGATGAGCTTCTTCTTGCCCGGATAGGTATTGATGTCGCCGATCGCGAAAATCCCCGGCACGCTGGTCTGAAAATTCTCGGTATTGACCTTGAGGGCTTTTTTCTCGAGCTCCAGGCCCCATTCGGCGACGGGTCCGAGCTTGGGATGCAATCCGTAGAATGCCATCAGGTGGTCGGCCGGGACCTGCAGGGTCGTGGTTCCATCGTTCGCTTTGATCACCGCGCTCTGCAGCCTGCCATGCTCGCCATGCAGCGCCACGACCTGTCCCTCGACGAAATTCATCCTCCCCGCCGATACCAGCTCGCGCATGCGCGCGACGGTCGCCGGGGCCGCGCGAAACTCCGCCCGTCGGTGCACCAGCGTGAGCGAGCGGGCATGCTCGGCGAGCGCCACGGTCCAGTCGAGCGCGGAATCCCCGCCGCCGCAGATCACCAGGTCCCGTCCGTGGAAATCAGCCGCCGACTTGACGCGGTAATGAACGGTCGTCCCCTCGAATCGATCCACGCCTTCGAGCGCGAGGCGTCGCGGCTGGAAGGAGCCGACGCCCGCCGCAATCACCACCGCGCCCGCGGTGAAGCGCGTGCCGAGCGAGGTGACCACGTGAAACCTGCCGTCGGGCTGGGGCTTCAGCTCGGTCACCTCCTGGCCGAGATGGAAGGAGGCGTGGAAGGGCTTCGCCTGTTCGAGCAGACGATCGATCAACTCCTGAGCGCCGCAGACCGGCAGCGCGGGGATGTCGTAAATCGGTTTGTCCGGATAGAGCTCCGTGCACTGCCCCCCCACCTGGGCGAGCGAATCGACGATGGCAGCGCGGATGCCGAGCAGGCCCAGTTCGAATATTTGGAACAGGCCGACGGGGCCGGCTCCGATGATCAGCGTCTCCACGGAATGAGCGGGCGCTTCGAAAGATTCCGACATGATGGGCACGATTCTCCCGGTGTTGTGAAAATTCGCTGCAAAATCGCCGCCGAATTGTAGCCGAACGGACCCGCCGCGCGCGCACCCGATGCAGCGCGGCGCCTGGCGACCGTTCCCGCGGGGAGGCCATTGCGAATTCGCGGGCGGTTGCGCACTCTGGGTGCGCATGTCCACCCTCGTCTGGTTCCGCCGCGACCTTAGGCTCGCGGACAATCCGGCCCTCGCCGCCGCCGCGGCGAGCGGCGAGCCGGTGATTCCCGTGTACCTCTTCGCACCGGGCGAGGAATCGGCGTGGGGACCGGGCGGGGCGTCACGCTGGTGGCTGCACCAGAGCTTGTCGCGGCTCGGCGAGGCGCTGCGGTCCGTCGGTTCCTCGCTCTGCATCCGCGCGAGCAACGACTCCCTCGCCACGCTCGCGAAGCTCGCCCGCGAGTGCCGCGCGCAGCGGGTCGTTTGGAACCGGCGCTACGAACCGGCGGCGGTCGAGCGCGACCGGAGGATCAAGGCGGCGCTGCGCGAGGAGGGGCTCGAGACGCAGAGCTACAACAGCGCCCTGCTCCACGAGCCTTGGACCATCCACACCAAGAGCGGCGGACCGTTCCAGGTTTTCACGGCCTTTTGGCGCGCCTGCAAGGCGCTCGAGGATCCCGCCGAGCCGCAGCCCGCTCCCGGGGTGCTGCGCGCCCCCGCGAGCTGGCCGGACTCGGACCCGCTGGAAAGTCTGGGTCTTGTCCCCCGGCTCCGCTGGCCCTCCGGGCTCGAGGCCGCCTGGACTCCCGGAAGCGATGCCGCGCACAGGGATCTGAACCGCTTTTTGCGGGAGAGCTTCGACGATTATGGGCACCGGCGGGATCAGCCGGCGGTGCACGGGACCTCGCGCATGTCCCCGCACCTGCATTTCGGCGAGATCGGACCGCGGGAGATCTGGCACGCGACGCGTCGCTCGGCGCTCGCGCGAGGGCGCCATAGTTCCTGGCGCGACTCGCAATTTCTCACCGAGATCGGCTGGCGCGAGTTCGCCCATCACCTGCTGTTTCACTTCCCGACAACGCCTGAACAGCCGCTGCGAGCGAACTACGCCCGCTTCCCGTGGCGCTCGGACGTGACCGCCCTGCGAGCCTGGCAGCGGGGCGCTACCGGATATCCCATCGTGGATGCCGGGATGCGCGAGCTGTGGGGTACCGGCTGGATGCACAACCGCGTGCGCATGATCGTCGGCTCCTTCCTGGTCAAGGACTTGCTGTTGCCCTGGACCGAGGGCGCCCGCTGGTTTTGGGATACGTTGGTGGACGCCGATCTGGCGAGCAACACCCTGGGCTGGCAATGGGTGGCGGGCTGCGGCGCGGATGCAGCGCCCTTTTTCCGCATCTTCAACCCGACGGCCCAGGGGATCAAATTCGACCCCACGGGGGCCTACGTGCGCCGATGGGTACCGGAGATCGCCGCGCTGCCTGACGAATGGCTGCACTGCCCCTGGGATGCCCCGCCGCAGGTGCTCAAGACCGCCGGGGTGACGCTCGGACGAACCTACCCGCACCCCTTGGTGGACCACGCCGTGGCGCGCAAAGCGGCCCTGGCGGCGCTCGCCCAGGTGAAGAACCAGCCAGATCGCTGATATTAGCCGACGATCGGGGAACTTAATCGCCAGATCGGCGCATATCGCGCTGTTTGGGGAGCCCAGCGCCATTCATAGCGCACCGCTACTTGGTCAGCACCTTGCTGACGCCCCCCGAAATCAGCGAGGTCACATCGAGCAACGCCCCCGCCATACCGAGGCCGCCGGGCGCCGCGAGGTAGCGGGGGCGCCAAACCGGCAGGAATTTCTCCTTGAACTTGCGCAGCCCCTCGAAGGGATAGAAGGTCTCGCCATACCGCTGCACCATCCGCCCGAGCTTGTGCCACGCCGGAGCAAGGGCGTGCTCCTCGAGCCCGGAGAGCGGCGCCATCCCCAGGCTGAACCACTGGTAGTGCTGCGCCTTGCCCCAGAGCATGCACTCGACCAATAGAAAATCGATCACGCCCTTGGGCGCAGCGTCGCTGTAGCGCATCAGGTCGGCGGACAGCTCCGTATCCGCCCCGGCGCGCAGGATGTTGGCGAAGGCCACGATGGCCCCGCCCCTGCGCACCACGGCGATGTCGAAGTGGGACAGATAGGCCTCATCGAAGTAGCCCAGCGAGAAGCGCTTCTCGGCGGTGTTCTTGGCCGCAAGCCACGCGTTCGACACCGCGCGCAGCTCCGGCATCAACGGGGCCGTCTCGGTGCGCGGGATCACCTCGAATACCGCCCCATCCTTCTGCGCGCGCCGGTGCGGATGGCGCAGATCCGCGCGGGCCGCCCCTTCGAGCGAGAAGTTGTCGAGCGGCACCCGCGCCTCCTCGCCGAGCTTGCTGAGCGTCAGTCCGAGATCGATGTACAGGGGAAGATTGTTGGGTGTGATCTGATAGAAGACCGGCTCGACCGCCATGCCGTCGCAATTCTCGATGAACGTCCACACCAGCGACTCGTAGAGCGCGGGCGGCCCCACCGGATCGCCCATGGACACCCAGCTCGAGCCGGATGCCTGGTACATGATGAATGCCGTGCGCTCGGCGTTGAACAGCAGGTTCTTGTCGCCGAGCAGCGCGAGATTCGCCGAGGCATCGTGCGCGTTCTCGATCAGCGCGGCGGCCCGCTCGAGGTCCGTGGGGCTCGGCGGCGAGATCGGCGGCTTGGACGGCCGCAGCAGCCGCCAGAGCGCGTACGCGGCTGCAATCATGGCCGCGACGAGCAGCGCCCGCAAACTCCGCGGGGCCGGCGAATCGAACGCGAACTCCCACCAAAGGTCCCGGCTGTAGGGGACATGCCGGTAGTCGAAAAGCACCAGCCACACCGCCGCGCCGAGCACGAACAGCACGGCGATGACCCAGGAGAGCGAGTAGCGTTGTTCGATCAGCGAGGCGCGCCTGCGAAAGCGGCTGCGCGCCGACACCAATCCGACGGCGACCGCTCCCAGGATGAGCGCCTCCTCGTAATCGAAACCCTTGAGCAACGAGGTGAGAACGCCGGCGCACAGCAGCCACATGGTCATGTACCACGCAGCGTCGAGCCGGCGGTAGAGGCCGTGCGCCAGCACCAACAAACCCACGCCCACCGCGCTGCCCAGCAGATGCGAGAGCTCGAGCACCGGCAGCGGCACGAAGCGGCGCAGCCAATCGAGCCGGTTCACCAGACCGGGCGTCGAGCCCGAAAACAGCAGCACGGCTCCGGCGCCGAACACCGCCAGCGCGCTCGCCTGCGGGGTCACCGTGCTGAGCCAGGTGCGCGCAAGCTGGCCGACGCGAACCATGGGACCTCGATGTGCCCACAGTTCGTGCGCGCCGAGCAGCGCGAGCGCGACACCAAAGGGGATCAAATAATAAATGATGCGGTAGGCGAGCAGCGCGCCCAGCAGCTCATCGGGCGGGACCGACCTGAACAGCAGCAGCAGCACGGACTCGAAGACGCCGACACCCCCCGGAACGTTGCTGATGATTCCGGCGGCGATGGCGATGATGAACATGGCCGCAAAGGCGGGAAATCCGATGTGCGCCTGCGACGGAAGGAGCGAATAAAGCACGCCCGCCGCACACAACAGATCCCCCGAAGCGACCGCGATCTGCGCAAATGCGATGCGCGGACTCGGGATGGGAATCACGATCTTGCGCCAGCGCAGCGGTTCGTGGCGGCTGCACGCCAGGGTCAAATAGGCGATGACCCCCACCAGCAGCAGGCATCCCGCCAGCACGATCAGCGAGCGGTGCACATGAAGGACCGAGCCCGACAGGGCGGCCTCCGACAGCAACGACATGCCGAGGAGTGCGGCCGATCCGAGCGCGAACGTCAACGTGCCGAACGCGACCACGGTCGCGATCTGCTTGGCCGACAGGCCGAGCATCGAGTACGCCCGGAAGCGGATCGCGCCGCCGCTCAGGGTGTTGGCGCCCACGTTGTGGCCTATCGCATAACCCATGAAGGACACCAGCGCGAGCCGCGGATAGGGCAGCCGGGCGCCCGCGAACTTCAGGCCCAGCGCGTCGTACAGGGTCAGCACGCCGTAGCCGGCCGCGGTCAGGATCACCGCGCTCCCGAGCTGCGAGGAGCGGATGGCCCGCATGTGCGCGAGGATGTCCTGCCAACGGTACTGGCCGATCACATGGTGCAGCCACCAGAGGGCGATCCCGAACAGGGCGATCCCGAGCAGCGTCGTCCAAGCCGGGACCTTTCGAATTGTGTGTGGAAGCGTCAAGGCACGTATCGTATCAGGGCTATCGGGGCACGAGGGGCATCCGGCCGCCGCGCAGAGGGCCCCACTTTCCCGCGGAAACTGATAGGGTTATGTTCATAGGTCTGCTACAGGAAGGTGAGGACACATGAGTTCCGCGAACGATGGTCGTCAAGCCGCCATGGATCCGAGTCAGGTTTACCGCGAGGAGACTTTCACCGACCGCAGGGTCGGCACCATCCGGCGGTTGACTCCGGTGACCGCCGATGGAGCGGACGACGCCAGCCGGCCCGTGCTCTTCGTCGGACAGGCCCAGGTCATGACCCCGATGGGCGCGGTGCCGATCAGTTTCGAGCTCGAGGGGACGACCCTGAGCGCGGCGATTGCCAAATTCGGCGACGCGGCCGAGCTGGCCGTCCAGCAGACGGTGCGCGAGCTGCAGGAGCTGCGGCGCGAGCAGGCCTCCTCCCTGGTGATTCCCGATTCGGCCGGAGGAGGCATCCCCTCGCCCAGCGATCTCATGGGCGGTCGGGGACGGCCGCGCCGTTGACGGCGCCGGTTTCGAGGATCGCCCAGCGCGCGTAGGCCGCTTCCAACTGCTCCGTATTCCGGCGCCAGCGCTCGGTGGTCTCGCGCGCCTCGTCGGGATTGCGCTGAAAAAATGCGGGATCGCTCATGGCGGACTGCAGCGCGGCCTGCTCCGCCTCCAGCCGCTCGATGGCGCCGGGCAGCGCGTCGAGCTCGCGCTGGTCCTTATAAGATAGCTTGGGCGGCTTGGAAGCGGCCGCCCCGCCGGGTGGCTTCGCGCTCTTCTTCGGCCGAATTTTCGGGTCGGCACCCGGGACGCGCGCCTGTCTCTGCCGGACCGCATCGCTGTACCCGCCCACGTATTCGCCGATGCGCCCTTCCCCCTCGAACACCAGGGTGCTCGTGACGACGTTGTCCAGGAATGCCCGGTCGTGGCTGACCAGGAGCAGCGTGCCCGCATAGTCGGCGACCAGCTCCTCGAGAAGATCCAGGGTCTCGGCGTCGAGATCGTTGGTGGGCTCGTCCATCACGAGCAGGTTGCTGGGCCTGGCGAACAACTTGGCCAGCATCAACCGGTTGCGCTCGCCGCCCGACAGCATCGAGACCGGGGCCAGGAGCCGCTCCGGCGGAAACAGGAAGTCGCGCAGGTATCCCGATACGTGGCGCGGCCGCCCGCCGACCTCGACCGTGTCGCCGCTGCCCGCGGTGACGTTGTCCATGATGGACGCCGCGGGATTCAGCGACTCGCGTTGTTGATCGAAGTAGGCCGCCTTGATCGAGGTTCCGCGGTAGATGGAACCCCGCTGCGGCTCGAGCTCGCCCATCAGGAGCTTGAGCAGCGTGCTCTTCCCGCAACCGTTCGGCCCGATGATCCCGATGCGATCGCCGCGCATGATGCGCGTGGAGAAATTCGCGATGATGGGCGCACCCCCCAGGTCGAAGTGGACATCGGTCGCTTCGAACACGAGTTTTCCCGACGGCGTCGCGGCATCGGCCTGGATGTCGACCTGTCCGAGAACCTCGCGCCGCTCGCGGCGCTCGATCCGCAGCTGTTTGAGCGCGCGCACCCGGCCCTCGTTTCGCGTCCGGCGCGCCTCCACCCCCTGCCGGATCCAGACCTCCTCCTGCGCAAGCTTCTTGTCGAACAAAGCGGCGTGCTTGGCCTCGGCATCGAGCGCCGCACGTTTCTGCAGGACATAGGTATCGTAGTCTCCGGACCACTCCCGCAACTGTCCCCGGTCCAGATCCACGATGCGGGTCGCGAGCCGGCGCACGAAAGCGCGGTCGTGGCTGACGAAGAGCAGCGCCCCCGCGAAGACCGCCATCAAATCCTCGAGCCACGTGATGGCCTCGATGTCCAGGTGATTGGTCGGCTCGTCGAGCAGCAACAGATCGGGGTGGGTGACCAGCGCGCGCCCGAGCATGGCGCGGCGGCGCCACCCTCCCGACAGCGAGCCGAGCGGCGCGTCGCCATCGAGCCCGAGCCGCGAGATGATCTGATCCGTGTCGAGCTCGGCCTGCCAGTCGCCTTCGAGGCTCACGCGGGCAGCCTCCCGGGCGATCACCTCGCGCACGGTTTCGCCGCTCCCCGCCGACACTTCCTGGGCGAGACTCGCTACCTTGGCGCCGGGACGGACCCAGAGTTCGCCGCTGTCGGGCGCGATCTCGCGGGAAATGACCTTGAGCAGCGATGACTTACCCTCGCCGTTGCGCCCCAGTACGCAGACTCGCTCGCCCTTGGCGACCAGCAGGCCGGCGCGGTCCAGCAGCGGCTTGGCGCCGAAACTCAACGAGACCTTGTCCAGGCGTACGATTTGCATGAGGCCGCGTATGGTAAGCGGCTTCGCGCGCGAACTCACGCTCAAAATCCAACGGGGATCGTGACGTACTGCCCGCATTGCGGACGCTGTTTCTACGATGCCGGGTAGGATTACGCTGACTTGCTTTTTTTGCCTTTTCCGTCGACATTGAATCCAGGACGTTCCTCGTGCTCGACATTTTCCTATGGGTACCGCAATTCCTCCCCCGCTCGAGCATCGAACATGAGCCCGTCGCTCTCGGCGATCGCCGTCATCCTGAATGTCGTGCTGATCACCGCCGCCGCCGGCTTGATCTATCGCTACCTGCACCAGCGGGCGCTGCAGACCGAGGAGTTGCGCACCCAGAAACAACGGCTGGAGCAGGAGGTGGCCGAACGCACGCGCGAGCTTGCGGAGCTCTCGACTCATCTGCAGAGCGTGTCCGAACGCGAAAAGGCCGGTCTCGCGCGCGAGCTGCACGACGAATTGGGCGGCCTCCTCGTGGGAGCGCGGATGGATATCTCGTGGGCGGAACAGCACCTGCCACCGGGCGACGTGGACCTCAAGCACCGGCTCAACCGGGTCCAGCAGAACTTGTCCGCCGGCATCGATTTGAAGCGCCGCATCATCGAGGAGCTGCGCCCGACGCTGCTCGACAATGTGGGCTTCATCGCCGCACTCCGCTGGCAGCTGAAGGAGTCCTGCGCGCGAGCGGGACTCTCCTGCAATGAATACTTTCCCGACGAGGAGCCCAAGCTCAGCGCGGATGCCGCCATCGCGCTGTTTCGCATCGCCCAGGAATCGTTCTCGAACATCATCAAGCTGTCGGCGGCGAAGACCGTGGACGTGACCCTGGATATCGATGATGACTCGGTCGTATTCCGCATCAAGGACGACGGCCGCGGGATATCGGATCCCAGTTCCGAGAGCGACGTTCACGTGCTGGCCTCGATGCGCCACCGCGTGCGCGCGCTGGGCGGCACGTTCGAGATGTCCACCACACCGGCCGGCGGGATCCTGGACGTACGAATTCCCCTCGCGCGGGCGTTGCGCCCGGTCGCCGAGACGGAGCTTTCCTAGCCTCCCGTGCGGATCGCTGCGGCGACATATGGGGTGGCGGCGATACTCTGCGGGGCGCCGTTCGCCGGGCCGCTGGCCCATGCGGCGGATCGGCACGCCCTTCAAGAGATCGTCCAGCAGCATTGCATGATCGATTGGCTCTCCCGGCACGATCCGGCGCCTTGTGCGGAGGTCGTGCTGCCGGATGCCGGCGGGGCGGATGCAGGATACGCGGTGCTGGCGGATCGCAAGGGCGGCGCGCACTTTCTGCTCATCCCGACCCGCACCATCCCGGGCATCGAGAGTCCGCTGCTCTTTCAACCCCGCGCGCCGAACTATTTCGCCTTTGCGTGGAAGGCTCGCAGCCACCTCTCGGAGGTGCTCGGACACGAGATTCCGCGTGACGACGTCGGTCTCGCGATCAATCCACCGAATGCACGCAGCCAGGATCAGCTTCACATCCACATCGAATGTCTAGACACCCGGGTGATCCGAGCCATCGACGAGGCTTCCGGACGCCTCGGAAGCAGATGGACGACCCTGCGCATCGGCATCGCGCAGTTCGAGGCGCGCCGTCTCCCGGGCGAGCATCTCGAGCGGAATCCATTCGAGATTCTCGCCCACGATCCACCGGACCCAGAGCGCGGTCCCGGCGACTACACCCTCCTCCTCGCCGGGCGGCAGTTCCCCGATGGCCCCGGGTTCGTGCTGCTCGCCGGGAGGGAAGTCGCGGCCGAATTGCTGCTGGATTCGAGCTGTGCCGCGGCGGGACGGCCGGCATGAGCGAGCAGCCCGGCATGAGCAAGGAGCCCGACACGAGCAAGGAGCCCGGCACGAGCAAGGAGCCGACGTGGCTCAGCGTGGGCCGTGAACTCAAATCCATCGCACAGATCGGGCTCACCTTCTGCCGCGATCCGTTCGACCGGCAACGCTACGAGCGGATTCAGGAGCTCGCCGCTGCGGTGCTCGCCATGGGCGCCGGCCGGGTGGACCCCGGCCTGCTCGGCTACATTCGGCAGGAGACCGGCTACGCAACCCCGAAGGTCGACGTGCGTGCGGCGGCGTTCGTCGACGGCCGAATTCTCCTGGTCCGCGAGGCGAGCGACGGCGCCTGGGCGCTGCCGGGAGGGTGGGCGGATGTGAACGACTCGCCCGCCGAGGCGGCGGTGCGGGAAGTATTCGAGGAGTCGGGCTTCGAAGCGCGCGCCCTGAAGCTTGCGGCCGTGTACGATTTCCGAAGGCGCAATCGGCCTCACCACCTCGATTCCATCTACAAGCTGTTCTTCATTTGCGAGCTCACCGGCGGCGAATCACGGCCGAGCATCGAGACCACGGAGGCGTCTTTCTTCGCCCCCGACGAGTTGCCGCCCCTGTCCACCGGGCGCACGACGGCGGAGCAGATCCAACGCATGTTCCGCCATGCCGCGGATCCCGATCTACCGACCGACTTCGATTGATCCGCCGGGGAGAGACGCCGCCCGCCTCCTGCGGCGCGCAATCCAGGCGTACAGGAGCGCGCAGGCGCCGATCAGCACCGCGGCGATCACTCCCGAGCGCACATCCTCCATCAGCGCCGCGATCAGGATCAACACGCAGCCCGCCAGGACGATCCCCGTGGTGAATGGATATCCGAAGGCCCGATAAGGTCTCGGCAGATCGGGTTCCCGCCGGCGCAGCACGAACACGGATGCGTAAACCGCAATGTACGTGAGCAGAAAGATCACCGCGGCGAGCGCCACGATCTGCTCGAAGGTGCCGGTCAGGATCAACGCGATCGCCGCGGCGCTCGATACGGCCAGGGCGACCCGCGGCGTGCCGCCGGCGCTGACGCCGGCCGCCTTCGCCGTGAACAGCCCATCGCGGCCGATGGCGAGCAGGATCCGCGGCGCCATCAGCAGCACCGCATTGACGAGGCTCAGCACCGTCAGCACGGAGATGAGCGTCACCAGCTCCGCGCCGCCGCGGGGCAACACCACCCGGGCCGCATCGGCCGCGGGGAGCGAGGACCCCGCCAGCACCGGGAGCGGCAAAACGCGCAGTACGGCGGCATTGATCAACACGTAAAGCACGATCAACACCAGCGTTCCCCCGATGATGGCGCGCGGCAGCGTGCGCGTCGGATCGGTGCTTTCTTCGGCGAGGTAAATGGGCGAGTACCACCCGTCGTAGGTGACCATCACGGCGCGCAGCGCCGTCACCACCGCGGCCGCCATCGCCGTGGAAAGGAGCGGGAGGCCGGCGGCGCTCATCGGGACCGGCGCGCCGGGAGGCACCGCGGGAGCAATGAAACACGCGGCGATCAGCAGGAGCATCATGAGCCCGATGGTCACGCTGATGAACCGGGTGGCCGCGCCGCCGATGCGCAGCCCCACCCAGTGCATCGCCGTGAGAGCGACGATGATCAGCACGGCTCCCGACTTCGCATATTGCGCGACGGCCGGCCACAGCGTACCCAGGAACACCGTCGCCGTCATCGACACGTAGGCAATCGAGGCGATCTGATTGAACCAATCGCCCCAGCCGACCAGGAATCCCGCCCCGCCGCCGAAGGCACGACGTGCGTACACATAGAATCCGCCGGCCTGCGGCAGCATCGCCGCCAGCTCGGACACGGAAACGGCGCCGAGCAGCGCGTAGAGGCCGCCGAGCACCCAGAACAAGAGAATCGCATGCGGATTGCCGAGCGCGGCGGCCAGGGTGCCGGGCAGGCGCAAGATGCCCACGCCGACCGTTCCACCGAATACCATGGCGAGGCCGAAACCCAGCCCCAAGATCCGCCGCAGCGGCCGGGCATTCGAGGGAGTCGACTCTGTGATCACGTTCTCACCGCCGCAATGATGTGGACGGCGGATAGTAGCATTTGGCGCTTCCTGCTATGCGCACCCCCGGTTCCATGTGATCCTGTCTGCAGTTTTTTCGCCCTGCCGGACGGGTTATCTTCCGTCCCGCAGGGAGAGCGTTAAAAATAAGCACATTCAGGTCAGGGGTGAGCAAGGGTGAAGTTCAGGCTCAAGGCATTCGGAACGCATCTCGCATGCAGCGCGCTCGCGCTCACGCTGGTGCTGGGCGCACTGTATCGCGGTTGGTACCACTGGCCGGGTTGGCACCTCACGGAGGCCGTTCACGTGGTCGTGGTGATGGTGGGAGTCGATGTGGTGATCGGCCCCTTGATCACCCTGATCATCGCCAACGCGCGCAAGCCGCGCCGCGAGCTCGCCCGGGACATCGCCATCGTCGTGGCGGTACAGCTGATCGCGCTCGGGTACGGAGCGACCACGCTCTGGCACGGGCGTCCCCTGTACTACGCATTCTCGGTGAACTGCCTGCAGGTCGTGCAGGCATCGGATATCGATCCCGAGGCGGCACGCGTGGCGCGCGAGAAAGATCTGCTCCTGGCTCCGCATTGGTACAGCTTGCCGCGGTGGATTTGGGCGCCCTTCCCGAAGGACAAGGCGGAAGCCGACAAGATCTTCCAGGGCCTGATGCAGGGAGGCTACGACATCATCGGATATCCGCAGTATTACAGGACCTGGCGGGAGGGCGCGCCGGAGCTTCGCACGCAGTTGCAGAAGGTGGGCGACATCAAGTTCTTCCCGCCTCAGCAGAGAGTGCTCCTGGAGAAGCGTATGCGGGCGGCTGGATTTCCCACCGACAAGGCCAACGCCATCGCGCTCACGGGCCGAGGCAGCTCGCTGCTGGCGGTGATGGATCCGCAAAGTCTGACGCTTCTCGCGATCATCGAGGCACAGTAGCTCTCCGGTGACGCGCGCAGCGCCCTGCATCTCCATCGTCGGCTGCGGCTACACGGGGCTGCGGCTGGCCGCGCGATTCCTGGAATCCGGGTCCCGGGTGCGCGGGTTCGCGACCCGACCGCAGAGCCTCGAGCAAATCGCCGCCATTGGAGCCGAGGC
Organism: uncultured Gammaproteobacteria bacterium; assembly: GCA_963736185.1. Lineage (GTDB taxonomy): Bacteria > Pseudomonadota > Gammaproteobacteria > Steroidobacterales > Steroidobacteraceae > Bog-1198. The sequence continues at coordinate 32,905 of CAVTNZ010000008.1, read as the reverse complement.
GCTGGCGCTCGATTTGGATGGACCGATCGGCTCCATCGATTTCGGCGGACAGCTGCTGTATTACTCCGTGCCGCCTGCGCGGCAGGCCGGGGACCCGCGGCTCACTCGATTGTTGGACGCTATCGCGGGCACACCGAAGCGCTTGATCTATCTCAGCACCACCGGCGTGTACGGCGACCACGGCGGCGACCGGGTCGACGAGGACACACCTCCCTCGCCCCTCACGGAGCGGGCCGCTCGGCGCCTGGCGGCGGAGAGCGCCGTGCGCACGTGGAGCGAAGCGCGCGGCGTGTCCTGGTGCTTGCTCAGAATACCCGGCATCTACGGACCGGGTCGGCTGCCGCTCGACCGATTGCGTCAGGGGGTTCCCGCCATCGTTCCGGAGGAGGCGGGTCCCGGCAATCGCATCCATGTGGACGATCTGGTGTCAGCGTGTGTCAGCGCCGGCCAGGCGAAGGCCGCGGACCGGCGCATCTACAATGTGACGGACGGCAGCGAGGAAAGCGCCACGGCGTTTCTCCTTCGCGTGGCGCGCATTTCGCGCTTGCCGGCGCCGCCCCTCATCAGCCGCGCGGACGCCATGCGGGAGCTGTCCCCCGCCGCACGATCGTTCCTGGCCGAGTCTCGGCGCGTGGATAACCGCCGCCTGCTACAAGAACTTGGGGTGACATTGAAGTACGGGGATCTCGATGCGGGGATTCGGAATAGCCTCGCAGGAACTTAGGCGGCCACCGGCGCCGCTGTGCGCACCTCTGATAAAGTAACAAGAGGCCGCGGGCGTGACAGCGCCCCGGACGAGGCGCGGTTGCCCGAAGATTACGGATGCGCGATCCCGGAGAAATGCTTTTTGAACTCATCGAGCACAGAGGATAGCAAGCGCCAGCTCGCAGCATCGGTCAGTTGCGCCCTGGCGATGATCGATGAAGGCAATGCGCTGGAGGAACAGGGCCGCGTCGCAGAGGCGATGGCGCGCTACGATGCCGCCGTGGAAGCCGATTCGCGATGCGCACGGGCGCATCTGAACCGGGGCAACATCCTGCTGGCGGACGCTCGTTTCGAGGAGGCTCGCGACGCATATCGGCTCGCGATCGACTGCGACCGGCAATACGCCGCGGCGCATTTCAATCTGGGCAACCTTCATTATCGTCTTGGCGAATTCGAGCTGGCCTTGCAGAGCTACCAGCTTGCCATCGGAATCAAACAAGATTTTGTCGACGTTTACGTTGCGATGGCAAACACATTTGATGCCTTGGGCCGCACGAATGATGCGGTAAGCAACTATCAGCGCGCACTCGCCATCTTTCCGGACTACGCGGAAGTTCATTTCAATCTCGCGACGATTGCTTTGACCCAAAGACACCCCGAGGAAGCCGTCGGGAATTTGCGCCGCGCCATCGAGATCAAACCTGATTTCGCCCAAGCCCACCGCACCATGGGAATGGCGTTGAGCAGGCTCGACAAGCTCGATGACGCGGAGACGAGCTACCGCCGCGCGTTTCTCCTCGAGCCGGAATCCGGAGAAATCATCTGCGAACTCGCGATGATTTTGCTGGCTCGCGGCAAGCCTTCTGAAGCCCTGCCTTTGCTGATATCCGCGCTGGAGCGCACGCCAACCTGGACCACGAAGATCGCGTTTGCCAACTGCGCCGCACGCACCCGATTTCTAATCGACGACCCAAGAGTTCGAGTTGCGCTCCGATCAGCCATTGAGGAACCCTGGGGATTACCCTACCAGCTCTGCCGCTCGGCACTCAGTCTCGTCATGCTCGACCAGAGGATCGCTCGCTGCGTGCACCTTGCCAATGCCTCATGGCCGGCGCGTTTACCGAAGGCGACCCTCTACGGTGCAGACGGACTCGCCGCCATTGCCACGGACTCGTTGCTCCACGCCGTACTCGAGGCCTCACCGGTGAGCACCATCGAGTTCGAGCGTTTCCTGACTTGCTCCCGCCATACACTGCTCGAGACTGCATCGAATGCATCAGAGGGTGACTCTTGCAATCCAGCGCATCTAAGATTCTATGAGGCGCTCTCTCGGCAATGCTTCGTCAACGAATACATCTTCGATTGCGATGACGAGGAAGCACTCGCAGCGGCCGCCTGTCGCTCGAAGCTGCAGGCGCTGCTGGACGCAAACATGGCCGTGCCGCCGACACTGGTGCTCGCGGTGGCGTCATATTATCCGCTCTTTAGCCTGCGCAACGCAGGCCGTCTCCTCGATGATCGCACCACTTCGATCAATGCAGTCCTGCGCCAACAAATTCTCGAACCGTTTGAAGAGCGCGCGCTTCAAGCGGATATCGGACGCCTCACGCCGATCACAGGCGGAGTTTCCGAAGAGGTACGCGAACAGTATGAGCAGAATCCGTATCCACGCTGGGTGAAACTTCCGGCGCCAGAACAGAAATTGCCCTTCAATAAGGAGCTGCGGCGGACCCTTCCTTTCGCTCAGTTCACACCGATGCCTGATGACAGCGCCCCGGATGCGCTCGTGGCCGGATGCGGAAACGGCAGTCATTCGATTTTCACCGCTCAGCGATTCCAGGGGGTTCGTGTCCTGGCCATAGACTTGAGTCTGAACAGTATCGGCTATGCCGAACGGAAGACGCTGGAACTGGGTGTGCCGAATATTGAATATGCGCAGGCCGATATTCTGAATCTCGGTGAAATCTCGCGTACATTCGACATCATAGAATCGGTTGGAGTGCTGCATCATCTGGCGGAACCCTTCGCCGGCTGGCGCACCCTGCTGTCCCGATTGCGGCCCGGCGGATTCATGCACTTGGGCTTCTACAGTGAGCTGGCGCGCAGACACACCGTCATGGCCCGTGCTGAAATTATTGAAGGCGGCTATTCCACCAGTCCCGACGACATTCGCCGATTCCGTCGTGATGTTGCCGCGCGCAATCCGGAACTCGAACGAAGCCTGGCTGAATTCCCGGACTATTTTTCAACCAGCGAATGTCGCGATCTGCTCTTCCACGTGCAGGAGCATCGGTTGACGTTGCACCAAATCCAGTCATTCCTTGCTGAGTTCGAGCTGGATTTTCTCGGCTTCGAACTGGACCCCAGGGTATTGCACAGGTATCGGGTGCGGTTCGCCGATGACCCTGCCGCCGTCAATATGCGCAACTGGGCCTCCTTTGAGGCCGACCACCCCGACACATTTGCCGGAATGTATCGGTTCTGGATCCAAAAGAGACCCCTGCACGGTGGCCGGCCGGGCGCCTAAAGCGACCTCAAAAAATTCCCCACGTCTTGCTGCTGTGCCGTACCCAACGCATTGAACTGACGCACGATCGTATCGGCCTCGGGTGACGACGGCGCGGATTCGACTCGTCTGCGGCCCGCGACGGTGCGCCGCGGCGCTTCAGCGCCTGGGTCTCCAGATCAAGGCGCAGAGCACGACCACCATGATCGCGAGAAAGGGATAAATAAAGGTGGCCTGTTCCCGGTTATCGGGATTCGATTCCTTCATCGACTGTCTCCTCTCCAATCCGACACTACGAGTTAATACCAATTGTGGTTTTTAAGCCAACGTGCTAATTGTTCGATGCACGGCTGACACGCAGGTCACCCGCGCCGCAGCGCGGACCCGGTTCATCGCGATCATCGGGCGTCGCTTCCGGTCACTCACGGATATCCATAGTCAAAGACTAAACAAAATGGGAGAAGGGAAATGTTTGACGGTCTGACCCGATTATCGTGGTTCGTACAGGCGACGGCACTTGCCTCGATGGTCGCGAGCGTTGCCAGCGCGCAACAGAGCGAACCAACTGCCGAGCCGCCAGCCAATAGCCAGCTCGAAGAGATCGTGGTCACGGCGGAAAAGCGCGAAACCACGGCCGACAAGACGCCCATCAGTATCACGGCGGTCAGCGGCCGCGATCTGCAGGAGCGGGGCATCACGGAGTTCAGCGCGCTCGCTGCCGAGACGCCGGGCGTCTCGATGAAGACCGAGGGGCCGGGCCAGACCGAATTCGAGATGCGCGGGATGTCCTCCAGCGGCGGCAATTCGCCCACCGTCGGCTTCTATTTGGATGATGTGCCGCTGACGGCGCCGGCTGCGGCACAGAACGGCAAGGTGGTCATCGACCCGAGCCTGTATGACCTGAATCGCGTCGAGGTGCTGCGCGGGCCTCAGGGGACACTCTATGGCTCATCGTCCATGGGCGGCACGATCAGGCTCGTCTCCAATCAACCGAACCTGACGCAATACCAGGGGAGCGCCCAGGTCATAATGTCCGGCACGGACGGCGGCGGGTTCAACCATGGCGAGAACGCGATGGTCAACCTGCCTCTCATCGACAACGTGTTGGCGCTGCGCATAGTCGGGTCCTACGCTTCGACGAGCGGCTGGATCGATCGCATCGTGGTCGGTGACTTCCCGCCGGCAACCACGACCGTCAACACCGGCGACACGCGCGGCAACGTACAGGCATCGCCCGTCATTGCGGACTACAAGGGCAGCAACGCCGAGACGATGCAGGGGGGACGCGTCGCCGTGACTTGGAAACCCACGGACCGGCTGACCATCACGCCCTCCGTGTTCTGGCAGCTGATCAATCAGGACGGCCCCAGCGACTACGACAGCGTTCCGGGCACGCTCGCGCATTATCAGCCCTTCGATATCGCCGAGCCCTATTCGGACACGGTTACCATCGATGCCCTCAACGTCAATTACCGCTTCGACAGCTTCGACCTGACCTCGGCGACCTCCTACTGGCACCGGCAATCGGACATGATTCAGGACAACAGCGAAAACACACCCGGGTGCCCCGGTGGGTTTTGCATCACAACGACCTCGAGCTCCTATTACGGACCCGACGGCACGGGACCGATCTACGCGTTCGAGGTTGATCCTTCGGATCAATACAGCGAGGAGTTGCGCATCGCGTCGACCAGCGACGGGCCCTGGAAGTGGGTTGGCGGCGGATATTTCAGCCGGTTCGAGTCGGCATGGAGGCTGTACCAGGACATTCCTCACCCTGTCGCGTTCAACTCTCCTACCCCCAACATATTCACCCTCGATCAGCCGACTGTGATCAAACAGGACGCACTGTTCGGCAACCTGACCTATTCGGTGACGGACCAACTGCACGTCACAGGTGGTCTGCGCTACTACCACTATGACAGCCAGCTCGACATGATTTTCTCCGGGTTTGGGTCACCCACGGGCAACGATACGGCGGTCACGCAGCACGTCGTGCAAAAGAACTCCGGCGTCAACCCGGCAGCAAATATCTCGTACGACCTCACCGACAACGCGATGGTGTACGCGTCGGTAGCCAAGGGATTTCGACCCGGTGGGGGCAATCAGCCGTTGCCATCGAGCGGACCCAGCCCGATCGCACCGGGGATGCGGGCGGCGCTCATTGCGCTCGGCTACACCAACGGCGTCGCCCCCAGCAGCTACGGACCGGATACCGTCTGGAGCTATGAAATCGGCGAAAAGGCGAAGTTCTTCGATAACCGCTTACGCGTAAATTCCAGCGTCTACTACGAGGATTGGAAAAACATCCAGCTCGAGCAGCTGCCCGAGGGTTATCCCTTGTTCGACAACGTCAATACCGCGCACATCTATGGCGGGGAAGTGGAAGTTCAGACGGTTGTGATCAAGGAACTCGTTTTCTCGACGAGTGCGGGCTATACGCACGCGAAGCTTGCAGAAACCGAGCATGGCTTCTTCGCCGGACAGCGGCTGCCGGATGTACCGGAGGTCACCGCTACCGCAAGCTTCGACTATCGGGTGCCGCTGGGCTCCCGGTACGAGTTTGTTTCCCGAATAGATGACTCGTACATCGGCAGTCGCGTCGGCAACGGCTCCGCCTTTGGGCTCATCAACCAGACGGATTCTCCGTTGCCCGCATATAACCTCGCGAACTTTCGCGCCGGCGTCAAGGCTTCGCTCGGTTGGAGCGCCACTTTCTTCATCAATAATTTGACGGACAAACACGCCTATTTGGAGAATGTCGCCGAACTCGGCCTGACCAATGCAGCCTATAATCGGGTCGCGACGAACCAGCCCCGCACCATCGGAGTGGACCTGGATTACCGGTACTGAGAGCCCAGCATGTACATCCCAACTCAGTTCAAGAGCGACGATGTTGCAGCCGCCGTCGACCTCATGCGCAAGCATTCCTTCGCGACGTTGATTTGCAACGACGATGACGGTCAGCCGTTCGTGACGTACCTGCCCTTGCATGTGGAGATGCGCGAGCGCGACGGGCAGCCCTGGCCCGCCCTGCTCGGGCATGTAGCGCGAGCCAATCCCCATTGGAAATACTTACGGGATCGAGGAACCGCTGTCGTGAGCTATTTAGGACCGCATGCGTACATGTCACCCACCGTCTATCCGGACAAAGCACGGGTGCCGACTTGGAATTATCTGGCGGTCCAATGCCGGGTGAACGTGCGGCTGCTGAACGAGCGCGCGGAGATGAACCAGATGCTGGACAGACTCATCGAGGACAACGAACCGACCTATCTGGCGCAGTGGCGCTCGCTGAGCGAGGAATACCACACGACGATGATGGCGATGATCGTGGGATTCGAGCTGGAAATCACGCAGTTGCAATGCAAGTTGAAATTGAACCAGCACCGCCCCGAGTCGCATGCGGCGTTGCGCCGCACGTTCGCGGCAGGGAGCGAGGACGAGCGTGAGCTGCTGCAGTGGATGGACCGGTTGAAAATGTGACTTTCGCCCGTCGCTGATCCTTCGACTCACGCGGCCTTGCTAGCGAGATGCCACCCAAACCCGACAGCAACGCCGCGCAGCCTTCACGGCACGGCGTGGCCCGCGTCATCTCAAAGCTCGGCGTGGCGTCGCGCTCTCTGGCCGTGAAATGGGTGCATGAGGGGCGCGTACGCGTCAATGACCGGCCGGTTCGGGACCCCGAATTTCCGGTCTGGCAGGGCCAGGATCGCATCAGCCTGGACGGGCGCGACATCGCGGCGGCGGCGCGCGTGGTGCTGATGTTGAACAAGCCGCGCGGCCTGGTCACGACCCGCGAGGATGAACGGGGACGCGCGACCGTGTATCAGTGCCTTGCCGGCGCACCGCTTCCCTGGCTCGCACCGGTGGGTCGGCTCGACAAGGCGAGCGAGGGACTCCTGCTGTTCACCAATGATCCCGCCTGGGCGGCGCAGATCACGAACCCCGCGACCGGACCCGATAAAACCTACCACGTGCAGATCGACCGCGTGCCTGACGAGGCCCTGCTGACTAAGCTGGCGAGCGGTGCGTCCGTCGAGGGAGATTGGCTGCGTTTCAAGTCCGTGCGTTGCCTGCGTTCGGGTGTCAGGAACGCGTGGCTGGAAGTCACACTCGACGAGGGACGCAACCGGCAGATACGCTGCGTCCTCGAAGCCTGTGATGTTGCCGTTTTGCGTCTGGTGCGAGTGAGGATCGGCAGGCTCACCCTCGGCGAATTGCGAAAGGGGCATTGGCGCCTGCTCAACGAGCTGGAGATCGCCTCGCTATGAGCGAGGCTGCCGGGGACGGCGTGCCCTCTCCGCTATTGACACTGCCAGTGAGCGAGGCGCTGTCTGCCGCCCGCGACGCGGGCGCGAGCAGCCTGGAATGCTCGCTCGATCTCGGATTGTCCTCGACCCGCGTCGATATCGAGCCCCTGTCATGGACCTGGAACCAACAGCGGTTCCCATACATTGCGGATTGCAAGGATAGAAGCGTCTATCGCTGGGCCGGCACCGGCTTCGAGCCCATATCGCGTTACGGCAATGCACTCATCAAACTGGTACCGACGCCCTGGGGACCCCCTACGTTCGAGATCGACGGCATCAAGATGCTGCCGACCGCTCGCGTCTCGCCCTACGAAGACGCCATGCGCAAGGTCGCGCTGATCGAGCCGCGGGGAAAGGTGATTCTCGACACCTGCGCGGGGCTCGGATATTTCGCCGCGTGGTCCCTGCGAGGAGGCGCGGCGCGCGTGCACTCGTTCGAGAAAAATCCAGACGTGCTCTGGCTCCGCACGCACAATCCCTGGTCGCCCGACAGTCCCTGGTCGCACGAGCAGCGCGGTGCACTAACGCTCGTGCAGGCGGATATCACGATGGCCATCCGCGATTTCCCGGCCGCATCGTTCGATGCCATCCTGCACGATCCGCCGCGTTTTGGCATTGCGGGAGAGCTTTACTCGCAGGAATTCTACGACCAGCTCGCGCGTGTGCTCGCGCGACGCGGCAAGCTGTTCCACTACGTCGGCGCGCCCAACAAGCTGAGTCGAGGCCGCGACCTGCGGAGCGAAGTGAGCCGCCGCCTGCAGCGGGCAGGATTCGATACGCAGTACAGCGGGGATGGAATTCTGGCGAGGCGCGAGAAGTAGCGCACATGACCGACGACTTCACACAGAGGCGGAGTAAAAAATTGGTCAACTGGTGCGCCCGGAGAGATTCGAACTCCCGACCTCCTGGTTCGTAGTCGCAGAGATGATTTTATAGGTTTTTATTTTTCAACCACTTAACAGGGCCGCCCTCACTCGAAACAGGCACCGTGGCGCACTAAAGAGCACCAAACGCTACGTTTTCGCTACGTTGCTAGGGTGCCAGCAATTGAAAACTGGCAACCGTCGGCTGATCAGTCCTTCTGGTTCACGCCGCCTCATTCTGCAATGCCAGTCGCTTTACTTTTGGCGGCCGTTTGCGCGCCTGCCACAGATCGTAATTCGTCTGCATAGTCAGCCAGAACTCGGCGCTTGTCCCCAAAGCGGCTTCCAATCGCAACGCCATTGACGCGCTGACGCCTGCACGCCCGTTAATGAGCGCAGACAAGGCCTGACGGGTCACGCCGAGACGCTTCGCCGCGTCGCTGATTCCGAGTCCCTCTGGAAGATATTCGCGGAGAACTTCCCCAGGATGTGCCGGATTGTGCATCGAACTCATAAATCGTCTTCCTAGTGATAATCGAGGTAATCCACTAATTCCACATTGACGCCATCGAACCGAAAAATTACCCGCCAGTTCCCGTTGACCGTAATCGAGTAAAAGCCTTTGAAGCTCCCCGTCAACGGATGCAGTCGCCATCCTGGCGCCGAGAGATCATCCGGCTTCGTTGCGGCATCGAGGGCTGTCAATTGCACGCGTAACTTCGCCGCATGATGGGGTTGAATTCCCGCTTTCGTGCCTCGATGAAAGAACGCCTCCAAACCTTTGTGGCGGAAACTCTTGATCACATCACAGTGTAAAGCGGAACGTTACGCTTTACAACAGGCATGCTCCCGCTCTCAAAGCAATTTGTGCAATGTGAAGCGGCGCCCTGCAGGGAACGATGTCAGGCGCGAACCGTGAGTCGCTGCACTCCAAGGTTCGCCGGGGCTACCCTCAACCTCGAGGCAAAGCTCAATTGCCTCCTTGATCCGCGACATGAGCTCATCTAGTGACTTAGCCTGCGTATGGCAGCCAGCCAACGCGGGAACGGTTGCCGCGAAGTAGCCTTCCGAATCTTTCTCAACTACTACGTCAAACTGTCGCGTCATACATAACCCACGGTGATGATTGTACTCGCGGTTGTGTGAACCGGCGAGCCGAGGTCGCGCGGGAATCACATTCCCAGCCCAAGGCCTTTACGGTGGGGTTTCGAGCGGTGCTTTAGTGTCTCTGATCGGCGAACTACGGCCGGTCGGCGGGCTGAAATACAGGCCATGAAGCGGCCGCTCGCGCGTTACGATAAAGTGATGCCGCTTCAAGAGGAATCGCGGTGCCAAACGAAGGCAGAGTTTACTTCGCGCTATTAGGGTCAGATTTTGATCCAGAGCTACTAGATTTGGGTGTTCGCCCGACGGAGACACGGCGACGTGGGAATCCGCGCCCGAAGCACTCGTCTTGGATTTTCTCAACGGAGCGTGTGGTTGCGGACGTAGTGGATATTTACTCGATGTCCTCTGCCGTAATTGCATTATTGATTCCACATGAGGCCAGGATCGTCGCCGCTATGAAAGCGCATAAACTGGAAGCTGTTTTGGAAGTCGTGCTCACGATTAGTCCGGACCAATCGGTTTCTACTCCCGCGATTGGGTTCGATGCTCCGGTTGTGTCCTTCATGTCGCGAGTCGGCGGATCAATCAACGTCGACACTTACCGAGGCGTGAGCCAGTAAAATGTTTGTGACCCGAAGCGGCCCTTGGACCACGAACGGCAACGGGTCAATAGCGTCCAGTCAGCGCCACGAGCAGGATCAGACCCAACCCAAAAGGCCCAATAGCATGACAACAACTGATGACCTCACAAAAGAAGTAGAGCTGAAGCTATCGATTGGTCATTTGCTGGTGGTCTGGGAAGTTCTGGCAAACAAGTTGGCCGATTCAGCAGTTCTCGATACTTACGCCGAGGAAGAGCGCAGAGCGATTTGGGCTTTGCAGGACCTGGCTGAGGCTTCACTTGGAGCGAATGGAATCGCTCCGCGGCCTAAGGAAGAATGGGATCAGCTGATTCGGGCCGCTCGGGAGCACGTCAAGCGTATACCGATCGACTCTGAAGACTCTTGGCCCGTCCTATGAATACAGCCGCCGAGCCACGAGTAGGGCTCCGCAATTTCATTTTTGCCTTGCTCGTAGCGGCCATTCAGGACTGCCTGCAACGGGTCGAAAGCGCCGTATGTCGTGTGCCGTCACAACTTCGCCAGTGGTTGCCGCGTAATCTTGACCCATGACAATTATGCGTCGAATCGCCATCACCGATGAGCACGGCGGGCATGTCGCCGCGGTTCATGTGCCCGAGGGCACTATTGACTTCGAAGCGGCAAACTTGGAAGGTTTCGCTATTCCCGGCCTTAACACCCTCCGCGGGCGAAGTTTTCGGAACGCTCTGATGTACTGGGCGATGATGGCCGGCGCGGACCTGAATGGCTGCAATTTCGAGGGCGCAGAATTACGTGGCGCCAACCTAATTAACGCGACATTGATTGGCGCAAATCTTAGGGGTGCCAATCTTAGCCTGGACAATCTTGGCGGCGCTTCATCCCTCCAGGGAGCAAATCTAACAACTGCCGTTCTGGATCGTGCGAATCTGTCGGGCGCCCTATTCGACGAGCGAACTGTCTTTCCGGCAGGGTTCGATCCAATTGCTGCAGGTATGGTCGTAAAAGGCTAAAACTGACGGCGGGCTCGTAGTCCCGCGCAGTTCTGGCGCCGCCAAGTTGACTTTGATCTATGACGTCAGCGGTGGGCGAAAGCGGGCCCGGTCCCCTTCGACAACCGCGAGTCGGCCAGGAAGAGCAGCGACAAACCCCGGTTCCGACAGAAAGCGCTTCAGCGCCTTCGCGATCTCTTCGGCCACAGCGGTATCCGGCAATCGCAGCACGACAATACCCGAGTACCGGATATCCGCGAAGTCTAAGTCCCGAGTAATAAGCGCGGCACTATATCGCAATGCATGTCGGGCGATTTGTTCGTCCGTCGCCGACGCCAGCCCAATATCGCGCGCAAACTCCACCTGATGCCCCAGGCTTTGCACCACGGCAATGACCGTACGCGGTAGGTTGGCGTCGATCAGAAAGCGCATGCCGAGCTAGGCGCTCGGTAGTGGATGAAACGATTCCTGCTCGGCCAGTTCCCCTACGAACCGGAGAGCAGCTCGAATATCCTCCGCGGTGACGTCGTACTCGCGCTGAACTTCCTCGAAGGTCATGCCCCCAGCCAGGCTACCCACCACAACTGTGATGGGTACGCGCGTGCCCCGAATGACGGGCTTACCGTGGGAGACGGCCGGATCGAGGACAATGCGGTTCGGGACGGTCATGGTTTGTCAGATGATAGTGATTTGACGGTACTTGTCGACTGCGACCGCCGGATACTGTCTCATCGCCCAGCAGGGCCCGCAATACCCGCATCATTCAGAGGCCGATTCGTGAGTTTTGCCGGATAGGCAAATTGCCGCTCGTGTCAGACGATGCTCGACATGGCCGCGAGTCCCTGCATCCAATGTCGCATCGATCCGCAGCTCAAGTCGCGGCTGCGGGCGATTGCGGTAGAGCGGGGATTGACCGAGTCCGCATTGCTCAAGCGCTTGGTTGTCGGCTCGATCGGCGTGGTTCCCACGACCGAGGCGAAGTTGTTTGCCATCGAGCCGATCGGGCCGCGCGCTCGCGTCTATGTTCGGCTGCGGCCAGGTGATCACGCGCTCCTTCGCGAACGCGCCGAGCGACGCGAATTGGCGACGGCGACCTACGTCTCGATGCTGGTTCGGAATCACCTGCGATTAGCGCCTCCGCTCCCCGATCGCGAGCTCACGGAGCTCAGGCGCGCCGCGGGGGCGCTGGGCGCGGTCGGTCGGAACTTGAATCAAATCGCCCGCGTCGCACACCAGACCGGCCGGGTGGAAGGGCTGACGACCGCAGACCTTCGAGCGATTCTCGCGGCCTTCGAAGGATTGCGGGGTCATTTCAAACGTTTGATTGGAGCGAACATCGCCAGCTGGGAGGCCGACGATGCCAAAGCGAGTCGTTGATCTGCGCACGGAGCGTCCCTTGCTCGATATCGCGAGCCTCGGCCGGCGCGGGCCGGAGGCGAGACTGACCCCGAACGAGGTGGCCTCCATCGCAAGGACTGCCCGGCGAGTCCCAGAGGTCATGATCAAAGTGTCTGGCGGCGCTCGAACGCTGCACGGCGTCGGCGCCCATTTTGACTATATCGGGCGACAGGGTCTGAACGAAATCGAAACCGATATGGGCGAGAGGCTGATGGAAAGAGGATTCGAGAAAGATCTGATGCTCGAGTGGGATCTCGACCTGGATGTGCTCCGTCGCCATACCGATCGATTCGTCGCCTTCGGCCGAAAGCCTCCCAAGCTTGTTCACAATCTCATTTTCTCGATGCCGAAAGGTACGCCGTCCGACAGGCTTGCGGCGGCGGTACGGGCGTTTGCCCTGGACCGATTCGCGCTTCAGCATCGCTACGCGATGGCGTTGCATACCCACCAGGGCAATCCACACGTCCACCTCGTCGTCAGAGCGGTGAGCGAACAGGGCGTGCGACTCGACCATTCGCAAAGCGACGCTTCGCGACTGGAGACAACAGTTCGCGGCTCATCTACGCGAACAAGGCATCTCGGCAAACGCCACGGAGCGCGCCGTGCGTGGCGCAACGCGAGTAGCAAGGACAGACGGCGCCTATCGCTCCGATCAGCGCGACTCGTCCACCTACGTTCAGGCGAAATTTGCGTCGTACGCTCGCCGAGCCGCCAATCAACCGGAACCGGGTAAAGCAGCCCTCGTTGCAACCCGTCGCGAAGTGGAGCGAGGTTGGTACATCGTTCACGATGTCCTAGAACGCGAAGGACACTCCGAGGTCGCTCGGGACGTCCGCCGATTCCTGGCGCAGATGCGTCCACCCCGGACGGTACGTGAGCAAATCATCCCGGACGGCTTGGCCCAGCGAGAGGGGAAACGCAAAGAGCCGCGGACCCGATAGCGATATTTTGGAGGCTGTGCTCCTCGCGGCGATTGCGGCCCGAGCAAAAAAAATTTGACAGGCATTCGTCGCCGGTCTCGCACGAAACGTCCTATGGTCATGGCGAACGGCCTGCCGTAGCGTGTCAGGCCTACCGATCGCGACTAATTCAGCCGGGTTTTCAACAACAGCCACGCGGCCGACATGTTTCTCACGCCACAAGAACTGCAACGGCTTACCGGCTATGCCCGGTCTAGCGCGCAGATCCGTTGGTTGCACAAAAACGGTTGGCGGTTTACCGTTAATGCCCTCAGGGAACCTATCGTCGCGATCGCTGAGTCAGAGCGCAAGCTCGTCAGCGGCAAGGGAATGACCAGGCATCACGAGCCGAATTTCGGGGCGTTGAATGGGTAGACGGCGCAAGCAGGACACGCATTTGCCGAAACGCATGTACATGCGGCGCGGCGCGTACTATTTCTGTCACCCAGCGACGAACGAATGGCAACCTCTCGGTAAGGATATCGCTGCCGCGTTCGCAGCCTACGGGAAGCTCGTAGGCGGCCAATGGAGCGGCCATAACCTGGGCGAGGTCATTGATCGGTATCGAACCGAGGTCTTGCCGCTCAAGCGCTCCGCGAAGACGCGTGCCGATCAGGCGAAGCAGCTCGAAAAGCTCAAGGTAGTCTTTGGCGACATGCCGCCCGACAAGATCACCGCGCAGCATTGCTACAAGTACCTGGACGGCCGCGCCCAGCATCCGGTAGCTGCCCGGCACGAGATATCGTTGCTCGGCCACGTGCTCGCCAAGGCAATACGCTGGGGCGCGGCTACCGTGAATCCGGTGCGCACGCTCGAGCGCACGCCCAAGGGCAAGCGAACTCGATACGTCACTGACGCTGAGTACGACACCGTCTACGCGCTGGCCAATGAGCGGATGCGGATCGCCATGGACATGGCGCTGCTGACCGGGCAGCGCCGCGGCGACCTGCTATCGCTGAAGCGCGCGCAGTTGACGGACGAAGGAATAGTCTTCAGCCAAAGCAAGACCGGCGCCGGCGTGCTGGTCGAGTGGACCGACGAGCTGCGTAGGATTACCGAGCGGGCCAAGGCGCTCAAGCCGCAAGTGCCTGGTGAGTACCTGCTCAGAAAGCGGAACGGCCGACCCTACACGGCTTGGGGATTCTCCGCGATCTGGCAGCGGCTCATGGACAAGGCGACGGCTCCCGGCAAAGGCGGCGAGGCGCCCGCGCTCGCCGAGCGGTTCACGTTCCACGATTTGCGAGCGAAGTGCGCGAGCGACAAGGATGGATTGGAGAGCGCCGCGGCGCTCTTGGGTCACGCAAGCTCGCAGACAACAAAATCGGCTTATCGCCGCAAAATGCCGCGAGCGACACCGCTTCGTTGAAAAATATTAGACGCGGCCCGGGATATTAGACAGCACGCCTTCAATGGCGAGGCTTAATTTCTTGATTAATTGGCGCGCCCGGAGAGATTCGAACTCCCGACCTCCTGGTTCGTAGCCAGGCGCTCTATCCAACTGAGCTACGGGCGCTTCATCAAGAAAACGACTTACCCTGGCGGAGAGGGAGGGATTGCTCGGCGCTCGCGCCTCGTCCCTTCGCTCCGCTTCGGGACCGCCGTCGCTAGCGCGCCGGCGTCTCCCTCCTCGACCAATCGAATCCTACAGCAAGATGCGCGCAGCCCCTACCGGCTGGCGCATTCCAAGCTACTGGCGGAGAGGGAGGGATTCGAACCCTCGATGGGCTTTTGACCCATACGCCCTTAGCAGGGGCGCGCCTTCGACCACTCGGCCACCTCTCCGGATAGTGGCGAAAGGCCCATTACCCAAGGAGCGCGGGATGATACCCGCGTGGGGCAGTCCAGGTAAAGCCGTGAAGGGCTAACCGCTTGTTTTTCAGGCGTCGTCGACGACCTTCGCGTCCATGCTGGGGGCGTGGCCTTCCTGGTCCCCCTCCCGCTTGATGCGCTCGTAGATTTCCTCGCGGTGGACGGCCACATCTTTCGGGGCATTGACCCCGACACGCACCTGGTTGCCCTTGACTCCCAGCACCGTGACCGTCACGTCGTTACCAATCATCACCGTTTCGCCAACGCGTCGCGTCAATATCAACATAAAGCGTGCTCCTCATCATCCTTGGGCAAACTCAAGCGCGATGGACCGGAGTCGGACCGGATCGCGGCCAGGCATTCAGGGATTCGAACGCCCGTTGCCAAAATATCCAAGCGGCCAATCGCGCCGCAGGGAAGTGGGCAATCCTAAACGCAATGCTCGTTTCTTGCCACCCGAATTAATGAACTGTTCAATTAGCGAGCCGATTCCTCACCAGCGATTCGACGCTCGCGAGAGCCGCGGCCAGTTTCTCGGGCTGAGTTCCGCCGGCCTGCGCGAAATCCGCACGGCCGCCGCCGCGCCCGCCGATCTGGGCAGCCACGGCCCCGACGATATCGCCCGCCTTCAGCTGCGCCACCAAATCCGCGGAAACACCCGCCACCAGGACCACTTTGCCGTCTTCGACGGTGGCCAGAACGATCACCGACGACCCGAGCTTTTGCTTCAACTGATCAATGGAATCCCGCAAAGCCTTAGCATCCGCACCCTCTATTTGTGCAGCCAAAACCTTAACGCCCCCGACAGCCGTCGCCTTCGCCGATATGTCGCCGCCCTGGCCGGTGGCGAGTTTTGACTTAAGCTGCTGCACCTCCTTTTCCAGCCGCTTCGATCGTTCGACGAGCTCGCGGACCTTTTCGTCAGCGTCTTCGCGGCTGCCACGGACCAAGCTGGCGATGTCGCGCAGTACGCGGTCCACACGGACCACCCAGTCGTACGCAGCCTGACCGGTTACCGCCTCGATTCGGCGCACGCCGGCCGCCACGCCCGATTCACCGACGATCTTGAACAGCCCGATGTCGCCGGTTCTTTCGACGTGAGTCCCGCCGCAGAGTTCCATCGAGAAGTCCCCGAATGTAAGCACGCGTACATCACTTTCGTATTTTTCGCCAAATAGCGACATCGCTCCGGAAGCGACGGCATCATCCAGCGCCATGATGCGGGTATCGGCGGGCGCATTGCGCCGGATCTCGGCGTTCACGAGGGCTTCGATGCGCTGTTGCTCCTCGGCAGTGACCGCGCCCGAATGGGAGAAATCGAAACGCAACCGGTCCGCGGCGACCAGCGATCCCTTTTGCTGCACGTGTTTGCCGAGCACCCGCCGCAGCGCCGCGTGCAGCAGGTGAGTCGCGGAGTGGTTGAGAGCGATTGCCGTACGGCGCTCGGCATCCACCTCGGCCTCGACTTCATCTCCGACCCGCAGCTCTCCCGACTCCAACACGCCGAGATGAGCGAAAGAAGCGCCGAGCTTTTGCGTATCGCGCACCCGAAATTGCGCGGATTGGCCCACCAGCATGCCCGCGTCCCCGATCTGGCCGCCGCTTTCCGCATAGAACGGGGTGTGGTCCAGCACGACCTGCCCTTCCTGTCCGACTCGCATGACATCTACGAGAGCACCGTCGAACACCAGCGCGGTCACCCGTCCGGAGGACGCCAAACGGTCGTATCCGGAAAAATCCGTCTTGCCGGAGAGCTTCACTGATTCGCGCAGGTCCGCGCCGAACTTGCTGGCGGCCCGGGCGCGGCCGCGCTGCGCAGCCATGGCCGCATCGAAGCCCGCCTGATCGATGGTGAGCCCGCGTTCGCGCGCCACATCGGCGGTGAGATCGAGCGGAAATCCGTAGGTATCGTAGAGACGAAAAACCGTCTCCCCCGGAATGACCGACGAGGTGAGCTCGGCGGTGGCTGCATCGAGGAGCGCCATGCCGGTTTCCAGCGTTTCGGCGAACCGCACCTCCTCCTGTGCCAGAACTTTCGTGGCCTGAGCCTCGCCGCTCACCAGTTCCGCATAATAAGTGCCCATCTCGCGCACCAACGCGGGCACGAGCTTGTGGAAGAAAGGCTGAGTCTGGCCGAGCTTGTAGCCGTGGCGGATGGCGCGGCGGATGATGCGCCGCAGGACATAGCCGCGACCCTCGTTGGAGGGCACCACGCCGTCGATGATCAGGAAGGCGCACGCGCGGATGTGGTCGGCGATCACGCGCAGACTCGATGACTCGAGGTCGGTCGCGCCGGTGACTTCGGCCGCGGCGCGAATCAGCGAGCGGAACAGATCGATGTCGTAGTTGCTGTGAACGCCCTGCATCACCGCCGCGACGCGCTCCAAGCCCATCCCCGTGTCGACCGACGGCTTCGGAAGCGGCGTGAGAATGCCTTCCGGCGAGCGGTCATATTGCATGAAGACCAGATTCCAGATCTCCACGTATCGATCGCCATCCTCATCCGGCGACCCGGGCGGGCCGCCCGGAATCTCGGCGCCGTGATCGTAGAAGATCTCCGTGCAGGGTCCGCATGGCCCCGTCTCGCCCATCGACCAGAAGTTGGACTTCTCCCCCATGCGGGTACAGCGGTTGGGGCCCATGCCGATCTCTTCGGTCCAAATCCGCGCGGCCTCGTCGTCCTCGGTGTAGACGGTCACCCAGAGCCGATCCTTGGGTATGCCCAGGGTCCCGGTGATGAAATTCCAGGCGAAATGAATCGCCTCGCGCTTGAAGTAGTCGCCGAAGCTGAAGTTGCCGAGCATCTCGAAGAAGGTGTGATGCCGCGCGGTGTAGCCCACATTCTCGAGGTCGTTGTGCTTGCCGCCCGCGCGCACGCAGCGTTGGGCGGTTGCGGCGCGCGAATAGTCGCGCGTTTCCTTGCCCAGGAACACTTCCTTGAATTGGACCATGCCCGCATTGGTGAACAGCAATGTCGGGTCGTTGCCCGGCACGAGCGAACTCGACGGCACCACCGCATGGCCGTTCTTGCGGAAAAATTCCAGAAAGCTCGCACGGATTTCCGTGCTCGTCATCATCCTCAACTTGTCGCGTTTCATGGCTCTTCTGTTATGTCTGCGTCCAAATCGGTGTCGTAGCCCAGGGTGGTCCGGATCTGGGCGCCGGTAAAGCCCCGGTAGGCCAGGAATTTCGCCTGGCGCTGTCGATCAGCGTAATTGGTCGGCGGCGAAGTTCCAAACTTCTTTTGGCGCACCCTTTTGAGCTGCGCAAGCCAGTCGGGATAGGCTTCCAGGGCCGACTCCACGTCCGGGGTCCGCAGTCCGCGCTGGCGCAGATCGGCGCGTACACGATTGGGTCCCTGGCCCCGGGCGGCGTGATACGCCACGAAGTTCTGCAAATAGCGCCGATCGTCCAACAACTTATCGGCAACCAGGCGGTCGATCACCTCATCGACGAGCAGCCGGTCGTACCCCTTGTCGATGAGTTTTTGGCGCAATTCCGTGGACGCGTGGTCGCGACGGGCCAACGCATCCAGCGCCGCGACCCGCGCGGCACGGGCATCGAGCGGGTCGACCGCGTGGCGGCCGGGAATATCAGGCCTCTTTGGCGTCGCCACCGCGATTCATGGTCGCCTTCTCCGGAATCAACTTGGCGCGAATTTGGTCCTCGATGTCCCTGGCAATCTCCGGATGTTGCTGCAGGAAGGTGCGGACATTGTCCTTGCCCTGACCGATGCGCTCGCCCTTGTAGCTGTACCAGGAGCCGGATTTCTCGACCAGATTGTGCAGCACGCCGAGCTCGATGATCTCGCCTTCCCGCGAGATGCCGGTGCCGTACATGATCTCGAACTCGGTCTCGCGAAACGGGGGCGCCACCTTGTTCTTGACGACCTTGACGCGCGTCAGGGAACCGACCACTTCCTCGCCGCTCTTGATGGCGCCGATGCGCCGGATATCCATGCGCACGGACGAATAAAACTTGAGCGCATTGCCGCCCGTGGTGGTCTCCGGGTTGCCGAACATGACGCCGATCTTCATGCGGATCTGGTTGATGAAAATCACGATGGTGTTGGAGCGCTTGATGTTGCCGGTGAGCTTGCGCAGCGCCTGCGACATGAGGCGGGCCTGGAGGCCCATGTGCTGATCGCCCATCTCGCCTTCGATTTCGGCCTTGGGCGTGAGCGCCGCCACCGAATCGACCACGACCACGTCCACCGCACCCGAGCGCACCAGCATGTCGGTGATTTCCAGCGCCTGTTCGCCCGTGTCGGGCTGCGAGACCAGCAGATCGTTGACCTTGACCCCGAGCTTTTCCGCGTACACCGGATCGAGTGCATGCTCCGCATCCACGAACGCCGCCGTACCCCCGTGGCGCTGCGCCGAGGCGATGATCGACAGCGTGAGCGTGGTCTTGCCGGAGGACTCGGGTCCGAAAATCTCGATCACCCGGCCCTTGGGAATGCCGCCGACGCCCAAGGCGATATCGAGGCCGAGCGATCCTGTCGGGATCGAGTCCACCTCGTAGGTGGCACCGGCCTCGCCGAGGCGCATGACCGAGCCTTTTCCAAATTGCTTTTCGATCTGGCTCAGCGCAGCCGCGAGAGCCTTCTTGCGATTCTCTTCCATGGGGATTCCTCGACAACGTGTGGCGCCATTATTTCACATTCGTCGCCGTGCGCTCAGCTCATATGCACCGAAACCGGTGAGTTTCGCGCATCATCGACGACTATTTTCGGCTGCGCGAGGCCGTATCCAGTAGTGGCCAAGTTCCGACCACTGTATAAGCTGATCCGCCGGGCGTGGTGACGGACGAGACCAGGCTGAAGGAGCGAAACGCGCAGCTGACTTCGGACACCTGCGCCAATACAGGAGCTTGCGCAATCTTTCTCGCAACGGTTACATGCGGACACAGCGGCTTGTCATCGAAAGGCACACCGCGTCGCGCCAGTCCGGCGGCAAGCGTCGCCCGCAAACCCATGAATGATGGCGGGCGATCGGGGCTCGAGGCGACCACGGCGCGCGCGTCCTGCCAGTATTCCCAGCGATCGAAGCGCAGCGGGAAGCACTCGACTCGCTGTGCCTCGCCGAGCTCGCGAACCGATGGAAGGTGCGTGTCGGACACCTCGCCCAGGAAAAGTATCGTCACGTGGTAGTTCTCGGGCGGCAGGTATCTGGGTGCTCCCTTCAAATCGAGCGCGTGCGCCGCCGCCGCAATCTTGCGGCACGTCTCCGGGTCGGGAAATGTCGCGAAGAACAATCGCATGCCACGCCTAGCGTCCAAGCAGTCCGCGCAGCGCCGTCTCGACCGTCTTGCGCCGCACCGCTTCGCGATCGCCGCGAAAATTTTTGCGTTCGGCCGCGACGAGAACCCGCCCGCCTCGCCGCTCCGCCCAGCTGAACCAAACCGTTCCCACCGGCTTTCCGGGCACCGCACCATCGGGTCCCGCGATGCCGGTGACGGCCACCGCCACATCCGCGCCGGCTCGGCCAAGCGCCCCTTTGGCCATGGCGATCGCCACACCCTCGCTGACCGCGCCGTGGCGCTCGAGAACCGCGCGCGGCACCCCGAGCGTACGCGCTTTCGCCTGATTGCCGTAGGTCACGAAGCCCTCGCCGAACCACTGCGAGCTGCCCGGAACATCGGTGAGCGCCTTGGCGATCCATCCGCCCGTGCAGGATTCCGCGGTGGTCACCACGCGCCCCTGTCGCAGCAGCTGCCGTCCGACCCTGTTTGCGAGGCCGAATAAAATCCGATCCGTCGTTGCCATCGTTATCCTTGGGTTGTGCAAGCATCGGCCTCCACGCGGATAGCAATAAAGCACTCCGCCGTCAATTGCGGAGGCCCTCGCGCGCGGTTTGGGGCCGCTTGCCGCCAAATCCGCTCGTGGGATAAACTAAGCTTAGTTCACTGCAGAATTGCCATGAGCAATATCATCAATATTCACGAGGCGAAGACCCATCTCTCCCGAATCGTGGACGAGGTGGCCGCCGGCGCAGAAGTCATCATTGCCAAGGCGGGGAAGCCGATGGCGCGGTTGATCCCCATGGCGGCGGTGCGACGGCCAAAAAAATTGGGTTTGCTGAAGGGCAAGATCAAGGTCCCGGACGACTTCAACGCGCCCTTACCCGAGGACGTGATCGCGAGCTTCGAAGGCCGTTAGTCGTGCGGGTTCTGCTCGACACGCATTTGCTTCTGTTGGCTCTCTCCCAGCCCACGAAGCTGACCGCAGCTGCCCGTAAACAGATAGAGGCAAGTGAGGTCTATGCCAGCGCAGCTTCGATCTGGGAAATCGGCATCAAGTCCGCTCTTGGCAAGCTCGCGGCAGACCCCCGCGACATCCTTGCGGGGATAGAGCCTGCGGGATTCAGTTTGCTGTCGATCAGCGGTGAGCACGCCGCGAAAGTGGCGGAACTGCCGCCGCTGCACAAGGATCCGTTCGACCGGCTGCTGCTGGCGCAATCGATGGTGGAACCCATGCTGCTGCTGACGAACGACGAAGCGCTGCGGGGTTATGGTTCATTCGTGACCGTGATCTAGGGCTCCCAGACCCGCATCACATTGATTTAATGAATAATACCGATACGAGTGCCCACACCCCCATGATGCAGCAATACCTGCGCATCAAGGCGCAGCACCCGAACGTGCTGCTGTTCTATCGCATGGGCGATTTCTACGAGATGTTCTACGACGATGCGCGGCGGGCTTCCCAGCTGCTCGACATCGCCCTGACGCAGCGAGGTGCATCGGCGGGCGAACCCATTCCGATGGCGGGCGTGCCCGCGGTCACCGTCGATGCCTACCTCGCGCGCCTGGTGCGCAAGGGCGAGTCGGTCGCGATCTGTGAGCAGCGCGGTGATCCCGGCAAGACCAAGGGGCCGATGGAGCGGGAGGTCGTGCGCATCGTCACGCCGGGCACCATCACCGACGAGTCCCTGCTCGAGGAGCGGCGCGACAATGTGCTGGCGAGCGTGTTCACGGCGGCGGGGCGATTCGGCCTGGCGTGGCTGGATCTGTCGGCAGGACGCTTCACCGTCATGGAGCTCGACGGGGTGGACGCCCTGGAGGGCGAGATCGAGCGGCTGCGGCCCGCGGAGATGCTGATCCCCGACGGCTCTGCGCCTCCGGGCGCACGCCTCACGGATCGCCCCTGGCGGAACCGGCCGCCCTGGCACTTCGACACCGACTCGGCCGCTCGCGCCCTGACGGAGCAGTTCGGCACCCGCGACCTGGCGGGCTTCGGTTGCGCGGGCAAGCCGCTGGCGATCGCCGCCGCCGGAGCGCTGCTCGCTTACGTGCGCGAAACGCAGAAGGCAGCGCTTCCGCATCTGCGCGCCTTGTCCACGGAAGAACACGACGGCGCGCTCATCATGGATCCGCCCACGCGGCGCAACCTCGAGTTGGATGAAAGCCTCGCGGGCAAACCGGAGCTCACGCTCGCAGGAATTTTCGATCGCACGGCGACCGCCATGGGCGGGCGCATGTTGCGCCGCTGGCTGAATCGCCCGCTGCGCGACCGCGGCACGCTGAAGGCGCGCTACCACGCGGTTGCGACGCTGATCGAAACCTCGCGCCACGCCGAGATCGCCCAGTCGCTGCGCTCGATCGGCGACGTGGAGCGGATCCTGGCACGTGTCGCGCTGCGTTCCGCGCGCCCGCGGGACCTCGCGCAGCTTCGCGCCTCGCTCGGCGCGCTGCCCGCGCTGCGCGACACGCTCGCCGGCCTGCAGGCGGCAGCGTCCTCGCCGCTCTTGCAGCGGCTCACCGACGAGTTCGGCGACCACGGCGAGGAGTTTGCGCTGCTGACGCGCGCGGTGGCCGAATCGCCGCCTCATCTGCTGCGCGACGGCGGCGTGATCGCCGCGGGTTACGACGCCGAGCTGGACGAGCTTCGCCTGTTGGGCGGCAACACCGAGCAGTATCTGCTCGACCTGGAACGCCGCGAGCGCGAGCGCACCGGGCTCTCCAGCCTGAAGCTAGGCTTCAACCGGGTGCAGGGATTTTTCATCGAAATCAACCGCTCCCAGGCGGATCGCGTGCCGAAGGAGTATCTGCGACGCCAGACCGTGAAATCCGCGGAGCGGTTCATCACCCCCGAGCTCAAGGCGTTCGAGGACAAGGTGCTCGGCGCGCGCGACCGGGCGCTCGCGCGCGAGAAGGAACTGTACGAGGAGCTGCTCGACCGGCTGACCGCCCGCTTGGCGGCGCTGCAGGCGACGACGGCGGCCGTCGCCGAGCTCGATGTGCTCGCCTGTTTTGCCGAGCGCGCGACGACGCTCGATTGCGCACAGCCGGAGCTCGTGGAAGAACCCATGCTCTGCATCGAGGGCGGGCGGCACCCCGTGGTCGAGCGAGCGAGCCGCGAGCCGTTCATTCCGAACGACCTCAAGTTCGACGACGGCCGGCGCATGTTGATCATCACCGGCCCGAACATGGGCGGCAAGAGCACCTACATGCGGCAAACGGCGCTGATCGTGATCCTGGCGCACATCGGCTGCTACGTACCGGCGAAGCGCGCCGTGCTCGGGCCCCTGGACCGGATTTTCACGCGCATCGGGGCCTCCGACGATCTCGCGGGAGGACGCTCCACCTTCATGCTGGAGATGACGGAAACCGCGAACATCCTGCACAACGCCACCGACCGGAGCCTGGTGTTGATGGACGAGGTCGGCCGCGGCACCTCGACGTTCGACGGACTGTCGCTCGCCTGGGCCTGCGCCGCGTTCATCGCCCGGCGGATCCGTGCCTTTACGCTGTTCGCCACCCATTATTTCGAGCTCACCAGCCTCGCCGCTGAAGCCCCGGGTGTGGCCAATGTCCACGTCGAGGCCGTCGAGCACGCCGAGACACTGGTCTTTCTGCACAGCGTCAAGGACGGCCCCGCAAACCAAAGCTACGGTCTGCAGGTCGCCGCGCTCGCGGGCATCCCGCGATCGGTGACGGCCGAGGCGCGCCGCTATTTGACCGAGCTGGAACGCGAGCGCGACGCGCTGCGCGGCCACCTTTCGCCGCCGCAGCCCCAGCTCTCGCTGTTCGCTCCGGCGCCTTCCGCCGTACTCGATGCCCTGTGCGCCGTGGAACCCGAGGAATTGAGCCCGCGGGAGGCCTTGGACCTCGTGTTCAAATTACGCGAAGCGGCACGTGCCGAACGCGGCCGCCCATGAGGCCCCGCCTTCGGAAGAGCACGTCGCAGCGGATCAATCCAGCAGCGTGTCGAAGCGCCCGGTGCGCAGGAACGCCGCCGTTTGCCGCGCCACCGCGGCGGAGTACACGAGCGCGCTGTGACTGGTCCTGAGCGTCAACTCTTGCGTGGCTCCGGGCAGCCGGGTCTCTTCGACCCGCACCGTGCCGTCGTTCGGGCCGCCGAGCGGCCCCACCAGGCGCCCCAGCCCGAGCGGCAGGCTGCCGGCGATCACGCCTAAGTCGCGGGCACCGTTCCAGCGGCGCACCCGCGGGGTCACGAGCACTTCCATCGCGGTCAAGCCCATGATCGAGCGGCCGAAGGGCAGCCGCGCAAGATGCTGCGCAGCGCTGCTGCCCTGTACCGGCGATCCCAACAATACGATTCGCCCGGGGGGCAGCAGTTTGCCGCTCGGCAGCCGCCCGTCGGGCGACAAAACGTTTTCGAACAGCTCGAGCAGCACGAGTCCGCCCATGCTGTGACCCACGAGGTGCAGGGTGTCGGCGGACATGCCCTCCAGACAGGCTGCGAGCGCACGGGCATTGTCGGCCAGGCCCGCGCCAACCGATGGGTACGAGAACGCCGCCGTCTCGCAGCGTAGCTCGCGCGCCAATCGGCGGCGCAGAAGCGCGGACTCCCAGCCATTGAGCCAGAGGCCGTGCACGTAGAGGAGCTGCGTGATCATCGGCGGGGCATCGGTCAATGCCTGAGCTTGAGGATGACCGCGCGATTGCTGTCCGAGGACACCGTCGCGATCGCATCCGCGGCGTTCAGCCAGCGATAACCGACGTGCTCCTGGTCGCTCAATGTCACCGGCACGCGTTGCGGGAGCTTCAAGGCGAACGCGTGCTCGAGATTGCGCGTGACGCCGGGCGCGTACTTCTTGCCGAACGACGGTAAGATCTCGTAGACCTGCGTCCATTGCAGGTTGCACAGCCGGCCTGCGGTGATGCCGGTCTCTTCGATGAGCTCGCGTCGCGCGGCGCAATCCGCGGTCTCGCCCCACTCGAGGCTTCCCGTGACCGACTGCCAAAAACCGGGCGGTTTACGCCGCTCCATCAGCAGAAATTCCCCGCCGGCGGTGTAAATCACGATCAGGACGGATTCCGGGCGGCGGAACGGCTGCAAAGCTACTCGACTTTGGGCGCAACCCTGACCCGTATGTGCAGCTCGCGAAGCTGCGCTTCGCTCACCTCCGTCGGCGCATCCATCAACGGATCCGCGGCCGTCTGGGTCTTCGGGAAGGCGATCACGTCGCGGATGCTCGCGGCGCCGGTCATGAGCATCGCCAGCCGATCCAAGCCGAAGGCGATGCCGCCGTGGGGCGGTGCGCCGTACTTGAGCGCATCGAGCAGGAAGCCGAACTTCACCCTGGCCTCCTCTGGGGAGATCCCGAGAAGATCGAACACCGTCGATTGCAGCTCCTGGGCGTGGATGCGCACCGAGCCGCCCCCGATCTCGGAGCCGTTCAGCACCATGTCGTAAGCCTTGGCGATCGCCTCACCGGGTGCGGCGGCGAGCGCCGCGTAATCGAGGTTCACCGGACTCGTGAACGGATGGTGCATGGCCGCCCAGCGCCGGGCCTCGGGATCCCACTCGAACATGGGGAAGTCGACCACCCAGAGCGGACGCCAGCCCGGCTCGACGAGCTTCAGATCCTCGCCGACCTTCAGGCGCAACGCGCCGAGGGCATCGCTCACCACCTTGGCGGAATCGGCGCCAAAGAAGATCAAATCGCCGTCGACGGCTCCGGTGCGTTCGAGAATACCGGCGATGGCGGCATCGCTCAGAAACTTCAAGATGGGCGCCTGCAGCCCGTCCCGCCCCTTGGCCTTCTCGTTGACCTTGACGTACGCCAATCCCTTGGCGCCGAAGCGGGCCACGTAGGCGGTGTAGTCGTCGATTTCCTTGCGCGACATCCGGCCGCCTTGCGGCACGCGCAGCGCGGCCACCCGGCCATTGGGATCGGCGGCAGGACCCGCGAACACCTTGAAGTCGCAGCCGCGCACGAGATCGGCCACGTCCACGAGCTCGAGCGGCACGCGAAGATCGGGCTTGTCGGAGCCGTAGCGGCGCATGGCTTCGGCGTAGGTCATGCGCGGAAGAGGATTCGCAAGCTCCACCCCGAGCACTTCCTTGAACAGGTGGCGCACCAGGCCTTCCATGATGTGCTGGATCTCGGCCTGGTCGAGAAACGAGGTTTCGATATCGAGCTGGGTGAACTCCGGCTGCCGGTCGGCCCGCAGGTCCTCGTCGCGAAAACAGCGCACGATCTGATAATAGCGGTCGAACCCGGAGATCATCAGCAGCTGCTTGTAGATCTGCGGCGATTGCGGCAGCGCGAAGAACTTGCCCGGATGTGTGCGGCTCGGCACCAGGTAGTCGCGCGCCCCTTCGGGTGTGGCCTTGGAGAGCATCGGTGTCTCGATGTCGACGAACCCGGCATCGTCCAGATACCGGCGCATCGCCCGGGTGATGCGATGCCTGAGCATCAGGCGCTCCCGCATCTCCTCGCGGCGCAGATCGATGTAGCGGAAGCGCAGGCGCACTTCCTCGCTGACGTGCTCGTCCAGCTGGAACGGCAACGGGTCGGAGCGGTTCAAGATCTCGAGCGAGCGGCATACGAGCTCGACCTGGCCGGACTTCAGATTCGCATTCACGGTTCCCGGCGGACGTGCCCGGACCACGCCGGTCACCTCCAGCACGTATTCATTGCGCACCCGCTCCGCCTTGGCGAAGACATCGGCGGTATCCGGATTGAACACGATCTGCAGCAGACCCTCGCGGTCGCGCAGATCGACGAAAATGACGCCGCCATGATCGCGGCGGCGATGGGCCCAGCCGGCGACGGTGACGGTTTGGCCGATCGATGATTCACCGACCTGGCCGCAATAATGGGTGCGCATACGTGTCAATCAGCTCTGGGGAAGCGCGCGATGCTACGGCTTAGGACCGGCGCGGGCAAGCCCGGAGCAGGCGCGAAGCCCGCGGTCAGCGGCCGCGCGCGGGTTTGGCTGCAGCGCGTTTCACCGCCGGCCGCGCCGGGCGCTTGGCGGCCTTGCGCGCATTGGACTTATTCGAGCCGGAGGCCGCCGGCCGCCGCGAGGCCGCCGTGGCCGAACCCGCCGTCGGGGCGGAAGCCGTCTTCTTTCCGGCCTCCGGCGCCTTGTCGGCCGCCTTGTCCGCGCTCTTCTCGGGCTTTGCGGCATCCGAAGAGCCGGACGTCTCCGTGGTGCCGGAGGCCTCCGTCTTGTCCTTCTTGTCGTCCTTGGGCGCGTCGGCTTCGGGTCGGTCGGCGAGGTTGCGCTTGTTGTCCTGGTCCGACTTGAAATCCGTCTCGTACCAACCGCCTCCCTTCAACCGGAATACCGGCGCGGACATGAGCTTTTGCAGCTGCGGCTTTCCGCAATGCGGACACTTTTTCAGGGGCGCATCGGTGATCTTCTGCATGGCCTCGAGCGTGTGGCCGCAACTGTTGCACTGATACTCGTAAAAAGGCATGTGTTTCCTTCAACCCGTCTTTGATCGATGAACCCGGCCAAAAGTATAGCGAAGCCCGATCAGGAGTGTGGGCGGCTTATACCCCCCCACACTGCTAGTGCAGCCGCTCCTTCTCGAAAAACAGGCCATCGCGCTTCAGCGTGGCGACTACCCGGTCGCCGGCGATGAAATCGCCCCTCAAGATCTGCTGCGCGAGCGGATTCTCGATCTGCGCCTGGATGGCGCGCTTCAGGGGACGCGCCCCGTACACGGTATCGAAACCCGCCTCGCCGATGCGATCGCGCGCCGCATCGTCCAGCCTGAGCTGGATGTCGCGCTCCGCCAACCGCTGCCGCAGGCGACCCAGCTGGATGTCCACGATGGAGCGGATCTGGTCGCGGCCGAGCGGATGGAACACCACGATCTCGTCGACCCGGTTGATGAACTCCGGGCGGAAATGCTGGCCGACCACCTGCATGACGGCCGCCTTCATCTTGGCGTAATTGGCCTCGCCGTGGAGCTCCTGAATGGTCTGGCTGCCCAGGTTCGAGGTCATGATGATCACGCAGTTGCGAAAGTCCACGGTGCGCCCTTGCCCGTCGGTGAGCCGTCCGTCGTCGAGCACCTGCAGCAGGACGTTGAACACGTCGGGATGGGCCTTCTCGACCTCATCCAGCAGCACGACGCTATAGGGACGCCGGCGCACCGCCTCGGTGAGGTAGCCGCCCTCCTCGTATCCCACATAGCCCGGGGGCGCGCCGATCAGGCGGGCCACCGAGTGCTTCTCCATGAACTCCGACATGTCGATGCGGATCATCGACTCTTCGGTATCGAACATGAACTCCGCCAAAGCCTTGCAAAGCTCCGTTTTACCGACGCCCGTGGGTCCCAGGAACAGGAACGAGCCCAGGGGACGGTTCGGATCCTGAAGTCCGGCGCGGGAGCGGCGGATGGCGTCGGCCACGGCCTTCACCGCCTCGTGCTGGCCGACCACGCGCTGTTCCAGGACCTCCTCCATGCGCAACAGCTTCTCGCGCTCACCCTCGAGCATGCGCGAGACCGGAATCCCGGTCCACTTCGACACGATCTCGGCGATCTCGACCTCGGTGACCGAGTTGCGTAGCAGCTGATTGGGCTTCTGCTCGACTTCGAGCGCCTTGGCGAGCTTTTGCTCCAGGTCGGGGATGCGCCCGTACTGCAGTTCCGACATGCGGCCGAGGTCCTGCGCCCGGCGCGCGGTATCGAGATCGAGGCGCGCCCGCTCGAGCTCCTCCTTGATGTGAGCGGCGCCCTGCACGGTGGCCTTCTCGGCCTTCCACACCTCCTCGAGATCCGAGTATTCCTTCTCGAGCGCCTTGAGCGACTCCTCGAGCGTGGTAAGCCGCTTGCGCGAGGCCTCGTCGGTCTCCTTCTTGAGCGCTTCGCGCTCGATCTTGAGCTGAATGATGCGCCGATCGAGCTTGTCGAGCGCCTCCGGTTTGGAGTCGATTTCCATGCGGATCAGCGAGCCCGCCTCGTCGATCAAGTCGATGGCCTTGTCCGGCAGCTGCCGGTCCGAGATATAGCGATGCGACAGGGTCGCCGCCGCCACGATGGCGGGATCGGTGATCTCGACGCCGTGATGCACCTCGTAGCGCTCCTTGAGGCCGCGCAGGATGGCGATGGTATCCTCCACCGACGGCTCGTCCACGAGCACCTTCTGGAAGCGGCGCTCCAGGGCGGCGTCCTTCTCGATGTACTTGCGATACTCGTCGAGCGTGGTCGCGCCCACGCAATGCAGCTCGCCGCGCGCGAGCGCGGGCTTCAGCATGTTGCCCGCATCCATCGCCCCTTCGGCCTTGCCCGCGCCCACCATGGTATGCAGCTCGTCGATGAAAAGAATGATCTGCCCTTCCTGCTTGGCAAGATCGGTGAGCACCGCCTTCAGGCGCTCCTCGAACTCGCCGCGGAACTTCGCGCCGGCGATGAGCGCACCCATGTCGAGCGCCAGAATGCGCTTGTTGCGCAGGCCCTCGGGCACTTCGCCGTTGACGATTCGCTGCGCGAGGCCCTCGACGATGGCGGTCTTGCCGACGCCGGGCTCGCCGATGAGCACCGGGTTGTTCTTGGTCCGGCGCTGCAATACCTGAATGGTGCGGCGGATCTCGTCGTCGCGCCCGATCACCGGATCGAGCTTTCCCTGGCTCGCGCGCTCGGTGAGGTCGATGCTGTACTTCTCGAGCGCCTGGCGGTTCTCCTCCGCGCCCGCATCCTCCACCTTGGCCCCGCCGCGCACCTCCTCGATGGACTTGTCGAGCGCCGCCTTGGTGACCCCGCTCGCCTTCAGAATGCGCCCGAGCTCACCGCGATCGTCGCAGGCCGCGAGCACGAACAGCTCGCTCGAGATGAATTGATCGCCCCGCTGCTGGGCCAGCTTGTCCGTGACATTCAGAAGTTTGTTGAGATCGTTGCCGAGCAGCACCTCGCCGCCCGACCCTTCGACCTTGGGCAGACGATCCAGCGCGGCGGACAGATCGGAGCGCAGCTTCGCGACGTTGGCCCCCGCCTTTTCCAGCAGCGGACGAGCGGTGCCACCCTGCTGATCGAGCAGCGCCGCCATCAGGTGCACGGGCTCGATGTACTGGTTGTCGCGGCCCACGGCAAGCGATTGGGCATCCGCCAAGGCGCCCTGGAATTTGGTCGTCAGCTTGTCCATACGCATGAATCTATCCCTCTGAATCGTTCGGAATGCCCATTAAGTGGGGCTTCGACTCCTCAATTCAACGGGGTTTCTACGTAGAAGCCGGCTCCAGCCACACCAGCGTGGCCTGCCGTCCAGTCTCGCCATCGCGCCGGTGGGAGAAGTAGCGTTCGGCCCGCGCATGGGTGCACTCGCCGCTCGCGTAGATTCGCGTGATGCCCAGGCGCTCGAGGCGGCGGCGGGCGAGTTTCGGCAGGTCCGCCATGAATCGGCCGCGTGCATTCGGCACGAATGCCGCCTGTGCGCCGGGATCGTCCCGGACGAATTCGTCCCGCACCTCGGCTCCCACCTCGAAATGACCGGGTCCGATCGCGGGCCCGAGCCATACCAAAAGCGAGTCGGGCGCCGCGTTCAAGGAGCGCACCGCGGCTTCGATGACGCCACTCGCAAGACCGCGCCAGCCGGCATGCGCAGCGGCCACCGCATCCCCCGCCGCCGAAGCGAAGAGCACCGGCAGGCAGTCCGCCGTCAAAATCGCACAGATGCGGCCCGGCACGCGGGTCACGGCCCCATCGGCGATCGGCGCAGCGACCCCGAGATTGCCCGGGGCGTCCAGATCGGCTATCCCCACCCCGTGCACCTGGGCGAGCCAGGACGGCTCCGCCGGCAGCGAGGCCGCAACCCGCAGCCGACGGCGATTCTCCGCGACGGCCTCGCGCGCGTCCCGCACATGGTCACCCAGGTTCAACGAGGCGTATCGTCCGCTGCTGACCCCGCCGCCTCGCAGTGTCGAGAGGGCGCGGACGGTGCCGGGAACCGGCCAGGAGGGGGTGAGCCACTCGACCGCCATCAAGCCCTCCCCGACCGGCCCCTGGGGCGCTCGGCCGCCTGCCGCGCCGCTTCGCGGGCGTCCGCGCGCAACACCTCCAGCAGCGCCGCAAAGTCCGCCGGGATAGGCGTCTCGAGGGCCAGACGCTTGCCGGTGTGCGGATGATCGAAGGCCAGCTTGGCAGCGTGCAGCGCCTGATGCCCGAAGGCGCGCAAGGACGCGGCGAGCTCCTCGGTCGCACCCCGCGGGCGGCCCAGCCGGCCGCCGTAGACCGGGTCGCCGACGATCGGGTATTTCAGGTGCGACAGATGCAGCCGGATCTGGTGGGTTCTCCCGGTCGTCAACCGCACGCTCAGGTAACTGTGGGCCCGGTAGCGCTCGAGCACCCGATAGTGGGTCATGGCGGGCCGGCCGTCGCTGCGCACCGCCATGCGCAGCCGGTCGCTTCGGTGCCTTCCTATCGGTTGATCGATGCTACCGCCCGAGGTCATGACACCGACGCAGACCGCAAGGTATTCCCGGGAGACCGTCCGGGCCATGAGCTCGCGCGTCAGCACGGTCTGCGCCTCCGGGGTGCGGGCGACCATCAAGAGGCCGCTCGTGTCCTTATCCAGCCGATGGATGATGCCGGCGCGGGGCAGCGCGGCGAGGTCAGGGTCCCAGCCGAGCAAGGCATTCTGCAGGGTGTGCCGCGGATTGCCCGCTCCGGGATGCACCACCAGCCCGACCGGCTTGTCCACCACCAGCACATCGCGGTCTTGGTACACGATTTTGAGCGGGATCGCCTCCGGCAAAACGGCGGCGGTGGCGGGCTGCGCCGACATCCGCACGAGCACGCGCGACCCCGCGGTCACCACATCCCGCGGCTTGCACGGCAGCCGGCCGATCTGGACCCCGCCCGCCTCGATCCAACCCTTGATGCGCGTGCGGGAATGCTCGGGCAGCATCCGGGCCAGCGCGCTATCCAGCCGGAAGCCGCTCAATTCCTCGGGAATCTGCAGCTCGACGACTCGGAACTCTGCGCTCATGGGGGCACTCGAAGCTAGCGGCGGGGCATCGGGTATACTGCCGCGCGTCTTGGAAATCGCCCCCCATTGTAAGGAATCGGATGTGAGACTGCGTCATCTTGTGTTGCCGACCTGGCAGGGTCGGCCGGCCTGGCAAGGCCGGTCCGCCCGGACCATCGTGCTGATCTTGGGGCTCGCCATGCTGGCCGCCGGCTGCCGAAGCCACCGGGTCGACGACGCCAAATCCGGCCCCGAGGTGCTATATGCCCGGGCGCAGAAAAGCATGAGAAGCTCGAGCTACGCCCAGGCGATCAAGCAGCTCGAGAACCTGCAGTCGCGATTCCCCTTCTCCGAGCCCGCGCGCCAGGCGCAGATCGACCTGATCTACGCCTACTACAAGAACCGCGAGGTCGATCCCGCAGTGGACGCCGCCGATACCTTCATCCGTGAGAATCCGACCAACCCCCGGGTCGACTACGC
>CAVTNZ010000007.1:0-9009 GCA_963736185.1 uncultured Gammaproteobacteria bacterium | reverse complement strand
CGCATTTGTGGTAACTTTGTGCAGCAAAGCATATGGGTCATCACTCTGCGTTGCAAAGTACCAGGGATAAGTCACGGGATCCACCGGGATTCGAAGCTATGGGTGCATTGAAGGTCGTGAACGCCGCGCGATCGCTGGAGAACGCAGACGTACTCCCGCCTGGCCGCGCCTGCGGCGGCGCGCGGGGAGATCCGGAGGTATTCGTGCCTCCTCAATGCTCCGCGGTGGCGCTCGCAGCGGGCATCCTGACGCTCCTTCTCCCCATTCCGTTCATCTTCGCCCAGGGTCCGCTATGGGCCGCGCAACGACTGCTGCCGCCGGTGCGCACAGCCGGATGGATCGTGCTTGCGTTCAACGCGGCGGCTCTTGCCCTTTGTTGCCGGTCGAAGACGCTACGCGCCCCCATCGGCGTCCTCACCTACCGGTTGACCTACCTGTACGGCGGGATCGCGTGGCTGTCCGGGCTGGTGGTCACCTATCTTCTCTGGGGGGCGGGCGCCGTGATCGCCGGCATCCTCTGCCTGGGCGGCGGGGTCGTGACCACCGGGCTCCTGGCGGCGCTGATGCGGGGCGAATGGCAGGGGTTCATGGCGCTGCTTGCCTTCGTGATTCTGACGTTTGCCGCACGCACGGTGGGCATCCGCCTGGCGCGGCATGGCGCGCGATATCGGCCTTAGCTCCGCTCCTTGACCAGGCCCCCGCTCCCTGGCCAGACAGTTCTACAATCCGCCGCCGCACGCAATGTCCTACAGGGCCCATGGACTACAATGCGGCATAAAAGACCATGAGCACCTCCCTCCTCTCCTCCCTGTCCACGGTTCGCGTGCCGGCTCGCGAGCGTTTGCGCGGCATCGCCTCCATGATCGCCGCGGTGTTCACGTTTTCCCTGATGGACGCCACACTGAAGCGGTTGTCCTCCCACTATGGCCCGCTTCAGGTCTCCTGCATGCGCTGCCTGTCTTCATTGGTCTGGCTGATGCTGGTCATCGGTTATCGGCGTTCCTGGCCGGTTTTGCGCGCCACTCAGCCGCTGCTGCACGTCGGGCGCGGCGCACTCGGCATCTGCATGCTGGGGACCTTCGTGTACGCCGTGAACAGGATGACGCTGGCACAGACGTATTCCCTGTTTCTTGCGGCTCCGCTGCTGATGACCGCGCTGTCGGTGCCCCTGCACGGCGAGCGCGTGACGGGCAGGCGCTGGGCCGCGATCTGCATCGGGCTATGCGGCGTTCTCGTCATTCTGCATCCGTGGAGCAAGGGCCCGTTGCCGCTCGCGGCGGCGCTTGCGGCCGGGGCGGCCGCGATTTGCTACTCGCTTTCCGCGTTGACCGTGAGGTCGCTGGGGCGCGGAAATTCGGTCCTGTCGACCGTTTTCTGGAACCTGACCCTGGTGGGCATCGGTTCGGGCGTGCTTTCTCTCGCGAGCTGGCGCGCCATTCCCGCGGCCGACTGGCCCTGGCTCGCGGGCACGGGGCTCGCCGGAGCGCTCGGGCAGTTCTGGATAACCGATGCGTTTCGGCGGGCGCCTCCCGCGGTGGTGGCGCCGTTCGAATACACCTCGATTCTCTGGGCCTTCGCGATCGACTGGATTTTCTGGTCGGCGACGCCCTCGTCGAGCTTGATCGTCGGCGCCGCCATCGTGATTTTCACGGGAATCTGCGTGATCTGGGACGAGCGCCGATCCGTGGATCTGCCGATGAACCCGGCCAGCCCACCGCCCTGAGCGACGGGCGCTCCCGTCACCCGCTTTGTTCGCGGGCCGGCTCGCGGGGAGACCTGCAATCGCCCGCCACGCGATCCGTCGCGAAAAGGACGTTTTGGAGACCGCTCCCCGGTGTGAATTCCCAACGGGTCGGTCGCTCCAATCGATAGGTGGACAGACCGACCCAGTTGCCTGAGTCGGCCATGCTCGCGAGGACCACGTAGTCGAGATGCGTGGGGCAGCCCTGCTGCTGCGCGTGCCTCGGGGGGATGGGCTGCTGTCGGGATGCCGCACTCACGCTAAGCGCCGCCGTCGCGCACACCGCCATCACCGACTTGGAAAGATCATGAGCCATATGCAAAGGGCTATGAATCGTGGGGGCACCGATGCCTCCGAGCCGGCAATCGGCGCTGCCCCGCCGCGACTGCGCGCGCCTTGCGGCGCGCCTCGGCGGTGTTAGATGCGGCCGGCGACCACCAGCACGAGCAGGACGATCACCACCAGGCCCAAGCCGCCCGCCGGGTAGTAGCCCCACCCCCCGCTGTACGGCCATGTGGGCAATGCGCCGATCAACAGAAGTACCAGGAGGATGAGCAGGATGGTGCTTATGGACATGTTTGTTCTCCCAAACGAGCAGGGTGCGAATTCTGGTCGCAAGACTAGCGGGTGTGCGCATACGGCGAAGCCGGGAGGCTGCGACACCCGGTGTAGGGAGGCTCCTACCTTCGCGCGGATCGGCTGGACCAGAACCAATAGAACGGCAGGCCGGCGAGCAGCATGGCGACGCCCCGCAGCGCCTCGCGCGGGGTCGCGACGAAGGTGTTCACCAGGAGCGCGGCGGTCACGAGAACGAAGGCGAGCGGGATCCACGGATAGCCCGTCGCGCGATAACCGCGCGGCGCATCGGGCATCGTGCGGCGGAACACGAACAGGGATCCGGCCGCCAGACCGTAAAACAACCAGGATGCGAAAATCACCGAATCGGTGAGGGTGTCATAGCTCCCGGAGACGGCGAGGACGCTCGCCCAGAGCCCTTGTGCGAGGAGCGCTCTCACCGGCACGTTGGAGTGCGGCGATAGTTTCGCGAGACCCTTGAAAAAAAGTCCCTCGCGCGCCATGGCGAAGGGGATGCGCGAGTTGGAGAGCACGCTGGCGTGCAGCGATCCGAACGAGGAAATCATCATGGCGACGGCCGTCAGGGACACCGCCGCCGGACCCAAGAATCGCTTCAACACTTCGGTCGCGACCGAGGAGCTCGTCGGTATGCTTGCAATCTGCAGCGGCGTCAACGTGTAGTAATAGGAGGCGTTCACGAACAGGTAGATGGCGCCCACCAGCAATGTCCCGCCGATGAACGCGCGCGGCAGGTTTCTCTGGGGATCCCGGATCTCGCCCGCGAGCGGCGCGACATTGTTCCAGCCGTCATAGGCCCACAACGCTCCGAGCATGGCCGCGCCGAAGCCTGCGATGCCGCCGCGCGCGCTCGTCGCCACCCCCTCGCAGGTCCCCGCGAGCCCCGGGCTGTCGAAGTGCGCGAAGCTTCCCGGCGCAAGCAGGAAAGCCCCTGCGCCAATGCCCACCACCAGTCCGATCTTCGCGATGGTCACCACGAGAGCCGTCCGCCCTCCGGTCGCGACCGTGGCGCAATTGAGGAGCGTGACCCCCCAGATCGCACCCAGGGTGGCAAGGGTGAGACCGTTGATCGCGGCATGTACACCGCCCAGCGAGCCCCCGAGGCTCCATTGCGCGAGCGCCCCGCCCATGGCGACGTTCATGAAAATGGCGAGGCCAACCGCGAGCGCCGCCTGTGCTCCCGAGCGGAACACACCGAATGCCATCCAGCCGAACAGAAAGCCCGCGAGACGCCCGAATGCGCGGCGCAGGTACACGTAATCGCCGCCGGCTTCCGGCATGAGCGCGGCGATTTCCGAATAGCAGAAGGTGCCCGCAAGCGACAGCAGACCCGCGGCGACCCACACCAGCATGACGGTTTTCGCGCTGCCGACGTTGCAGGTCATGACGCGCGTTTTCAAAAACACGCCCGCGCCGATCATGTTGGTCACGTTGACGGCGATCGCCGCCCACATGCCCACCCCCCGGGTCAGCGCTGGGCCGCCCGTATTTTGCGCGCTGGACTGGCTCATCCCGGGTGTAGTATCCATCAGATGCCGCCGGCGATCTCACCAATTTTGGCCTGGCTGTTCGCGCTGCTGGTGGCCGTCCTGCTGTACCGGCGGTTCCGCCGCAATTTCGGCCGTCAGCTGCTGCGCCCCGGCCGAATGACCGTGCGCGCAGTGTTGCTGATCGTGCTAGCCGCAGCGTTGGCGCCCACGGCGCTGCGCGGCGGCCGATACCTGCTCGCGGAGGCGGCCGGCGCGGCCGTCGGCATCGGGCTTGCCCTATGGGGCGCCTCGCGCACGCGCTACGTGCGCGACGGCGGACGTTTGTTCTACATCCCCCACACGGTTACGGGCATCGCCGTTTCGGCGCTGGTGCTAGGGCGCATCCTCTACCGTTTCGCCACCGCCTATCCGGCGGGTGCGCCGTCCCTTGCGGGCGCTCCGGCTCCGCATGCCGCGGGAGCAATGGTCCAAACGCCCCTGACGCTGGGGCTGTTCTTCGTGCTGATCGGCTATTACGTCTGCTACTACGGACGCGTGATCTGGAAATCGAAGCGGATCACGCCTGCGGATCTGGAGGCGTCCGCGACGCGCTCCGAGTCCGCGGCTTGAGATCGGTTACTTGACGAGATAATAGAAAACGACGATGGTCAACAGACCGGTGCCGGCGAGCAGCACGTTGTGGCCCCAACGGGCGATATTACCGAGCATGTGAATCTCCTAATTCCTTGTTTCCTCTGGCTCCGCGCCTATCGCGGATGAGGCACTTTATGTGGGGGCGCAAACTAACATTTCCAGGGTGCCGTAATCTTGAGCTGGGTCGCAAAATGGCGCGAAACCCCTGTGAAACCGCGCTTTTCCGCGCGGCGGTCCCCGGATTGGCCGCCTGAACGCTCGTTCAGTGGCAGCGGCGGCGGTTAAGGCTCATTGCCCTGTTTTGATGCGCGTCCAGACCCGGGTGCGCGCCCGGTCGTAGTCGCCGTCGAATCCGGCCGGCAGGTACAGCCGCGCGCGCAGCCCGGGCGGCGGATACACCGCAGGATCCTCCAGAATCGCTTTCTCGACA
The DNA here is from genome assembly GCA_963736185.1 of uncultured Gammaproteobacteria bacterium. GTDB lineage: Bacteria > Pseudomonadota > Gammaproteobacteria > Steroidobacterales > Steroidobacteraceae > Bog-1198. The sequence goes on along the minus strand of CAVTNZ010000007.1, from coordinate 4,121 downwards.
TACGGGCGGGCCGCAAGGTTGTCGTTGCCGTAGTGGATATCGTTGGTGATCGCGGCGATGACCTTTGGCTCGAGAATGAAATTCAAGAATTTGAGTGCCGCTTCCGGATGCGGCGCCGAGGCGGGGATCAGCAGGGCGTTATAGGTGATGTTGGAGCCTTCCTTGGGCAGTGTGAAGGCCAGATGGGCGCCGGTACCGTCCTCACGGGCGCGCGCCTGCGCAACCGTGTAGTCGCTCGACCAGGCGATGGCGATGCAGATCTCCTTCGACGCCAGTTGATGCCAGTAGGAATTGGAATCGAACATGCGGATGTAGGGACGCACCGCCATGACGGTGCGTTCGGCCGCGTCGAGATCCTGCAGCGATTTCGAGTTCGGGTCCTTGTGCAGATAGGCGAGCGCCAGTTGGATCACGTCCTCCGGCGAGTCGAGAAAGCTCACGCCGCAGCTCGCGAACTTCGACACCACCGCTGGATCGAACAACATCGCCAGGCTGTCCACCGGCGCGCCGGGCAGGCGCGCCTTGACCGCATCCACGTCGTACGCGAACCCGTTCATGGCGTGCAGGTAAGGCACCGCGTATCGATTGCCCGGATCGGCCCCGGCCTGGATCGCGAGCACCGCGGGATCGATGTTCTTCAGGTTCGGGAGCTTGCTCTTGTCGAGCGGCAGATAGGCCCCCGCGCGGATCTGCCGGCCATAGAAGCCGGTGGTGGTGCTGACGATGTCGTATCCGGAATTCCCCGCCATGAGCGTGGCTTCCAGCGTCTGGTTGGAATCGTAGGTCTGGTAGACGACCTTGATGTGGGTCGTCCGCTCGAAGTCCTCGATGGTGCGATAACCGATGTAGTCCGCCCAATTGTATATGTTGAGCACCTGGTCGCCCGCCGGGTCCGCGGCGCCGGTGTGCGATTGATGCCCGGCCCCGCAGCTCGAGAGCAGCGCGGCGAACCCGGCGAGCGCGGCGGCGCCGGCGAGCGCGGCGGCCGTTGAGTGTCGTCGCTCAGGCACGTGCCAATTCGGCGGCGACCCATTCGTGGAACTGGCGGATGACGTATTCCTCGGGCATGACGACTCCGCGCGCATGGGGTCCCGCATGCAGACCCTGCTGGTTGAGCTCGCACACGTCCGCATCCTCCGTCATCACCAGATTCGTGAACTCGACCACGTTGCGCAGGTCGAATCCCGGGCTCGCCAGCGTGTCGGGTGAGAGCAGATATTCCACCCGCAGGTGCGTGCGTTCAGGACCCAGGGGCAACAGCCGCACGACCCGCACGTAATCGACGTGTCCGACGATGAACATCGACGGCAAACCCGTCATATACACGGCGCCCAATTTGCGATCCTCCTCGGAGAGACCGGGAAACTCGGGCCCGGTGACGCGCCCGTCGTTCGACCAGGTCGCCGCGCCTTCACGAAGGCCGCCCTTGTACTTCGGATCGAGCTCGGCCTGGTGATCGCTCCATCGGGGGTCGTCCCGCTCCTCGAGAAGCCCGCGACCGTAGATCGGCACGAGGTTCGAGAGCTTGGGGTGCACGCCGGGGCAATGCAGACACTCGTTGTAGTTCTCCCAGAAGATCTTCCAGTTGCTCTTCACGGTCTTTTCGAGCGTGTGCGCGAGCACCAGATGTTCCAGCGGCCAGGCGGCCAGGCGGTTCAGAGGCGTGTCGAAGATCCGATCGAAGGCCGGCGGCTCCTCGTTGAGCGCGACGAAGATGAATCCGCTCCATTCGCGTGCCTTCACTTTGTAGAGCGGATAATTCGCTGCATCGAACCCCTCGGCATGCGCCTTCGACGAGGTGCGCAGCAGATCGCCCCGCAAATTGTAGGTCCACGCGTGATAGGGACAGACCACTGTCGGGGATCTCAAGACCCCTTGCGCTTCGCGGCAGAGGAGCGCGCCGCGGTGGCGGCAGGTGTTGTGGAAGGCCGCGAGCGCGCCGTCGTCGTCGCGCACCAGGAGAATTTTCTGATCGCCGATCTCGAACGTGCGAAAAGCGCGCTTCGCCGACAACTCGCTCGAACGGCACACGTAGATCCAATTGCGGTACCAGATCCGCCGAAGCTCCCGCTCGTAACGACGCGGATCGAAGTAGGCCTCCGCGGGCAGCCCCTCGGTGAGTTCGGTCAAGCCGTTGTAACCGGCCGCCCTGTCGTTCGCCGTGACCAGCATTCGATCCCCCTGTCGTTCCCTCAGACCCTCATTCGCCCGCCGCTCGGATCGTAAGGCGGCTCGCTCAAGCGAACCGCCGCGCAGCGCTCACCGATGATCTCGATCTCGAATCCAGAATCCGTACCGGCCAGCGCGGCGGGCACGTAGCCCAACGCAAGCGAAGCACCGACCCGATGCCCGTAGGCGCCGGACGTGACCCATCCCACCACCCGGCCGTCATGCCATATGGGCTCATCGCCGATGGCGTCCGCATCGCGGGCCTGCACCTTGAAGCATGAAAGCTTGAGCGCCGCGCCGCCATCGCGCTCCTCCAGGGCCGCCGCACGTCCGATGAAGCGGTCCTTCTTGAAGTCGACGAAGCGCCCGAGACCCGCCTCCCCGGGGCCGTAGATTGGGCGGTACTCGCGCGCCCAGGTCCCGAAGCTCTTTTCGATGCGCAGGGCATTCAGCGCGCGGCCCCCATACAGCTTCAGGCCGTGCTCGCGGCCGGCAGCGGTCAGGAGGTCGTACAGCGCGCGCTGGTAGTCCGCGGTCACCCAGATCTCGAAGCCCTGCTCGCCGGTGAAGGACACGCGACCGACGTAGCCCGGCACCATGCCGATCTCCATGCGCCGGAACGACATGAACGGGAATGCCGCGCTCGACAAATCGTCCCGCACCAGACCCTGAAGCAGCGCGCGGGCATGCGGCCCCGCGATGGCGAGGCCGGTGTATTCCATCGCACAGGGCCGCACGGAGACGCCGCTCGGGGGCAGGTGCCGCTCGAACCAGCGCATGTAATACGTCTCCGCCGCGTAGGTGCCGATCAGAAAAAAGCGCTGTTCCGAGGCGCGGCACACCGTAAAGTCGCCGATCAGTAATGATTTGCGTGCCCATCTCATGAAGTTCACGCGGGTCGAGCGCCTTGACGCTGGCCTGTGTGCCGACGGGCATGAACACCGGTGTTTCGATGACGCCGTGCGCGGTGGTCAACCTTCCAAGGCGCGCTTTGGTGGGCACGTCGGTTTTGAGAAGTTCAAACATCGCGCGAAGGGTAAATTAAAAATTGCGCGATTGAAGATGAAATTTATGCACTTGTAAAATAATAGTCGCAACTTACGCTGCCTGAACCGCGATGAATTCACATCCAAAATCTATCGTCAAAAGGATTTTCACCTGGGCACTCTATATCATCGTGACCATTTTGACTTTTGGCGCTGGACACTATTATGGTCGTTTAGCCGAACGTAAATATAACGCAAATTATAATGTCACAGTTTTAACTCACACATACGAACTTTTGGAATCAAATGATTTAGAAAGAGTAAAAGGCCGATTACGCTTTATGATTTTTGAAAACGTGATGACTTGTGACCAGCAATTTGGATCGCCTATAGCTACGAATCCCGTTTCAACGCAACTTTGGACTCATGCTCGTGATATAACTCGCCAAGAACTAACCAATGTTTTTCCTATTTCTAGGAAAATCTTAACAGATGAAGTCAATAATTCCATGAAGACAAACCGAATTGCGAAGACTAATCCGGTGACGAATCCATGAATCATGCTTCTCGTTCTAATTCCACGAACGAAACATCCACGAACAAATCGGCGGCGATTTGTTCCAAATCTTTCTTCAATGCGGCGACGTCGCAGCCTTCGGGCAGTTGCAATCGCGCACTGGCTTTGAACAAAGTTTCGCCGGACATCGGCGCGCTGACGACTTCGCTGGAAAATTCCTCGACGTTCACGTTCGCCCGCGCGAGCGCGGCTGTGATCTCGCGGACGATGCCCGGCCGGTCGCTGCCGACAATCTCCAGTTTCGTTTGCCCGCCTGGTGCCGAAATTAAAACCGGCTGGTCATCCCGAACGACAATTTGCAGTCCATTCGCCTGAAGTTTTTGCAGCGCCGCAAGCAAGGCGGATTTTTTCTCCGCCGGAATTTCCACGCGCAGGATGCCCGCGAATTC
>CAVTNZ010000006.1:0-16063 GCA_963736185.1 uncultured Gammaproteobacteria bacterium | reverse complement strand
AAGGGCGGAGCGATGGAGGCTCTCCTGCAGGCTCGCGACCAGAAAATTGTTCGCTATCTCGGTATTACCGGACACTACCGGCCGGACGCGCTGATTGAGGCGATTCACCGCTATCCGTTTGACACGATTTTGATGGCATTGAACGCCGCCGATCCGCATCACTTCAGCTTCTCCGAGCAAGAACTGCTCCTCCGCATCGATCCGGGTGACCAGATCCGTCTCCCGCATCCGCTGCGAAAGCCACGCTCGTCCCCGGTCGAACAGGGGCGAAAACGAGCGCCGTGTGTAGGGACGATCGGGCTCGGTGATCGCACCCAGCGCCATGAGGTCGGCCCAGAGCCGGTCGGGATCGACGCCGCGCATCAGCCTCCGCCCGCGTGCGGCCGCAGGAAGCGGCCGTGGCCCGCGCGATTGACGATCTTCGCGCCGTCGTAGACGAGCTGACCCCGCACGAAGGTCGCGCCGACCCGGATGCGCATTTCGCGCCCGTCGAAGGAGCTCCATTGCACCGCCGACAGACTCTTCGAGGCGTCGAACGGGAAGCGGCCGGGCTCGGCGACGACGATGTCCGCATCGGCGCCGATATCGAGAGAGCCCTTGCGATCGCGCAATCCGAAATGCCGGGCGGGCCCATCGCACAGCATTTTCACGACCATGGTCGGCGAGATGCCGCGCTCCTCGCAGCCGGTCCAGAACGCCGGCAGCAGCGTCTCGAGCCCCGGTCCGCCCGAGGAGTTCTTGAAGATGTTGGGATTGGACTTGCGCTCGAGTCCCCAGGACACGTGATCGGAGGATACGAAGGTGCAATGACCCGCCGCGATGTGTGTCCACAGAAGCTCCACTTCCGACTGCGGACGTACCGGCGGGTAGTGCTTCAATTTCGCGCCGAGGCGCCGCATGTCGGCCTCCCCGTTCAGCATGAGATACTGCACGCAGGTCTCGATGCTGGTCTTATGACCGAACGCCCTGTAGTTCTCGCAGAGCTCGAAGCCCCTCGAGAGCGAGGCGTGCACCACATGCGCCCGCGCCCCGGTGAGCGCGCCGAGCTCGAAGACGAGCGCGGTGGCAAGCTGCTCGATGAGGGGGGTGTGCGCGCGGCCGAACGCGTCCCAGCCGGTGTCCTCGGCCGCGATGAGCCGCGCCACGTTCTTGCGCGTCAGCTCCTGCATCTGATTGTGCACGCCGCAGGCGAGGCCGGAGGGCGCGATCTGCGCGAACGCCTCGTAGAGCACGTCCTCGTCGATCCGGGGAAATCGTCCGGGGGCTGCCTCGAACGTGGAGAACTTGAACGCGCACGCACCGGCGTCGATCAGGCCGGCGATCGTCGAGGTTCCGTGCGCCTCCGAGATGGTCGCATAGAGCGCGGCATCGACGTGGCAATCCCGTTCGACTTCCTTGATCTTGTTGCGCAGCAGCTCGCCGTGCCATACCGGTTCGGGATCGTCGTAGGGCATGTCGACCATGGTCGTCACCCCGCCTGCCGCCGCGGCCCGCGAGGCGTGCCCGAGACCCTCCTGATTCGCCTGGCTGCCGGCGTGCACCTGTCCGTCGATGACGCCGGGCAGCACCCAGAATCCGGACGCATCGAACGTCTCGCGGGCCGCGGGCGGGGGACCCGCGCCCGTGAGCGCCACTTTTCCACCGGCCACCGCCACGAAGCCGTCCGCGACGACGCGTTCCGCCAGCACCAGGTTGCCGGTCACCACCAGATCGAAATCCGCCATGCTCAATTCTCCACGCTTGGCCGCCGCGGTCGCATCACGATAGCACCGCCGGGCCTCATTTCAGCCATCGGCGCTGCTCCGGCGGGAGGTTGTCCGTGAGCCATTGCCTCACGGCGCGGGTCACCTCGGGCGGCGGCCGGGCGCGCTCGTTCCCCTCCGCTCGATCGCCCGCCTTGGCCGTCGCATCGAACCCCGCCTTGGTCACGAGCCCGCCGACCTCCAGGGGCTCCGAGCGGTCGGTTCCGGCGTTCGGTATCAGCAGCAGGTCGCGTTCGAGCCGCATGCGGTTGGTGCGGGCCCATTCGACGGCCACCGGATCCCAGGGATCGATGTCCTCGTCGACCACCGTGACGCGCTTGACGATGCTCACCGCGGCGAACACCGCGAACATGACGCGGCGCGGTTGCCCCGGCCGCGGCGAGGTCATCTGCACCACCACGTCGGTGCGCCCCGCGCCCGCCTCCGTGACCGCGACGTCGAGCACATTGGCGGCCGCGGCCCGCACGGCGCCGAGAAGACCCGCCGCGATGGGCAACGCCGCAAGATACATGTGCTCGCGATGGTAGCCCGGCTCGATCACCTGGAAAATCGCATCGTGCCGCCGCGTCAGCGCGCTGAACGTGGCGAGATATCCGCTGCCGTAGTTCTCGTACATGCCGTGGTATTCGGAGACCAGCCCCTCCTCGATGGTGCGTCGCGCATCGATCCGCCCCTCGAGCACCAATTCGGCTTCCGCCGGCACCGAGAGATCCACGGTCAGCGCGCGGACCACGCGGACCGGCTCGCCCAACAGATGCCCGGCGCACTCGAGCTCGTCGTCGCCGACGCCGAGATACAGGCAGGCCGCGAGCTGGATTGCCGCATGCGCGCCCACGACCACCCCGATGTCGAGCTCGCGGCCCAAGGCGGCGGCACGCCGCGCGAACAACGCCAGGTGGTGGTTGGGCGCGATGCCGATCATCGCGCTGCGGCCGTCGAGGATGGCGAGGCGCGCGAAGGAAAGATTGCCCCGCCCGCTTTGCGGGTCCCGGGCGACGATGGCTCCGGCGGTCACGTACGGCCGCTCCTCCCGCTCGAAGAACCTCGGCACGGGAAGCGCTGCCAGCGGGTCCGCCGTGATCACGCATGCCTGCACCGGCGCCTCCCGGGCCGTGACCGGCGCCACCGGATCGGCGATCGCAGCGCCGAGACGCGGCAGAATCTGCGCCGGGTCGGTTCCGAGCGCCGCGGCGATCCGCTCGCGGCCGCTGAACAGATTGCCCGCGGCTCGAAGCTCCGACCCCGCGATGCGCTCGAACAGCAGCGCGGGCCCGGCATCCGCCGCGGACAGGAACGCCGACAACTCGAACGAGCGATCGATCACCTTGTCGATCCGCCGCAGCGAACCCTCCCGCTCGAGTCGGGCCAGGAACGGCCGTATGGACTGCCCGTCGCTCTCGCTCATATCGCCGCTCGCGTCCCTCGATGATTCGTTGGGGATACTATTCGTTTTGTCTATTCCACCACATATCCTAGGCACCCCATATTCTAAAATCGCTCATGGTGATTGCTTGACCGTCATCCTCAACAGCCGCGCCGACATCACGCTGACCGCGTTCTACCGGGTCGCGTGGCAGCGCGAGGGCGTGCGCATCGGTTCCGACGCGTTGCAACGCATCGCCGCCTGCCGGGCGTCGTTTCTCGAGCTGATCGACAAGGATCCCTCCGTGGTCATCTACGGCGTGACCACCGCCATGGGCGAGCGCGCCAGCCACCGCCTGACCCTCGAAGAGCGCGACATGCACGCGCGCATCAAACCGTTTCCCGCCGCGACCTCGTTCGGGGACTACCTCCCGGACCGTGTGGTGCGAGGCATCGTCTTCGCGCGCCTCGCCAATTTCATCGAGGGACATTCCGCCACCACCCCGCGCATCGTCGAGGCCGTGGCCGACATGCTGGACGGCAGACCCATGCCGCGGGTCGCCGCCGCCGGGCAGGGCGGCGCCGGCGAGATCCTGGCGCTCTATCCGTTGTTCGCCGAGCTCTCCAAACGCTTCGACCTCGAGGTCAAGGAGCGCGGATCCCTGATCAACGGCTCACCCTGCGCCGCCGCGTTGATCGCGGATGCGGCGATCGCGGGCCGGCGACGGCTGCAGCTCGCGCTCGAGACGTTCGCCCTGTCGATCGAAGCCTTCCGCGCGCCGCTCGAGCACTACGATCCGGCGCTCGATGTGCTCTGGGGCGACCCGGACGAGGCCGCGGTGCTGCGCTCGTTGCGCCTTTATCTCGGCGAGCTGCACGGCCGCCGCAACTATCAGGCGCCGGTGAGCTATCGGATCGTGCCGCGCATCCTCGGACACGCGCATCGGGCGGTGTCCGCCGCCGAGCGCGCCGCGAAGATCTCGCTCTCCTCGGTGTCCGACAATCCGGTGTATCTGCCGCCCGACGTCCGGCATCCGTACGGCCGATGCCTGAGCACCGGCGGCTACCACAATGCCATGGCGGCACCCGCGCTCGACGATCTGGCCGGAATCTGGGCGGATGTCTGCCTGCTGGCGGACCGTCACTGCGGCAAGCTGCTGAACGGCCAGGTCTCCCATCTGCCGGATCAGCTGCTGGTCGGACGACAGCCCGGTCAAAGCGACGGGCGCGGCAACGTCGGCTACATCCCGATGGCCGCGAATGGATATGTGGAGCTTGCCAAGGCGGCCGCCCAGCGCACTTTCATACCCGGCAGCGACAGCCTCGGATCGGGTCAGGACGATGTGGCGACCCCGGGATTCATCGCCTGGAGCAAGGAGGCTCGGGCCGCGCTCTGTCTGGATGCCTCGCTCGCCATGCTGGCGGTGGTGGCATCCCAGGCTCTGTTCGTCACCGAACGCGCGCCGCCGCTGCCGCTCGACAAATTCGTCGAGCTCGTCCGCACGCACGTGCCGCCGGTGGTCGAGGACCGGATCCTCGGCACGGAGCTCGGACAATTGGCCGACGCCATCACCGCCAACGTCTTCGCGCCCGATGAGCGCATCGACTCGACCAGCGCGTGAGCCGCCGCCGCCACGCCCCCGAAACTCCGCGCCGGCACGGCGACCCCGTCCACGACGCGGCGATCGAGGAATACCTCGCCGGTAGGATCGACCGCCGCGGCTTTCTGCGCCACGCGGCGCTGCTCGGGCTCTTTGCTCCGCTCGCCGGGGCGCTGACCGCGCGTCCGGCACGAGCGGTCGCCGCGGCCGGCGCCGATCGTGCCGCGCGCACGCTGACCGTGGGGATGCCCGTGCCCGCCGGACTGATCGACCCCCTGACCGTCGGAGACACCGGCGGCGTCTGCCTGCTGAGCCAGACCGGCGAATACCTCGCGAACTCGGATCCCGATCTCACGCTTCGGCCGGCGCTCGCGGAAAGCTGGCAGCCCAACGCGGACGGGAGCGTCTGGACCTTCAAAATTCGCCGCGGAGTGCGCTTCCACGACGGCCGCGCGCTCACCGCCGCGGACGTGGTCGCCACCCTGAACCGCCTCGCGGACCCCGCGAACGGGTCGATCGCGCTGTCGGCCTTCGCCGGCACCCTGTCCAAGGGCGGGGTGCGGGCGCTCGATGAGTACACCGCGGCCTTCGAGCTCGACGCACCGAACGGCAGCTTCCCCTACCTCGTGTCCTCGGACAACTACAACGCCATCATCCTGCCGGCCGATTATCGCGGCGGCTTCGAGCAAAGCTTCCCCGGCACCGGCCCCTTCAGGCTGCAGCGATACGTCCCCAAGGCGCACGCCTCGTTCGTGCGCAACGACGATTATTGGGGAGCCAAGGCGACGGTCGGGCGCGTGTCGTTCGACTTCTACGACAGCATCCAGGCGCAGGTGCTCGCGATGCAGGGCGGCCAGCTCGACGTGCTGCTGCACGTGCCCGTGCAGGGCAGCCAGGCCCTGCTTGCCGATCCGCACTTCAACATCGTGAGCCTGAAATCGAGCGCACACGAGCAGGTTCACCTGCGCACCGACCGGGGACCGTTCACCGACAAGCGCGTGCGGCGCGCCGTCGCGCTCTGCCTCAACCGCGAGAATCTGGTGCGCGGCATGCTCCGGGGCCGCTCGGCGCTCGGCAACGACTCTCCGTTCGCGCCCATCTTCCCGGCCACGGACCCCACGGTGCCGCAGCGGCACGAGGACCTCGCGCTCGCCAGAAGCCTCCTCGCGCAGGCCGGCGTTCCGAACGGGTTCAAGGCCCGTCTCACGGCCGAGCGCTTCCAGGAAATTCCCGATTACGCCGTGGTCATCCAGAATGCGGTCCGCAAGGTCGGCATCGATTTGACGCTCGACATCGAGGATCAGTCCGCCTACTTCGGCCGCGCGGTGTTCGGCGCCTCCGATTGGCTCGATTCGGAGATGGGCATCGAGGACTACGCGCATCGCGGCGTCCCGAACACCCTGCTGACCGCGAGCCTCGGCAGCCGCGGCACCTTCAACGCGGCGCACTTCAAGAATCCCGACTACGACCGGCTCACCGCGCAATACATCGCCGCGCTCGACCCCGCTTCCCAGCGAGCGGCGGCGGGCCGCATCCAGCGCCTGCTGCTCGAGGAGACGCCGGTCATCATCGCCTATTTCTACGACTGGCTGTCGGTGACCGCCCGCGGCGTGAGCGGAGTGCGGCCGACCGCCATGGGCCAGCTCAACCTGGCCGCGGTCGAGGTATCGGGCGCACCCCGCCGATGAGCGGCCGGCGGACCGGCGGTAGGAATCGGCCTACGCGCCGCCGCTGTTGCCGATCTCGCGCCAATCAGTGCAAGATCTGCGCAGGATCAAACTTGGGTGGAGTGGGCATGTGCGAGCACGACGACCTCGATGAATTCGCGCGGCGCTCGAGCGAGCTGACGCGGCGGCAGTTCGGCGCGATGGCGCTCGGCGCCGGTCTGGCGGCGGCCATGCCCGCGCTCGGCAACGCTCCTCCCACGACGGGGACTGATGTCGACATCAAGACCCCGGACGGAGTCGCCGATGCGTACTTCGTCCATCCCGCCAAGGGCAAGTTTCCGGCGGTCCTCATCTGGCCCGACATTTTCGGTCTGCGGCCCGCTTTCAGACAGATGGCAACCCGTCTCGCGGAGTCCGGATACGCCGTTCTCGTCATCAATCCTTTCTATCGCACGCAGCGCGCCCCCACGGCTCCCGAGCATCCGGACTTCGGCGATCCGGCGACGCGCCAGAAGCTCATGGCGCTCGCGGGCACCTTGAACGCCCGGACCGCCGTGACCGATGCCACCGCGTTCGTCGGATTTCTGGATGCCCAGCCCTCGGTCGACAAGGCGAGGAAAATGGGCACGACGGGCTATTGCATGGGCGGCCCGTTCGTATTCCGCACGGCGGCCGCATTTCCCAATCGCGTCGGAGCCGGCGCCACCTTCCACGGCGGCGGCCTGGTGACCGACGCGCCCGACAGCCCGCATCTGTTGATTCCGCGGATGAAGGCGCACTTCTTGATCGCGATCGCCGAGAGCGACGATCAGAAACAACCCGACGCGAAGGACGTGCTGCGCAAAGCCTTCGCCGACGCCCATCTTCCCGCGGAAATCGAGGTGTATGCGGGCACCCAGCACGGATGGTGCCCGCCGGATTCCCAGGTCTACGACCACGATCAGGCCGAAAAAGCCTGGGGCCGGCTGACCGCACTGCTCGGCAGCTCGCTGACTTAGGCCGGCTCGCGTTTAGATTGGCTGGCGGTCAGGCCGGCCAGCGTCAGGCGTCGCGTCAGGGTGGTCAGCGTCAGGCCGGCTGCGAATTTGGGTGCGGCCGAGCTCCGCGGCGGGTATGTGACAGCGGATCCCGTGCCGCTCGCCCGCCGGCGCGAGCGGCGGCTCCTCGCGCTCGCAAATGGCCCCGATCTTGCGCGGGCAGCGCGTATGAAACACGCATCCCTCGGGCAGGGCCGATGCGCCCGGCAGCTCGCCCCTCAGGCGGATGCGCTCGCCTCCCCGTTTCTCCAGACTCGGATTCGCGGAGAGCAGGGCCTCCGTATAGGGATGGTGCGGACCCGAGAACACCGCATCGGAGGGGCCGACCTCCATCAGCCGGCCGAGATACAGCACGGCGATGCGGTCGGACAGGTAATGCACCACGTTCAGGTCGTGCGAAATGAAGAGATAGCTCACCCGCTGCTGCGCCTGCAGGTCCACCAGCAGGTTGAGAATCGCGGATTGCACCGACACATCAAGCGCCGAGGTGGGCTCATCGCACACCACGATGCTCGGACCGCCGGCAAACGCCCGCGCGATGCCCACGCGTTGCTTGAGTCCTCCCGACAGCCGCCGGGGCTTCTCGTCGAGATGGCGCGGGGTCAGCCGCACCGATGCCGCGATCTCGCGCAGGCGCCCCTCCCGCGCCGCCCCCGACAACCCGGCGAGACGCAGCGAGCGGCCGATCAGGCGGCGCACGGTCTGCGAGCGATTCAGCGCCGCCCCGGGATTCTGGAACACGATCTGCAGCGCCTTGAGCTGGCCGCGCGTGCGTTGCTCGGCGCGCGCCGGCAGCACATCGCCCGAGAGCTCCACCGAGCTGCCCTCGTCCGGCGTCGACAGGCCAAGCAGCAGTTTCGCGAGCGAGCTCTTGCCGCTGCCGGATTCGCCCACCAGCCCGAGCGTCTCTCCCGGCCAAAGCTCGAGAGTGACGTCATGCACCGCATGGAAGGGCTTGCCGGAAAGCAGGTAAGTCTTCGACAGATGCCGCGCGCGCAGCAGCGGCACGGCATCGCCGCTCGTGCCGCCCTGCGCGCTCGCCGCCCCCGCCGGGGATTGGCGCGGCAATTGCGCAGCCCGCTCCGGGTAAAAGCAGCGCGCCAGATGGCCCTGCAGCGTGATCGGCGGCGGATTACCGCGCGCGCAGCGCTCCGTCGCATTGGCGCAGCGCTCGACGAAGACGCACCGGTCGGTGATCGATCCCGGGGCAGGCAAGAAGCCCGGGATGGTTTCCAGCCGGCCCTGATCCTTGCGCATCCCGTAGCCCGGCACGCAGCGCATCAGCCCCACGGTATAGGGGTGCCGGGGATCGCTAAACACGCGGTCCGCGGACCCTTCCTCGACCAGCTCGCCCGCATAGAGCACGCCCACCCGATCGCACATCCGCGCGATCACGGGAAGACTGTGGCTGATGAACAGGATGGAGTTGTTGAGCTCGGCGCGCAATCGGCCGACGAGATCGAGCACCTCGGCCTCGACGGTCGCATCGAGCCCCGTGGTGGGCTCGTCGAGAATCAGCAGCGCCGGATTGGTCGACAACGCCATCGCGATGATCACCCGCTGCTGCATGCCGCCCGACAGCTCGTGCGGATAGTTGCGCAGCACGCGATCGGGGCTTGCGATCTGCACGCGCTCGAGCATTTCACGCGAACGGGACCGCGCCGCATCGCCGGAAATGCCTTCCGCGATCTCGAACACCTCCATCATTTGACGGTCGATTCGCAGCGTCGGATTGAGCGCCCTTCCCGGATCCTGGTAGACCATCGATACGCTCTGCGTGCGCAGACGCCGAAGCTCCGCCTGGGACAGCGCCATGAGATCGCGCCCGTCGACCCAGATGCGGCCCGCGCTCACGCGGCCGTTTCGGGCAAGATAACGGATCGCGGCGAACGCCGCCGTCGATTTGCCGCATCCCGATTCGCCCACCAGGCCGTAGGATTCCCCGCGGCGGATCGCGAGGCTCACGTCGGCAAGGACGCGCCGCTCGCGGCCGCCGCTGCGGTAGGTCACGCTGACATCCTCGAATCGCAGCGCATCGGCGCTTGCGAGGTGCGCCGCGCCGCCCCTGCCGCCGTCCACGTCCTTCATGCCTCGAACACTCCGGCGAGGCCATCCGTGACCAGGTTAACGCCGATCACCAGCGAGGCGGTGGCCGCCGCGTCGAACAGCACCGTCCACCAGTAGCTGCCGATCAAACTGTAGTTTTCCGCAATGGCGATTCCCCAGTCCGCGGAGGGCGGTTGAATGCCGAAGCCGATGAAACTCAGGGAGGCCACGAAGAAGATCGCGTAGCCCAGCCGCACGGTCATTTCGACGATCGCGATGGGCAGCACGTTGGGCAGTATCTCGATGAACATGATGGCGAGGTCGCCGTCGCCCCGCAGGCGCGCGGCCGCGACGTAGTCGAGATCGGTCTCGTTGAGCACGGCCGAGCGCACGGTGCGCGCGATCAGCGGCGTGAACACGAATCCGATCACGATGACCACCGTGGCGTTCGAGGTGCCGACGGCCGCCAGCGCCATCAGTGCCACGATGACCAGCGGAAGCGCCTGCAGCGCCTCGATGATCCGGCTCACGACATCGTCGAGCACCCCCCTGAAATATCCGATGCACAGCCCGAGGGCGGTCCCGAGCACCGTGCCGAGCAGCGTCGCGAGCGGCGCCACGATCAATATGTCGCGCGCCCCCACGATCACGCGCGAAAAGATGTCTCTTCCGAGTTGATCGGTGCCGAACCAATGAGCCGCCGACGGCGGCGACAGCGTCGAGAGCAGATCGTCCGCGTAAGGGTCCCGCGGGGCGATCCCGGCGCCGAACAGCGCGCACACGGTCCAGAACACCAGTATCAGCAGGCCGGCGAGGAGGGTGGGCGAGCGCAATGCTGCGTGCCAGCGCTCGCGCCCGAGGCTCGTCGGCGCGGGCGGCGCCGGTCGCGCGGCATCATCGGCGGCCGCGCTCATGTCCGCGCCGCGCGCAGGCGCGGATTGAGGAGCGCGGCCAACAGATCCGCGAGCACGGACGCGATCGCATAGACGGCGCCCACGGTGAGCACGCCCGCCTCGAGCATGGGAAAATCCTTGGCGCGCGCGGCCGAATAGATCAGGGCGCCGATTCCGCGATAATGAAACAGCGTCTCGATCACCACGAGGCCGCCGGCCAGATACCCGACCAGGCTTGCCACCACGGTGATGGTCGGCAGCAGCGCGTTGCGCAGCACGTGCCGCCGCATCACCGTCGACATCGGGAGGCCCTTCAAGATGGCCGTGCGGGTGTAGTCGGCGTCCAACGCCTCGACCGTGCCCGCGCGCGCGACGCGGGCGATGTAGCCGAAAAACACCAGCACCAGCGGCAGCGACGGCAGGATCAGATATCTCAGCTGCGTGAGCGGGCCGGCTCCCTCCGGCCAGTCGGCGGACATCGGCAGCCAATGCAGCCAGACGCCGAAGATCAGAATGAGCACGATCGATGAAATGAATTCCGGGACCACGCCCAGCGACTGGCCGAGCAGCACCAGGACGCGATCGCTCCATCGGCCGACCCGCAGCGCCGCCCACACTCCGCCGGCGATGCCGAGCGGCACCACCAGCGCGAACGCCAACGCCGCGAGCTTCAGGGAATTGACGAGCGCCTCGGCGACGAACGGCGCCACCGGCGCGCGAAACGTGAACGAGCGGCCCATGTCGCCCACCGAGAAGTGCGTGATCCAGTCCCAGTATTGGACCGCGAGCGGCCGGTCGACGCCCACCTGGTGATTGAACAGGGCCACCGCACGCGCATCGGCCAGCGGTCCGAGCACCGCGCGCCCCACATCGCCCGGCAGCAGCTGGCCGCCGAGAAACACGATCACCGACAGGATCGCCAGCGTGACGAGCGACAGGAGCGCCCGGCGCGCCAGGAATCTCGCGATCACCGCGCCCCCCGCGGACGGATCACGAAGCAGCGGTGTATGTGGGGATTTCGCTCGAAGTCCCTGGGAATGGTGCGCGCGCTGATGTCCTCCACCTCCAAATCCGCAAGCGCCTGCGCATCGAGCTTGAATCGCGCGTAATTGGTCGAGAACACGAGGCGCCCCGCCGGCCTCAGCAGGCCGAGCGAGCGCCGGATCATCCCGACGTGATCGCGCTGCACGTCGAGCACTCCCTCCATGCGTTTCGAGTTGGAGAAGGTCGGCGGGTCGACGAAGATCAGATCGAAGCGGGCGCCGTCCGCTTCCTGGCTCGCCACCCACTCGAGGCATTCGGCGCGCTGCAGCACGTGCTCGCGCCCGCCGAAACCGTTCAGCACCAGATTGTCGTGCGCCCAGTCGAGATAGGTGTTCGACATATCGACGCTGACGCTGGAGCGCGCGCCGCCCGCCGCCGCATACACGGTGGCGCTTCCGGTATAGCAGAACAGGTTGAGAAAATCGGCGCCCCGCGCCCATTGCCGCAGCATCTGACGGGTGATTCGGTGATCGAGAAACAGGCCCGTGTCGAGGTAATCGCGAAAATTCACCCAGAACTCGAGGCCGCCCTCGCGCACCCTCACCCGCTCGCCGGGCCTGGCCGGCGCGCCGGCCTCGCCGGGGCGCCCGGATCGCCGCTGGTACTGATCCGGCCCCTTCTGCGATTTGCGCACGCGCGAGTGAACGCGCTCGAGCGGCACGGCGAGCGCTTCGGGCAGCACGGTCAATACCTCGCGACGCCGCTCGCGCGCGCTCTCCTGATCGACGGTCTTCGGCGGCGCGTACTCCTGCACGTACACGTGCCGCGGATCGCGGCCGTAAACGTCGATGGCGAATGCGTACTCCGGCATGTCGGCGTCGTACAGACGGTAGCACTCGATGCCCTCCTTCGCGGCCCAGGGCTCGAGGCGGTCGAGATTCTTGCGCAGGCGGTTGGCGAACATCTGCGCGCCGGGCCGCGCGGTCCATTTCGCGCGCCTCTCGTCCGGCGACGGCTGCGCGTTTCCCCCGGTCAGGTCGAAACGCAGCAGCCGGCATTCGATGGTGCCGTTGAACACCCGGTGCGTGCGCTTGGCGTAGATGCCGAGATGGCGCGCCAGCGGGGGGTCCCCGGTCAGTATCGCCGCCTGCCATCCCTGGAACCGCTCGCGCAACAGACGCCCGAGCTCCGCATAGAGCAGAGGCAGCTGCGAGTCCGCGCCGATCCGCTCGCCGTACGGCGGATTGGCCACCACCAGGCCCGCGGGACCGGGCGGCGGCGTGACCGACTCGAGCGGCCGCTTCTCGATGTGCACCCAATCCGCGACCCCGGCCTGCGCCGCATTGGCGATGGCCATGCGCACGGCGTCCGAGTCGATGTCGGAGCCGACGATGCTCCGTCTCGGCGGATGCGCCGCGCGGCGCACCGAAGCCTCATCGCGAAGACGCTGCCACAGCGCTGCATCGTGGCCGCGCCAGCCCAGGAACCCGAAATATTCCCGATCGAATGCGGGAGCGGCATCGCTCGCGATCAGCGCGGCCTCGGTGAGGAAGGTCCCGGAGCCGCACATCGGGTCGACCAACTGGCCGCCGCCGGCCGCGATTTGCGCCCATCCGGCCCGAAGCAGCACGGCGGCCGCCACATTCTCCTTGAGCGGCGCGCGTCCGCCCTCGGTTCGATAGCCGCGCCGATGCAGGCTCTCGCCGGAAAAGTCCACCGATACCAGCGCGGTCGGACCCTCGACGTGCAGATGCAGCAGCACGTCGGGGCGCTCCGGCCTTATGACGGGCCGTTCCCCGGTGGATTCGCGCAGGTTGTCGCACACCGCGTCCTTCAACAATTGCGAGCCGTAAATCGTGTGCCGGATCGCGGCGTTGCCGCCGCTCGAGTCGCAGGCGAGCGTGGCCCCGGGTCCGAGATGCTCGCGCCAATCGAAGCGCTTGAGACCCTCGAACAAGACCTCGGTCGTGCCCGCCTCGACCGACCCGAGGCTCAGGAGAATGCGGGTTGCGGTGCGCGACCAGAGACAGGCGCGGTAGCCGACCTCGAGAGTGCCCTGGAATTTAACGTCGTGGCTGCGCTCCCGTATGTCGGTGGCGCCGAACGCCGCGAGCTCCTCGGCGAGCACCGACGATGCGCCCACGGGCGCCGTCGCGATCCAGTAGCGGACGCTGTCGCTCACGCGCCGCCGTCAATGCACATCGGCGCTGCCGAGGCACGAGCGGACTTCGAGATCCTGCCATTCGAGCTTCGTATGATTCGCGAGGTATCGCAGCAGGATGCGGTAAACCTGCGGATCGAAGGCGCGCGGAGCGGTGCTGCGGGCGAGCGACGCCAGCTCCTCCTCGCAACGCGCGGTGCCGAGGTAGCTCCATCGATCCAGCACATGGGAATCGACCGCGCCCATGGCGCCGCGCTCGATGAGCGCCACCCGGCCGGGAAACGGCCACGCCTTGAACTTCAATGACGCGAGTGCCATCTGCACCCGCACCGCGTGCAGGATACCGGGCTCCTTGCCGACGCACGCGCCCTTGCATCGGCCGAGCTGATGCGCGAGGCAGGAACCCTCGGCCTGTTCCAGCCCGAGCACCTTGAGGCATAGCTGCTTCGCCTTTGCAATGTCGGTCACGGCCTTGCGCGCATCCTTGCACGAGTGAAATACGCCGAAGCACTTTTCGAGCTCGGCCGGTTCCGTCTCGTCGATCGCGAGCATCTGCACGGCGCCGGAAGCCTCGCAGACCTTGAGCGTGCAGCCCGAGGCGCGCGCATTGGGGCGGCGGTTGTACCTGGGCTCGAGCGTCCTGATGTCCTGCAGCTCGCGAAGCAGCGCGCCGAGTTCGCCGACGGTCTCGGTCCACTCGATGCCGCGCACCTCGTCCCGGAGTTCGGGCTCGCGGCGGGGAGCCCTTTGGTCGGCGAAGTGGGCGAGGATGGCGCTGCGCAGACAGCTGCCCTTGCCGACCAACAGCAGGATCTCATCCGGCCCGCGAAAGCGGTAGACGCCGGGCCCCTCGGGCAGCTCGTCCGCGAGGCCTTCCGGCAGCTGCGGCGGCAGTTTCACCATGCTTTGCGCGGCTCTGGCGGCCGCCGCCAGATCGGGCGCGGCAATCGAGGCGCGCAGGATGGACCAGAACTCGCTGAGAACCCGCGCATCGCCGAGCGCGCGGTGCCGCGCGCTGCACGTCAGGGCGTGTCGCTCCATCACCGCATCCAGGTTGTGCCGCGGGTGCTTCGGAAAAAGCCGCCGCGACAACTTGACCGTACAGAGCACCGGGGCCGAGAATTGCATGCCGGCGCGGCGGAATTCGGCCCGCAGGAATGAGTAGTCGAAGCGCGCGTTGTGGGCCGCGAACACCGGCGCCGCGGTGGGATCGGCGCAGGCGCGGAGCTTCTCCAGGACGAGCCCCGCGATCTCGGCGAAGCGCGGCGCGCCCTCCACCATCTCGTTGGTGATGCCGGTGAACCCCTCGATGTAGGACGGGATCACGCAGTCGGGATTGACCAGCGTGCTCCATTCCTCCACCACCGCGCCGCCGTGGACGCGGACGATGCCGATCTCGGTGATGCGGTGATGGGCCGCATTCGCCCCTGTCGTCTCCAGATCGACAAATACCAGGTCGTGCGGAACCGTGTCGGCGTCAGGCGCGTCCATCGAGCGACAGGATCGGGTGGTACAGATCGGGGCGGCGGTCGCGGAAGATGCCCCACGCCTGGCGATAGCGGCGGATGTCGTCCAGATCGAAGGTGGCCGTGAGCACGGTCTCGCTCGTTCGGTCCGCCTCGGCCACCTTGGCCCCGGTGTGAGAGGCGATGAAGGAGGAGCCGTAGAAGGTCATCGAGTAGTTCTTGCCCTGCTCCGAACCGATGCGGTTTGAGGCGAGCAGGGGCATGACGTTCGCCGCCGCGTGGCCCTGCATGGTCCTCTGCCAGTGGGCGCTGGAATCGATGGTCGGGTCATGGGGCTCGGAGCCGATGGCGGTGGGGTACATCAGCACCTCGGCGCCCATCAGCGCCATGGAACGCGCCGCCTCCGGAAACCATTGATCCCAGCAGATGGCGACACCGAGCTTCGCGAACCGGGTGTCGAACACCTTGAAGCCGGTGTCCCCCGGCGAGAAATAAAACTTCTCGTGGTAGCCGGTCCCCTCCGGAATGTGGGATTTGCGGTAGCTCCCGAGCACGGCTCCGCCCGCATCCACCATCACCACCGAGTTGTAGAACGCATTGTTGGCATGCTCGAACACGCTCACCGGCAGCACCACGTCGAGCTCGCGCGCCAGGCCGCGAAAGTGCTCGACCGCCGGATGGCCCTCCAACGGCCTGGCGAGATCGAAATACTTCGAGTCGTGGTCCTTGCAGAAATAAGGGGTCTCGAAAAGCTCCTGGATGAGCACCACGTTGGCGCCCCGCCCGGCCGCCTCGCGGATCAATTTCTCGGCGCGCGCCATGTTGGCGTCGCGATCCCAACTGCACGCCATCTGTGTGGCGGCCACGGTTATCTTGCTCATGGGGACCTATGCTACCTGAACAGCCGGTAAAATCGCCGACACTCGAATCGCCGCGGCTAGAACGTGGGCGGCGAACTCGCGCTCACGATCTCGCAATCCTCGCGCCCGGGATTCAGGAAGCGATGCGGAATCGAGCTCTTGAAGTAATACGCGTCGCCCGCGGACAGGATCCGCGACTCGCCGCCCACCGACAGCTCGATCT
>CAVTNZ010000005.1:0-71651 GCA_963736185.1 uncultured Gammaproteobacteria bacterium | reverse complement strand
GTACCTTGGACCCAAACCGTACTGCTAATTGATCAGGCCGCCGACCAGCAGCGCGTCTTCGAGGTTATACACTTCCTCGATCAGATGAGGCGCCTCGACGCGGTGACCATCTCCGTTGGTTTGGCGGTACCACACATTCCATTCGTCAAAGGAAAGCCACAGTTTCTTGGGCGAGTGCTTTTGCCCGCGCACCATGTCGCAAACCGCGAGGGTCTCTGAGATCTGCCGTTCCATGCTGTGGTTCATGGCTAGAAATCTGGACGAATCTCCACCGGTGTCCTCCTTGCTATTGCTGAAGTACCGATGCAGAGAGAGTCCATCCACATCGTCATAGCACTGCTCGAGGACCTCGCGATCCCACACGAGATACGTCGGCATGTCCGGGCCGCTTGACCCGCAAGCTACAAGCTTGATCGACGGATCGACGGCGCGCATCTGGCGGGCGGCGTCCGCAGCCTTGGATCCGTATTCCGTCGCCGACATGTGTCCGATCTGCCAGGAACCATCCATTTCATTGCCCAGGCACCAGTGCTGGACTTTGTACGGTTCAGCGAAACCATGCTCCCTCCGCAGGTCGCTCCACTTCGTTCCTTTTTCGACGTTGCAGTACTCCACCAGAGCGGCCGCCTGTTCCGCCGTTCCGGTGCCGAAGTTCAATCCCATGAGCGGCGACGTTCCCACCAATCTGCACCACGCCATGAATTCATTGGTGCCGAACTGGTTGGACTCAATCGAATTCCACGCTCGGTCAAGCACGCGAGGACGGTCCTTCCTGGGACCCACGCCATCGAGCCAGTTGTATCCCGAAACAAAGTTTCCCCCCGGGTAGCGAATGATGGGCACGCCCAGCTGTCGAATTTCATCTGCAACATCTTTGCGAAAACCGTTGGCATCGGACAACCGCGAACCGGGATCGTAGATGCCTTCGTAAATGGCTCGGCCGATATGCTCAAGAAAGGAACCGAACAGGTTTCGATCAAGAGGCGCGATGGTTCTTCTGGTATCGATGAAGACTCGGGCTGCGGAATCAACCGCTGCATTCGTTTGCGCGGCAGCCAGTCGCGAGGCAACTCCGAGAATTCCTGAAGAAGCAGCCACCGCCGCGCCTGAGGTCTGCTTCAGGAAGCGGCGGCGTGAAATGGACGTAGGTTTCATGTCGACCCTCAACCGGCTCTCAATCTATCTCAACGAGCGGGCGTTTGCGAAGTCGCTGCTTTTAGCAGGTCACTGCGGCGCATTCGTCGAAACTCGACCTTTCTGATCCGGAATGCCCGACAGTCGATAAATCCAATTGCAGATCGCATCGCGCCACACGATGGCTTCGCCGGCCTGGTATTCAAATCGTCCCAGAATATTTTTGTAGCGTTCGCTGTCGATATGTCCATCGAGTGTTTTCCATTGCGCGATGAACTCCTGCGCACGCTGCGCGCCTTCGTAATGCGAGTCGTAAATATGCTGGATGACCGTCTTGCCCGAATGCAGAACGTACGTGTAGGGCACATGATGGAAGAACAGAAGCAGGTTGTCGGGACAAGCCTTCGAGCGATTCGTAGAGTTTTTGAACAGCGGGCGGATACTGGCCGATGAAACCGGTCCCCGTAGCGATGGTGCGATCCATGCCAATGCCATTGTGATCGGCCCGATGCCACTGTCCCCAACCATTTTCTTCCGAGGACTCGGGTCCGGGATCGTAATGATTGCCAAGGATGTTTGTCAGCGTCCCGGCGCCTAAGGGCCCCGTGTACTCTTCGTAAACCTTCCAGGAGCTGAGTTGGAGATTGTTGATGGCTGTTACGACGAGTGGATCGTTGCCGAAGGTAAGGCGCGTCCATTCGTCGACGATGGTGTTCGCGCTCAGGTCCGGATTCCACGCCAGTCGCCCGAAGCCATAAAGATTCGCCATGGCCAGCGGACTTCCGAGCCAGTTTGCGTCCATGCCAACGTTCGCAACTCCAACAAAACCACCGACGGGCCTGTGAAACACACGGCCAGAAACAAGAGCCTTGACTGGCGTGGATGGCGCATCGGTTGGCACTTCATGGATGCGCATATCGAAGTCGAGCACTTCTTTCCACATCGGCACCAGGAAGCAAAGTTGCCGCTGCTGTCCCGTGTACTCCTGTGTGATTTGTAGCTCGATGGCTTCATTGGTGCGGCGCAAAGCGGCGAACAGCGGAGAGACGGGTTCGCGGACCTGAAAATCGATGGGACCATTCTTGATTTGCACAATGGCGTTGTCGTCAAATTGCCAGTCGAGGGGATGGAAGTTATCGTAAGCAGCTTTCGCGCGGTCGTTTTTTAAATCGTGCCAATCGAGATGGTGGTTGTAAACAAATGCACGATAAAATACGACGCCGCCGTGAGGTTTGAGAGCCCTTGCGAAGTACGTTGGCAGCGTCGGCATGGGTGCGACCGTAAGCGGAGCCGATCGCCAGCGTCTCGCCGGCGAGCTCGATCAGATCGGCCGCCGGCTCCGCGCCGTCCATCGACTCCTCGCTGGCGATGGCCTGCGTCAGGAGCACGTCGCGGGCGCGCGTGCGCAGCTCCTTGACGATCTCCTCGTCGAACTCCTCGATGGCGTTCAACTCGCTCGCCGGAACATAGGCGATCTCTTCGATGGTCGAGAAGCCCTCCTGCACCAGGATGCTGGCCACGTCGGCGTCCACGTCGAGCTGCTGCATGAAGGTTTCGCGCAACGCGAGCGACTCGCTCTCGCTCTTCGCCTCCGCCTGCGACTCGCTCATGACGTTCAGCTCCCAGCCGGTGAGCTCGCTCGCCAGCCGGATGTTCTGGCCGCCCCGGCCGATGGCCTGGGAGAGCTTGTCCTCCGAGACCGCGATGTCCATCGAGTGCGAATCCTCGTCCACCACGATGGAGGTGACCTCGGCGGGCGCCATGGCGTTGATCACGAACTGCGCGTTGTTCTCATCGAACGGAATGATGTCGACGCGCTCGCCGGCGATCTCGTTCGACACCGCCTGTACGCGCGAGCCGCGCATGCCGACGCACGCACCGACCGGATCGACGCGCGGGTCGTTGCTGCGCACCGCAATCTTCGCGCGCACGCCGGCATCGCGGGCGGCGGCCAGGATGTTGATCAGCCCCTGACCCACTTCCGGCACCTCGAGCTTGAACAGCTCGATCAGAAATTCGGGCGCAGTGCGCGACAGGAACAGCTGCGGACCCCGCGGTTCGGAGCGCACTTCCTTGAGATACGCCTTGATGCGGTCCTGGGAGCGCACGGGCTCGCGCGGAATCATCTCCTCGCGCGCAATGTAGCCCTCCGCATTCGAGCCGAGGTCCACGTAGATGCCGTTGCGGTCGACGCGCTTGACGATGCCGCTCACCAGGGTCCCGGCGCGGTCCTTGTAGGCATCAACCACCTGCGCCCGCTCCGCCTCGCGCACCTTCTGCACGATCACCTGTTTTGCGGTCTGCGCGAGGATGCGTCCGAAAGGCACCGACTCCATCGGTTCCTCGACGTAGCCGCCCACCTCCACGTCCTTGTCGATGTCGCGCGCATCGTCCATGCGCAACTCGCGCTCGGGGACCTCGAGTTCGTTGGAGTCGTCCGCGAACACCTTCCAGCGGCGGAAGGTGTCGTAGGCGCCGGTCTTGCGGTTGATGGACACGCGCACGTCGAGCTCCTCGCCGTGCTTCTTGCGAGTCGCCGAAGCGAGCGCCGCCTCGAGCGCATCGAAGATGATCTCCTTGTCGACGCCCTTCTCGTTCGATACGGCATCGACCGCCATCAAGATTTCTTTGTTCATAGCCCAAGACTCCTAATCATTGCCGGCCTGGCCGTAATCTCGCCTTCTGTATCCGATCGAGCGGCAGCTCGTGCGCGCGTCCGTCGACCTCCACCACAATTGCTTCGCCCACAACCGATTTCAACGTGCCCGCAAAGCGCCGCCGCCCTTCGATCGGCAGCTTGAGCTCGACGAACACCCCGTCGCCCACGAACCGCTCGAAATGCTCGCGCTTGCGCAAGATCCGATCCAGGCCCGGCGAAGACACCTCCAGGGTGTAATGCCCCTTGATCGGATCCTCCGCGTCGAGGATCTGACTCACCGCATGGCTCACCGTCGCGCAATCGTCCACCGAGATGCCGCCCTGGCTCGGCACCCCGCGCTCGTCGCCCGGCGCCCACGCAACGCCGGCGGCGTGATCCTCGCGGCCTCCCGCGAGCCGATCAATATAGATCCGCAGCGTTCCACCGCGCCCCGCCTGGGCGAACTCGATCTCGATGAGCTCAAAGCCCAGCGCCTCGATCGGCGGCTCCAGCAAGCGCATCAAGGCGTCACGCATGACTCGAAACCCTTCGAAACAAAAAAGGGGACCATCGGCCCCCTTGTCTCTCAACGAAAAAGCCCCTCCGAGGGGCTCTTCGATTCAGCGTACTTTCCGAACGTTCCCTCAAGAACCGTCCGCTCTGGATCGAGACGCCTCGATCCCCTGCCGAGGGCGGCGATTATAGGCAAATCGGCGTTGAGCGTAAACCCTAATCGAAGGGAAATCGAACCTTCCAAACGACTGGGGCCGCATCGCTGCGGCCCCAGTACTCCGTCATTTCAACGCCTGTTACCAGCGCTTGGGACCACGCGACCCACCGCCGCCGCCACCACCACCGCCGGTGCGCTCTTGCGCTTCGTTCACCTTCAGCGCTCGCCCTTCGACATCGTGGCCGTTCAAGGCCTGCATGGCACGCGCCGCATCGGCGCTGGCCATTTCAACGAAGCCGAAACCGCGGGGCCGACCGGTGTCGCGATCATTGATCAGTGCGACAGACTGGACGGGACCGTGCTTCTCGAACAGCGCACGAACCGCGGACTCGTCCATTGAGAACGGGAGATTGCCAACATACATTTTCGTCATGTGAAGAATACCTACTACAAAAGAAACAATCGGCGGGTCAAAGAACCCGGTTTAACGGGAATTCGCCAGCCACCTTGGATCGAGGAAACCTGCTTTGTGGGTTGTGGCCAAGGTGACGCCGGAGCGGCGCGCTGACCAGAAACGGACCAAGTAGTAATTCACGAACCGCGGTGCATATTACAGCAAATCCCTTAATAGTACGAATATTACAGTAGCGCAGCCGCACGAACCGCAGGATTGCCCACCCGGCACCCGCCGCGCCAGCCCGCCAGCAGCCTACCCGGCGAGGCTCCAGGCGGACACCACCGGGGGAGATGGCCGTCCGCGGCTCAACGGCGAGGGCGTGGATTGTCGAAATTGCAGGCGAAATCCCGCCGCAGTGCACAATCGATCCGCCAGCTCCGCCTCCGCCGCGCCATGGTTGACCATCAGGAAGCAGCCGCCCGGCCTCAAATTGCGGTGAATCTGGCGAAACAGCGCCTCGGGTCGCAAAAGACCCAGGGGCAAACGCCATGCGAGGATGGCGGGCGGCGTGAGGAACGGAAACCAGGCGGTGATGAGATCCGCGGGCTCGGTGTAGCCGAGGTAGTCGGCCACCACGAAGCGCGCATTCGTCCGCTGACCCACATACCCCGCCGCATAATCGCTGCGGGTGCGCCCGTCGCGGAACAGCCGGTAGCCCTCCACCTCCACACCGACCATCGCACGGGGTCGGAAAAAGGCGTCGAGCGCGGCGGCATACCAGAAGCTCGCACACCCCACGTCGCAGAGCATGTCCACCCCCAGCGGCCGCGCAGCGGCGTTCGACCAAGCGTGGTCGAGGATGTCCAGATATTCGTAGTTGTTGAGGCTGGTCTGCGCGCCGAGCTGCGACTCGAACCGCGTCTGGTAACGCTCCTTCAGGGCCGCTATCCTTCGCGACTGTTCGGCGGGCAGCGCGGGCAGCTCGAGGGCGGGAGTTTCGCGAAAGGCCCCGCGCGACCAGCGCACGCGCTCGGACACGCCGTACCAGAAGCGGTGCCGCAGGGATCTCAGTCGTTGGATGAGGGAGTACACCCGGTGAAATGCTATTCGGACCGCGGGGCAGCGTCGAGGGGCTATTCGTGAGCAGCGCATCGAGCCGCGCCACGGGCCTGGTCGCCCACGAACGATATTTCTGGCACGACACCGGAAGCGGCGCCGGCTTTTCGAGCACCAATCAGTATATGCAGCCCGATCGCCACCCCGAGGCGCCCTCCACCAAGCGCCGGTTCCTCGCGCTCCTCGAGGTGAGCGGCATCGCCGATCATTTGACCCGCATCAAGCCACGCCCCGCCGGGCGCGAGGAGCTCCTCTACTTTCACACCCCCGGATATGTCGACCGGGTGCGAACACTGTCGGCGGCGAACGGCGGTCCGCTCGGAGACAGCGTCAGCATCGGCGCGGGCAGCTACGAGATCGCGGCGCTCTCCGCGGGCGGTTGTCTCGAGGCCGCCGATGCCGTGCTGGGCGGACGGGTGCGAAACGCCTACGCTCTGGTGCGCCCGCCCGGACATCACGCCGAAGCGGCCGGGGGCCGCGGCTACTGTGTGTTTGGAAATCTCGTGCTCATGGTCCGCCACGCGCAGCGCGTGCACGGTCTGGGCCGTGTCGCGGTCGTTGACTGGGATGTGCATCACGGCAACGGCACCGAGGGCGCCTTTCTCGACGATCCCTCGGTGCTCACCCTGTCCATCCACCAGGAACGCTGCTATCCCATCGACTCGGGAGATCTCGAGGTGGTTGGAACCGGCCGAGGCACGGGGACGAATCTGAATATTCCGCTGCCGCCGGGCTCGGGCCATGACGCCTATCTTGCGGCCTTCGACCAGGTGGTTCTGCCGGCATTGCATCGCTTCCGGCCCGAGCTTCTCGTCGTCGCTTCCGGGCTCGACGCCAGCGCCATGGATCCGCTCGGCCGGATGATGTGCACCAGTGAAACCTATCGCGAGATGGCGGCGCGGGTGACGGGGGCTGCGGACGATTTGTGCGCGGGACGGCTGGTTGCAACCCACGAGGGGGGATATTCGAACGCTTACGTACCGTTTTGTGGATTGCCGATTCTCGAGGAATTCTCCGGGGTGCGCACCCCGGTGACCGATCCGTACCTGGAGGAGCTCATGCAAATGGGCGGACAGCGGCTGCAGCCGCATCAGGCGTCGGTGATTTCGCGCGCCGCCGCGCTGGTGCGGGCAATACCCCGGGGGAGCTGAAACGCGCGGCCGTCAGCCCCAGACGGACTTGTGCAGCGAGGCGACCCGCTGAACGAGCGTCGTGGGATCCAACGGCTTGACGAGATAGTCCTGGAATCCCGCCGCCAAGGCGGCGCTGCGATCCTCCGTACGCGCAAACGCGGTGAGCGCGATCGCCGGAAGCACGTCGGGACCGTACCCCATTCCGCGCAGGCGTCTGAGCAGCTGGTATCCGTCCTCGCGCGCCATGCCGATGTCGCTGATCAGGATATTGGCCCTGCTCGTCGTGATCGACTCGATCGCCCGCTCGGCGTTCGGCGCCTCGACGACGGTCGCGCCGACATCGTTCAGGATGCGCCGCGTCAATTCTCTCGCATCGTCATCGTCCTCCACCACCAGCGCGATGACCTTGGAGAAATCCATGACCCGCAATATCTGACTGTCGGAGAGCGAGGGTTCCGATTCGTTGCAGCTCAGGGGAATATCGAACGTGAACGTCGCGCCCTGACCCTTGCCGTCGCTCTGCGCCCGGATGGTGCCGCCGTGCACGTCGGTGAGCTGTTTCACGATGGCCATTCCGAGCCCCAGGCCGCCATGGCTGCGCGTGGTGGTGGCGTCCTGCTGGCTGAATCGCTCGAAAATGCGCGGCAGGAACTCCGGCTCGATCCCCTCGCCATGGTCCCTCACCACCAGCCTGAACAAGTCGCCGTGCCGTCTCGCCGCCACCTCGACCGCGGCGCCCTTCGGCGAGAATTTGATGGCGTTGGTGAGCAGGTTCCAGACTATCTGTTGCAGCCTCGCGGGGTCCGCCTCGATGCGAACGATCTCCTCGTCGTAAGACGGCCGCAGCTCGACCCCCGCAGCCTGTGCCGCATCGCCGAGGCTCTCGATCGTGGCCCTGACGATGGCGTATGGATCGATGGTCTCGATCACCAGGCGCACCTTGCCGAAGGTGATTCCGGCGTAGTCGAGCAGATCCGAGATCATCCGCGCCTGAATGCGGGCGTTGCGCTCGATCGCCTGGAGCCCCTGCGTGACCGCCTCCGGAAGTCCGGGCTTGCGGTTGAGCAGCGTCGCCCATCCGAGTATGGCGTTCAGAGGGTTGCGCAGCTCGTGCGACAGGGTGGCCAGAAACTCCTCCTTGAGCCGGTTGCTGCGCTCCGCGGCGGCCCGTGCCGCGCGCTCGCTGATCAACAGGCCTTCGCGGGCGCGTTCCGCCTGCAGCTGCACGCTCACATCCTCGGCCACCAGGATGCGCGCGCCCGATACGCTTTCGCGCGCGACCTGCCCTTGGATCTCGGCCAGACTTCCGTCCCGGTTCATGAAGATGAAATGACCCGAGTAACGCTCCTCGACCGCCGATTGCAGGAGCGCGAGCTCGCGCTCGTTGCCGGGCGCCTCGCTCAGGCATGCCGCCAGATTCCGGCCGATCAACTCGTTAGGCGCATAGCCTGTGAGCGCGCAAAACGCCGGATTGACGCTCTCCAGCGTGAGCCCGTCGTCCAACACCGCGATGGCGACGGGCGCCAGCTCGAACATGGCGCGCAGTCGCGCATCCACCTTGCGGCCGACCATGTCGGCGTGTCTCGCGAACAAGAGCGTCCTGACCGTCGCGATCAGCACCGGCGCCTCCACCGGGCGGGTCAAATAGCTGTCCGCCCCCGCCTCGAAGCCCTGCGTGTAATCGGCCGATTGGGTGAACGTCGCCGAGAGGTGCAGGACCGGAAGCCCGGCCGTCCGCGGCGAGGCCCGGATGCGCCGGCAGACCTCGAATCCGTCCATGTCCGGCAGATTGATGTCGAGCACCACGAGGTCCGCGAACGGCGCGGCCTCGAGCCCCGCCGCCCCGGTCGACGCCTCGAGCACCTCGTAGCCGGCGGAGCGCAGCACCCGGGCCGTGGCATAGAGAGCCGCCGGGTTGTCGTCGACCACGAGGATCCTGATGGGGCCGCCCTTGTGCGTGATCTCGCGCGGATCGATCATGACGGCGCACCCCCCGCCGAGTATCGGCTCGGAATGCGCACGGAAAATCGCGACCCCTTGCCCAGCTCGCTCTGCGCAGCGACGCTTCCGCCCAGCAGCTCGGCGAATTTCTTGGCGAGCGACAACCCGAGACCCGTCCCCCGAAGCCGCTTTTGAATGCGGGTATCGATCTGCACGAAGTCCGAAAACAAGGCCGGCAAATGCTCCTTCGAAATGCCGATGCCGGTGTCGGTCACCGCGAATTCGATCATCTGGTCGCCGAACATGCTGGCGCTGACCCGCACCTCCCCCTCAGCGGTGAATTTCAACGCATTGGAGATGAAGTTTCGGAGGATCTGGGCCAGCTTCTTGTCGTCCGTATAGAGCGGCGGCAGCTCAGCGGGTTCCTCGAACACCAGCGAGACAGCGCTCGCACCGACGATCGGTCTGAACATTCCGCGCAGCGCCGAGAACAGATCCACCATGTCGAACCATTCGGGAGAAATCGATATCCGGCCCGCCTCCACCTTGGCGAGGTCCAACAGATCGTCGACCATCTCGGTCAATTCGCGCACGCTTCCCTGAACGAACTTGAGCTGCCGCTCCTGCTCTGCGGTCAGCGGCCCATCGAGGCGCGCCAACAGGATATCCGATACGCTGATGATCGAAGCCAGCGGCGTGCGAAACTCATGGCTCATGTACGACAGGAACCGGCTCTTGAGGTCCGCGGCCTCGCGCAGCTGCAGCGCGTTCTGATCCAATTCGGCGTACAGCGCCACGACCCCCTTGTTGGTCTCCGCCAGCTCGCTCTGCAGGCCCGCGACCTCGTCCCGCAGACGCAACACCTCCGCAGTGAGGGTGTCTTCGCTCATGGCCGGCGGCGCGCCACGAGCACCGTGGCGTCGTCGTGCTTGCGCGCGTAATCGCGGAACAATACGCCGGCAATGACCGCGGCGTGCCTCGAGCACAGACCGGGGTAGTCGGCCAGGTGCCAGCGCGCCGACAGTCCGTCCGAGTGCATCACCACGACACTGTCGTCGGAATATTCGTAATCGAACTGGCGCCCGCGCGCCGATTGCAGACCGAGCGTGCCGTTCAACGACACCATGCCCCGCGAGCGGTGCGGCTCGACGATGGTGCCCGAAATATTGCCGACGCCCGCATAGTGAATCTTTCCCTCCGGCACCCGCAATCGCGCGCAGGCTCCCACCGCGCCGCGACCGCCGAACAGGCGTCGACCGAGGGTTTCCATCACCGAAACCGGTTCCTCGATGGGCCGCTCTTCGAAGGCCTGCGCCGCGGATCGCGCCGCGGTCGCCGCCAGCGGGCCGTGCCCGAGCCCGTCGACGACCAGCATCGTCACCGCCTGCCCGGCGACGGCGACCCGCCAGCCGTCGCCGCACTCCATCTCGCCCGCCAACGGGAGGCACACGGCGCCAATCTCCAAGGGCAGGGCATCCGGGGGCGGTGCGCCGCGCAAGACCGGCGGGTCCGAATTGCGGCGGCGGGCGACCCTCGACAGAACGATCGTGCCCTTCCCCGGCTCGGAGAACAGGTCGAACTCCGTGGAAAGCCGTGCGGTTGCCCCCAGACCCGTCCCGGGCGTCCCGGCGGTGGAGTAACCATCGCGCATGCAATCGGCCACATCGCGCATGCCGGGCCCCCGGTCGATGGCCATGACTTCGAATTGCGGCGTGATCTCATCGTCCAAGACCTGCAGAAGCACCTCCCCGCCCCCGCCGTGCCGGACGAGATTGGTGGCCAGCTCCGTCACGACGATGGAGATCTTTCCCACACCTTCCTCGTCGAAGCCATGCAGCTGGGCGAGCCGGTTGGCGATGCGCCGGCATTCGCCGATGTCGCTCTGATCGCGCGCCTCGGCACGCAGCTGCGCCGCCGCCCGGATGACTCTCACGGTCATTTCCATCGGACGATCGTCACGCGGGTGCCGACGCCGACCTTCGTCTGCAATTCGAACTCGTTCACCAGGCGTCGGGCACCCGTCAGA
Organism: uncultured Gammaproteobacteria bacterium; assembly: GCA_963736185.1. Taxonomy (GTDB): domain Bacteria; phylum Pseudomonadota; class Gammaproteobacteria; order Steroidobacterales; family Steroidobacteraceae; genus Bog-1198. The sequence continues at coordinate 60,596 of CAVTNZ010000005.1, read as the reverse complement.
CCGAGACCGAGTCCGCTGCCGGAGCTCCAGCCATCGGTCATTGCCTGGTCCACATCGGCGATGCCGGGTCCCTGATCCTCGAACGAGAGCCGGATTCCGCGCCGTACGCCGTCGAGCAAGGTTTCCCATTTGAGATCCCCTCCACCGCCGTAAATCAGCGCATTGCGGGCCAGCTCGCTGGCCGCGGTGACGAATTTGGTCTGATCGACCAATGAAAACGCCGCTTCCTGCGCCAACCGGCGCACCGTCTGCCGGCAGAGCACGATGTCGTGCTCGCTTCGCAGCGGTTGCTCACCGCGGGCGGTGGTCGTCGCCATCGCTCGACGCACGCCTCAAAAGCTGCATTCCCCGCTCGACGTTCATCGCCGTATCGATTCCGGGAAGCGACATCCCGAGTTCCACCAGGGTGATCGCAACGGCGGGCTGCATACCGACGAGAACCGTCCTTGCGTCGAGGATGCGCGCCATCCCGGACACGTCGGAGATCATCCGGCCCATGAAGGAATCCACCATCTCGAGCGCCGAGATGTCGATGAGCACCCCCTTCGCCCCCCTGGCTTGAATTGCGTTGGTCAAGTCATCCTGCAGCCGCAGCGCGAGTTGGTCGTGCATGTCCACTTGCAGCGTGACGAGCAGAAAATCGCCCATGCGCAGGATGGGTATCCGATCCACGGTTATTGCCGCGTAAAGCTCACGCCGATCCGCTTCAATGCCAACGCGAGCGCGTCGGCCAGATTGGCCTTGGTGGTGACCCCCTGCAGATCGACGCCCAGATGCACGATGGTCTGCGCGATCTGCGGACGGACGCCGGAGATGATGCATTCCGCGCCCATGAGCCGCAGCGCGGTCACCGTCTTCAGCAGATGCTGCGCCACCAGGGTGTCGACCGTGGGAACGCCCGTGATGTCCAGAATCGCGATCTGCGATTCCGTCTCGACTATTTTCTGCAGCAGCGATTCCATCACGATCTGGGTGCGCGCCGAATCGAGCGTGCCGATCATCGGCAACGCCAGAATCCCGTCCCATAATTTCACCACGGGGGTCGATAGCTCGAGCAGTTCCTGCTGCTGGCGGTTGATCACCCCTTCGCGCGCGCGCTGATAGGCGGTGATCGTGTGCAGCCCGAGCTTGTCGAGCAGCAGGGTCACCTCCCACACGGCATCGGCGGTTTGCTCCGGATCCTCGAGGCTCTCCTGCCGCAACGCCTCGAACACCGGCTTTTTCAGCGAAAACACGAAGCTCGCCGTCTCCTCGGAGCTGAATCCCGCGAGTGCGCGGCGGCGCGAGAGATCCTCCAGGAAGGCGCGCACCTCCGCCCATTCCGCACCGTCGATGGCATCGATCCGCCCGGTTTTGAGCGCCTGGTCGAACACATTGAAAAACTCCTGCGCCTGGCGCCTGAGCTCCTCGTTGGCAAGGCGTCCGCTCGAAGACACGGCGGTGGTGGTCAGCTGTTGCAGCCAGGCACTCTCGATGTCTGCACGACGCTTCTGCAGAATCGTCGCGATAGACGATCTCACGCTCATTGCTCTCCCTCAAGGCGCGTTGATAGGTGATGGTCGCCATGATCGATGAACCGGTCGCCGTTTCGCAACGCTTTCGCCGGCCGGGGAGCCGCGTCGCCGTGTAGGAAAAATCCTACGACTTTAGCCAGGCCCTCACGGGGTCTGAGCTCACAAAGGAACGTGCAACTCGTCCCGATTTTTGGCCTTCAACACGGCGCCGTAGATCAGTCCGGCACCTAGCCAGGTCAGACCGACCTTCGCCGCGAGGGCGCTCATGCCCGAAAAAACCGCCAGCACCACCAAAAAGCCGCAGATCGGCACGACCCAATGGGCGACGATCCGCCGCGAACGCTGCTTGATCCCGAACCTCACCAGCACCGAGACATGCAGGAGCAGAAAGCCGCTCAGCGCCCCGAAATTCACGATCGACGCCAGATCGTCGAGGCGGTTCGCCATGACCAGCCCCACGGCGAGCGAGACCGCCGAGGTCGCCAGCATCCCGACATAGGGCGTGCGATAGCGAGGATGCACCCGGGCGAAGGCGTGCGGCATCTGCCGATCCCGTCCCATCGCGAAGACGACGCGCGCAACGCCGACCTGCATCGGCAGCGCGTTCGACAGTCCGACGACCACCGCATTCGTCCAGGCAAGCACCACCGCGGTCCACGGCCCGGTGGCCCAGGCGGCCAGCTCGTAGGTGGCGGCCGCGGAGTCCTTGATGACCAGGCCGGGCAGGAGATTGCCGAGCACCCAGGTGACCGCCACGAAGAACACCGCCGACAACATCAACACCGCGATGATCGCCCTGCCCACGATGTGCCGGTCGCCGCCTTTCACCTCCTCGGCGAGCGTCGACACGGCATCGAAACCGAGGAAGGACATCACGCAGATGGAGGTCGCACCGAACACGCGGCCGGCGTTGAAGGTCGCGGGATCGAACAGGGGTTTCAGCGTCAATGCGCCGTTTCCCTTGCCCGAGTACAGCGCGAACAGCGCAAGAACGACGAACCCCACCAGCACGAGAACCTGCAGCGCCACCGCGATGAAATTCGCCCGCGCGGTCACGCTGATCCCGAACCAGTTGACGCTCGTGGTTGCCACGGCGAGCAGAACGATCCAGACGCCGCGGTCGACGCCCGGTATCAGCGTCTGAAGCGCAACCGCCACCAGCACGTACACGAACGCCGGGATCAACAGGTAATCGAGCAGGATCATCCAGCCGGCCATGAAGCCGGGGAACTTGCCGAGCGAGTGGCGCGCGAAGCCGTAGACCGAGCCCGCGGAGGGGAGCACCTCGGTCATCATCGCATAGCTTCGCGCCGTGAAGTACATGCACACGCCGCCCAGGGCATATGCGAGCATGATCAGACCGTTCGATTCGTTCCACACGAAGCCGAGCGTGGTCAGCGGCGCAAACGGCGCAATGTAGGCGAGCCCATAGAGCACCAGATCCCAGTACCCGAGCGAGCGGTGCAGGGTCACGCCGTCCGCGGCCTCCACGCTCATCGGGGCGCCGCCTCCACCGTCACCTCCACGCTGTGCACCGCCGTGCTGTCGCCCATGTCGCTCTTGCTCCCGGGATTCAAGACATTGACGTTCGCGTATGCCACATCCTGAGTGAGCCATCTGCCCTTGTGGGCGACGGCGACGCCGGGCGGAATGTCGTCGGACAGTTCGACCTCGAGGTCCAGACGCCCGCAGGGATTGTGGACGAGCGCCATGTCGCCGGCGCGCAAAGCGCGGGCCGCCGCGTCCGACGGATGCAGCAGGATGGTTGCCCGGCCCAGGCGGACCGTGATCTTGCGGACGTTGCCGAAAGTCGTGTTGAGGAGCCACGCATGCGCCGGCGACAACAGCCGCAGCTTCCCGGCCGGGGGTCGTGGATCGCTCCGGCACTGCGGCAGCCGCGGCTGCCCGTCCGCCGCCGCGCGTGCGCTCGCGATCTCGATGCGGCCGCTCGGGGTATCGAACAGCCCCTGCGCGAATTGCGGCACCGGGTCCTTAGGCACCCAGATCATGCCCTTGCGCTTGAGCGTCTCGAAACTCTCGCCGAGCCCGCTGCGGCTCATGAGGGACTCGAGGATTTGAGCGTCGCTTTCGACGAACTCCGGCTCGTCGAATTTCATGGCGCGGCCGAGGCGGCGAAAGATCTCCAGGTTCGGCAGCGCTGCCCCCGGAGGCTCCATGACCTTGCTCTGAGCCGCGAGAGTCAAATTGAAATACGGCGCAACGAGGTCGTCGAACTCCAGGAAGCTCGCCGCAGGCAGCACATAATCGGCGAGCACCGTGGAATCGGTCGGAAACAAATCCACCACCACGGTCAACAGATCGTCCCGTTGCAGCGCGCTTCGCAGACGCGCCTGATTCGGGCAGGAACTCAAGGGATTCATGTTCCACACGAACAACGCCCGCGAGCTCTGTCGGTCCCCCAGGATGTCAGCAAGGTCCATGTGGCTCACCGATGCCGGCGCGGCCCTAGGCCGCGAATCCTCCCCCTGAACGTCCCCCAGATGTGCGCCCGACAGGTAGGCCTCATCCATGCCGCGCTGGGACAAGCTGCCGTTCAAGTACAGAAAGCCGGCGCCCGGCTTGCACAAATTTCCGGTGAGCGCGGGCAGCATCGCGCAGGCGCGCATGACGTTCCCGCCGCTGGTCTGGCGCTGCAAGCCCTGACCCAGCCAGAGCAGCGAAGGGCCGGGCGCGTACAGGTGCGCCGCCTCCTCGATCAAGCGAACCGGAACCCCGGTCGCCTCCCCAAGACGCCCCAGATCGCAGGCCGCGATCGCCGGCCGCAGCTCCTCCCATCCCAGCACATGACGGGCCACGAACGACTCGTCGATCAGCCCATCGCGGTGGATGACGGACAACAAGGCGAATGCAAGCGCGGCATCGCTCCCCGGGAAGGGCTGCAAATGAATATCCGCCTCCGCTGCGGTGGGTGTGCGGATGGGGTCGACCACGATCACCTTGCCGGGCGCCTCCCGCAGCCAGTGCTCGTGCGCATGCGGAGCCGAGGCGTGGGGATTGGCTCCCCAAACGACGATGCAAGCCGCATCCCGCGCCGTGCGGGGATCGAAGCCGTCGAGCGAAGTCCCGTACATGTAACGCAGGGCGACATGGCCCGCCATGTTGCAGATGGTGTCCGGCGTCACCTCGGTGGCACCGAGCCGATTGAAGAAGCGCATCGGCGCAATGCCCGCCAGCAAGGAAATGGTCCCGGTGTAATGCGCGTTCAAGATCGACCGTGCGCCATGCGATTGCACGATCGCCTCGAGGCGGGCTGCGATCTCAGCGATCGCGCGGTCCCAGCTCACCGGCTCGAAACACGCAGAATCCTGCCGGGCAACCGCCCCGTTCGCGCCCGCCTTTGGCCGCACGCGCTTCAAGGGCTGCGTCAAGCGACGGCTCGGGTCGCGCCATTCCCGGTTATAGGCAGTCGAGCACTTGCCGCACAGCGCTCCCCGGCTCACGGGATGAGCCGGATCCCCGCGCACCGCGGTCACCGCGCCGCCGCGCTTCAAGACGATGATTCCGCAAGAATCGTAGCAATCCCGCGGGCAGGTGGTGGTGAGTATCTCCTCGTGCGGCGCAGGCTCCGTCACGGCTGCCCGGACGCTTCGGCCTTGCTCAACAGATCACGCCGCATCGCGGCCGCCTCGAGGCGCAGCGGATGCGATCTCAACGGGCCGATCTCGGCAGCCGTGAACGGCCGAAAATTGGACGGCAGATGTTCCCGGTCGTAGCGCCACAGCATCCAGTTCATCACCTCGGCGAGGTCCGCATCCGACAGCGGCGAGGTGGAGACTCCGGGCACCCGCGCCAGGTACTCGCGACCTCCGGGGACCCATAAAAACTTCGCCACGGTTCCCGCAAGGCTCGGCGCGGTTGCGTCCGATCCGCTGCCATCCAGGCGATGGCAGCCCTGACAATTGAGCACCCAATTCTGCCAGGCGAGTTGCACGTTGGTCACGCCGGCGGGCGTGGAGGCGGCCGTGGAGGCTGGCGTGGAGGCGGCCGTGGAGCCTGGCGTGGAGGCGGCCTTGACGTCAGTCGAAGCGGCGACGGGCGGCGTCTGCACGGGTTCGGCCGCGCGCAACCTCACGGTGACCGCGAGGGCCGCCAGCAACAGCAGCGTGCCCAACAGCGCGCCGCGGCGGGTCGGCGGGGTCATGGGGAAGGTCCGTCAACGCGATGCGCCCTGCGCATGGGGGTTATTTCTTTTCGAGGGCGACGCCCAGAATCAAGGCGACAGTGCAGGTATAGGACTGGCTCTTGGTGCCGAAGCACCAGGTCACCTCGTTATTGGTCGACGGCCTGACCACCGGACGATCCCCATTGTTGTTCTGACAGGCACAGCGTCCCCAGGCGACACCGCCGCAGCAGTCGTTGTACGAGATGATGTAATTGCGCTGATCCGCCGGATTGCGGCAGGTGCCGATCCAGGTGATGGGTGACATCTCCGTGCCCGGGGGGCAGCTCGTGACGGTCCCGCCATAGCACGCGCACAACGATCCATCGATGGCGCAATAGCGCCAGTAGTCGCACTTGGTGCGGTCGCCCGGATCCTGCGGGTTGCCGGAGAGCTGCGGCTCCCTCCCCCCGGAATTCGGATCGTTCGGATTTTCGTCCCCCGCTTCCGCGCCTTTCGCCACCGGAAGGAGGGGAAAGCTGGTGGCGCCAGCCAGCAACCCGCCGAGAATGCTGAACACGTTGCGCCTGGAGGTCCGGCTCGCTATGCCGCGCAATACCTTTTCCGTCAACTGATCGAATTGAGCCACGCTATTCTCCCGAAGACACTCGCCGCTGGTCGCCAGACCTTAGAAATTGTTGAATGCTGCCGACGCCTTTTTCCTTGGCCACGAACAAACTCTCCAAATGTTCCCGGGTGTTGACCAGGCCGGTTGCAGAGAGCTTTCCGGCTTCATCGATCAGCACCGCATAGGGCAGCTTCGCGACACCGAAGCTGCGTCCCAAGTGTTCGGAGATGACATAAGGGAATTTACCCAAACCCTTCTCGAGCACGAACTCCGCATGTTTGCCGGGGTCCCCGTCGCTCGCCAGCACGATGTCCAACCAGGCGCGTTCCGCGCCGTGAGCCGAGCGAACCGCCGGCAAAAGCGCCTCGCAAACCGTGCAATCCGGCGAGATGAAGAGGAGCAGCTGACTGCGGCCGCCGCGCACACCTCCGATTCTCACCGTGGATCCATCCAATGCCGCCAGGTTCATCTCCGGCGTCAGTGCGCCGAGTTTCAGCGGCTGGCGCAGCGAGAGCGCACCGGCAGGCGCTATGCGCTGGTGCAGCACGCCGACCTGTCGCGCAAGCGCGATGCAGATGACGCCGAGCACGAGCACCGCCAACCAGAGTGCGACCTGCGATGCAATGACGAAGCTCATGAACGCCAACCGCTCATAACGCCATGCCCTTGCGCATGGGCCGCAATCCCATCACCTGGTCGAGCGCACCATACAAGGCAAGCATCGCCGCCGCCCCGAGCATCTGCGAAGGCGCGATGACCGGGGCTCCGCGAGCCGCCGATCCGGCCACGAAGAGTGCCATGGCCGTGAGCGTCGCGTTGCGCCCCACTTCGAAGGCGCCGAGCGAGTGCCGCGCGGGCCCGAAGCCGCAGCCGCAATCGACATCGCGGCGGCCCGTACTCAGCGAGCGCACGATGAGCGCCAGATAGACGGTCAAGAGCGTGGCCGCAATCAGCGCTCCGAGCACCCGGTAGGAGGGAAGGAAGAGCAGGGCCGCGGCCAGCCACTCCACCGCCCCCACCGTCATAGCAGCCGCCCGCGCGGCTTTGCGCGGAACGCCCGCGAAGTCCCGCACCACTTCCAGGGTATGCTGCCAACGCCACCACTTGTGAGTGGCCGACGCCGCCAGCAAGAACGCGAGGAAGGCCGCAAGCTGAGCCGCCAGCACCTGATCGATGCCCTGCATCGAAGCGGACGAAACTCCGGAAGCGATGTCCGTCATCAATGGAACGTCTCCATCTGCATGCGGGTACGCATACCGGTTAGATCCATGCTGCGCACCAGACTGCCGCCCTGAGTCTCATACACATCGAGGCGCTCGCCGGCCTGCACCAGCATCAGCGCTTCCGGCCCGTGCGTCAGCGCGATGGATGAGCCGGGCCGTACCAGACGAAGGCGCTTGACGCGCGTTTTGGTGGCGGGATTGAACACCCAAACCTCGGTGGCCGGATTCTTGTGCGTGCCTTCCCCGGCATTCGGCTGCATCAGAACATAGAGCAGCGATTTCTCGTCGCTCGCGAGAATCTGCCACCCGCTGGGGCGCCAATGCGCCGCCTTCTCCGCGGCCGATACCAACGACCACTCGGGCAGCACCTTCACATCCTCGGTCTTCATGTCGATCGGCTGGATTCGTCCGTGCAGGCTCGGGAAATACCGGATGCCGTTCAGCACCGCGCTCGAGGTAAACAAGGGGTCCGTGTCGAGCGGATTGAATTGCTTGGACTCGTTCCGGCCCGCGACGTGGCCGTTTTCATCGAGCTTGATGGTCAGCAGGGTGCCGCTCGAGCACAGAGTGGAGAATGCGCGTCCGGCCGCGGGGTACACGAGCGAGCACCCCGGAATGTCGATATCTCCCAGAATCTGCCGCTTGACCAGATCCACCACCGTGACCGACGAGGCCGGGGTGAAATTGAACACCAGCGCCATGCGTTGATCGTCGGTAAAGGCGAACAGCCCCTCCATGGCGGTGATCAGGGCGCGCTTGGCGCCGGGCAACACGATCTCCCCGGCCACGTTCAATGTCTGAGAATCATAGATGGTGATGAAGTCGGTGCGGGTGCCGCGCACGCCGCGCGACCATACCGTATCCGCCGTATAGACCTCCGGCCGCTTGTCCGAAACCAGCAGCGTGGTCGAATCGCGCGCCTGCAGCTCAGCCTTTACCTCGCGGGTATCGGCGCCGACATTGCGCAACTCGATGCGGTCCCCCGCGTAGTTGAGGAAGGCCCAGCCCGAGGGGTACTTGGCGGGAAGCTTCGCCACCTGGAGGGTCGGGTCCGACGGCAACGGGTTCGGGAACTCGGCCGCGCCCGCGACCGCGGCCGGCAGCGCTGCGGATAGCAGGATGGGAGCAAATAACGAGACGGGTATCGCTCGTAGAAAAGTCTTGATCATTTCATTAAGCCTCGCTGCGCATGCGGGATGCGACCTCGACGACGAAGGACGGGTACACCAATGAGAAAAATGAGCGGCGGGCAATTGCCCAAACCGCAGGTTTCGCGCATGAAGATTTCGCGCGAGCTCCCAATCGATCCCCTCCGTTCCCGTGCCGCTAGTGCGGCAACTTTGCACCCCGAACGCGGGAGTGTACGTCAACGGCAGCACGCTGAATACTCCGTCGAGCCCGCGGCCGGCCCGACAACATCTTGACGGCGAGCGCTACGCAAGCCATGCGCGAGCGGACGGACGGCCCTGACGAACGTCAAGACCATCCTGCGGAGAGCCTTTCGACCGACCTTACGGGTAAAATGCTGCGCAAATGACCGCCGCCATCGCACTGCGCCTAGCAACCCGCGCCGATATCCCACGGCTCACCGAACTGATCGCCCGATCCGCGCGCGGCCTGAGCGCGGGGGATTATCGGCCCTCGCAGGTCGATGGAGCCCTGCGCGGCGCCTTCGGCGTCGACACCCAACTGATCGACGATGAGACGTACTTTGTGGCGGAGGAGACCGGCGAACTGGCAGGATGCGGCGGCTGGAGTTTCCGATCCACCCTGTTCGGCGGCGACTCGCGCACCGGCAGGGACGCCTCCCTGCTCGACCCCTGCACGCAGGCCGCGAAAATTCGCGCCTTCTTCGTCGAGCCATCCAAGGCGAGACGGGGTGTCGGGACCGCACTCCTCGAGCGCTGCGAAAGAGAGGCGCGCGCCCGCGGCTTTGCGCGCGCCGAACTCATGGCGACGCTTCCGGGCTTGAAGCTGTACGCGGCGCGGGGCTACGTCGGCAGCGAGGTGGTGAGATACGATCTCGGCGCCGGCGAAAGCATTGAATTCGTACCCATGAGCAAGGATTTGAGATGACACAGTCGATTCCCGCCACCCTCATTCCCGGAGACGGCATCGGCCCGGAGATCGTCGAGTCGGTACTCGCGGCCCTCGATGCGCTAGGCGCGCCTTTCCAATGGGATCGGCAGGCCGCCGGGCTCGAGGGCATCAAGACCGCGCAGGATCCCCTCCCCCCCAAACCATCGCGAGCATCCGCCGCACGCGGCTCGCGCTGAAGGGCCCGCTCGAGACCCCGTCCGGCGGCGGCTATCGGTCGTCCAACGTGCGCCTGCGCGAGGAATTCAAGCTGTACGCCAACCTCCGCCCCGCACGGACGCTGATACCGGGTGGCCGATTCGACAAGATCGATCTGATCGTGGTGCGCGAAAATCTGGAGGGCCTGTACATCGGGCACGAGCACTACATTCAGATCGACGACGACCCGCATGCCGTCGCCATGGCCTCGGGCGTCAACACCCGGCAGGGCAGCCGGAGATTGCTGGAGTTCGCGTTCGAGCACGCCGTCGCCACGGGCCGCAAGAAGGTCTCGATCGTGCACAAGGCGAACATCATGAAGGCGCTCACCGGAATCTTCCTGGAGACCGGACTGGAGCTTTATGAGCGCAAATACAAAGGACGCTTCGTACTGGACACCATCATCATCGATGCGTGCGCCATGAAGCTCGTGCTGAATCCCTGGCAGTTCGACATGCTGGTCACCACCAACCTGTTCGGCGACATCCTGTCGGACCTCGTCGCCGGGCTGGTCGGCGGCCTCGGCATGACGCCCGGCGCGAACATCGGCGCAGATGCCGCCATCTTCGAGGCCGTGCACGGCTCGGCGCCCGACATCGCGGGCAAAGGCATCGCCAACCCGACCGCCCTCCTGCTGGCCGCCGCCATGATGCTCGATCACTGCAAACTGCCGAAAATGGCGCAACGGCTGCGCACCGCGATCGGCGACACCTTGAATTTGGACAATGTCCGGACTGGCGACATCGGCGGCAAAGCGACGACGGCCGAATTCACCGCCGCGCTGACCAAGCGCATCGCGCACAATTGAGCGCACCGGCACGGATCGACCCACATGCCGGCCGTCATCACGATCGAGAACGTCTCGAAATCCTACGCGTCCGGAGTTCAGGCGCTGCAGCCCGTCAATCTCGAGATCCGCAAGGGCGAGATATTCGCCCTCCTCGGCCCGAACGGCGCCGGCAAGACGACGCTCATCAACATCGTTTGCGGCATCGTCACGGCGACGACCGGCCGCATCGTCGCCGACGGCCACGACATCGTGCGCGACTATCGGGCCGCGCGCTCCAAGATCGGGCTGGTTCCGCAGGAGCTCACCACCGATTCCTTCGAGACGGTATGGGCCACCGTCAGCTTCAGCCGGGGGCTGTTCGGCCGCGCCCCCAACCCGGATCTCATCGCGGGCCTGTTGCGCGACCTGTCACTCACCGACAAGCGCGACAGCCGGATCATGACCTTGTCGGGTGGCATGAAGCGGCGCGTGATGATCGCGAAGGCCCTGTCCCACGAGCCCGACATCCTGTTCCTCGACGAACCCACCGCCGGGGTGGACGTGGAGCTGCGGCGCGACATGTGGAACCTAGTCCGCGGCCTGAAGGCACGCGGTGTCACCATCATCCTGACGACTCATTACATCGAGGAGGCCGAGGAGATGGCCGACAGGGTCGGCGTCATCAACAAGGGTGCGCTCATCCTGGTCGAGCAGAAGGAGACGTTGATGAAGCGCTTCGGCAAGAAGCAGCTCACGCTGCATCTGAAGTCGACATTGAACCGCGTCCCCGAAGAGCTCGCAGGCTGGGAGCTCGAGCTCAAGAACAGCGGACAGGACCTCGTGTGCACGTTCGACGGAAACAGCGCATTCGACATTCCAACCCTGCTGAGAAGGGTCGGCAACCTCGGCATCGAGATCGGCGATTTGCAGACGCACCAAAGCTCGCTCGAGGATATTTTCGTGAGCCTGGTGAGTGAGCGAACATGAGCGGGCGGCCCCTGCAATTCAATCGATACGGCATCTGGGCCATTTACAAATTCGAGGTGTCCCGCGCACTGAGGACCCTGGTCCAGAGCCTCGTGACGCCGGTCATCACGACCTCCCTGTATTTCGTCGTATTCGGCGCCGCGATCGGATCGCGGATGACCCCCGTGAGCGGCGTCTCCTACGGCGCCTTCATCGTGCCCGGTCTCATCATGCTGGCATTGTTCACCGAGAGCCTCGCGAACGCCTCGTTCGGAATCTTTTTTCCAAAATTCATCGGCACCATCTACGAGATCCTTTCCGCCCCCATCTCCTATGCCGAGATCGTCATAGCCTACGTGGGCGCCGCCGCATCGAAGTCCGTGGTGCTCGGACTCGTGATCCTGATCACAGCCTCCTTGTTCGTCAGCATCAAGATCCAGCATCCGATACTGATGGTCGCCTTCCTGCTGATGACCGCGATCAACTTCAGCCTGTTCGGATTCATTCTCGGACTCTGGGCGAAAGGCTGGGAGCAACTGCAGCTCATCCCCACGCTGGTGGTCACGCCGCTCACCTTCCTGGGCGGCGCGTTCTATTCCATCAGCATGCTGCCTCCCGCGTGGCGCGCATTCAGCCTGTTCAACCCCGTGGTCTATCTAATCAGCGGCTTCCGCTGGTGTTTCTACGGCACGGCGGACGTGAACATCGCGGTGAGCTTCGGCATGACCGCAGGTTTCTTCGCCGTCTGTATCTCCATCATCGGGTGGATTTTCAAGACCGGGTATCGGCTGAAAAACTGATCGGCCCACAGACCGGACCGGCACCGGATCAGCGGCGCCAGCCATTCTATGCCGGCCGATCGAGCGGGCTGACCACGCCCAGGGCACCTTTTCCCAAGACGTGGGTGTAGATCATCGTGGATCTCACATCCGCGTGACCGAGCAGCTCCTGCACCGTCCGAATATCGCATCCCGATCGCAGCAAATGCGTTGCGAAGCAGTGCCTGAACGTATGACAGGTCGCAGGCTGCGAGATGCCAGCCTTTCGAACCGCCGCCTGCACCGCCCGCTGCACCATGCGCTCGTGCACATGATGGCGCACGATTTTCCCCGAGTACGGGTCAAGACAAGGCAAATCCGCCGGGAAGAGGTAGTGCCAGCCCCAGAGCATGGCCCTAGCGGGATATTTGTGAGACACCGACAGCGGCAACGACACCCCCGGAGCACCCCGCCGTCGCTCGCGCTCGAAACGCACACTCAACCGCGTCAAATGCAGGCGCAGCGGATCGATCAAAGCCACCGGCACCACCGTCACCCGGTCCTTGCCCCCTTTGCCGCCCCGCACCACCACTTCCCCACTCTCCAAATGAAGGTCATTCACCCGAAGCCGGAGCGCCTCGTTCAATCTCAGCCCTCCCCCATAGAGCAATGATGCAATCAGCCACGCAGTCCCGTCGAGGTTCGCCAGCACCGCCCGGACCTCGACCGGACTCAGCACGACTGGAAGACGCCTCGGCTTGGCCGCCCGCGTGATGTTTTCCAGCCAGGGAAGATCGACCTCAAGGACCTGGCGATACAGAAAGAGAAGCGCATGCAACGCCTGATTCTGGGTCGCCGCACTCACCTTCAACGCCACCGCGAGATGGGTCAAAAATGACTCGACCTCCACCGAACCCATCTCCCGCGGGTGCCTCCTGCCGTGAAACCTAACGTAGCGCCGTATCCAATGCAGGTAGACCTTCTCCGTCCGGAATGCCAGATGCAAAGTGCGCATACGATCACGAGCCACTTCGAACAAGCCGCGCGCTTTCGTCATATACTAAAATCTGAAGTTGAACGACACGATGGATTCGAGGCATCAAGGAAATCAGACGCCTACGCGACAGCCAAGGGGGATATATGTCGGAAATGACTGGTTTTGGGCCGGCTAATTAATAGTTAGCCGGCAGATGAACGTCGCCACTTCGATCGACATTTTTTTGTTGGGGCAGCATCGCTCAAACGGCGGCGTTCTCCTGCGCGGTTGGCGGTGCACCCCGCGCAGCAGTGCGCGGGCACATGGACCTGAAGGCCGCGCGAGTGTTCGATTTGGGGTTCATCGAGCCGCGCGCGATAATGAGCGGCAGCGTAGCCGTCCAACAAATCATTTGAGCGATCCCGGGCGGCAGCTTCGATAGGCCAAGGAGTCAGGTCGATGATGGGGATCAATCAGCTTCGCTTAACGGCAACGCATACCCGCGTCGCTCAACTCAGACGTTAGCCGGCAGGTTGCTCTCAGCGCTCCGATCAGCGATTACTTCATGCGTCAGCGAAATTGTTTTCTTTGATTTGCTGGCTACCTCAATTCCCGGCGACGGCGCAGTGCCTCGCCCTAGCTCGGCCCCTCGAGGTGATTCCGGAATCGGCAGGGTCCACGGTCTGCGCAGGCTCATCAGGGCTGGAGTTCTTCATTGGCCCGCGCAATACTCACCGTCAGCGTCCCGTCTAACATACGTTCGAGCGATCACGGGTCGGCGGCTTCGATGGACCAAGGAGTTGGGTCGATGATGGGGATCAATCAGCTTCGTTCACCGGCAACGCAAACCCGCGTCGCTCAACACAGACGTTAGCCGGCAGGTTGCCCTCAGCGCTCCGATCAGCGATTACTTCATGCGTCAGCGAAATTGTTTTCTTGATCTGCTGGCTGCCTCAATTCCCGGCGACGGCGCAGTGCCTCGCCCTAGCACGGCCCCTTGGGATGAATCCGGAATCGGCAGGGTCAACGGTCTGCGCAGGATCCTCAGGGCTGGAGTTCTTCATTGGCCCGCGCAATACTCACCGTCAGCGTCCCGTCTAACATACGTTCGAGCGATCACGGGTCGGCAGCTTCGATGGACCAAGGAGTTGGGTCGATGATGGGGATCAATCAGCTTCGTTCACCGGCAACGCAATCCCGCGTCGCTCAACACAGACGTTAGCCGGCAGATGAACGTCGCCACTTCGATCGACATTTTTTTGTTGGGGCAGCATCGCTCAAACGGCGGCGTTCTCCTGCGCGGTTGGCGGTGCACCCCGCGCAGCAGTGCGCGGGCACATGGACCTGAAGGCCGCGCGAGTGTTCGATTTGGGGTTCATCGAGCCGCGCGCGATAATGAGCGGCAGCGTAGCCGTCCAACAAATCATTTGAGCGATCCCGGGCGGCAGCTTCGATAGGCCAAGGAGTCAGGTCGATGATGGGGATCAATCAGCTTCGCTTAACGGCAACGCATACCCGCGTCGCTCAACTCAGACGTTAGATCGCTTGAAGCGGCATTTGCTCATATTGTGGATTCTTCTCTGTGCCGGCAGCTTCGTGCTTGTCCCTTTGAAGCCAGACGGCGGGATTATTTTCGTGTTTCCGCTTTTTCTGCTCACATTCCCCGCCGGTGTCGCAGGGTTTTTGGTGTTCGGGTCGATTTATGACGCGCTGGGAAAGAGTTTGGGATGGGACACCGCAGGGACTTGGCAGGCCACCATGAGCTACTGCGGAGTGCTTTGGTTACTAATGGTTGGTGCTGGCTACCTGCAGTGGTTTGTATTCATTCCGTGGATCGTCACGAAGTGGGATCGCATATCGGGATGAGGCAATATCCAGCCGTAACATGTTGCTGGAATCTAACTTGCGGTGGAGCGGACACGCAGCGTAGCTTCCTTGGACGTTGGAAGGACTCGATGAGTTTAGATAAAGCAGCTTCGTTTGGGAAAACGCGGCCGCATGCCGTTCAACTGGGACGTTAGGCGGCACTTCGATGACTTTCCAATGCTCGACCTGCGGCAAGACCCATGACGGGCTACCCGACGTTGCTTTCCGTTGGCCAGACCCCTACTTTGCGGTGCCGGAGGCCGAACGGACGGCTCGGGTAAAAGGTGATACAGATTCGTGTGTGATCGACGCCGAGGCGTTCTATATTCGGGGCGTAATCTTGATGCCGATCAAAGAAACGTCAGATCATTTTGGGCTAGGCGTTTGGGTGTCGCAAAAGCGCGAGAACTTCATTAGCTATATGGAAAACTACGACACTGCGGACATCGGCCCCTTTTTCGGGTGGCTTAGTAACACCATCTCTTTCTACGAAGTAGATACTTGGGCAATCAAGACCATGGCTCACTTTCAAGGGAAAAACCAGCGGCCGCTGATTGAACCCGAGCCGTCTGATCACCCGCTATATTTAGATTACTCTCGAGGTATTAGCCTGGAGCGAGCATGGGCCATTGCACATGGCAAACGCTGAGTGTATCGGCCTAACTTGCGTTGGAGCGGACAGGCGAACGTCTTCGTTGAAGGGTCGCGCAGGGTCGAGCCTTGGTATAAAGTGCCATGGTCCAGGGTGAGCGGTTTTCGGCTGGGGAGCGAGGGAACGCCAACATCGAATATCAACGCCGAGCAGCTTTCCACCACGCCTGCCGCTCGACTTAGTCGTTAGGCGGACACAGATACGCATGCCACGCTATATTCGACTCGCACCGGATTAATGCTATCGCAGGAAAATATTGGGATCGTGCTCCTCGCTGCGGCTTGGGCACTAGTGGACTGTAACAACTAAAAAGGGAGTATGATTGTGCTTATGAGCAGCACAATCAGTCTTTCTAAAGCCGAGCGTATGGAACTGAGCCAGAGAGCAAGCAGCCAGGCCGGACGAGCGGACGATGCCCGCCGCGCACGGCTGATATTGCTGCTTGAGGACGGTGAGACCTGGGCTCAGATCCGCGAGAAGCTCTCCTGCAACGACGCGTTCATCGACCGCTGGAGCAAGCGCTTTGCCGATGAGCGCCTGGCCGGGCTCTTCAGTCGCCATGCGGGGCAGGAGGCGAGCACGCTCACGCCGGAGCTGGAGGCGCGGATCCTGGAGTGGACGATCAAGCGCAAGCCCTCGGCCTCGACCCACTGGAGTACCCGCAAGCTCGCCGAGCAGTTGGGGGTCTCGCACATGATGATCGCGCGGGTGTGGCGCAAGCACAGTCTCAAGCCCCATCGGCTCGACGGCTACATGGCTTCGGACGATCCGGACTTCGAACGCAAGGCAGCCGATATCATCGCCCTCTACCTGCATCCGCCGCAGCACGCCGCTGTATTTTGCGTCGATGAGAAGACGGCGATCCAAGCGCTCGACCGGCTCGACCCAGTCTTGCCGCTCTCGCCGGGCCGGGCTGAGCGGCACGGCTTTGAGTACTACCGACATGGGACGCTCTCGCTCTACGCCGCTTTCAACACCAAGACCGGCGAGGTGCTGGGCAAGACGGCCTCGCGACATACCTCGGCTGAGTTTGTTGCCTTCCTCACCGACATCGTCGTCAACCAGCCGCGCGGCAAGGAGATCCACGTGATCGCCGACAATCTCTCGGCGCACAAGACGGCTCAGGTCAAAGAGTTTCTGGCCGCGCACCGCAATGTTCATCTGCACTTTACCCCGACGTACTCATCCTGGCTCAACCAAGTCGAGCTGTGGTTCTCCAAGATCGAGCGCGACGTCATCGCCCGGGGCGTATTCACTTCGGTCCCCGATCTGAGGAGAAAACTCATGCGTTACATCCGCCAGTACAACAAGGCACCCAAGACCGTGAAGTGGAAGTACTTCGATCCGACACGCCGCATTACTCCCACATCAGTTGTTACAGTCCACTAGTGACATGTCCCTACCCCCTTCGCGCTCTGATCGACACCATAGGCGCTCCCCCCGCTCGCGCGCCGTCGGAGATATGGCGGGAAGTTGTCAGGAAAAACCCTCCTTTCTCGCGATCCCTTGATCGGCGAGCATGCGCAAAAAGCCGGCCTCGATCTCCTCGGAGCCCACGATGGCGGCGCGTTCGAGCACGGCGGATACGCTGGGCGAGGACAATCCGCCGTAGATCCGCTGCACCGGTTGATCCAGATAATCGAAAAAGCGACGTTGGATCTCATCGGTGAGGAGCGCTCCGTAGGAGCAGACGAGTGGGCCCTGCTCGAGGACCACCACATTGTTGGTCCTGCGAATGCTCGCGCCGATAGTGTCCCAGTCGATCCCCGCGCGATCGAGGCAGCGAAGGTCGATGATGTCGGCATCGATGCCGCGCGAATCGGCCACCTGTACAGCCAGAGGTACCATGGACAGATACGTGAGCACCGTGAAAGCGTTTCCCGCGCGGACGCATCTCGCCTTTCCGAACGGAATGTAATAGTCCAGGTCCTCCACAGGGGCGGGCGCACTCGAGGTGTAGAGGTCTGTATGCTCGATAATTAGGACAGGATCTTCGCTCGCGATCGCGGTATTCATGAGACCCACGTAGTCGAACGGGTTGGAGGGCGCGACGATGCGCCAGCCGGGCCACGCGGCATATAGGCCGGCGGGATCCATGGAATGCTGGGAGCCGTATCCTCCCCCCAGGGCAACCTTAGATCGCACCACGAGCGGAAGGTTCGTCCTACCGCCGAACATGTGACGCGCCTTGGCAATCTGATTGAAGGCTTGGTCTGCCGCGACCATCACGAAGTCCGAGTACATCAGCTCGACGATCGGTCGGTAGCACCCATCGGTTGCCGCGCCTGCCGCAAGCCCGAGGAAGGCCTGTTCCGAAATCGGCGTCGCGAGTACGCGATCCGGAAATCGCTCAGCGAGGCCACGTGTGGCACCGTTGGTGCCTCCGCGCAGCCGGTGGATATCCTCTCCCAAGATGATGATCCGTTCGTCGGTCTCCATACGCCGGGCGGTGACCGCGGCGATCACGGTAACGAAGCGCGTGCTCGCAAGGCGCCCCCGGTGGATCTCGATCTCCTCGAAGCGCAAACCCTCGAGCTCCCGGCCATCACTGCGCACGCCAGCGTCGCGCATGGCGGGATCCGGCCAGAGCCTCGGGCGGATGCGCCGCTTGGATGCGGTCGGCTCGAGGATGCGGGCAACCACGCTCTGCATCGCCTCTTTCGCCCGGGCTCGAAGCCGGTCGTCATCTTCCCCGGTCAAAAGGCCCCGCCGGATCAGCTCCTGGCGCTGTCGCAACAGCGGGTCGCGCAGCCGCCAACTCTCCTCCTCCTCCCTGCTGCGATACCCAAAGGCGCTGCCTTTCTGGGAGCCCGTGTGATGATAGAAGCGGTAGAGCTCGGCTTCGATTAGCGTCGGTCCTTCCCCGGCTCGCATGACCGCGAGCGAGCGCCGCATGGCCTCGCGAACCGCCACGGGATCCATGCCGTCGACCCGGAAGGCGGGAATGCCAAACGCTGCGCCGCGGGAGGACAGGCGGGTCTCGCGGCTTGATTCGCCGACCGTCGTCGCGATGGCGTAGAGATTGTTCTCAATGAAAAAGCAGATCGGCAGTCGATAGAGCGCGGCCATGTTCATGGACTCCGTGACGGCGCCCATGTTGACCGCCCCGTCGCCGATAAAGGCGATGACGACATCGGGTTTCCCCTGCCGCTGCCTCGACCAGGCGACGCCGTTCGCGAAAGGGACACCGCCGCCGACGATCGCATTGGTGCCCAGGTTCCCGGATTCCGACCAGCGCAGGTGCATGGAACCACCCCTCCCGCCACAGTATCCCTGCGCCAGCCCTAGGATCTCGGACAGGGTCCTGTACAAGGTGTCGAGGTAGGTCTCCGGTATCGGATCGCGAAGCGGGTCGTGCTCCGCCTTCGCGAGATAGCGCAGCGCCTTCGCCAAGAACAGGTGGTGCCCCCGGTGTGCGCCCGCAATCTGATCCGTGGGGCCGAGGAGCGACATCGCCCCCACCGCACCACCCTCCTGACCGGCGCTACAATGCCAGGGACCGTGTACCAGGTTCTCATTGAGGAGTTCCAGTCCCGACTCCTCGAAGGCGCGAATCAAGTGGGAATGATTTAGCATCTCGAGCGCTTCGCTGCGTGCGAGCTGATCCCAGTCCGATTCCTCGGATCGCAGCTCGCACCAGCTGCTCGAAGGTTCGAGGGGCTCAACCAGCGCCATGGCTCGTTCTGCCGAGCAAGATCTTAACGGCATTGGTTTTGGTCGGATTCTCAAAGATCTCATAGGCGGCCATCATGTCATGGAGCGACTGGTAGCGGTGGCTCGTGAGCCGCGTCGGGTCGAGTCGGCCGCCGCGAATGGCCTTCAGAAGAATCTGTGCCGTGCGATGATTTGGAATGCCGGTGGTGATGGTCACCTCTTTCAGCCATAGGGTCTCGAGGTGCAAGGTCGCAGGATGTGAGTGCAGCCCGATGTTGGCGACTCGGCCGCCGACCCGCACGAGCTCGCAGCATTGCTCGAAGGTCTTCGCGCGACCGACGGCTTCGATCGCAACGTCGGCACCCAGGCCGTCGGTTGCGGATTCGACTGCGAGCTTAGCCTCCTCCGGCGACACGACGAGGTCCGCGAACGCGGCTGCCCCGCGGCGCCGGGCCTCCGAGATCTCGACTGCGATGATAGTGGCGGGCGAATAGAGGCGCGCCACGGCCATCGTCGACAATCCGACGGGTCCCGCACCAACCACGACCACCGTCTCTCCCGGTTGCACGTTGGCGCGCAAGATCCCCACCTCGAATCCGGTCACCATGATGTCGCTCAGGTAAATGACCTGCTCGTCGGTCAAATCCTCTGGAACCTTTACCAGAGAATTGTCGGCGTGTGCGATCCTCGCGTATTCGGCCTGCACGCCGTCGCCCTTGCCGCCGAGCATCCAGCCGCCTTCCTCATCGATGCACTGGCCGAACTGGCCGGCGCGGCAGTAACGGCACTTGCCGCAGGAGGCGACGCACTTGCAGAGCACCCGTTCGCCGATCTTGAGCGTGGAGGTAGCCGATCCCACTTCCACGACAGTGCCGGTGCCTTCGTGCCCGAGTATCCGACCCGGCGTGATCCAGGGAACTCCCCCCTCAAGGATGTGCAAATCCGTGCCGCAGATAGTGGAGCTATCGACGCGAATGATGGCATCGGAATCGCGGCGGATTGTCGGGTCAGGCATGCTTTCCCATTGCCGCTTGCCATTTCCGTGATAGACGAGTGCCTTCATATCTTTCCCTCCGCTCATTAGCCAACTTACAGACTGCTAACCAGGTGTCCCCCGTCGATTGCGATCACGGATCCCGTCATGTATCGCGAGGCATTCGAGGCAAGCAGCAGCAGCGCGCCGTCAAGATCACTTGGCCGCCCGAGCCGCCGCTGCGGGATCCGGGCGAGCATCGCGGCTCCTGCGGCGCTTTGAAAGAAATCCCGGTTGAGATCCGTTTCGATGTAGCCGGGCGCAATGGCGTTCACGCGGATCGCATGACGCGCCCACTCGAGCGCTAGTACTCGCGTCAGGTGAATCAGCGCGGCCTTCGAGACCGCGTAGGCGCAGACTTGACCCGCCGGACGGATTCCGAGAATCGAGGCAATGTTGATGACCGATCCTTCGCGTCCCGAGTCGCGCATCGTGCGCGCCACCGCGGTGGCGACGCGATAGGCGCCTTTCAAATTCGTGTCGAGCACGCGATCCCATTCCTCCTCTATTTGATCGAGCGCAGCGGCACTCGCCGTGACGCCCGAATTGTTCACGAGAATGTCGATCGGACCGCCCGCTGCCACGGCAGCTACGACGGCACTCTCGACCGAGCGACGATCGCGCACGTCGAGCGCTACGGCCATGGCGCGGCCTCCCGACGAATTGATGTCATCGGCGAGATGCTCGAGCACCGACAACCGTCGGGCCGCCAACGTCACGCGGCAGCCCCCCGCGGCCAGCACTTTGGCGAAATGCAGACCAAGACCACTGGAAGCGCCGGTAACGAGCGCGGAGCGCCCGGTCAGATCGACCCTTATGTCCATACGCTGCTCACTTGCTCCCAGGCGAGGTCGGCGAGCCAGCCGACAGCGGCGGCGTACTCGACCGCACGCGTGGAAATCGCTGTCCCACGCGTCAGGCGCCCTTTGATGCCATGACAGATTGCGGCGAGCCGAAACATGTTGAAAGCGATGTAAAAATCGAGATTTGCGATGCCCTCGCGTCCGGTGCGGCGACAGTAGGCTGCGACGCAGTCGCTCTCCGAGGGTATGTTCAGCTCCGGCAGCGGCGCACCCCGAAGTCCGGCAACGATTCTCGGTGGCATGCGATACATCATCAGGTAGTAGCAGAAGTCGCCCAGCGGATGCCCCAAGGTGGAGAGTTCCCAATCCAGGATCGCCAGAATGCGCGGCTCGGTTGGATGAAAGATGAGGTTATCGATGCGAAAATCGCCGTGAACCAGACAGGCTTCATCGTCAGGGGGGATGTGTCGCGCCAGCCAGTCGATGAGGCGGTCCATCTGGGGATAGGCGCCAGCCGCGTGGATGCCCTCGGTGTACTGACCGGTCCAGCGGGCGAGCTGCCGCTCGAAGTAGTTACCCGGACGGCCGTAATCACCCAATCCCAGGGCTCGGAAGTCGAGCGTGTGCAGGCGACCGAGAATCTCGGTGACGGCGGCGAAGTACGTCGGTCGCTCTTCGCGAGTGACCGCGGGGAAGGTGGCATCCCACACAATGCGGCCGTCGATCCACTGCATTACGTAGAAGGGAGTTCCGATGACGCTCGCGTCGTCGCAGACACCGTAGATGCGCGGAACGGGAAAGTCGGCCGCCAACAACGCCCCTTGCACGCGCGCTTCGCGATCGATGGCGTGAGCGCCCTTGAGAAGGCTCCCGGGTGGCTTGCGTCGCATGACGTACGTCTCGCGGGGCGAATCGATTCGGTAGGTCGGATTTGACTGGCCACCGGCGAATTGTGCGACCGTGACCGGCCCCTCGAAGCCGGGCACGTGCTGTCGCATCCACGCCTCGAGGCGATGCTCGTCGAAGCGATATGCCTCGCGCACGGCGATGGTTCCCGGTGCTAATGGCATGGGGTCGCCGGCGCGCTCCGCGCGATGGCTTCGCGCTTGATTTTCTTCGCGAGAGACCATCTGTGCACTTCGTTGGGGCCGTCATAGATACGAAATGCCCGCAGTTCGCGAAACGCCTGTTCGACGATGGTCTCGCGGCTCACGCCGCGGGCCCCCAGGATCTGAACGCAACGGTCCGTCACGCGAAAGAGCGCCTCGGAGACTGCCACCTTGGTCATGGAGCTCTCCGATAATCCAAGAGCGCCGGCATCAAGCGTGGAGGCACACCAGTCGACGATCAGCTCAGACTGCTTCAGGTCGATGGCATTGTCCGCCAGCATGAATCCGACACCCTCGTGATCCACCAGGGATTTCCCGAACGCTTGGCGGCGCACAGCGTAGTCGGTGGCAATCTCCTGGCATCGGAGTGCCGTACCGAGCCAGCGCATGCAATGGGTCAAACGGGCTGGAGCGAGCCGCTGCTGCGCGAGCTGAAAGCCTCGATTCACCTCGCCCAGTACATCGCTCGAAGCCACGCAAACCTTGTCCAATGCGACGAGGGCGTGTCCGCCCACCATGCTGCCGTCGAGCGTGTCGTAGATGCGTTCGATTCTCACCCGCGGGTTTGGGAGCTCGACCAGGAACATGGTTGCAAACTGGCCGGTCCTTGCCATCACGATCCCGAAGCCTGCACCATCGACCCCGGTGATGAACGCCTTCGTGCCCTCGAGGATCCAATCCTCGCCGACGCGTGTTGCCGTCGTGCGCATCATGGAGGGATCCGATCCCGCGCCGCCGGCGGCGGCGGGCTCGGTCATCAGGAAGGCGGAGCGGATCTCCCCCCGCAGGAGCGGTGCGAGGAAACGCCGCTTCTGGTCCGAGTTGGCGATTCTATCGAGCAACGCCATGTTGCCTTCGTCAGGCGCTGATACGTTGAGCGCGATCGGGCCGAGCGGTGAGAGCCCGGCGGCGCTCATTACCGCTGCGGTGGCTCGGTGGGAGAGCGGGGGCTGATCTGGGGACAGATGGGGCGTCAGCAGCCGCTCGGCCCGAGCGCGCTCGCGGAGCTCCGCGACGAGATCCGCCGAAGGCCCATGCCGTCCCCATCGCGCGTCGCGCTCATAGGGAACGACCGTGTCGCGCACGAAGCACTCCACGCGTCTCGCGAGCTCGCCTGCCGCTTGCTGCGCCGGACCGGCGCTCTCGACCGCTTGCTTCACGAACCGCTCATCGCTGGGTTCTGAAGAACTGCCGGATGTCCGTGATGTACTCCGTTGGCAGCTCGTAAGGCGCAAAATGGCCGCCCGACTTTTGGACCTTCCAACCCTTGAGGTTGTGGTACTTCTCGGCCCATTTCTTGGGCATCAGGAGCACGTCCTTCGGATGGACGCTGCAAAAGGTGGGCGACTCGATCACCGGGAAGCGCCCATGCGAGGGTTTCCACGGATTGTGCAGGACTTCCTTGTAGAAGCGCGCGGCCGAGGTGATGGTCTCAGTAACCCAATAGATGGTCGCCGTACTGCAGAGATGGTCTTTGTCGAAGACCGACTCGATCGATCCTTTCACGTCCGCCCAGGTGCGCCGCTTCTCGATGATCCACGCGAACAGGCCGGCCGGGGAATCGTTGAGTGCGACACCAAGGGTCTGCGGCTTGGTGAGATGGATATACCCATAGCCGCTTTCCTTGTTGAAGAAATCCGAGTTCGTCTTGACCCATGTCTCCTCACCCGGCCCATAGACCGACGGCTCGGGAAGCCCGTTCGAATAAGCGATCCCGGGTGGAACGTCGGGGTGCTCGGAGAGGTAATGACTGATCTGAATCGGCAAATGCGTGTAGATGCCTGTCACGCGGTCCGCGTATTTGTGACCTAGCTGCGCGACGATGAGTGCGCCCCAATCGCCTCCGGCCGCGAAGAACTTGGGATATCCCAAGACCTCGGTCATCAGGATCACCTCGATGTCGGCAGTTCTCCAAAAGTTGATGTTCGGCACCTTAATCGGCGAGGAGAACCCGTGACCCGGGAGTGACATCAGCACTACATCGAACGCGTCCGCCGGATCGCCGCCATAGGAGGCCGGGTCGCTCAGCGGACCGATGACCTTCTTCAGATCCCAGAACGTCCACGGCCATCCGTGATGAATCAGCAAGGGCTTCGGGCTCGGACCCTTGCCCTTGACGTGAATGAAGTGGATCGGGACCTCGTCGATCACGGTCTTGAACTGCGGGAGCTCGTTCATCCGTGCTTCCTGAGCACGCCAGTCGTAGCGATTCGCCCAGTAGTCGATCAGCGTTCGCAGGTAGGCCGTGTTGAATCCGTATTCCCAGTCCTCGTTATTAAAATCTTCCGGATACCGGGTTCTCTTCAGCCGCTCCTTCAGGTCCTGAAGGGTCGAATCCGGGATGTGGATCGAGAACGGCTCGGCCTTGTAGGCGGATCTGGTCATTGTCTAACTCCCCTGCCACTGATTATGGTGCCCCGCGCGCTCGCGTGCGGGATGCCTCGGCCGCCCTCCGCCTTGGCACGGGAGCCGCTCGCGCGATCAGGTGCTCGGCCTTGAGTGCCTGCCAGAATGCGTCCGGAATGATCTCGCTCACGGCCGCCAGATTCTCGTCAAGCTCGCGGGCGGAGCGAGCGCCGGGAATCACGCTGACGACGGTCGGATGACCCAATGGAAATTGCAGGGCCGCAGCACGCAAAGAAACCTCGAAGCGCGCGCACACTTGCTCAATCCGTCGGACACGCGAAAGAATCTCGGGTGCCGCGGGCGCGTAGTTGTAATGCGCGCCGCTCACTCCGCCGCTTGCGAGGATGCCGGAATTGAACGGACCGCCGATGATCATGGCGACGCCGCGCTCTGCGCAAAGCGGAAGCAGGGTGTCGAGTGCCTCCTGCTCAAGGAGCGTATAGCGCCCAGCGAGCAAGAAGTAATCGAAGTCACCCGCTCGCGCGAAGTCAACCAACATTGGCCATTGGTTGATGCCGACTCCTATCGCCCCAATGACACGCTCGGTGCGCAGTGCCTCAAGCGCTCGATAGGCCCCATCCATAGCCTCGCGGAAGTGGCTCTTGGCGTAAGGATCAGCGCTGGGGTCATTGCCTGCGGTCTCGTCCGGATCGTGGATGGCCACCATGTCGACGCGGTCGAGCTTCAGTCGCTCGAGACTTCCCTCGAGAGAGCGCATGGCCGCGTCATAGGAGAAGTCATACACGGCCCGGGACGGGGGGCTCTCGGCCCAGAGCGTCCCGGGCTCCTCGCCCGGAGCGAGGGGCACCAGAGTGTAGCCGACCTTGGTCGAGACCACGAACCGTTCGCGTTTGAGGCCGGCTAACGCGCGTCCGAGTCGAGCCTCGCTGAGACCGAAGCCATAGCAAGGCGCCGTGTCGAAGTAGCGCACACCAGCGACATAGGCGGCGGCTACCAATTCCAGGGCGGACTCGTCCTCGACCGATTCATACAGGTTGCCGAGCCCGGTGCCGCCAAGACCGACCGAGGTAACTTTCGTACCAGACTTGCCAATGGTGTTGGGATTGATCATCGAATTGATTTTGCATGATGGTGCTCGCCCCGTTGCCAGGGAGAGAGTGGCTTCGATGACGGGAAATTCCTGACGGACGCGACTCGCCGAGCGGCGCGGTTCGTGATTATCCCCCGAGATAGGCCGCTTCGGTGCGCGCGCGAATCATGCCGCTCGTCACGCCGGGGGCGAGCTCGATGAGGCGAAATGGACTGCTGCGATCCTTTCTTTGGAAGACGGCAAGTTCGGTCACCAGCATGTCCACCGCGTTCAATCCGGTCAGCGGCAGAGTGCAGGCGCGCTTGAATTTGGGCGCGCCATCCTTCGAGCAATGCTCCATCAGCACGATGATGTGTCTCGCGCCCGCCACGAGATCCATCGCGCCGCCCATGCCTTTGATCATCTTGCCCGGAATCATCCAATTCGCGATGTTGCCCTTCTCATCGACCTGCATGGCACCGAGAACCGAGAGGTCCATGTGACCGCCGCGGATCATGGCAAAACTGTCGACAGAAGAGACATACGCTGTGTGCTCGAGCTCGCTCACGGTCTGCTTGCCCGCGTTGATGAGGTCGGCGTCTTCTTCACCCTCATAGGGATAGGGACCGATGCCGAGCATGCCGTTTTCCGATTGCAGCGTGACCTCGATGCCCGGGGGCACATGGTTTGCGACCAAAGTAGGCATGCCGATGCCCAGGTTGACGTAAGAGCCATCTTGAAGCTCTGCGGCGGCGCGCGCGGCCATTTGATCGCGCGTCCAGCTCATCGGTCCGCCGCCCGGTGCCGGGTGGTACGTTGCTCGATGCGCTTCTCAGCCTGCGATACGATCAACCGATCGACGTAGATGCCGGGGGTCTGGATCCGGTCGGGATCAAGCGCGCGAGGCTCGCAGAGCTGCTCGATCTCGGCCACACACACCGCGCCGCAGGTCGCGACCGTGGGATTGAAATTGCGCGCGGTCTTGCGGAAAAGTAGATTGCCGGTGCGATCACCCCGCCAGGCCTTGATGAGCGCGAGGTCAGCGCGGATCGCGGTCTCCAGCATGAAGGTATCGCCGCCGTATTGGCGGTGCTCCTTGCCCTCGGCGACGCTCGTGCCGACTCCAGTCCTCGTGTAGAAGCCAGCGATTCCCGCGCCACCCGCCCGCATCCGTTCGGCAAGCGTTCCCTGGGGGGTGAATTCCACTTCGATCTCGCCGGCGAGGTACTGGCGCTCGAATTCCTTATTCTCCCCGACGTAGGAGC
Source organism: uncultured Gammaproteobacteria bacterium (assembly GCA_963736185.1). Taxonomy (GTDB): domain Bacteria; phylum Pseudomonadota; class Gammaproteobacteria; order Steroidobacterales; family Steroidobacteraceae; genus Bog-1198. Next base: position 33,529 of record CAVTNZ010000005.1, on the reverse strand, counting down.
TGATCATTTTTCGCACCTGACGCGACCGCAGGAGTGCCCCGAGCCCGATGCCGTCGATGCCGCAATTGTTGGAAACGACGGTGAGATTGGAGATTCCGGAATCTCGGACGGCCAGAATCAAGGTCTCGGGTATCCCGCAGAGCCCAAAGCCGCCGACGGCAATGCTCATCCCCTCAAACAAAAGGCCTTCCAAGGCCGCATCGGGACCCGGGTAAACTTTGTTCACGCCACTCCCAGAACCAGCGATAGGGGCCTCTCGACACGCGCCTTGAAGGCGGCAAGCAGTTGCGCGGCGATGGCGCCATCCACCACGCGGTGGTCGGCGGAGAGCGTGCACGTCATCATCGTGGCGATATTCACCGCGGCCCCCTGAACGATGGGACGCGCCTCGGCGGCGCCGAGCGCGAGAATGCACGCCTGGGGTGGATTGATGATCGCCGCAAATTGCTGGATCCCGTACATTCCGAGATTCGTGACGCAGAAGGTTCCTCCCTGATAATCCGCCGGCCCGAGCGCGCCGGCGCGGGCCCGGGCGACGAGTTCGCGCACTTCCCGCGCGACCTCGGCGAACGGCCTGGCGGCGGCGTTCTTAATGATTGGGGTGAAGAGACCATTCGCGGCCGCGACGGCCACCGATACATCCACTTGCCCGTAATGCAAGATCGCCGACTCGCCCCAGGAGACATTGGCTGCCGGCACGTCTGCGAGGGCACGCGCGGCGGCATAGACCATCAGATCGTTCAGCGATACCTTGGTATCGGGAGAGACTTCGTTGAGCCCTGCCCGCAGGGCGATCAAGGAATCGACCCGGCAGTCGATGGTCAAATAGATGTGGGGGATGGATTGCTTCGACGCGGAGAGCCGCTTGGCGATTGCTCGTCGTATGGCACTGATCGGCCGGGTCTCGAACGGCACACGCGGGAATTGCGCGGCCCATGGCTCAGGTGAGGGCGGTTCCTTGGAAGCGGGTGGTGGAAGTGAGGCGGGCCGAGACCGCTCGGAGCGCTCGATGTCAGCTTTGACGATGCGCCCGCCGGGCCCCGACCCCTGGATAGTCTGCAAGTCGAGGTCGGTTTCTCTGGCAAGTTTTCTGGCCACCGGGCTTGCCGCTATCCGGACGGATTCCACGATGGGTCCGTCGGTGTCGGGCGAGGTCGCCATCCGCAATATCCCGATCGGGGTGTCGACGGGAATCTCCGTCGCCCCGGCCTGTTCCAGTATCCGCTCGAGGATGCCGGCGGCGGGCGCCTCGAGCTCGATGGTGGACTTTTCCGTCTCGATCTCTGCAATGGCCTCCCCGGCGTCCACCGCGTCGCCTTCGCCCTTCAGCCATCGAGCAATTGCCCCTTGTGTCATGTCGGCAGACAAAGATGGCATGAGAATTTCCCGCCGCATGTGACCGTGCCTCCCGCTAATCCGATGTCAAAATAACAAGTCGAGCCGCGAACGGCATGCCGGGAAATCCCTGGCAGCTCGTTCGCTTCGTCCCGGCTGCGCCGAAATCGGTGCGCCTATATCGTGCGTTCCGATAACTCGAAAAGGCCGCGGCGCTCGCTAGTTCGGCGCCGGCACTTCAATCAATGGGGGAGAACGTGTCAATCAGCTCATTGCGATGTGAGAGCGTCAGAGGAGCCAACAAGCTCGTACCTTGGTTGTGCGTTGTCGTTGCGGGTCTCTCGGGACTCGGTCCGTTGGCGATCGCGGACGCGCCGAGCGCCACCACCGACAACGAAAGTGATGCACTTCAGGAAATAGTGGTCACGGCGAACCGTCGTGAACAGACCGAGATGAGCGTCGGCGTGTCCGTGGACGTGCTGGGAGGCCAGGATCTCAGCCGGTTATCGCTACGGGACGCCGCTCAGATCACCAATTACGTGCCCAATATGGTGGAATCCGCAATTTTCGGCCCTGGTGTATCACCAAACCTCGCCATTCGCGGCGTCGGCATGAACGACTACAACGCGGCATCGGAATCGCCGATCGCGGGCTACATCGATGACGTGTATGTGGTCTACGGCGGCGCCTACTCCTTTCCGCTATACGATATGGATCGGATCGAGGTCCTGCGAGGTCCCCAGGGCACTCTCTTCGGCCGCAATAGCACAGCGGGCGCGATACAGTTCATCAGCAACAAGCCGAAGGATGAATTCGAGGCGTCGGTGGGAGGAGAGTACGGGTCCTACGACACCCGCAAGGGCGACGCCATGCTCAACGCCCCGCTTATCCCTGGCGCCCTGGACATGCGCGTCGCGCTTCACTACCAGGATAACGATGGATGGCTTGGGAATCCCACCGGGTTGACCGGACCGGGCGGCCAGCTAATCACGCAGGACGGACGGGTGTTGTTATTGTGGACCCCCATCGACAGCCTCAAGGATCTCCTCAAGATATCCTACGATCATGCAAGCGGCGACAATTACAGCATGCTACATGCGGCGGCCGAAAATACCGAGGCGTCCAACAACAGCCTGGTGCCCCCGGGTGTGAATTATTATCACAATTGCGCGCAGTGTGACATGTTCGGCAATCCCACTCTCGGATGGGTAGACGACGTGAGCAATGCGCCAAAAATCGTAGACGCCAATAACACCATCGTTTCGAATGAGCTCAACTGGTCGATCAGCAAGCGCGCCACGCTCACGTCGGTGTCGGCGTATGTAAGGACCTACAACGAATACGAGCAGGATTGCGACGGGACCCCGGAGGAGCTCTGTGCCACGCATTACATCAACACGGAGACTCAGTTCTCACAGGAAATCCGCGCCTTCATCGACTCGGGCGACGTGCGCACGACGCTCGGGGCCTATGCCTTGAGTCAGCACGTATCGGCCTATCTTCCGATCGCCTTCGATATACCCGTAACGTTCGTGCCGGGCCATGAGGGACTCATGGTCGGATCGCACGATACCCAGGATGCGGAAGGCTATGCCATTTTCGGCAATGTCGAGAAGGATCTCTCCTCGCAGTGGACACTCACCACCGGACTTCGCGGTGCGGTGGATAAAAAGCATATTCAGCAGAGCATTGGTGATTATCTCGATTGTCCCAGTGACCCGGGGTTCGCCGGCTTTTTAAATCCGGGAGCGATCGTCAACTCGACAATTCCCACCTGCGGAAATATCGGGTATGGATCCTTCACCGATGCCAATGCTCAGGGTCACAACCGGTTCACGAGCTATACTTGGAGCGGCAAGATCGAGCTCGACTATAAGCCAAGTGAGGAGACACTTACGTATGCCTCGGTCTCGCACGGGTCCAAGGCGGCCGCCTACAGCACCGGGAATGTCGCGTTGGCGCTTTTCCCGCAAAATGGCGGCTCGCTCACCGATCTCTATGTGAAACCCGAGTCTGTGTACGCCTACGAGCTCGGTGCTAAGCTGCGTGCCCTCGACGATACCCTGCAGCTAACGAGCGCGATCTACTACTACAATTATCTCAGTTTTCAGGAACTGAGCTTCGTCGGGATCAACGATGAGGTGAGCAACCACAAAGCCACCAACTACGGCGCGGAGTTTGACATTACCTATAAACCTATTCGACCGGTGACCTTGAATGTCAATGCAGGCGCGACCCGCATGCGCGTCCAAGATGTGGTGAATGCGTATGGGGTCAGTGCGACGCGCGACGCGCCGCTCTCGCCCGATCTGACGGTCAATGCCTACGCGCGATATGACTTCCGGCTGCCGGACGGGGCGAACCTAGGCGCGCAGATCGAAATGCGGCACACGGCGTTCTTCTACACCGAAGCGGACAACTTTTCGGATGAGAAGGTGCCTGCCTGGACGCGCTACAACTTGCGTGTCGACTACACGAGCGCCTCGAAAGTGTGGGATGTTGGCGCGTATGTCGACAACCTGTTCAACTCTCATGATCTATCGGAGGTGTATGATCTCGCCAGCGACTTTGGCCTGCAGTTTTCGATTCCGATGACGCCGCGGTGGTTCGGTGTGCAGGCTCGCTACCACTTCCATTGAAGGACCGGACCTCGAGGCGTCTTGACTCTCAGGGCGCCTCGAGCCAGCCGCGCGCAGCGGCGCAGCGAACGATCTCGGCCCGGGTGCGCAGTCCAAGCTTCTCGCAGGCGCGCGCCTTGTAAGTTTCCACCGTTTTGATGCTGATGTTGAGGCGGGTTGCCGCTTCTTTGTTGCTGAATCCTCTTGCCGTCAAGCGCAGTACTTCCTCTTCCCGTTCACTCAATTCGGCAGCCAGGGTGGGCTTGCTTCGCGCCGTGGACGGTGTCAGAAGCTTGCCGGCGATGGCGGGGTCGAGATACGTGCCGCCCGCTGATACCGCGCGTATGGCACGCGACAGCTCCTCAGCCGCCGAGCGCTTGAGGAGATACCCTTGCCCGTGTGCTTGCAGCATCTGTTGAACGTAGGATCGGTCCTCGTGCACGGTCAAAATGAGGATTTTGACGGAGTGGTCTACCTCTCTAATCCGAGTCATGAGATCGAGCCAGCTCATCCCCGGCATCGACACGTCGACCACCAGAACCTCCGGAGTTGCCTTTCGGATGAGCTTCAAGGTCTCGGCGCCGTCCGCAGCTTCGCCGACGAACTCCATTTCCGGCTCCTTCTCGACAAGGGCCCGGATGCCCGCACGCACCACAGGATGATCATCCGCTAGCGCGACGCGAATCCGTTTCATGGAGCCTCCGACGGGTTGATGTTCCGGGACCCCGGGATGCGAAAAAACAGCGCCGTTCCCGTCCCGACGGCCGAGTCGATTGTCATGGTGCCGCCGACCAGCGCCAGTCGTTCGCGCATGCCGGCGAGTCCCAATCGTCCAGCGCTAGTCATTGCGTCTACATCGAAGCCCTTGCCGTCATCTTCAATGATGACCTGCAGCCCATTCGCATAGGCTTCCAGGACCAGGCTCACCGTAGTCGCGCCGGCATGCTTGAGGATATTCGTCATCGCTTCCTGAACGACTCGATAGATAGCCGTTTCGACCTCGGGTGCGAATCGACCGAGCCCGACCCCGCCGGCGTGCAGGTCCACCTGAATGCCGTAGCGCTCGCTCCAGTCCCCTGTATACGCCTCGAGGGCACGCAGCAGCCCCATGTCATCGAGCGAGGTCGGCCGCAGCTCCCATGCCTTGCGATGCAGGTTGCGTCCAATCTGGCCGGCAAGGGATTGCAGCCACTGCAACTGCTCAGCCGCCGCCTGGGTGCTGAGCGTTCCCTCGAGTCCCTTGAGCCCAAGCAAGAGCCCCGTGACGTCCTGGCCCATCTGATCGTGTAGCTCGCGGGCGATCCGCGCGCGCTCCTGTTCCTGAACGGTCACCAAGCGCTGCAGCAACTCGTGACGCTCGGCCTTGTTTCGCATGCGCTCGGCGAGATTCAGTGCGTCGGCGACTTCGCGCCGTACGCGTGACAACTCGATGGTCCTGCGCACCCGGGCCAGAAGTTCCCGGCTGCTGAACGGTTTCACCACGTAATCGTCGGCATCTGCGTGAAGCCCTGTGAGCATCGCCTCCTCGCCTCCCCGGGCGGACAGGATGAGGACGGGGATCGTCTTGGTTCTGGGGCTTGCCCTCATCAAACGCAGCAGTTGAATGCCGTCGACGTGGGGCATCATGACATCGGTTAAGACCAGGTCCGGGGCTCGCTCGAACTCTTGCAGATGCCCGAGGGCCGCCCGTCCGTCGCCGACCGCCGTGATCGCATAGAATGGAGACAGTAGCTTCTGCAGCGTCTCTCGCATCTCCGGATTATCCTCGACGAGAAGGATATGCGGGATCTGTGCGGGACCGGCGCCGGCCCCCTCTTCCTCGGGCGCGGCGCCAGGGGGCGGGATCGTCGTGGCCACCTCCCCGCTCGCCGCCGCACCCTCCCCTCGGGATAGCCAGCGCATGGCTTCCTCGACGAAAGCCTCGGCATGTCTATCCGCCAGCCCCGCATCGGCGTGCACAGCCGTGCGGACAAGACCGCTGGGATCGCCCATGATCGGAACTTCCACGGTGAAGCGGGAGCCAGCGCCGAGCTTGCTGGTGACGCCGACTCGTCCCCCGAGCAGCTGGGTCAACTCGTGCACGAGCGCGAGGCCGATTCCCGTGCCCTCCCGCGTTCTACCGGTGGACCCTTCGACCCGATGAAAGCGATCAAACACTTGCGCGAGCTCGGTCTCGGGGATGCCCACCCCGGTATCGGCAACCGTCAGGACCCCGTAGCGAGCATCGGGCGAGCGCTCGAAGCGCACGCTGATCTGCCCTCGCAGGGTGAACTTGAAAGCATTGGACAGAAGATTGAGAACGATCTTCTCCCACATTTCTCGGTCCATCCGGACCGGTTCCCGGAGGGAGGTACATTCGATGTCGAGCGCGACGCCGGCGCGATTGCATACGACCTTGAAAGCGGTCGCCAATTCGGCGGTGAATTCCGGCAGGTCCACCCATTCATAATTGGGTTGAGCATGCTCGGCCTCGATGCGAGAGAAATCGAGGAGCGTATTCACAAGCTTTAGGAGGCGTAGCCCATTGGCATGAGCGGTCGCGAGCAAACCGGTGTCGCTGGCCGAGAGTCCGCTGCAATGAGACATCACCTCCTCGAGCGGTACCAGCATCAGGGTGAGCGGAGTTCGAAGCTCATGGCTAATGTTCGAGAAGAAGGTCGTTCTGGCGCGGTCCAGGCGCGCAAGCGCTTCGGACTTGCTGCGTTCATCTTCATACGCTCGGCCGCTCGACATGGCCGCGGAGAGGCCCGCGGCGGCCAATTCCGCGAACGAGCGGTAGGACTCATCCACCGCACGATGGGAGCTTACACCGATGATGAGGAACCCAATGGGCTGGTCGGTGCGAACCGTCGGGAAAAGTGGTGCGATGAGAGCGCTTCGAGCAGGTTCCTGCCACGGCCCGCCCGGTAGTTGGGTATCGAATCTCGACAAAAGATCCTCGACCGCTATCACTTGCCGCGACGAGAGAATGTCACCCAGGGGCCAAGCATGCGGCTCATTTGCGCGATCCTCGATGTCTATGAGCGTGGGCGCCGCCGGGTGTCCAATGCTCAAGCCGGAGGATCCCGTGATCCGGGCGCTTAGTCGGGCGTCGGACTTCTTCAGCAAGTACACCAGGCAGAAGGGAACGTCCGCCGGATCGTTGCCGAGCACCTCCGCGGCGATGATGCAGGCTGTGGCAACGCTCCGTGCCATCGCCGTGCGCTCGGCCAGCTCGCGTAACAGGGCGAGACGCCGTTCGCTCAACACCCGGTACGTGCTCTCGACCACGGCGTTGAATACTCCGACCACGGCTCCATCCTCACCATGAATCGGGCTCAGCGAATAGTTGAAATAACACTCCTCGATATATCCGTGGCGGCGCATGGGCAGCAATCGATCCTCGGACCAGATTCCTTCGCCCCGGGTGAGCACCGCCTCGAACTCCGGGCCGATGATGTGCCAGATTTCCGGCCAGACCTGCCTTCCCGGCTTGCCAAGCGCCCACGGATGCTTGTCCCCCGCAATGGGACTCCAGGCATCGTTATAAATCAAGATATGCTCGGGACCCCAGTACAGTGCGATTGGAAATGGAGAGTCAAGACAAATGCTGACCGCGGAATGCAGGCTCTGCGGCCAAAGCGCCGGGGAGCCAAGTGAGCTCGACAGGCGCTCGAGCGCGTGCGCACGCGCCTCGGCCCGATTCTTGGCACTGACGACACTGGACATGATCACCGGCTCTCCCTCGAAAAGAGTACCTTGGAAGTGACGAGATACCAATGGTGCGCGTCGATGCATGCCGCTGGGAAGTCCGCGGAGGGTAAGGATTTTCCGGACATCGACACTCGCATTGTCCGGGCACGCCTATTCCAGGGTGCGTGCGACAGTAAGGGGATGGGTCCGCCGCCGCGGTGGATTCCGCGGCTCAACGATGCACCGACGAGGTGGCGCGATGTTTCACGGCTCATTTGTCCTAGATTCGGTGTTGCACGCTTTCAACCTGACGCCGGAAAACCAGCTGGTGCAGCCAACCAGCGGAGCACTCTCCCAAATGATCTGGGACATGCATTTATCAGCGCAGCCCAAGGGCGAGTCGAAATACATTTTGGAGCGCGCGAAGTACGACTTTGCGCTGGACCCTGAATTCCTCGCACATGTGATGTTCGCCGAAAGTCCGACGGACATGGGCATCTACCACGCCATTCCGCTTTGGGGATTCTACGCGGATGGACTCTCGCCGCTCTGGATGGGCCGGGAGCTGCGCAAATTGCACCCGGACAGGGTCCTGCTCTACGGCGGCGTGAGTCCCTGGCAGCCCGGGGTGCTGGAGGAGATCGACCGGCTGGTCGAGGAAGATGGCATCAGCGGCATCAAGCTCTATCCCGAGGACATCGTCGAGGGGCGCGTGAGGCCATACCGTGCTGATAATCCGGAGATCGCATTTCCAATCTACGAGCGAGCCTTGAAGAGGGGTATACGTTCCGTGGCGCTGCATAAGGCGCAACCCCTGGGACCGGTCCCGATCGAGCCGTTCAAGACGGGCGATATCTCGGAGGCGGCGATCGCCTTTCCGCAGCTGAATTTTGAAATAGTTCACGGTGGATACGCATTTCTCGAAGAGACTGCGCTGCAGGTCGCGCTTTTTCCGAACGTATGCATCAACCTGGAGGGCACCACCGGATACCTTGCGCGCCAGCCGCGTAGGTTCATGGAAATCATCGGAACGATGCTGGCCGCCGACGGCCGCAACCGGCTCATATGGGCGACCGGAGCGATGCTGTTCCACCCGCGGCCGCTGCTCGACGCCTTCTGGAAATGCCGGATGCCGGAGGATCTCATGGAAAACTACGGTTATCCGGACCTCACAGAGGAGGACAAGCGCGCGATTCTCGGGCTCAATCAGATTCGGCTTTTGGGTCTTGATATCGAGCAACTCGAGGCAGGCGTTGCGAGCGATGTGTTTGGCCGTCGGGACCGATTTGCGGAGCCCTGGTCGGGTCCTTACAATCCCGCGCTCACGCCTCGGGAAGCGGCGACCCGTGGGCGCATGCCATGAACGAAGCTACGATTCGGTCAGTGCTGAATTCGATCATCGATCCCTGTAGTGTCGCTGCCGGTGCGCCCGCCGGGCTCATCGACATGGGGTTGGTTCGCGAAGTGTCGATGATCCGCGGCTCTCGGGGTCACGATATCCGAATCGTTCTTTGCGTCACTGAACCGGGATGCGTGATGGGAGGAAGCTTTGCCGAGGAGGCGCGAATCCGACTCTCCGCACTGGATGGCGTGGGCGACGTGCGTGTCGCTCTCGATGGTACGGTCGACTGGGACCCGCGCCACATGACGCGTGACTACCGCGAACGGCTTGCGGCGGCGCGACGGGGGACAGTCTTGACGGCGAGAGACAGGACGTCACGCAATAGCATGCAGTATCAGGCCATATTGAGGTACCGCCCGTTCGCCAGAGTGTGAGCAAGAAGCCACCCTCAGCCGGAATTCACCACCGCGTTCAACAGGCGATCCAGTGCTCGTTCTTCGCGGGCGCTTTAGCCGGCGGAGTAGGCTTTCTTCTTAGCGCGTCGGGGGGTGGTGCCCCGCGAGGTGGACCTGGGCGGCAGGCTCGACTCGATCAAGGCGGCATGCTGCTTGGGGCTTAACGGCATCGCAGAAGCTTCGACGAGGTCACCCTCTTCGATCGAATCCGGGCCCAGCTCGGCCGGGTGCGTGGGGCGAAACGGAAATAAATCCTTGAGCTGGCCCCGGGAGATGAGCTCCAGGAGCTCGGCCTCGGGATAGGTGCTCAAGCGGGTGACAGCCTCGACGACCGCTCCGAGCGTCGCGGGGGCATTCGCTTCTAACTTGAGGAATTCACTCATAAATGGACCGATCTGGGGAGGCTATCTGCGGTTCATTATACGCCTGAGGGCGCGAGCGTACTAACGACGTGGATCAAGCAACGCCGCCAGCGCCTCGGCTTGGGTCTCATCGGCCACGAAGAAGCGGCCGTCGTTCTTGCGGCGCACCTCGGGGGGCAATTCGGCGCCGGCGGGGAGCTGCTTGAGGCCGCAGGCGGTGTAGACGCTCAACAGCGCCTTGCCGCCCGCAGCTGCGGCGTGCAGTCCGATGCGGCCGCGCAGCTCCGCGTTTTGGCTCAATACGATGGCGTTATCCAACAGCACGCGGCCGAGCGCAGGGGGCTCGCTCAGGCCGAAATCGGCCTTTAGGAGCGCGGGATCTGCCGCGCTGATGAACCAGACGAAATACGAGTCGAGGCTTCGCGCCGCCTCGAGGTACGGATACCTCTCGATAAATAGGGACATGCCGACGCGAACGAAACGGCGGCTGTCGGCGCGAGCCCACACGACGAGCGGGCGGCAGTAGCGGCGCTTGGCGAGCTGCACCAAATGACACAGCGGCAGCAGCACGGACCAGGCCCAGTAGCGATCGGCCCTCGAGCGGTTGCGCGCGTGTTTCGGTCCGAGACGCGTGTCCCACCAGGCAGCATCTTGGGCGCGCATGTCGGTCATGCGGATGTCCACTGAGCGATGGGGGTCTGCCCTGCTGGGAGCGGTGCGGGTGAAACGGCGGGGGTGGAGGGGCATGGGGGGGGGCTGAGCGTGGGAACGATGGGGGCAAACTAGCCAGGGGCTAAGACGAATTATACATACTCCGTACTACCAATAACTAACTCCTCACCCACCCCCAACCCCAAAACCCAAATAACCCAAATCAGTCTTCCAAGGACAACGCACCCGCCCCGGCCTGTACGGAGTATGTATAAAGTGTTAGGTTGGGATGGGGAAAGGGGGGACTGCATGGATCTGTCGCTGCATCGACCGCAGGTTGCTCGCGCGCTGGGCGAAGTGGAATCGCGATTGGCGCGCCTGGTGGCGGCGCTCTCCCACGAGGGCGTGACGGTGGAGCTCGAGCCGGGCGGCGAGCCGGCGGGGAGTGCGATTCGGCGCGCGTGCGAGGCGTACTCGGCGATCGATTATGGGATGGAGGATGCAGTGGGTGAGTCGGTGACCTGCGTGGGAGCGATTGGGGTTTCGGTGGAGCTGTTGCGGCTCGCGGGCGCGGTCAATGCGGCGAAGGCGCAGCTCAAAGAAATCTGCGCACCGCTCCAAGGGATTCGGATTCGGGTGCCGGTGAAAGGCGAGGCGTCGGCCACGAAGGCGATACCGGCGATCCGGGTGCTGCTGCGGCAGATCCAGCGGAGCGATCTGAATCTGCTCGCGGCGTACCGGAGGATTCCGGTGTTATCGGCGCCGCCGGCATCGATCACGTTCACGCGGGCGAATACCCGGTCGGTGTATCGCAAGACGGTCGGGGAGATCGATGAGATGCTGGCGAATCTCGGGGGGGCGACTGCGCTGGCGGACCGCGAGCGGCTCGCGACGCTCGATCGGCGGGAGACTCATCTCGCGCTCGCGAAAGAGCGCTATCGGAACATCCGCGCGAATGTGCTGTACGCGCATCTCGATCAGCGGGGCCGGGGACGGATGCAGATCGCGGCGGAGCTGCCGCTGCTCTATCCGCGCGGGCGACGCGCGGGGGGGCCGGAGATCCGCTTTCCTCCGGCGGCGGATGCGTTGGCGCCGATGCGACGGCGGCAACAGAAGCTCGAAGCGACGCCGTTTTTGAGCGCCCTGCCCGTCTATCGGTATGCGCGCACCGCGTAGCCATGGGGCGGCGCGGTGGCGTGCGGGGGCGGATCTACACTTTTCTTCACCCGGCGGTGTGGAACTTTGCAGCAGCGATGGGTCCCAAGAGGGATTGGGGATGGTTGCTGCGGAGGTCTTTGATGCCAGAAGCAATACTGCACGCCCCGATTGCGTGTCCCGAATGCGGACAGGAGCTGTTGACGGAATTTCGAGCAGCGTTCCTGGCGCAGGCGCTCGACAGCGGCGAGGACATCCGGCTATTCGCGAGTTGTCACTACAAGGCGTGGACCGCGAGCGCGGTGGAGCGCGAGCAGCTGCGGGCCTATTTGGATGCCGCGATTCTTTCCGGGATGCGGGTCGCGCATCCCCATGGGGTAGGCGTTGCGGTCGCGGAAATGTTACATGCGCCCCGGTGATCCGGGCGATCGCGCCACGGTCAGTACGATACGACCCCGATGTAGCTGGGGTTATTGATCACGGCCGCGGGCGAGCCGGGCAACGCGGTGAGCGCTCCCGTGCTACCGAGCGTGAATTCGGAGACGTTGGCGGAGCCATTGTTGACCACGTAGGCGACACGGCTCGCGGGGTCGACGCTGATGGCATTCGGGGATGTCCCGGCGGCAAAGGGTGAGCCCGCGACGATGGACAATGCGCCGCTGGCATCGTCGATGCGGTAGACCGATACGCCGCTCACTTCGGGGATGAACAAGAACCTGCCGGCCGGGTCGATGCTGATGGTCCCTTGCGCCGCTATGGGTTGGGGGTTTCCGGCGACGGCGGTGAGCGCGCCCGTGGAGGAGTCGATGGTGAAGGCGGAAATGCTGCCGGGCCTTGCAAGAGCGGCCGTCGACGCGCCGTCGTTCGAAGTGTAGAGCACCGAACCGGAGGGATTGGTCACCAGGCCGTACGGACCTGGGTCGGTCGCGAAGGGGGAACCCGGGACGTTCGGGTCCAACTCCCCGTCGGGGCCGATCGAGAACGCGGTGATCGAGTTCGTGTAATAGCCCGCGACATAGAGGTAATTGCCGGCGACGGCCACGCTACTCAACCCGGAACCCATCGTGTAGTTCGCCACCGGCGAGAGTGCGCCGGTCCCATCCACCGCGTACACCGATACGAGGGTGCTGACGGGCACGATCACACCGCTGAAGCCCGCGATGTACGCATGAGCGCCCGAAGCATCAAACGCGATTGAGTTGGGGGTGGAGGCCACCGCAAAGGGCGAGCCGGGGACGGCGGTCAGGACGCCGGTATTTCGATTGATGGCGTAGGCGTAGATACCGGCGTAGTCGAGGACGTACAGGAACTGGCCGGAGGGGTCGGTGACGAATTGGATGCCCCCAGCGAAAAAGCTGCTCGGGAACGGGAGCGGCGAGCCGACCTGCGCCGTGATGCCATGGGTAGAGGGATCGATGGCGTAGGTGGACAGCGTATCGGCGTTCGCCACATAGGCGAAGGCGGTGGCGGACCCGTTGCGGGAGCCGTCGCAGCTCGACACCAGCCACGCACACACGAGGAGGGTGCACGCGCGGAAGTACCTTGATGCGTTGATGCGAGACATCGGGAATCTCCTGGCCGAGCCGCCCGGAGCGGGCAAACCGTCGACTTCAATCTGGAGACGGATGATAGGACCGCGGAGCGAGCGGATCTGTGGGCAATTTGTACGCGGCTACGACCGCGGCAGTTACAGTTTCGTACAAGCGGCTACAACTTCGCGGCGCGGTCCCCCCTGCCCTGCTGGCCTGCTCGAAGGGCAATGCGCGCAGAGCCGGCTCATGGGCGCGGGGGCGGGTCCACACCCTCGACGATGACGAACTCGGCCTCCGATGCCGGGGCGCGGATGCTCTTGGCCTCTTGATACGCCGGAGAATGATAGAACGCCCGGGCGGCTTCCATGGAGGGGAATTCGACCAGCACCACGCGACGCGGGGGTGCATGGCCCTCGAGGACCTCGCTCGGACCCCCACGGGCGAGGATGCGCCCTCCAAACTCCGCGATGATGGCGGGCGAGCGTTCGGTGTACCGCTTGTAGGTCTCGGGGTCGTGAATCTTGACCTGGGCAATCAAGTAGGCCGGCATAGCGCGCATCCCGTAAATATTGGTGGTCTCGGTGCTGAGGCTGGGCAAAAGGATTGTACAAGGGTTGATACGGGGATAATTCCCCAGGTGATTGCACTGTCGGGGGCGTTCGATGCGCCGTTTTGAAAAGGAAGGCCGCTCCTCGAGCAAGCGGCCTGTAGTAGTAGCCAGCACGCCCTGCCGCGTGTTGTTGTCGAGGCGCCGCGGAAGGGGTCCCGGCGCGCGGAGAAGAACGGAATAAAGCGGGACTTCGAGCCTCACCCCGCAATTCTCTGCGTCGCCGGGTTGCCCGATATTCAGGCGGCGCTGAAGGGGCGGCAATGCGGGATCGCACAAACGCGACGGAAGACTCAGTCTATCAGGTGATATGTCACCGAGGCGGTTACGACTGAAGTCCGTCCCACGACCACCGGGGGATGCTAAGACCGTTCGGCACATCATCGGCGGATTGGGGGTAGCGAGACATCGCCGTCCTGGTCGCCCAGGCGAAGTAGTCGTGCAGGACTTGTCGTAGCGCGCTGTTGCCGGCCAGCCCAGCGTCGCCCAGCGCTTGGTCGAAGCAAACTATCGCACGGCGATCCATTTCATCGTGCGCTCCGTTTCCGCTGTGCATCTTGACGACGAAGGTCTCGTCACCATAGGCATCGGAATACAACGGCGGGCCGCCGAATGCCTCGGCCCAGTAAGCGGCGAGTCGCTCGACATGTTGCGGGTGAAACCCGTGGCTGAATGCGTGGGCAACCACATCGTCAGCCATCACCCGATGGTGCCAGGCGCTGGCAAGTCGGCGCAGGCCGTCGATGCCACCCACCGCATCGAAGACAGTTTCCATGGCAGGCATGATGACAATCCGTCGTTGCCTATACAAGCTTGGGTGAGCCGCGTCCCTGAGCAAGCTCTGCGGTCGCGCTTAAGGGGAGCGGAAGGCATCTCCCACGACGTAACGAATCACGCCGGCCACGGGCGCAGCGATGGCGTCGATGTCGCCGCTCATGCCCTCGGTGCGCAGCAATGCCAGGGCTTGGAGGCGGGCGCGCGGGTGAGCGCGGTGCAGGACGGCGGCGGCGGCAAGGAGTGTGCGGCCGCGGGTGATGACGTCATCGACGAGCAGCAGGCGCTCGGCCGGCGGCGGGAGATGGGCGACGCGTAAGGATTGGCAGTGTTCTACGAAGTCGGGACGCGACGAGGGGCGGGACCAAGCGGACTTGGCGATGGCGCTGCGCCGGTAGAGAACCGGCCAGAGGGCGGTGCCGATGCCGACGCGGTGGAGCTCGCGGGCGAGGATTTGGGCGGGGGTCGGGGGGCCTTGGGTCAGTTGCGGCAGATGCGGCGGTACAGGGATGACGGCCAGGTTGCCCTCGAGCAGGTCGGGGCTCAAGAGTCTGGCGAGGGTAACGGTGCTTTCGGCGAGGGCGGCGAGCGTGGAGGAGTCGCTGCGCTTCACGGCGTCGCGCAGTTCGCGAGAGCGGAGCGCGCTGGGGGATGCGCCGCGCGGGGAGTAACAGAAGGGAGCGAAGTATCGCAGCGTGTAGCCGGGAGGAATCGGCGAGCGGAACGGGTGCGGTGTGCGCGGCGGCGGGGCCCGGCTCGAGGCGGGCACGGGGATTGGGCTCTGCCGCTCAGCGTCGGCGTCGGCTTCGGTTTCCATGCGATGCCTCCATGTGGGATGGATGAATGGACGAGAAAACGCCGGGATGGAGCTTCGGTCACGGTGCGGTTACGGTTCGACGCCCTCCCCTCCCCTCCCTCCCCGGCCCTTCGTTCGTTCGGCGCCGGGACGAAAATTTTAAGGATGACGCTCGTGGGCGGCGATGCGGGCTCGGTGTGCGTTTATCGAGATATCGTGGTTCACGAGCGCGGGCTTACGGGCAGAGGATCGGGCGCAGTTAGAAATGGCCGCGGATGCTGATCTGATCCCTTGGATCGCGCAGCCACCAAGGATTTATAGGTAAAAACAGGAAGGAATACAGGAGCCCGCGCTAACAGCCGGATTTAAAACGAAAAATCGAGCGTGCTGGGAAGAGATGCAACGCGGGGATGGAAGCGATGGCACGGATCGGCGGCAGAGATGGAACGGGTTGCGGGAAGAGATGTCGCGGCGACTGCTTCGGGCGCTGTTTGAATTATTAATAAAATCAGCGAGGTACATCCGGAACGGAAGAGATGTAACGCCCTCCCCTCGCCTCTTGGCAAGTCGCTGTTTTGGCGTGAATTTAAGGGCAAATGAGCGGGTCTTTCGGGTTCGCAGCGGAAGAGTTGTCACGGGGCCGGCGGCCGACGATGCGGAAACATGGGCGGGGTGCGCAGAGTGCCGTCGCACGCGGTTGCCTGGGGTGGCGCTCGGCAGGATCAAATTCGCGTGGGCGACTTGATGTGGGCGACGTGGGGGCGGGACGGTAGCAGAAGGATGCCGGCGTCGCTGATCTTGAGTTTCGCTTCGGGGTAGACCAAGGAGACGCGCTTGAGGGAGCCCAGGAAAAACTGACGAAATTTCCGGGGCAGCTCGTAGTTGTGGCCGAACTGGTTGGAGAGCTGCGACCAGGTGACCATGCTGGGCTTGCCCAAATGGAATAAGCGGTGGACGAGCCACGCGTAGACGTCCAAGTCCATCGGGCTCTTGCGCAATCGCTTGATGGCGTGGGTGGCGAGCGGTGCGGAGCGCTCGAGGATGGAATGAAACAACACGCTCGAGAGCGTGAGCGATGAGCCGTTGCTGAAACCGCCCTGCCCTTTCGTGCGATTCGCGTGCTGCGGTTCGTCCCACCAGAGCTGCGCCTCTTCGACGAAGAGCGCCTGGCGGATGTGAAGACCCGAGCGCCCTGCTCCGTCGCGGATGTTCTCGTCGATGCTCACGGTGCTGTGAATCAGGCGCAGCAGCTGGTTCGCGTAGACGCTCAGGCTGCCACGCGCGCCGCGGGTGATCGGCACGTCGAGGCGGCGCAGGAAATCGTGTACCGAATCGCCGAGAAAGATTTCGGGCGATTGGGTGCGCACGGCTTCGGAGGTGCAATAGATCGTGAGCAATCGTGCGGGGACGCCGTAGGGCAATCCCACGTCCGGGCGCGTCGTTCCCAACGTCAGTTCGAGCCAGCCGTTGCGACGCGTGAAGGTGGTGGCGTGTTTGGGATCGGCGTGGGGGAAGGAGCACTGGATCAGCGGGACGTACTGGAAAGAAATGCCCTCCACCGCGGTCACCGCTTGTTTGATTGCGCGATCGACGGACGGGTTGGCGATGGAGGGCGAAACTGAACTGGGCGAAACTGAACCGGGCGATGGCGAAGGCTTGGATGGCGATGGGTGCTGGAACGAGCTCTCCGGGAACTCGGGGAAACGGGCTCTTAGTTGATCGAGCGGCCAGCGGGCGGCGAGCAGGCGCTCCAGGGTTTGCTCGCGCGAGAGCTGCTGTTCGGCGTACTGGGCGATGCGGCGATCGATGAGGGCGGGATTGCGCGAGGGGGCGGAGACGCTGTCGGCGATATCGGCGGGCTGGCGCGGTGGGAGGGAGCTCACCTACTTCACCGGCTTGCGCGCATTTCTGGTAAATTCCATGCGATGTCCGTGGGATGCGGTTCCCTTTCCAGGAGGCAGTGTGCCAGTGATCCGAGCGTTAGACAAGTTGGAAGACATCCTCGCCAGTTCGGAGAACTTCCTGCAAAAAATGCACGAACGTGGCGCAGATCCCCACCAACATAAACAACTCAATCGCCTGTTCTCGCCCTCGGAGGCGGCGGAGATGGTGGGGCGTGATCGTACCACGCTTGCACGGGCGGAGGCGGAACTCGGGATGGAATCGCTGCAACGGAATCCTGCGAACAACCGTCGGGTGGGATACAGCTTGGCGCAGATTCAGGATTTTAGGCAGCACTTCGGGACGCTACCTTGGAGGGATGGGGCGACCGATCCGGCGCTGATCATCGCGTGTCAGAACTTCAAGGGTGGGGTAGGGAAGTCGACGACGTGCGTGAATCTGGCACATTACCTGGCGCTCAAGGGATACCGCGTTCTGGTGGTGGATACGGACAGTCAGGCGACGACGACCTCGATGTTCGGGTACATGCCGGATGCGGAGATCACCCAGGAGCACACCTTGCTGCCGTATCTCGACAGCACCGAGTCGTCGCTCATGTACGCGGTGCGTAAGACCTATTGGCCGAACATCGATTTGATTCCGTCGTGTTTGGCGCTGTACGAGGCGGAGATGGCGATTGCAGCGCACCTGGCGACGCAGAGCGATTTGGCGAAGCGGGTGGAGTTCTTTTCGGAGCTCAAGTTCGGGCTGCAGAGCGTGAGCGAGCCGTACGACATCGTGCTGTTGGATTCACCGCCGGCGTTGGGGCTGATCTCGCTCAATGTGCTGCTGGCGGCGGATGCGCTGGTGGTGCCGACAGCGCCGCGGATGTATGACTTCACCAGCACGGTGCAGTTTTTCCGGATGGTGCATAACTACATCGGGCTGATCGATCCCACCAAGGAGTACCGGTGGATCTCGGTGCTGACGACGCTGTTCGATCAGCGGTTGACGAGCCACAAGCAGTTCTTCGAGGTGATGAAGGCCTGCTTCGGGGATGGAATTTTTCAGCATGTGTTCTTTTCGTCGTCGGAGATCATCAATTCGGCGGTGCAGTACCTGGGGTCGTATGAACAGCCGAAGCCGAACCGAAAGGTGCTGGAGATGCTCGATGGCATATTCGGCGAGATCGAATTGCGGGTGATGCGGGAATGGCCGTCGAAGCGGGCGGCGCTGCAAGAGAGGGGGATAGCGTGATGGCTAGCAAGTTGTTTGGCGGCATGAACTTGTCGGATATGGCGAAGCAGATCAAGGAGAAGGGGGAGCCGTCGCCGTACGAGCGGTCGGCGGCGCGGCCGACGGTGCCGGCGGCGGAGCTGGCGCTGACGGGGCGGACGGTGCCGATGGCGGAACGGACGAGCATTCTGTCCGTGGACCCGCGGCGGTGCCGGCCTTGGAAGTATCACAACCGCACCAGTGCCTGGTATACGAAGGAGCGCTGCCAGGATTTGATCGATTCGGTGGTCAAGGACGGGCAGCTGGAGCCGGCGCTGGCGCGCAAAGTGGTGGGGGAGCCGGACTTCGACTTCGAGTTGATCTACGGGATGCGGCGGCGGTTCGCGGCGGAGTTCACGCATACCAAGCTGAAGATCCGGGTGGTGGACATCGACGATGCGCGGGCGGCGGTGCTGATGCACATCGAGAACGCCGATCGGCAGGACATCACGCCGATGGAGCGGGCGATGTCGTTTCAGCAGCAACTGGAGGCGAAACTGTTCGCGACGCAAGAGGCGATGGCGGAGGCGTTCGGGGTGTCGAAGGGACAGGTCACGAAGCTGCTGCGGGCAGCGCAATTGATGAAGCAGGCGACGCTGGCGCAGCTCTTCGCGGACAAAAGTGCGGTGCCGGTGGAGGCGGCATATCAGCTCGCAGTGCTGATGGAGCGGCCGGGGGCAAAGGATGTGGTGTTGAAGGCGGGGCAGAACCTGCTCGCCAAGGGCGGGGGCGGGCAGTCGCCGGCGGCGACGCTCAAGCTGCTCGCGGGGAGCTTGGATCGGTCGAAGCGGGTGGAGCCGGTGAAGCGGGAGTATCACCTGGGGCCGTCGTCGCGGATGACGGCGGTAAGGAATGCGAAGGGGAAGGTGACGCTCGCGTTTCCGAAGGGGCTCGCGGCGGGGGACCGAGAGGGGTTGATGGCGGCGATCGATAAGTTGCTGAAGGATTTGGGGTGAGGGGCTGCGCGCCCGCAGTTTCGTGACGAAACTCACGTAACTTATTGAATATATACGGAAAGATGAGGGTGAGGTAGTGTAGGCGCGCGAACAAGGATGGACCATGGGTAAAGGATGGCTGCAGCAGCTATACGGGTCGACGCTGGTGGAATTTCGGAGTGCCTATGGGCTCGCGGAATCGGTGGAGCGGCTGCGGGCGGCGACGAAGCGGTCGGTGTTCTCCTCGTTCGGGGAGACGACGGCGGTGGGCAAGGTGTCGGCGGAGAAGGTGCGGCTGCAGCGGGTGATTCCGATGGTGGGCAATTCGTTCAAGCCGTTTTTCATCGGGCGATTCGAGGAGCGGGGCGGCGTGACGGTGCTCACCGGGGCGTTCACGATGCTTTGGATCGTGAAAGTCTTCATGACGTTCTGGTTCGGGTTGATGGCGGTCGCGGCGGTGCCGGCGCTTTTCGGGGCGTTCAATGCGGCGGGGCCGGGTGCGTGGTTTTTCAGGGTGCAGCCGTTGCTGATGGGGGCGTTCGGGATTGGACTCGTGGCGCTCGGCAAATGGTTCGCGCGAAATGATGCGGCGTGGTTGTCGAGGGTGATCGAGGGGGCGCTGGGGGTGCGGGGGCCGGAGGGGTCCACGGGCGCGAGCGCGGCCCGGGGGGCGGTGGTCGTGGATCCGGCCGCGGTTCCGGGGGTGCTGAAAGCGGTGGCGGCGTTTCTAGCGCTGACGGCGGTCATGGCGGTCGTGGGCGGCTTGGCGGGTCAGGAGTTGCCGAAGGCGGGGCAGGGCGTGCCGGGGCTGGTGCTGCCGTCGTGGGGGTCCTGGGTATTTGTTTACGCGGGCTTCCAGGGGGTGCTCGCGATCGGCGTTTGGCGCCGCCAACCGTGGGCTTGGTGGGCGTTCTTCGGGTTGTTGGTGCTGTCGGCGGTGTGGCCGCTGTTTGGGTTGTCTTCTCTGCAGGTTCCTGGGGTGCAGGGACCGCCTCCGTGGATGGGAACCGTCATCGTGATTTTCACCTGCGCGGTGGTCGCGATCTGGGGGCGGTGGTGGTATGCGCAGCGCAAGCATTTTCTCTGGGGGTAAGAGCCGCTATGGCGAACGAATCGCGGGGCTTGGGAAGGGGGTTGGGCGCGCTCCTGGGGGCGGAGATCCGGCCGAGTGCGAGCCGGGGCGGCGGGACGCTGCCGTTGTCGCTCATGCGGCCGGGAGCATTTCAGCCGCGGCGGGGGATGGAACAGCAGCCGCTCGAGGAACTCGCGGCGTCGATCAAGGCAAACGGGGTGATTCAGCCGATCGTGGTGCGGCCTCTGCCCGCGGGGGTGGAGAGCGCGGCTCGCTATGAAATCATCGCGGGTGAGCGGCGCTGGCAGGCGGCGAAACTCGCGGGATTGACGGATATTCCGGCGATCGTGCGGGAGCTGTCGGATGCGCAGGCGGCCGCGGTGGCGTTGATTGAGAACATTCAGCGCGAGGAGCTGACGGCGGCGGAGGAGGCGCGGGCGCTACAGCGGCTGGTGGCGGAGTTCTCCTGGAGCCATGCACAGGTGGCGGAGGCGGTGGGACGGTCGCGCGCGGCGGTGAGCAATCTCATCCGGCTCCTGGATTTGCCGGCGGAGGTGGTGGGGCTGATCGATTCGAAGGCACTGTCGATGGGACACGCGCGGGCGCTGCTCGGGCTCGAGGACGGAGCGGAGCGGCTGCGCGTGGGGCGGGTGGTGGCAGAGCGCGGGTATTCGGTGCGGGAGACGGAGGACCTGGTGCGCAAGGCGGGGCAGGCGGGTGCGGTACAGACGGGGGCGGCGGGCGGGGTACGGGTGGGGAAAGCGGAGCTGGCGGTGGTGAGCGAGGTGTTGAAGACGGCGGCGGTGCGGGTGCAGGTTCAGCAGAAGGCCTCGGGGGCGGCGCGGATCGTGGTGGACGTGGTGGATGGGAAGGCGCGGGATGAGGTGATTCGGGCGCTGCGAGGAGCGGTGGAGCGCGCGGGAGAATGAAGACGATCGCGGTTTGGAGCCGAATCGCGGACAAGAATCGTTTCGTGGAACATTCCGTGGAACAATTACAGAGATAAGTGATTGTTTATTCGAGAATTGCTCGGCCAAATCCCGCCCAAAAAGCGATGTTCTACGGATTATGACAGTCAAGGGAAACGTTGTTTCCTTTGGGCGGCGGCTTCGGTAGGCTATCGCGATGAACCAGCGACTGACGGAAGGGGCGATCAGGGCGACTTGCCGGGAGCTCATGAAGGGTAGGGGGACGGTCAGCGGGCGGAGGCTGTGCGTGGAGCTACGCGCGCGATTTGGGGCGATAGGTAAGACAGAGCGGGTCTTTCGGATTTGGCGGGAGGAGATAAGCGCGCAGGGGCGGGCAGGGATGCCGACGGACGGGCCGACGTTGCCGGCGGAGGTGGTCGAGCTGCAGCGGAGGTTGGCGGCGGCGGAGGCGAGTGCGGCGGAGAATTTGGCGCGCGCGGAGCGGGCGGAGCTGCGCGAGGAGGCGCATCAGGAGAAGTGGGGAATGGAGGTGGATCGGTTGCGGATGGAGATTCGGAGGCTGAGAGGGGGAAGAGGGGACGAGGGGACGGGGCGGCCGGTTACGGTGGAGTGGTGAGCGCGGGGCTGGGCAGGCGAGCAGTGGGGCGGCTCAAAGTATTTTGGATGCGGGATTTGCGGGCGAAGTTGTCATGATCGGCGATCGCCGCTCATAGACTGTCTTTCCGTCGAAGAAGGTCATCAGTACCTGGGTTTTGTGAAGCTCCTCGGGCGCCACGGCGAACGGATCCTGATTCACCACGATCAAATCGGCTCTCTTCCCGACTCGAATCATGCCCGTCTCATTTTCCCGATACATTTGATACGCGGCGCCTGAGGTACGCGCGGCGATCAAGGTGGCGAAGTCGAGCGTGTAGTTGGGCAGCATGGCCTGTTTGTTGGCGCCCCCCGGGTCTTTCGAGGTCATGCCGGCTTCCATCGTAAACCACGGGTTCTCTTCGGTGTAGAACCAATCGCTCCCCGACGCAAGGCGCGCGCCCGCATCTCGCAGGGCGCGATACGGCATCAATCGACCCGCGAGCCACGGTCCGATGGGCCCGGATGCGGTGCTTCGAGCGTAGTCATACCCCGAAGGACCCCCGAAAGCGGCCGGCGCGAGCCAGCCTTCCTGGATGTTCGCGATGACGTTCATCGCCTTGAATCGCGGCAGGTCGGCGTCGGCAACCCAACACAAATGCGTGAGCGTGTGGCGACGTTCGGTCACCGGGGCTGCCTGACGCGCCGCGGCGATGGCGTCGAGCACTTGCCGCGCCGCTCCGTCTCCGATGACATGAACGTAGATGCTCAAGCCGGCCGATTCCGCGAGGGTCACGAGCTCGTGCATTTGCGCGTCGGTGTAGTAGCCGGGAGTGGCGGTTTCGGGCGGCCCGTCGTGGTTCAGTATGCTGCTGAGGCCCACCTCAGGATTCCCATCGCCGAACGCCTTGATGTAATCGAGCCGCACATGAGGCGATTGCCAGGCCGCTCGATGGGCGGCGATGAACGCCACTTGCGTGCGGTAATTGCCCGGCAGGACCGGGGAGGCCAGCGAGACCCGCGCCGTGAGTTTTCCACGGGTATCGAGTGCGTGATAGGCGGTCGCGGCATCCTCGTCGGCGAAGGCGTCGAATACGGAGGTGATGCCGAGGCTGTTCATATGCGCCATCGCCGCCTCGAGAAGCTCGGCGGTCGATAGGGAGTAGGGGGAGTGGTGTTGCACCCGGTCCCATACCGCCATGCCGGCCGCATCGATGAGTTCCCCGGTGGGCTCGCCGGTCGCGGGATCTCGCATGATCTCGCCGCCCGCGGGGGATTTCGTGTCCCGGCCGATGCCGAATTCCGCGAGCGTGTTCGAATTGGCCCAAACCGTATGCAGGTCCTTGGAAATGATCGCGAGCTTGCGGGCCGGGACCAAGGCGTCGAGCTGCGCGCGGGTCACGGTATCGAATGCGGGACTGTCCAAGTCGTACCATCCATAGGCCACGACCCAATCGCCCGGCGGAGCCTTTGAGGCGCACTGTCGAACCTTCGCGAATCCGTCCTCGAGGGTGAAGGCGCGCGCATTGCATAGCCGGTAATTGAGAAATTCGCCGAGTGCGGGATGGAGATGCGCATCCGCAAGCCCGGGAAGCACCGCTTGTCCCTGCAAGTCGATCAGGCGCGTCTTGGCCGTGCGCATCGCCAGGGCGCCGGCGTCCTCGCCGACATAGACGATCTGGCCTTGTGCCACGACGACCGCTCGGGCAGTGGGTGCGGCCGGATCCAGCGTATGAATCACGCCGTTCGTCAGAATGAGGTCGGGGCGTGCCGGGGGCGGCGGCTCCGGCTTATCCCGAGGCGCGGCAACCGCGCCACTGCAGAATGCCGCCGACAGGGCGGCCAATTGCCACAGGCGTTCTAAGATTCTCATGAAGACCTCATCGGGACGTGATCACGATCGCCTGCGCGCTCTCCTCGACGCCGAGCTTCGGGTCACTGGCGAGCGCCTGCGCAAAAGAGTCCACGTCATCCGCGTCGAAGACGCCGGTGTAGACCCGATTCGCGACGGCGGGGCCCTCGATGCGAATCTGCTTGCGGCTGTAGCGGTTGAATTGCGCGGCAATGAATTCGAGGGTTTGCTGACGGAACACCAGCCGTCGTCTCTGCCAGGCGACGGCGTCCGCCACGTCCGGGGCGGCTCGCACGCTCACATCGCCTTGGTGGCTGATCTGCGCCTCTTCGCTCGAGTGCACGATCCGTCCGGGCGACGCCAGGAGGGCCGCCGCGGCTGTAGAGGGCCGGCCGCCGGCAATCGCGCGGGGTGTCGCCGCAGCGGTGGGTTCAATATCGACCCGGCCCTCGATCACCGCGACGGTGGTTCCCTGAGGGCGTTCGTACACATTGAATTGTGTGCCGATCGCCTGAATCACGGCATCCCTGGTGTAGACGCGGAACGGCCGGCCCGCATCGTGCTGAACCCGGAACAAGGCCTCGCCTTCCAAGAGGCGCACGTCGCGGCCGTTTGCCGAGAAATGGATGGCCGCCCTCGAGTGCGTGTTGAGATGGAGCAAGGATCCGTCCTCGAGCTCGAACGCGCGCTGCTCGCCAGTGGCCGTCTCGAAGACCCGCCACGTGGGGTCGCGATGGTTCATCATGAACCACGCGATCGCCGAGCCGCCGATCGCACACGCGGCGGCGGCAGCGAGTGCGACGATCCACCGGGGACGTCGGGACTTCGAGGGTATTGGCCTCATCGGCAATCGGGGCAACTCGATCACCGCGGGATCGAGCGTCGCGAGCAACGCGTCGACATCATGGGATCGCTCCGGATCCACGGCCTCGAGAGATTGATCGATCATCGAGAGCAGCAAGAAATTGCGCACGTTACCCGGGGATTCCTTGAGCCAGGCCACGAACGCCGAGCGTTCATTCGGCGTGGCATCCGGCAACTCCTCGATCCATCGCGACGCGCGCCGCGCCACCAGTTTCTCGAGATCGGCATCGTAGTCGGTCATGGACGGCGTTCCTTGCCGGTGAGGATCAGCCGAAGCAGCGATCGTGCTTCCACCAGGTATTTTTCGATGGTATGAACCGATAGTCCCGTAGTACGAGACGCCTCCGCGTAGGACAGGCCGTCGCGTTTGACCAGCAGGATCACCAGCCGGTGGGTGGGCGGCAGCTTGATCAAGGCACGATTCAGCTGATCTCCCAATTCGAGGCGCTCCGCGACGCTGCCCTCCGTCAGACGTTCGGGACCTGCCGGGGCCCGGTCGGCCACTTCGGAGTCGAAAACCACGCTGTCCTGGTAGCGCCGCTGGAGAAACTCCCGCGCGACATTGGCCGCGATTCCGAAAAGGTAGGCGAGAGGGTCCCGGACCAGTTCCGTGTCGCGCACGCGCAGCAGCCGCGTGAACACCTCTTGGACGAGGTCATCGATGTCGTTGATGTTGCCGACGCGGCTCGTCAAAAAGCGCCTGAGAACGGCCGAATGCTCGGCTGAAGGCGCTCTGGGCCAATCGCGCGGCATGCAGGTTGAATCGATCCGGCAGCATAGGTGGTATGTAGTGTGCCCCTCGAGAAAAACCCGGTACTCCAAATTAGAGTACCGGGTTTCCGGCCACCGACGCACTTCCCTGGAAACGCGCTGCTCGGGAGCGCCAAAAAAGGGAGAGATGGGATGGGCGTTCGCGCAATGTTGCTTTATGTGGTCGGAATGTTCGTGTTGTCGACCCCGGCGGGAGCGCAAGACGCCAAGGCCGGGGGAATCTATGCCCTGGATATTCCCGCTGAACCGCTCGCGGACGCGCTCAATGATCTCGCCCAGCAATCGGGATTGGAGATTCTCTTCTCCTCGGATGTCGTCGCGCGGCTGCACAGTGGGCCGCTCAAGGGGGCGTTGAGCGCCGAAGAAGCCTTGCGGCGCCTGCTCGCGAATACGCACTTGCGTTTTCGCTTCGTCAATCCGCACACCATCACGATCGCCGAGGATTCAGCACCCGTTTCGGGGGCCGGGGCGCCCGGAGAGCGGCCGCCGGCTTCCGCGGCGGCTCCTTCGGACCCTCCTGAGGCGCCCGCCCCGCATCACACCGGTGTCCTAGCGCGCTTGCTGGGCGTGTTCGCCTTGTGCGGATCGGCCTTGGATCCGGGGGCGGCTTGCGCGCAAAGCACGGCGGCTCCAGCGGAGGACCCGGGGTCGAGTTTGCAGGACATCATCGTGACGGCACGCAAGCGTGATGAGTCCTTGGCCCAGGTGCCGGAAAGCATCACCGTCTTCACGTCGGCGACGATCGAGAACTACAACATCCAGTCGTTCAACGATTACGCCACCAAGGTTCGCAATATCTCTTTCACCTATGGGTCCGGCCCCGAGGGCATCAGCGAAGCGCGGACCGTGGCCATTCGCGGCATCACCGGGCAAAACGTCGTGGGAACGTCGGGCGCGACGGGCTTCTATATCGACGATACGCCGGTGCCGAGCTCGCTCGAGCCCCGGGTGCTCGACATCGCCGATATCGAAGTGCTGAAAGGCCCGCAGGGAACGCTGTTCGGCGAGAGCTCGTTGGGCGGCAACGTCCGGCTGATCACCAAGAAGCCGAACCTCGCCGACGACACCATCGGATACATGGCGCAGGCCGGCGTGACCTCGGGAGGTGGAAGCGCCGACGGCGGCGGCAGCGTCATCGGCAACGTCGTGCTGTCCCCCGACAAACTCGCGCTAAGGGTGGTGCTTTTCGCCAATCACGATGCGGGCTACCTCACCCGCACGTTCCCCGAGCCCACGAGCCCAGCGGTCACGGACCCTTTCCTCACGGTGCCCCGGACCAGCGTCGGCAATCAGGGGGCCGTCATGAGCTATGGCGGTTCGATGGCTGCGCTGTTGAAGGTCACGGATCAGTTCGAAGCGCGCTTGCGGGTGATGTTCCAGAACACCGAGGACCATGGGTTCCCGGCAACCTTTGCTCCCCTGCCGTCCTTTACCCCCGACTACACGCTCAATCGCGCGTTCGACGTTCAGCCTCACGCCAGCGACGTCTGGGCCTTGCCCTCGCTTGATCTGCAATATACGGGAGAAGGGTGGATGTTCGTTTCATCGAGCAGCTTTTTCTATCGCCACACGCGGGACGTCGAGGACTCGACGTACGGAACGCAGCAGATCCTCAACGGCTACTACGGCGTGAGCTCGCTGCCGGCGCAACCCTTTCTGTGGGACGGCGAGCGCTTTCACGACCAGCTCACCGAGGAAATGCGCGTGTCCTTCGACCCCGTTCACGGCCTGAGCGGGACCGCAGGTTTGTTTTACGCGCGCACGCATAGCAAGCAGTACATTCCGCCAACCTATGCCGAGGGATTGGTGGCCGCCACGGCGAACAATACGGTCGTCGGCCCCTGGCCGAATGACCTTCTTTGGACCGACAGCCTGCCCATTCTGCAGAAGGACTCCTCGGTCTTCGGCGAGCTCTATTACAAGCTCTCGGAGAAATTCAACCTCGCGGTCGGCGCCCGTCAATATTGGCTGAAGCAGGAAGCGGATTACAGCGCCGACGGATTTCAGAACTTCGGCCTGACACCCGTCGTGCCCGTCACCAATCGCCAGAAGGGCGTGAGCCCGAAGGTCGCCTTGTCGTATCAGGCCACGAGCGACGCCATGGTCTACGCCAGCGCGTCCAAGGGCTTTCGAGCGGGCGGTGCGCAAACTTTTGCGCCGTTCTGTGCCGCCCCGAACCTGCCGATCAACGATCTCACGCAGCTCAAGTCCGACACGCTCTGGAGCTATGAAGTCGGTACGAAAATCCAAGTGCCGAATCCCGGCCTGCTGATTTCCGCCGCCGCGTTTCGCATCAACTGGAAAAATCTGCAGCAACAGGTGGCGCTGCCCTGCGGCGCCTATTACACCATCAACGGCGATGCCGCCACGATCGATGGCGGCGAGATCGAAATCGCGGGACACATCACCCACGCGCTGCAAATCACGGTCGGGGCCGGCTACGAGAAAACGGACATCACCGACCCCGGTGCGCTCGGCATCGTGGGCGTTTCCCCCGGAAGCCGAATTCTCGGCGTCCCGCCTGGACCGCATCGATCGGAGGCGTTTACACCCAGCCCATCGTCAACGGTCTGGATGGCGTGTTCTCCGCGGATTACAGCTACACGGGAGACAGCCAGAGTCTGCTCAACAGCGGCGGCGGTGTCTTCGCGACCCGGCCGTCGTATTCGCTGGTCAATCTGAAGTTTGCGCTCGAGCACAAGGACACTCAGGTGTCCCTCAATGTCCGCAACGCGACAAACGCGAAACCCAATCTCGGCGATATCGGGTACAACGGCTACGCCCAGTACAATAGTCAGGGCGTGGTAATGCCCATGGTGGCGACGCTGCCGCCGCTGACCGTACTACTTCAGTACCAGAAAAACTTTTAGGGACGTTGCGGTGGTCCTCCGTCCGATCAGCTCGGACGATGGCGCGTAAACCGTTGATTGTTAAGCGGTAGTTGACGGTGACTCGCCGGGCCTGTCTAATACGCGACTCCCCGGGGGCCAGGTAGCTCAGTTGGTAGAGCAGCGGACTGAAAATCCGCGTGTCGGGGGTTCAATTCCCTCCCTGGCCACCATTTCATCATCCACCGACGTCCACAGACTACCACCAATCGAGTGGATTTCGCTTAATTTCCAGTGTTTTAGCGCCATTGAGATTTGGCGACTTCCATTGACAGCCGGTCCCATCTGAGGGTAACTATGCGGGTAACACTCCCTCCTGAAAAGGAGTTACCCTCAGAAATGCTCACAAACGCTGTAATTTCCGGCTCCAAACCGCGCGAAAAACCCTTCAAATTGGCCGATGGCGGGGGCCTGCATTTGCTGATTACCCCGGCCGGCAGCCGCTGGTGGCGGCTGCGATTCCGGGTGCACGGCAAGGAGCAGATGCTGAGTCTCGGCACGTTCCCTGAAGTCTCGCTCAAGGAAGCCCGGGACCGCCGCGACCAGGCACGCCGGGATCTGGCGAAAGGCATCGATCCCAGCGCTAAGCGTCGGACCGAAAAGCTCGCGAGCGGCGACACTTTCGAGGCCATCGCCCGGGAGTGGTTCGAGAAGTTCTCGACCAACTGGGCACCGGGCTACTCGAGCAAGGTCATTCGCCGCCTCGAGCTATGCGTATTTCCCTGGATCGGGTCGATGCCGATCGCGCAGATCAAGGCGCCGGAATTGTTGGCCTGCATGCGTCGCGTCGAATCCCGCGGCAAGCTGGGCACGGCCCATCGTGCTCTGCAAGTTTGCGGACGCGTATTTCGATATGCGGTCGCCACCGGCCGGGCCGAGCGCGATCCGTCGGGTGACCTACGGGGCGCGTTGCCGCCGGTGAAGGAGAAACATCACGCGTCGTTCACCGATCCCAACAGTCTCGCCGGATTATTACGGGCGATCGACTCGTATGACGGGTCGAACGTGGTTCGAAGCGCACTGCGTTTGGCACCGATGGTGTTCGTGCGGCCGGGCGAGCTGCGCGCCGCAGAGTGGAAGGAATTTGATCTCGACGCGTCGGAGTGGCGCATCAGCGCCGAGCGAATGAAGATGCGCGCGCAACACATCGTGCCGCTTTCGCGGCAGGCAGTCGCAATCTTGCGCGGCATGGAGCCGGTCACCGGCAAAGGCCGGTTCGTGTTCCCCAGCCCGCGAACTGTGAAGAGGCCGTTGTCCGATAACGGCATGCTCGCGGCGCTGCGGCGGATGGGATACGAGCAAGGCGTGCTCACCGTGCATGGGTTCCGGTCGACGGCATCGACGTTGCTCAACGAGCAGGGTTGGAATCCGGATGCGATTGAACGCCAACTCGCACACTCGGAACGTGATGGCGTTAGGGCAGCCTACAACTATGCCGAGTACTTGCCGGAACGGCGCAAGATGATGCAGGCGTGGTCGGATTATCTCGATACGCTGAAAATTGGCGCCAGCGTGGTGACACCATGATCCAAGAGCAACTCCCAGACAGCGATTGCTGTGCGTAAGCGACAACCTCGGTGCATCGTGATCGCGGGCCCAAACGGTGCCGGCAAGACGACGTTTGCGCGCCGCTATTTGCCCGGCAACGCCCGCGTCATTCACTTCGTGAATGCTGACCTCATAGCGGCTGGCCTCTCGCCGTTGAAGCCGGAACTGGCGTCCATTGCGGCCGCTCGCACTGTATTGGCGGAGATCGACCGTCTCGCCAAGGCGCGCGCGGATTTCGCCTTCGAGAGCACTCTGAGTGGCCGTACCTACGTCCGGCGGCTCGAGTCCTGGCGACGCGCCGGATATCGTGTTGAAATCGTGTACCTAAAGCTGAAGTCTCCGCAGCTCGCGTTGCGCCGCGTCGCTGCACGCGTCCGCCAGGGTGGGCACGACGTGCCTCGCGCCGACATCCTGCGGAGATACGCGCGAGGCTGGAGGAACTTTGAAATGATCTATCGACCGCTGGCGGACTCGTGGGCAATCTACGAGAATTCAGGTGGAGGCACCACAACTACTGGAGCAAGCGCCGTGAAAGCGACGACCCGAGTCAAGAGGCCAGGAAGTTTCGCGGCGGGCGTGGGGCGTGCTCTGCGACTCGCAGCCAAGGATGCGAGGAAGACCGCGCGGATGCACGGCACGCCAATCTATGTCTGGGAAAACGGCAAGGTCGTCGCGAAGAAGCCGTAAGGATTTAACCGTTTAGTGACAGGTGCCTCCGGTATATAGTCCGGGCATTGGCGACGGGTCGCTATCGGCGCGGCGATCCTATCACCGCATAAAGACGACGTGGCCTATTATTTGACCCCGGGTAATCTTTTGGAAAGCGGTGAGACTCATATGACGACGCTGCAAGCCTGCCTATAGGGACCGCCACGTGCATTCTCCAAGAGAATCGTAGGTGACGGATGAATCGAATACTGCAAAGCTGCAGATCACCATCCACGCGACGGATTATACCTCCGCAAACTTGAATGCCAGAATTGCTGAGTTCCGAAAGCGCGACTCACACATAGAACTCGATCCGTTGACGAAGTCGATCCAATTCCTGCGCGGCGTTGCGGGACGTGCAACATTTGTGTTGCCCGCCCTATACGACCAGTGGGGCGCCCAGATGTGTCTTGCGGACCGCTCGCAACCATATTGGAAACGCGTCCAAGCGGCCAGCGCCGAATACTCATCCGTACAGACTATTTCCCTTGCCTGTCGCGCGATTTTTGACGACAGTAATGTCGGCATGACGGGCAAGACCTTCGCGAAGGTCACCGACGAGGTCTTGAACTCGCTGGCGGATTATTGGAGTGATAGCAGCGGCCAATCCGTGACTGATGCACTTAAGGCGCTCAGTCTTCTACGTAGTCTGTTTAAGCGCTGCTCCCACCCGTCCAGGACGCTGTTTGACGGACCATCGTTACTCGAGCGACGGGTCGGGTTGGTCAAATATCATGCCGACCGGCTAGCGGCGCACATCACCCTGCAGACCTATTTGTTTGACACCTTGGATTTAGTCCATGTGGTTGCGGCGATCGCCGTCGTCGGGGCCATGATCATAGAATTTGACGACAAGACGCGAGGCAACCATTACTTCGACGACATTGACGATGCGGCCTGGCAAGCAGCGGCAAATACTTTTCCACGGATGTCAGGTAAGCGATTGTTCCACGCCTTCAATATCCATCAACAAGCTCGCGGCTATTGGAAAATCGCAGGACTCGACGGTCTTCACATGTTGATGGACCAACTGCCGTCGACGATCGGCTATTGGGACGACACCGACGAGAGGCCGACTTGAGTTCGCCGGTCAAGTTCCGCTGTAAGGCGCAAGAACCGTCAAAAAGGGCGTGATCAACTCCGTCGCACGATGAACGAAGCGCAAGCATCCGTCGATGGTGGCTGCCGTTTTCACGGTTTCCCACGACGCCTTGAGGATGCTTGGATTTGGTTGACGCTTTGCGAGCTGCGACTGAATGGTCTCGATATCGGCTACCAAATTAAGCTTGGGCAGCTCGTCAGCCATCGAAATCGCTAGCAGCCCATGCAGAGCCTCCGCAGCCCCGTCTCGCGAAGGCAACCGATCAGTCGAAATTCAATGCTCATACGTTCAAATTTCATGCTCGGGTCTAACTGACGCGTCATCGCTTCCAGGCTCTTAGCAATTCACGGAGGACAGAGCGGCGAGGTGACAACGGTCGTGAAGAGCATCACGGCCGAGTGGTCGGCGGATGTGACGGAGCATGCAGCCAGGGGCGGCAATTTGGCTAATAGTTAACTATGCGCATATCTTCGTCAGCGCAACGAGTAAGGCTACTTGCAATGAAAAAAAATCACTTCCTGTGGACCTTAGTGTTACCACTGCTCGCCGTGGCGGGTCGCAGCTCGGTCTTGGCGGAAACCGTGCCAGTGAAGGCAGACCACGGGACGTTTGTTGTCCCGGTCGTCGTCAATGGCAGTATGACCTTGGACTTTACGATTGATAGCGGGGCCTCGGACGTGGTCATTCCGTCGGACGTATTGTCAACGCTTGCGCGAACGGGAACTATTACTAAGACCGACTACATTGGTACCGGCGAATATCGTTTGGCTGATGGTAAGGCTGTACGCTCCCGGAGGATTCGCCTGCGATCGGTGAAGGTCGGGAGCGTCGAAATTACGGATGTAGTCGCTTCGGAGACTCCCGAAGCCGGCTCCTTGCTCTTGGGACAAAGCTTTCTGTCCCGACTACCATCTTGGGCTATAGACAATCAGCGGGGTGTACTGTTGATAAACCAAGTTCCAGCTGATGGGGTCATTCCCTCCCGAACACAGCGAAACAAACAGGGGCGCACGAATCAGGCGCAGCCAATTCCAAGCGATAACCTCGCGCGGCCTTCGCAGGGGCATGCTGATGATAGCTGGATCTACTTGGGCGACAACGCCAACATCTCAAACGCAGAGGCGCGCCACGGGGCGACGCCTGACCTGGTGTGGATGCGTTACGAGACAAAAGTTGTGAGGGGGATTAACGGCGCCTATGTGGAGACCGGTGAGATTGATCATGTTTCCGAGTTGATCCAAATCGACTGCGAGCAAAAGACCCAACGCATCTTGTTATGGAACGGCCACGCGCAGTCAGAGCCACCGCGGCCGCCACCAGGAGATTTTCTCCACGCAACAATGTATCAGTTTGCGTGTCACCGTCCGCTGTAATGGGAGATCGACCATGCATGACTTAAATTACGGTGACGCTCCCAGGAGCAGTCTGCAAGGATTGCAGCTTGAGCCACCCGTCGCGCAAGCTCCGGATTCATTCGGCAGACTCCATCGTGTTGAATCGAGAAGTCAGCGCCGCTAAACGTGGTCGTGACAATGAGTTGCAAGACGGCACCCCCACACAGGTCTGCACGATCCAATATGACCAAGTCCAACTGAGCATTGTTAATGGAGCAGGAATATACTTTCATGCTGACGTTGGGGCGACGCGTTTGGGTCGATGAATTTCACTTCGAGAGGACATACGCGGGGCTGATGGCAGGCTATCCTAAGAACGAGCCCGGCTATGTTACGAAGCAAGAGAAGAAAGCGGAGACGCTGTGGGGTGTCGGAGCCACTTTTACCGTACGTCCTGTGACGGTAGCAATACGTCTGTCAGGTATACGCGGAAGAAAA
>CAVTNZ010000004.1:0-43306 GCA_963736185.1 uncultured Gammaproteobacteria bacterium | reverse complement strand
GCCGCGGCGGCCCGTCTGGCCGCCGATCGCAGAGCTCCGCCCAGCGTTTCAATTCCTCGGGGTCGTCGTAGGCGCTGGCGACAAGTCGCCAGAACCCGACCTTGACCGGCTTGCTCGTTGTCGCCTCGCCTTTGGTCTTGACCGAATAGACGAACGGCTGAGAGCCCGCCTCGGAAAAAGCCGCCTCGTTGAGGTCGTCGGACTTGATATAGACCTCGCCGCCGGACTCGATCGCGAAGACAGCCCATCGGAATAAACCCCGTGTCCGCCGAACATGCGCCGCACCGAGATGGCGCCGAAGGTTCGAACAGCTCGTCAGTCCCGTCGAGTCCATCGGCTCGACATGCGCTCGAGCGCCGCCGGGTCGCGGGCGTGATCGCGACGCTCTCGCCGCAGCCGCAAGCCGAGGTTTCGTTGGGGTTGCGGAAGCCGACGTCGAGCCAGTGTCGACCTTGAAGTCCATCTCGGAGCCGAGCAAGAACAGCACCGCCTTCGGATCGATCAGCACCTTACGCCCTTGTCCTCGATCACCTCGTCGAGCGGCTCGACCTTGTCGGCGAGCTCCATCGTGTAGGACATGCCGGCGCAGCCGCCGTTGCGGACGCCGACCCGCAGGCCCACGGCTGGCTTTTCCGGCGATGATTTCCTTGACCCAGCGCCGCCGCTCGGTTAAGCTCATCACTTCCTTTGCGCCAGTCGCGAAGCTTGCTCTTGCCTCTGTCATGCCGGGTTCAAGGCCCGGAAACTGGGACGAATATAGCATCGCCATTGCGATTTTCCCAGGGGCGGGCGCGCGCTGGCGAACGGCGCGGGAATATGGCAAATGCGCGCTCGTCCCAGCGAAAGTCGAGAGATGTCCTCCGCACCGCCCCTGCCCGAAATCTCCATGACCCTGCTCGAGCGCATCGCCGCGGCGCTTGGAACGGCTGGCCCCGCCCGCCGCCCGCGGGCCGATTTCGCCGCGGCCGACGCCTTCGTCTGGCACGCCGATCGAGGCGCCTTGCAGCCGGTGGCGGGTCAACCGCGTCGCCATATCGCTGCTGCGCGGCGTCGACCGGGTGCGCGATCGCTATCGAAAATACCGAGCGCTTCGCCAACGGGCTGCCCGCCAACAACGCGCTGCTCTGGGGCGCGCGCGGCATGGGCAAATCCTCGCTGGTGAAGGCGGCGCATGCCGGCGTCAACGCTCGGCTGCATCAGATACGCCGCTGAAACTGATCGAGATCCACCGCGAGGACATCGAGAGCCTGCCCGCCCTGATGGGCTGCTGCGCGGCGCGAGCATCGCTTCATCGTGTTCTGCGACGACCTCTCGTTCGACGGCGCCGATACCTCCTACAAATCGCTCAAGGCGCTGCTGGAAGGCGGCATCGAGGGCCGGCCGGCCAATGTGCTGTTCTACGCCACCTCGAACCGCCGCCATCTGATGTCGCGCGACATGATGGAAAACGAACGCTCGACCGCGATCAACCCGGGCGAGACGGTGGAAGAGAAGGTCTCGCTGTCCGACCGCTTCGGGCTTTGGCTCGGCTTCCACCGTTGCAGCCAGGACGAATATCTCTCGATGGTTTTCGGCTACGCCGAGCATTTCGGGCTTCGTTAGGCGCCGCGGGAGGAGATCGAGCGCGATGCGCTGGAATGGGCGACGACGCCCGACGCGCTCAAAGGAAGAACAGCCTGGCAGTTCACGCAGGATCTCGCGGGGCGGCTTGGGCGACGGCTCGATACACATAGCGGCGTTCGCGGGCCAATTCACCAACACGATGCCGATGGCGACTAGGACTAAAGCCGCTATGAACGAAGGCGTCAGCCGCTCGCCCAACACGAGCCAGCCCAAAAAGACGCCGACAACCGGCGAGGCGAAGGTGAAGGCCGAAAGCTCCGCTGCGCGGTAGACCCTGAGCAGCCAGAACCAGAGCAGGTAGGTGATCCCGACGACCCAGATCGACTGGTAGGCGATGCTCAGAACCGGCGCGAGGGAGAGATGGCTCGGCCAATGTTCGCCGACGCCGTAGGCGACAAAGGGCGTGATCAGCGCCGAGACAACGGTCTGGTAGAGCAACACCTTGGTCTGGTCGACCGCGCGCAGTCGGGTCGTCTTGACGACGACGGTCGTCGCGCCCGAGGCCGCCGGCGAACAGCGCGGAGCAAGTCGCCCGCCAACCTCGCGCCCTCGACCGAGCGGTAGAGACCCGCCGCTACGCCGCAAAACGCCAGCGCCATACCCAGCCATTGTCTCGGCCGGGGCCGTTCCGCCGGCAGGAAACCAGGGCGCCGAGCGCCACGAAAAACGGCGCCGTGAACAGAAAGACGATCGCGCTGGCCGCCGTCGTGATCTGCACCGCGACGAAAAGCGCGATGAATTCGGCGGCGAACAAGAGGCCGACAACTAGCCCGGCAAGCAGCGTCCCGTCGCGGCGAAAGACTTCGGGTTTCGCGCGCCAGGCATAGCCTCGCGGAATTCAGCGAGCCGATCCCCGAACGCAGCGCCGATTGCGTGACTGGCGCGAAATCGGCAAAGGCGATTTTCGCGGCGATCTGGTTGCAGCCCCAACTGAAGCTGAGGATCGCCATCAGCACTACGGCAAGTCGGTCGAGAGGGCGCGGGGCTTTCGTCATTGCGCGAGGAGCCCATATTCGCATGTCGGCGACAAGGCAAAAAAACGAGGGGGGCCTTTCCTAGGACCCTCCCCGTTTTGCGTCGCGCCCGATCAGCTCATGTCTCGTGGGATGATCGGCGTTGGACGGCCGATCCAGACGCTAGCCTGAACAATCCGGGAAAACTCGCCGGAGCTCTCAGAGCCCAGCAAGGTGTGAGCTGTGGGATCGACCGGGGTCGTGCCCTTGCGGAAGTTCGAAGTGCAGCTGCGGCGCAGCTGACGTTGCCGCTCTTGGCCGGATTTCGCGATGACCTGGCCGCGCTTGACCAATTCGCCGAGTTTGACGTCGAGTTCGCCATTATTGGCGTAGGCGCTGACGAAACCATTGGGATGGCGGATCAAGACCAGATTGCCGTAACCCTTGGAGCCCGCTTCCCGGCATAGGCGACGACGCCGTTTTCCGCCGCCCCAGCACCGAAGTGCCCTCCGGAACCGAATATGTTGATGCCGTCGTTATCGCCAGCCTTGAAGCCCTGAATGATGCGGCCGCGAGCGGGCCAGCGGAATTCTGGCGAAGTGCCCGCCGCGTCGGCCTGGGCCGATGTCTCGGGCTGGGCCGTCGATGAAGCGGCCGAACCCGTATGGCCGGTCGGCGTCGTATCGACTGTCGCCGGCTTGGCGGGCTTGGCCTCGACCTTGAAGTCGAGCTTGGCCTCGACCTTGGCGTCCGGCTTGTCGGCGGCGCCTGCCTTCGGCTTGTCGGCCTTGGCGTCCGCCGTCGACTTCGTCTCGGCTTTCTTCGGTTCGTCCTTCTTGGCTTTCGCCTTGACGGGATCGGCGGCGTCGGCGTCCTTCTCAGACTTTTCCGCCTTCTTGGCCTTGGCCTTCACCGCGTCGGACTTATCGGCCGCGTCGCGCTCCACTTTTGCCGGCTTGGCCTTATCGGAAGACGTCTTCGCCTTGGCGTCGGCGGCGTCCGCGACATCGAGGCCATGTTTGGGCGAGGTCTTGGCGACGGTCGAAGCCGTGGCCGCCGCCGAAGACGCGCTCTTACCCGCGGCGTTATACACGGGCACGATAATATGCATGCCGCCATGAATTCCCGACGGTGAATTCAGGCCGTTGGCGCTGAGCAGCGCGGCGGTCGGCACGCCGTAACGGCGCGACAGAGTATCGGCGGAGTTCGTTCACAGACACGACGATCGGCGAACCGCCGACCGCGGACCAACCCGCGGGGCCGCCGCCCGCCGGCGCGCTCGACGGGGCATACACGGGCGGACGGATCTGACCCGTGCTGGCGGGTTCGGGCGTCGGCAACGCAGAAACCCAGCGACCGGGCTCGGATGCGCCGGCGCGACATAACCGGGATTGGCGGCAAGCGGCTGCGAGGCCACCTTCGGCGTCGGCGCCGCCGCATCGTTGGACGCAGTCGAGAAGGGATTTGAGAAGGGATTGCTGGCGAAGGGATTGCTCCCCGGCTCGTTGAACCGCGTCATATCCGACGAGCATCCAGAGAGCCAAATTCCGACCAGACCGGTCAACGCGAAACGAACAACGTTCCGCCGGACGAACACCGCAGCGCTCTTAGACATCGGCTTAAACACCCCAACGCGACTTGAACACGTGTGCAATCTGAACGCGCCGAGTTAACGTCGGGTTTAAGATGAATAATTCGTCTGCGAATTAAGTTCAAAAAATTGTGCATAAACCGTCTCAGGCAAGGTTCCCCGCGTAAGCTGGCCGACGCGCTGGTCTCGCGGGACGGCGGCAATGCCTGCGGGCCGTCGTCTCGGCGTCGCGGCAATGACAGGGGCCGTCAAAGCGCCCAGGGCAATGCCCGCCGCGAGCGGCGTGAAGGTGCGCACAGCGCCAGCGACGCGCGCCTGCAAGGCGCCGCTTTCGTCGCGCGCGATGCGTAGTATGCGCTGCTCGCCGTGGGCCTTCGCCGGCGATCGCGGCGACCAGGATCCCCCCGGCGCAATGAAACGGGTGAGGCGCTCGCGCCGGCGGCTCGATCAGCGCATGAACGATCACCCGGTCAAAGGCCTGCGCGGTGTCGAGCGCCAGGCCGTCGGCGAAGTGGACGCGGATTTTTGGCAGGCCGAATGCGGAGAGTCGCGCGGCGGCTTCGACCGCCAGACGTTCTGACAGCGCTCCAGCGACGTGACCTCGGCGCCATCTGCGCGAGCAGCGCGGCGGCGTAGCCGGAGCCGGCGCCGATCTCCAGACGCGCCGCGACGTCGAGTGCTGTCAGCGCCTCGATCATCGCCGCGACCATCGAGGGCGGCGGAGCGGTCTGGCCGCAGCCGATCGGCAGCGCGATGTCGCGCGCGCGCGATATCGGCATAGCGCTGCGGCATGAACAACGCGCGCGGCGTGCGCTCCAGCGCGCGCAACAGCCTGAGGTCGCCGAGCCCGCGCGCCGCATCCGCAGCATGAACTGCGCGCGCTCTTCGCGCTCTCCTGCGCTCCGATCGGCTCATGTGCGTCTGGGTCCGGCCTCAACGCGCTGCGAAGGCTTCGGCGTAGCGACGCGTTCGGCCTCGTCGGTCAGGTCGAGCCGCAGCGGCGTCACGGAGACCCTGTTGCGCGGCGAGCGCCTCGAGATCGGTGCCCGGCGCCGGGCGTGAAGCCCGCGCGCTGGAACATCAGCCAGTAATAGGGAATCGCGCGCCCGTCGCGGCGCTCCTCGATCCGCATCAGTTCGCGCGTCGCGCCGGCCCTGCGCAGTGACGGCGACGCCCTCGACTTCGCCGCGGCGCAGGAGGGAAATTGACATTGAGCAGCATGCCCTCGGGAATGCCGGTGCTCGAAGATCTTTTGGATCACCTGCGGCGCGAAGCTTCGGCGCGTCCCAGCGCGGGCGCTCGCGCGCCTCGATGCGCCGTAGGACTGGACAGCGCGATCGACTTGCACGCCGAGCAGCGTTCCCTCCATCGCCGCGGCGATGGTGCCGGAATAGGTGACGTCCTCGGCGACGTTCTGCCCGCGATTGACGCCCGAGAGCACCAGGTCCGGCTGCTTGTCGGCGAGCAGCCGCGACCGCCATGAGGACGCAATCGGTCGGCGTGCCCTGCACCGCGAAATGACGGGGCGAGATTTCGCGCAGCCGCAGCGGGTTGCTAAGCGAGAAGCGAATGCGCGACGCCGGACTGGTCGGTCTCGGGCGCGACGACATAGACATCGTCGGAAAACTTGGCGACCCTTTCCAGCAGTCGAGGCCGGGCGCGTGATCCCGTCGTCGTTGGTGATGAGGATGCGCATGGGTGGCCTTTTCAAAACTTCGCGGTCGGGTCGTAGGGGTTTCTAACCCGCCCGGACAATTCGCGCGAACTTGGGTAAATCTCCGCCACTGTAGCCGGGGTCGCCGACCCCGGCAGTGGTGAGACGCCAAGCCGGGCGTCGTGGAGGCGCGGGATCAGCGATCCCGGCTACAGGGGAGCGTTGTAGCCGGGGTCGCCGACCCCGGCAGTGGTGAGACGCCCACCGGGCATGGTGGAGGGGCCGGGATCAGCGATCCCGGCTGTAGGGGGCGTTGTAGCCGGGGTCGCCAGACCGGCAGTGGTGAGACGCCCAGCCGGGCGTCGTGGAGCGGCCGGGATCAGCGATCCCGGCTACAGGGAGCATTGGAGCCGGGGTCGGAGACCCCGGCAGTGGTGAGACTCTACCAATAGTAACTTTTCCTTATTAAATGTTTATTTAATATAACTTAAATATTTATAAGTAATTCTTGTAACCATATTTAAATAGAGCAGTGTAAATACGGCTTTAATTTTTATGTTTTATCTTTTAAATAATTATATAAGTATATATAAATCTATAGCCCATGTTAATTGAACTTCAAGTATAACTTTCTAACTCATATTACTTATAACATTGGTCATTGAGGTATAAAGGCTGATCTACTGTTTGTTTACGGCCAGCCGAATTCGAATCGACACAAATCGCTTGGAAGGCGACAAGTCTACCATTAACCTATGGCCGTCATTATTTATTTATATAATGAGAAGATATATAACTTTTTAGTTATATTAATAAAATCAATATAATAAAAAGAATCCAGTGCTTTATTTATCTTTTTTGTGCTTTATGTTTTTTGTGCTTTATGTTTTTTGTATCTCAATAAATGTAATTAATCTAATATAATATTCTTCCAATAATATAAATAAAACTAATCCTAAAACGTAACCAATAATAAAAAACCTTTAAATACATTCAAGTTGAAACAAACCTAATACCACAAAAATGCTTGTAATTAATACACCACCTCATATAGAAAAAAATACTAATGTGTTTTATTTTATACTAAAGCGATTATTATTTTGATGATTTTCCTGGGGAATAACGCTCCCATCAGGTAAATTTGTATTGTTCCCATTGCCGCCCGTCCCCCGCTGGCCCTTGTCGGCGTCGGACTGCGAATGCTTCCCGCTTTGCTGGGACTGCTGCGCGCCGCCCTTCTTGCCCTCTTCGCTGGCTCGCTGCGGATCATTGGCAAAATTGCCCGAGCCGCCGCGTTCCGAATGACTGGATCCGCCCGATTGTTGCGATCCGCCAGATTGCTTGCTTGCCATGTGAACTACTCCTCGAGTTGGTGAAGCCCGTTCGCACTGTAGAGCGAGCGCGAGGAGAGGCGGGACCGGCGGTTATTGGCTTCGGTTGTCAGAAGAGCCCCTACCACAGGCCGCCGAGCGCAACCGTAACGGCCTCGCCGTTCACGCCGCCCGCGGCGTCGCTGCAGAGAAACGCAATCACCTGGGCGACCTCGCGCGGCTCCAGCACCCGCTTCGGCGGGTACAAAGCGGCGCGTTCGCGCCACACCTGTTCGACACTGACACCGCGCCGTTCGGATTCCGTCTTCGCGGAGCGTTCGGCCATCTCCGTTCGGACCCAGCCGGGCAGCACGGCATTGGAGGTCACCCCGAACGGCCCGGCGTCCTGGGCAACCGCGCGCGCAAGCCCGATCAATCCATGCTTGGAGGCGGAATAGGCGCTGCCGCAGCGCTCCGCCTTCTCGCCGGCGGTCGAGCTGGTGAATACCAGCCGACCGAAACCGCGCTTGCACATCCCACCGACCGTCAATCGCGCGAGCTCGAAGGGACCATCGAGATTGATGCGCATGGTCTCCCGCCAGACGGCGGGATCCTG
Organism: uncultured Gammaproteobacteria bacterium; assembly: GCA_963736185.1. Taxonomy (GTDB): domain Bacteria; phylum Pseudomonadota; class Gammaproteobacteria; order Steroidobacterales; family Steroidobacteraceae; genus Bog-1198. Next base: position 35,559 of record CAVTNZ010000004.1, on the reverse strand, counting down.
TTCCCACACGAGCTTCTCGTGGGCGGAACCGATTCCGTGATTTACCACCAGCACATCGATGGGTCCAAGTCGCCGCTCGGTCTCGCCGACCGCCAGGGCGCATCCCTCGGGTGTGCCGAGATCGGCCGCGACGTACTCGAGGCCGACCGAGGCGAGCTCGCCCGCGGTGCGCGCCACGACCATCACTCGCAGCCCCGCCGCCGACAGCAGCAACGCCGCCTCGCGGCCGATTCCGCGACCGCCGCCCGTCACCAACGCCACCCGTTGTGTCATGCCGCAACTCCCGCTCAAGTGTTGCCGCGCATTATCGCGGATTTGGCCCCGCCGGGGTATTTCGGCAGGGGCTATAGGCGTTCTCCTATAGCGCCCGCCGAGGTGTGGGAATTGGCGCATTCGACGCGCCGCCTTATGGTTTCGGTATGGCCCAGAGGGAGTGATGCACCATGGCTTCGAGAGAATTGATTGAAGAGCGCGCCTACCAGCTGTGGGTCGCGCGCGGCCGATCTCACGGGTCGCACGAGGAGGATTGGTTGGAGGCGGAACGCCAGCTGCGCACTGCGGACGGAACGCAGGAAGCTAGTCGCAACGGCGCCGAGGGCGAGCGCGAGGGCGAGAAGGCGCAGACGCCGAACGCATCGAACAGCGCCGGTCCGACGGCATCCGGAAGTCCAGCATCCACGGCAAGGCGCGGCTCCGGTTCGGCGGCGGGCGTCGCGATGAAATCCAACGGCTCGCGAGGAAGCGAACGTCATCCGGTGGCTGAGACGGATGACGTGCCGAGGTCCGCTCCAGGTGACACCGGAGCGGGGTGAGGCGGCTCGGGGGCAGCGCGATCAGGCGGCCCTCGTGTGAACACCGCGCCACGACCCGATGTCCCGCCAGCCCGGATGGACACCGAGGAGGACCGGATCCGCCGTCTCGCGCAGCTGACCGAAGCGGTGGCGGCGCGCGACACCTTCATTGCCGTGGCTGCCCACGAGCTGCGGAATCCCATGATGCCGATTCTGGGACAGCTCGATCTGCTTCTCTCGGCGCTGAAAGCGGGCAAATGCTCGCTCGAGACGGCCCACCAGCGGATCGAGCGGATTCAGCGCACCGTGCAGCAATACATGAAGCGTGCCGTGGTTCTGCTCGATGTATCGCGCATCAACAGCGGAAGCTTCCGGCTCGAGCCCGTCCCCTGCGACCTCGCGATGTTGTTGAGACACATCGCCGACGAGTTCGCCGCCGTCGCGCAACATTCGGGCGTCACCCTGAATGTGCGGGCGCCGCCGGCTCTGCCGGGCCTCTGGGACCGTCTCGCCGTCGAGCAGGTGATCGACAATCTGCTGTCGAATGCGATCAAGTACGGCGGCAACTCCTCCGTCGAGCTGACTCTTTCCGAGTCCGACCGCGACATCCAGATACACGTGCGCGATCACGGCAGGGGCATTCCCGCCGAACAGCGCGCCCGGGTGTTCGAACGCTTCGAGCGGGCCGTAGGCCACGACGAATATCGGAGCGGCTTTGGCGTCGGCTTGTGGGTCGTGGGCCAGCTGGTCGAGGCGATGCAAGGTTCCATCACCATCGCCGACGCTCCCGGCGGGGGAGCCCTGTTCATCGTGAGTCTCCCCAAGAGCGAAGCCGAGGCACGTGGATGACAACCATTCCAGAGACGCTTGGCAGAATGCCAAGCGGCATTGCCGGTCTCGATACGGTCCTCAACGGGGGCTTTTTCAAAGGGGGCATGTATCTGCTGCTGGGCTCCCCGGGTACCGGCAAGACCACGATCGCAAATCAGATTTGCTTCCACGGCGTCAAGCAGGGCGGCCGGGCGCTGTATGTCACGCTGCTGGCGGAATACCACGCCCGAATGCTGCAGTACATCGGCCGAATGTCATTTTTCGATGAATCGAAAATCCCCGACCAATTGACTTATATCAGCGGCTTCCGGGTGATGCGCTCGGAGGGCCTCTCCGCGCTGTTGGCGCTGATCCGCCGCGAGATCCTCAACAAGAAGGCCTCGATTCTCGTCGTCGACGGGCTGGTGGCCGCACAGCGCCTGGCGACGAGTGACCAGGCGTTCAATGAATTCGTTCACGAGTTGCAGGGCACCGCGCTGTCGGCGGAATGCACCGTGTTGCTGGTGGCGAGCGCCGGCCGCCACGGCCGCACGACGCCGGAGCACACCATGGTGGACGGGATCCTGGAGCTCAGCGACGAACCGGCGGGATGGGCCATGGAGCGTGCGCTGCAGGTGACTAAAATACGCGGGTCCAAGTACTTGCGCGGCAAGCACAGCTACAAGATCACCGACGCGGGCATCGTAGTGTACCCGCGGCTCGAGGCCCTGCTGGCCTCGCCGAGCAGCTCCGACCATGCGGGAGTGGCGCGGGTGTCGAGCGGGTGCGGTGCGCTGGATGCCATGTTGGGCGGTGGACTGCCGGCGGGCTCTCCCACCATGCTCGCGGGCCCATCGGGCGTGGGCAAGACCACGTTCGGGCTGCATTTCCTCTCCGGCTGCGCCAAGGACGAGCCGGGGCTGCTGATGGGCTTCTACGAGACCCCGACCCGCATCCGGGTCAAGGCAGAGCAGGTATGCGGCGCGCTCGTCCCGCATCTCGACGGCGACAGGGTGCACATTCTCTGGGAGCCGCCGATCAGCGATTCGCTCGACGCGTATGCGGATCGGCTGCTGAAGGCGATTCACGAGCGCGGTACGCGGCGCCTGTTCCTCGACGGTCTGGGCGCACTTCAGCATGCCGCCGCGAGCGGTGAGCGCCTGCGCCAGTATCTTCCAGCACTCACCAACGAGCTTCGGGCGTTGGGGGTCACCACCCTTTACAGTCTCGAAGCCGGCAACATCGTCGGGCCGGCGACGCCCGTATCCTTCGGGGACTTGTCCATCCTGGCGGAGAACCTGGTGCTGCTGCGGTACGTGGAATGGGGTTCGAGCCTGCACCGGCTCATCTCCATCCTCAAGGTGCGCGACAGCGACTTCGATCACCGGCTGCACGAGTTCGTGCTCACGGCCAAAGGGCCCGACATCCTCCAATCGCCACAGGGCGCCGAGGCAATCCTGCGTGGCGAGTCGCCCATCGAGGCGAACTCCAGCGCCAAGCCTCGATCACCGCGCGTGGACTAGCCATGGCAACGGTTTTGGTCGTGGACGACGAGTACGGCATCGCAGAATTGCTGGAGGCGGTGCTGGTGGATGAAGGGCATCGGGTGATGACGGCCTCCAATGGCAGGCATGGACTGAGCATCATGGAAGCGGAGACGCCCGACGTCGTATTCCTCGATTACATGATGCCGGTCATGGATGGCGCGGCCATGTTGTCGCAGATGCGGTCCCGTCCGGCACTGCGCGACACGCCGGTCGTCATGATGAGCTCGATCCCCGAGGCAGGCGTCGCGGAGCGATGCAAGGGATACGCACTGTTTCTGCGCAAGCCCTTCAATGTCTTTCACGTAATCGGCGTCGTGAAGGATTTGGCCGGCGAGACACCGTCGGGGGCCGATCGCCGCGACGGGTAGACCGGCGCGCTCGAACGAGGATCATCACCTGGGGACATTTCATGGCCACCAGGATCGTCGCAATCGACGCACTCCAAGGCAGGGCCCTTCATCGATGCCGCTAATCGTGTCACGTCCATCTCGGTGGTCGACCATCAGCGGCCGCTCGCGCAGCTTTCTTTCGAGCCCGCCGGGACACCCTACTCCTTCATCGCGATGGTGCCTCAAAATGTCACCGAGGCACTCTTGGTAAGGCATCTCGAGAGCACCGGCGGCGCCGTGCAGTACGGCACACGATGGCGCTCACAGCGCCGTGCGCAGCCTGCTGGAATCGCCTTTCGAGGGCGGAGAGTACGCTCGAACAGCAAATCAACTGACGGAGGTGACCCATGAAAGCGCTTCAGACCTGATCGCGCGTCGTCATCCGTGATACATCGCCAGCAAACGCCCGTACGCCTGGGGGTAAAGAACGGCCACGAACAAGAGGCCGGTGACGGCTCCATCGATGTGAGCGGTATGATTGACCGAATCCCGCGCACGCCGTGACAAATACCAGCTGTAACCGAGGTAACCGATCGCGAACACCGGCGCCGGAATCGGCACGGGAAAGGGCAGGATGAAGATGGACTGGTTGGGAAAGATCACGATCGAGGCGAACAGCACGGCCGACACCGCTCCGGAGGCGCCCAGGGAAGCGTAGCGAGGGTCGTTGCGATGCTGCAGGTAGGTGCGAGCTTCGCTCAGGATCAGTCCGACCAGGTACAGACCGAGGAACCGGGCGCTGCCCACGACCCGCTCCAATGGCGGACCGAAGAAGTAGAACGTCAGCATGTTGAACAGCAGATGCACGAAGCTTCCATGCACCAGGCCGCTGCTCACCAGGGTGTAATAGCGGTTGTTCCGGACCAGTTCGTAGGGACGGAACAGGCTCTTTTCGATGAGCGTCGGGCGTCCATAGAGCCCGATCAAGCTGACCAGGCAGGTCACGAGCAGGATGCCGAGGGTGGCGGGTGCGGTTGAAGTCAACAGGTACTCCTGGTGCACAGGATACGGGTTGCGGAGCCCGCCGTCAGCGCCTTAATCTTCGCTAAGGCGGCGCCCGCAGACTCGCAAACAGTGAAAAGACCCATGGACGCACGGCCAATAGCACGGCCATGCTGCGCTTCTCCTTCGCCGGCACCGTGCGATCGAGCTCCGCCAGATCGCGAAACTCCCCCGCCAAGCGCTCCATTTTCCGGAGCAGGACTTTGCTCGACGCTTCAGATAGCTCGGCGGATAGAAAGTGCAGGGCTTCGCCCGCGAGGGAAAACGGTGCCTGCAGGAATTCCTGCCGCACCTGCTTTTCGTAGAGGAGCCTGAGCGGCCCATCCCGGCGCCAGGCGATCACGGAGGCCGCGCGCGTCCGAGCCCGCAGTTTGGAGCGCATCTCGATCAGACGCAGCGCATCGAGCCGGACCATCCACCGCCGCACCGCGCGCTCGTCGACTCCGAGTTCCACACCGACGTCACGACCGCTGCGGCCGTTCGCAAGCAGATAGAAGCACGCCAGCAGATTCCGGTCCGCGGCCAGCGCTTTCTCCTGATCCAACGTCAGCATTTCCGGCGCGTCGGTGGTTTGCTCGCTCGATATCCGCACCAGCTCGCCGAGATTGGTGTCGAGCGCCCGGCAGATTTCGTCCAGGCGGCCCAGGGTCAGCGTCGCGCGGGAAAAGATGCGTTTGACGGAGGCCTCGCTCAGCTGAATACGCCGCGCGAGCTCGCGATAGGTTATCTGCCGCGATTTCATCACGCGCTTGAGGCTCGAGATGATTCGCGCCGGCATAGGACCTTGCTTCGGACTCGGCATGTTTCGGCTCCATCTACCCTGGGTATCATTTTACGCTACTTCTTAGCCTGGTATTGATATCGGCTACTCTGCGGCGGACTATCCAGCCCATGCAAAACACTCATCGATCACGTTCGGAACGCGTCATGAGGCCCAGCTGGGTCAATGACATTCATTCAGGAATGAACAGCACGTCGGTGTCGCGCATATTCGAGCCGCGGAGCGTCGATGACGTGGTGCGGACCGTGCGACGGTGCCGCTCCGAGGCGCGCCCGCTCGCCGTGGCCGGCGGGCGGCATGCCATGGGTGGGCAGCAGTTTTTGAGCGCGGGCGCGCTGTTGGACACGCGCCGTCTCAATCGAATCCGCAGCTACGACGATGAGCGGGGGCTGCTCGAGGTCGAGGCGGGCATCCAATGGCCGGACGTGATCCGCGCATATCTGACTCGTCCGGGGGGCATTCAGTCGCGCTGGGGAATTCGCCAGAAGCAGACGGGTGCGGATCGACTGACGATCGGCGGCGCGGTGGCCGCCAATATCCACGGTCGTGGTCTCACCTCACCGCCTTTCATCGGTGACCTCGAGTCCCTCGAGGTGGTGACCGCCGACGGCGAGATCGTGACCTGCAGCCGCAGGCAGCTGCCGCAGCTGTTCCGGCACGTGGTTGGAGGCTATGGGCTGTACGGTGTCGTGACCGCCGCGACGCTGCGGCTTGCGCCGCGGGTGCAGGTGGTACGCGAAGTGGAACTCTTGGAGATCGATGATTTGATCGGCAGGCTGGCCGAGCGTGTTCGCGCGGGCGCCCTCTACGGGGACTTCCAGTTCGCCATAGACCCGCTCAGCCGGGATTTCCTGCGCACCGGAATCCTGTCCTGCTACCTCCCGACCGGCGAGTCGAAACCCCTCCCGGCGCGGCAACGGCGTTTATCGCAACGCGATTGGAATCGACTGCTCGAGATGGCTCATCGGGACAAGTCGCGGGCTTTCGACCAATTCTCCGGCTTCTACCTGAGTACTTCCGGTCAGCGCTACTGGAGCGACACTCATCAGCTCAACATCTACCTCGAAAGCTATCACGCGGCACTCGATGAGCGCTTGGGATGCGAACTGCATGGCGGGGAGATGATCACCGAGCTGTATGTACCCCGCGATCGTCTACCGGCTTTCATGGATGACGTTCGACGCGACCTGCTCCGCCACCCGGCCGACCTCATCTACGGGACGATTCGTCTGATCGAGCCGGATACCGAGAGCGCACTTCCCTGGGCACGCGAGGCCTACGCCTGCGTGATTTTCAACCTGCACGTCGATCACCAGGCTGCGGCAATCGAGGACGCCCGGACCGCCTTCATCCGGCTGATCGACCATGCGGTCGCCCATCGGGGGAGCTATTACCTCACCTACCATCGATTCGCCCGCCCCGACCAGCTGCTCGCCTGTCATCCGCAAATTCGCGAATGGCTTGCCGAGAAGGATCGGATGGATCCCGGGCGGTTGTTCCAGAGCGATTGGTACCGCCACCTGTTGGATCTCATCGGTGAGGTGCGCCCATGATCAGAAGTACCACGGGCAAAGGGCTCCAGGCCGTTGCGATCTGGATTCCGGTGCTTCTCACCCTGGCCGCCGTCTGGCCACCGGCGCTTCGTCTGCCGCAGATTTGGATGGTCGCGGGAGTCAGCGTGCTGGCCAACATGCTTCAACCGGCCTATGCACCCTTCGACGGTTCGCGCACGCCCGAGGATCACGGGACCGCTGCGCAGATCCTATGGACCGTGTATCTGACGCAGGTGGCCGCGATCGCCGAGCTCGTGTGGCGAAGACGTTTGGGGCTGCCTCTCGATCTGACTGCCTGGGCGGCATTCGGCGCCATGATCGGCGGCCTGGCGCTGCGCACCTGGGCGGTCGTTTCGCTCGGGGTCTGGTTTACGTGGAATGTGGCGGTGCAGGCGGGACAACCGCTGGTAACGCACGGACCCTATCGGGTCATACGGCATCCGAGCTACACGGGTGCACTGATCACCTTTGTCGCGAGCTGCCTGATGCTTCGATCCTGGATCACCGCGGTGCTGGCCGCCGTCGCCTTGACCATGGGTTTCGTGCGTCGAATTCGCTACGAAGAAGCATTGCTGATCCGAACGCTCCCCGGGTATGGCGCGTATGTATCCGGTACGGGGAAGCTTCTGCCGCGCATCATCTGAGGGCATTCGCGGGGGCACGCGCGGGCACCGCGGATGCTGCGCGCTGCCTCGATGCGGAAGCGCGCGTCTGTATCCACGCAAGCAACGCCACGGCCATCAGCACGATCGGCAAACCGAGCAGCACGTTCGCGGAGAACGACTCATGCCCCAGCCACCAGCCGACGATGAGCGCGACAGGCGGATTGACATACGCGTAGGTCGCGGCGAGGGTCGGGGACACGCGCTCGACGACGTAACGGTAGGCCGAGAACGCGATCAGCGAACCGAACACGACGAGATAGGCCCAGGCCCACCAGATTTGGGGGGCGTGCGGCAGCGCCCAGTGCTCGCCGAGCAGCGCGCTGACGAGGAGCGCCATCACTCCCGCCGAGAGCATCTCCGCCCCAAAACCCAGCGGGCCGTGCGGAAGATCGAGGCGGCGCGAGAGCACCGTGCCGAGCGACCAGCACGTGGTTCCGCAGAGAATGATGAGCGTGCCCGTGAGGCTGCCCTGCAGATCACGCCCCATCAGCATCACTACGGCGCCGACGGCTCCGATCGCGATGGCCAACCATTCGAGGCGCCGCGGCCAGTGGCCGAACGCGCCGGACCACAACGCGGTTGCGATCGGCATCACGCTGATCAGCGCCACCGTGGCGCCGGAGCTCACCCAGCGCTCGGCCACGGCAACCCCGCCATTGCCCACCACCAACAGCAGAAATCCCAGCAACGCGGCATTTCGCCATTGCTTGACCGTGGGTGCCCTGCGCCGGTAAAGCAATTGCCAAAGGACCAGCACCGCGCCGGCGACGAGGAATCGCGTGCCGATCAGGAAGAACGGCGGCGACCCCTGAACGCCCACCTTGATCGCGAAATAAGTGGTGCCCCAGATGACATACACCGACAGCAGACATCCCGCGATGAGCCAGGCGGACGGGCGGAGTGCTTTGGATGGATCGGGATTTTGCGGCATGACGCGATTCTCGGGGCTGCGAGCGAGGGATCATAGCCTCGGTGGATTGACCCGACCTTATGTTGTATAAGACAAATAGGCCTCTAAGCTTCGGGTTAAAGCCATCTACGCAAAGGAGGTTTCATAATGGATGCACTCGACCTCAAGATCCTTGCAATACTAGATGCCGATCCACGCCGGCCGTATGCCGAGATCGCACGCGAACTGGACGTGTCGCAGCCGACGATTGCCGATCGCATGCGACGGCTCGAGGCTCGGGGGATCGTGCGCGGCGCGATGTTGTGTATGGATCATGCCCGTCTCGGATTCAACATCAGCGCGTTCGTCCGGCTGCGGGCGAAGCCATCCCACAAACGCGGCCTCGGAGAGACGGCCCGCGCCATTCCGCAGGTGATCGAGATGCACAGCGTCACCGGCGACGACTGCATGGTGGCGCGCGTCGTCGCCCGCTCGGTGGGGGAGCTTGCGGAAATTCTGCAGCGGCTGACTGTGGTGGCCGATTCGAGCACCTCGGTGTTGCTCGAGACCATCATCCCGCTGCGCAATCCGATACCCACCCAGGCCTCGACGACCAAGCGTCCGCGGGCGCGGGAACGGGTGCGCGCCCCGGACCGCTAGGGTGGTGACTCCTCGCCGGCGATCATGCGACCTGAGCGTGCTCGTCCTGTAATGCTCCGACGACCGTCCCGTGGTTCTGAAGGCTGGTGAGCCGCTGGAACTCGGGACAGGTCAACGCGAGCTCATCGGGCGACCCTTGCGCCACGAGGCGTCCTTCCTGCATCACCAGGATCTGATCGAAGCGCCCCAGCAGGCTCAGCCGGTGTACCGAGGAGATCACGCAGGCGTCGGCGAAGGCTGCGAATAAATTGGTGTAGACGCGCGCCTCGGTCGCGGGGTCGAGGCTGGCGGTAGGCTCGTCCAGGAGGACGATATCGCTGCCGCAGGCGGCGAGAATGCCGCGGGCCAGCGCGATACGGCCGCGCTGGCCGCCGGACCAGTTGGCGGCGCGCTCGTTCACCGGCACCTCGAGACCCGCGGGTGTCGCTCGAAGGAAATCGGTGGCGCAGGCGGACTCGAGCGCGCCCGAAAAGTCGGCGACCGCCGGCGGCCCCCGCACGGATTCGCATAGTGCGAGGTTCTCGCCCAGCGTCCCCTCGTAGACCTCCGCGTCCTGGGGAATGAGCGTTGCGTGGGTGCGAAGCAACTGCGCGGCCCCGGCGGCCGAGACCCGGGTCGGCGAGTCGTCGAGCGTAAGTGCGATGCGCTCCGCGGGATAAAGGCCCGCCAGCACGCGCATCAAGGTGCTCTTGCCGGAACCGCTGGCGCCGATCAGGGCATAGCGTTTGCCTCTCTCGAGGCTGCACGAGATGCGTTCGAGCGCGGCACCATGCTCCACACGGGGGCCGGAATGACGGAAGGTGAGGTCACGGACCGTCATGCGTCGCCAAGGCACGATGGACGGCGTCGACGCGGCGGGCGCGGGTGGGGGAACGCTCTGTCGGATGAGGTCGGCGCTTGCATAGTCGGCGTGCTGACGGGCGAACGTCTGGAAATGCGACGCAATGGACGCGATCACACCCGCGGCCTGCTGCGCGTACTCCCAAACCATATACAAGCTGCCGAGCAGGAAGGTCTTTCCGGCCGTGGCGGACGGGGTGCGCGTCGCGAGCCAGACGAACAGCGCAACGAGGCAGCAATTCAGCACACGAGTCGAGAGATCCACGGTGAGCCACTTGAGCTCGTTCAGCACGATCGCCCGGCGCAGCGGCACGAATACCGCGAGCAGCCGGCGATGGAGACGTGCGGCAACGGCCCTCGCCTGGCGCAGCGCATAGACGGTGCCGGTGTTGCCGAGGGTGTCGATGAGGGTGGCGGCATAGCGGCGCTCGGCATCATTCTCCTGATTCGCAAGCTTGAGCATCGCACGATCGAATCCGAACACCGAGGAGATGATCAGCGCGAAACCTGCGACGGCGGCAAGGCCGACGACGGGCTGCACGCAGGCAAGAGCGATCAGGGGGCCGACCAGACGGACGGCGCTGTTCAGGTAGATGTACTGGCTTTGGGCAAAGGCCGCGAGCGCCTGAGAGCTTTGCTGCACGCGGTGCGCGGTGGCGCCGGAGTGGTGCTCGTCGTGCCAGCTCAAGGGGAGCTCGAGGAGGCGATCCACCAACGTCGCGGACATGCGCTCGCGGACCAGGATCGCGGCGCGCCGCTCGAGAATGCGGCCGGGTCCATGGAGCAGCCAGCTGCAGCAGGCGACCACCAGGACAAGTGACAGCCACAGGCCGGCGGAGCGGAAGCCGTCGGTGCCGTGCAGCTGCAACGCGTTGAGGGCGCGACCCGAAATGTAGGGGACGGCGAGGAGCACCACTTGGGCGCAGACGAGCAGCACGACCGCACCCAGGAAGATGCGGCGCTCGCCCTTCATCTGGAGCCACAGATCGCGGTAGAGGTTGAATACGGCTCCGGGTCGCAGGACCCGGGCCTCGGAAGAATTACGCACGTGCGTTAAGTTAACCGCCGGGCGCCCGGCGCGCTGTGTGGTGGGTCACGCGGCGGCGAGTTGGTGCAACCCCCGCGCTACCCGCGGCCGCCGCCGCACATGCAGAGGTCGAACGAAATCCCTCTAGCGAAGCTTTCGCGATTCAACATGTCGCAGGCGATAATGAAGAAGGACGCAAACTATTCCAATCAGTATCAAGGTGTAGGTTGTCGGCGTGGATCGCCGATTGACGAAGCCGGTGACTGCGCCAACGCCCCACAATATAAAGCCCAAGTAGAGAATTACTGCTGATAGTGGCTTTCTCATGCGATCGCCCGCCGAATCACTTGATTTGCGACCTCTCCAACCTAATGCGAATGACCCCAATCCGCAAGCGGTTCCGGCACGTCGGATGACACGTTTGACAGGGAGAGACCTTTTCTTTGAAGCTGGCACCCGGAGCCAGTCGGTTTTCTTCCAGATCTGACGTGTTGGCTGGACGCGAAGTGAACATTTCCCAGTGCGCACAATGCGCTCCCTCCAGGAGGTAACATGACCCTGCGTCGATTCACCAAATCCTTGTTCGTGGCCGGAATGGCCGGTGCGGCCCTGGCCGCCTTCATTGTCCGGGCAGCCGCGCCTGCTGAAGATCCGTCGTTGCAGAAAGCTGTCGCCCGTGGGGCCGACGCTTTTGCACATGAGAAGTTTGGCGGCAGTGGGCGCGTATGCGAGTCCTGCCACCTCGGCGGCGGCCTGCTGGCGGGCCGCCGACCGGACGGTGTGGCGATACCGAGCCTGGCCAACGCCGCTGCCGTTTTTCCGCGGATCTCGGATGACGACGGCCACAGCGTCATTACATTGTCGGATCAGGTACGAGCCTGCGTGTCCGGCGCCATCCATGGAACGCCGCCGGCTTATGCCAGCGACCAGCTCAATTCGCTCGTTGCTTACCTGACCTCGCTTTCGCGAGGCAAGGCGATCGAGATGGGTGGGAGTCCCCGATAGGCGGGCAGTTCTTAGCCCACCGCCGCGCGAATCGACCGTGCCACCCGCGGCGCCTCGAGCGCGATTTCACGCAGCGCGCCAGTCGGCGGATTTCTGAAACCGACGAAATACAACCCGGCTATACCGCTCTCTTCACCGAAGCGGTCGGGCCTGCCGCGCGCATCGGCGATGATCCCGAAGCCTTGGATCACCTTGTCCAAGCCCGGCACATAGCCGGTCGCAAAAATGAGGGCCTCGAACGGAAGCCGCGCACCGCCTGCGAATCTCGCGCCGTCGGGGAAAACCTCCTGCACGGCCGGCAGCACGCGGATCTTGCCGCGCTTGACGAGGGCGATGGTGCCGATGTCCAGGATGGGAACACGCCCGAGCTCCTCGATCATCCGATTGGGGCCCGCCGCGGGTCGCACGATTCCCCATCGCGAGAGGTCCCCGACCGCGAGGCTCGTGGTCCTGACGGCGATGGCATCCCGCAGCCCGAGCGGCAGATGCGAGAGCAGGATGCTGGTGTGCTGCGTGGGGCGTCCGAACAAATCGCGCGGGATCACGTGCACCGGACCGCGCACCACCATGGCAACATCCACCCCCTGCTCGGCCAGATCGAGAGCGATCTCGGCCCCCGAATTGCCGCAACCCACGACCAGCGTGCGCTTTCCCAGGTAGGGCGCCGCATTTTGGTAGGCGCTCGCATGGGCCGCCACGCCCTCGAAACGGTCCATCCCGGGAATCGAGGGCAGCTTGGGCACCCCGTTGTAGCCCGTGGCCACCACCACGACGCGCGGCGTCAGCGCGCCGGCGCTCGTATCCACCAGGAAGTGGCCGCCATCGCGCCTCACGGCATGCACGCTGACACCGAGGCGGGGCTCGATGTGGTGCTCGGCCGCGTATGCCTGCAGGTAGTCGGTCACCTGTTCCCGGGTGGGATAGCGCGGCGCGGATTTGGGCCACGGCGTCATGGGCAGGCTGGAATGTGTCTTGGTGGTATGCAGATGCAGCCGGTCGTAATGCCGGTGCCAGGCGTTTGCGATCCGCCCTTCCCGCTCGACGATCACATGTGCCACGCCTTCGCGGCGCAAACAGGCCGAGGTCGCCAGGCCTGCGGGGCCGGCGCCTATCACCAGAACATCTTCGGAGCGCTTGCGAAGGTCCACGCAAGCGACGGTATCACTGCACGGGCCTGCGATCGACCCTGAGTCGCCCTTCAGGCGATCGTGTCGATGATGCCGCCGAGGGCGCCGCTCGAGGTGCTCGAGGAACTCGCGGAACTCGAACTGCCGCCAAGATCGGCGATCGCGCTGTCGACGTACGAGGAGATGATCGATTGCGCCGAGGCAGCACTGCTCGAGGAGGTGCCCGACGTTGTGCCGGATGAGCTCGAGGTGCCGGCGGTCAGAGCGCTGATCAGATTCTGGAATGCCGCACTCAGGCTCGAAGCGACGCTGCTGGAGGCGCCCGAACCGCCGTCGATGCTGCCGAGCAGTTCGCTGTTGGTCGATGCAACCGCAAGACTGGCCAGCGCCGCGGCAGTGGAAGCGGCGCTCGCGCCTGGCGCTGAACTCGAGGCGCCGCTCGGGCTCGCCGCACTGGCGGAGGCCGCCGCGGCCGCTGCGGTTTGCGCCGAGGCCGCACTGGAAGCGGCCAAGAGACTGGATAGGGCCGAGGACTGGCTGCTGCCGACGCTACCAATTGACATAATCATTCCTGTCGTGACCCCGGGAATCTTGGGTATCGGCCGGCAGGCGAAGATCTTTAGGAGGAAATTCCCGCCGATGCGACCAGACCCCGCAGCTCGTTCAACGGGCGGTGAGCTTGACCTCGAAATCCACATCGACCGCGTCGGCAAGCGTCGTCACGCGGGCGACCGCGAGATTCGTCGCGGACACATTGATGTCCGTTCCGGGGACGTTGGTGGGCTTGAGCAGGGGCAAGAGATCGAGGTTCGCCGATTTTGGCAGCGAACGGCCGGTGGCGGACTGCAGCAATTCGATAATCTGCCGCGTGGACTCGTCCTGGACATTGTCGATGCGGATGTCGTCGATCTCGATGTGCGTGCCGGAGCCCACGAGCTTCCCCGAGACTTTGACGTCCGACATCAATTCCGTTCCGACACAGGAGCCGCCGACCGTCAGCCCCAACAGGGATGACAGGTGGGCGTCGATGATCACCCGGCCCGCATCGAGCGCGACGCGCGGTCGCTCGAGGTACGCGTAGCATTTGCCCTTGGCCAGGTACCACCGCCCCTGATCCTTGAATACCGACGCCTCGATGAGCGTCTGCAGCGCCTGGCGGCCGATGACGAGCTCGCTCGGGTTCGCGCGACCGACGAGCCCGCAGAGGCTCAAGCACGCAACGAGGAACGCACGTCCTCGCAACGGTTGCGCGGGCTTGGGTGCCGACATTGTTCCCTCCAACCCGTCCGAAGATGACCGCATCTCGCCCCCGTGGCCGGCTTTACCGGAAAGATCCCGGGATTCTAAGGGAAAGCACATGGATCTCTTCGGAATTCCGCAGCCAGGCTGAGGGCACAGCCCGGGAACTGTAACTTTTTGCGGGCCTGGGACGAACTTACCTTGCGTATGGGGCGACTGCCGTCCCCACCGTCCGACAATCCCATTCCTTATTTTTGCAATGGAGTTACACCCATGATTGCGAAGCTTCCCTTTTTGCGGCAGCGGCACGTAAGCACGCTGATCGCGGCGGCAATGCTGGCATCGACCGCGGCGGCGGCCGAGCAGGGCCGGCCCGTGCTCATTCTCACCAGTACGAACGCGAACGCCAACAGCGTAAACGTCTTCGCGCTTCAATCCTCCGGCGCGGACATCGCGTCTGGCGCCCCCTCCGCGCAAGGCGCATGGACCCTCGCTTTGGCGCAGACCCTTCCCACCGGCGGGGTCGGCGGAGCCTCCGGCAACGGCGGAATTTTGCAGTTCAAGGACGACGTTGGCGCCGTGGCCAATTTCGGCTCCAACACGGTCACCCGGCTCGAGCGGCAGGACGATGCGATCCGCATCGACGGAACGATCAACTTGGCGCCGGACTGTGTGCAACCCGATTCCGTCGCGCTGGCCCACGATCATCTGTACGTCGTCGGCGCCAACTGCGCGGAAAGCCACCCCTGGCACGAGGGGTACAGCGAACCGGGCTACCAGGTGGTGAAGCTTGCGGACTCGACGGCAGGCCAAATCGCCGTCGGCGAGACCTGGGCCGCCGTGACCCTGAAGTCAGGATCGGTGCTGCAGCTCCCGCTCGCGAGCGATGGGGGCTTGAACGGTCGCTCCGTCTCGATCTCGCTGCCGAGCGAGGCGAATGCCGTGCCTCTCGGAGCTGCGTTCTGGGATGACCTTCTGGGGTTCGATCCCGCGCACAGCGTCGACAGCTTCGCGCTCGTGACATCGAAGGCACAAGTCTACCCGGTCGCGGGCCCGACGCCCTCGTTCCCCTCGAATGCACCGTGCTGGATCGCCAAGGGCCGCGGCAATATCTGGTATACGGGCAACTCGCCGGGCCAGGCCATATCGATCTTCTTCAGCGACGGACAGGGCGGGGTGTTTTACAAGTCGGTGCCGGTGCCGGGTGTGGTCACCGATCTCAGCACGTCTCGCGATGGCCGCTGGCTGGCCGCCATCTACACCGCCGGCGGCTCGGGATACGTCACGGTCTTCGCGATCGACGATCACGGCGACCTCACTCACGTGGCGACGTCGAGCCCGGTCGGCGCGTCGTCCTTCAGCGGGGTCGCCATCAGTCAGTAGGTGTTTTGGTGTCCTCAACCACCCCGGCGCCTGCCGTCGGGGTGGTTTCCCCCCAAGCCGGCTACCAATGCAGCAACCGCGGACCCAAGCAGGCGCCGATCGCCGCGGGAATGAGCATGCCGAGGAGATACCAGGCAGCGAGAAACGGCGCAGCCAACTCCGGGCAGTGCAGCGTATACACCAGCGCGCCGGCGGCGCCGGCCGCCAAACCCGCCGCGGCGCCAGCCCGGCGCAATTGCGTCGGCGCGGCGCCTCGCGTCGACCAGATCAGCGACACGAACAGCGGCGCCGCGAGGAGGGTAATCAACCAGGGGCATACGAGCGCGGTATGCCCGACGATCAGCGCGAGGCGATCCCGCGCCGGTGATTTCAGCAAGTCGAGGGCGGCCAACACCTCCATCGCCAGCACCGGGAGCACGAGTGCCGCCGCCACGAACCCGAGCCGTGCCCCGGGGCGTCCCAATCGGTGGAGCGCCGCCAGCGCGATGAGCGCCAGGCTCGCGCAATAGACCGCTCTCACCCAAAACATTCCGAGCAGCATCTCGCCCGCCAGCCCCGCATTGACCCGCAGCAGCGCCGCCATCAGCACCACCGAGACGAGTACGCCCGCCGCCCACGAAGTCAGCAGCCGCCGCATCGGGCGCCGTGGATCGACCGCCTCGACCCGGCTCGCCAGGAGCGAGATGAGGTCCTCGGTCTTCACGGGATACCCCGCAGCTTCGCCGCCAATGCCTTCAGGCCGCGATGAATTCCCACCTTGACGGCGGATTCGGACATGCCCATGCGCTTCGCGGCATCGCTCACCGAAGCCCCCTGGATCTTGACGCACAGGATGGGCAGGCGCTGGCGGCGGGGCAGGAGATTCAGGAGCTTTTCTATGTCGTAGCGCGCCTCCGCCGCCTCATGATCGACGGTCGCGAATACCGGGAGCCGCTCATCCAGGGGATCCTCCATCCTGTCCCGACGCTCTCGCCGGCGATGCAAGTCCGCCAGCTTGTACCGGGCAATCGCCTGCACCCAGGGCGTCAAGGGCTGCGCAGGATCGTAGGTATGACGTTGATTGTGAATGGCCAACAGCAACTCTTGCAGCAAATCCTCCACTTCATCCGGCAAGCTCGCAAGCCGGCGGCGCAAATACCCGCGCAGGTGGCTGCTCAATTGCTCCAAAAAAAGGCGATAGGTCGCTCCGTCTCCGCCAAGACCGCGGACCAGGAGTTCCTTGAGTCGATCCTCCCCCAAAATTGACGCCGCCTTGGTAGTAGTTCGCCCGGACATCGGTCTTGGTTACAAGACCGACGCCGGCGCACTCTTATTGCAGCGGGTCCGGGGCAGCGCGCTCGCCTGCCTGCAGCCGGGTCAATCCCTTGGGTCGACTGCATCTTTCCGGAACGCGGCTACTCCGGCGTCCGACACCTTGACCCACTTCGGATCGGGTGCGGCTTCGGCGCCGTAGTTGTCGTGCCAGTTCCACCACTTGTAGGGTGGGGTCTGCGGATAACCCGGCGGCGAGTCCTCCCAGATTTCCTGCCGGCCGAGCGCCACCAGGTCCAGGTAGCTCCAAACGGACCCCATCGCCTCGTCGCCGCGGTTGTTGATGAAGTAGGTGCGAAACACCTGCTCCCCGTCACGGATGAACGCGTTGTGGCCGTGCCACTCATCGACACCGAAATCCTTGTCGAAGCCATCCGTGAGGGTGTACCAGGGCATCTTCCAACCCATCCGCGCCTTCAGACGCTCGATGTCCGCCTGCGGTGCGCGCGAAGCGTAGGCGAGCGTCGTGTCGCGAGCGTTCAGGTGGGCAAGATGCCCGACCTGATCGGCGCCGAGCGAGCAGCCGCGGCAGGCATGCTCGGGCCAGCCAAAGACGCCGGGCTCGAAGAAGGCGCGGTAGAGGATCAACTGCCGCCGGCCCTCGAATAAATCAAGCAGGGTCACCCTGCCCTTGGGCCCGTCGAACTCGTACGTCTTCTCGACCGCCATCCACGGCATCCGCCGACGATCTGCAGCGAGCGCATCCCGCGCTCGCGTCAGCGCCTTCTCCTTCACCAGCATCTGCTGGCGTGCGCTTTCCCACGCCTCCGGAGATACGACCGGCGGGGTCTTCATTTCTTTCGCTTTCATGGCACGGCTCCTTCCAGGGGTTTCGAAGTGGGACGGTTTTCGTGGACTAGAATAGGAAACTCTGCGACGCCGCGGGAGTAACAAGTGTGGCGGGCTTTGCATGGACTCACTGATCATGGCCGCGGGGCACGCCCTCGCGCGAGGCGACGTGCTCGGCGCGTTGAAGCGCGTGGCCCTGCGGAACGACGCACCGGCGTTGGCGCTGCGCGGCATCGCCATGGCGCAACTTGGCGATTTCAAGCGGGCGAAAGCGCTGTTGCAGCGCGCCGCGCGGGACTTCGGCCCGAAGGAGACGGTGGCCCGCGCAAGATGCGCCGTCGCCCTGGCTGAAATTGCGCTCGTGTCGCGCGACTTTCATTGGCCAGCCCGAGGTTTGGAATCGGCGCGGCGGGTCTTGCAGCTGCATCAGGACCATTTGAATGCGGCTCATGCGCGGCTGTTGCAGGTACGTCGCCTCCTGTGGGTCGGCAAACTCGACGAAGCGCAGCGATGCATGGATCGCCTCGACCCATCGCCCCTGATCCCGGCGATACGCGCAGTCTATGAACTGACGGCGGCCGGGATCGCCATCCGGCGTGTTCATGCGACGCTGGCCGACGAGGCGCTCGCCCGGGCGAAAAAGGCGGCGCAAGAAGCGGGCATCGGCGCCTTGGTGACGGAGATCGAGGCCGCGGCATCCGGGCTCGAAGAGCCTGCCGCCCGCCTGATCGCGAAGGGATCGGAACGGCCGCTCGCGCTCGCGGAGGTTGAGAATCTGATCCATTCGGACACGGTCATCGTGGATGCGTGCCGCCGCATCGTGCGTCGTGGAGAGATGATCGTCTCGCTGTCGAAGCGCCCGGTTCTGTTTGCACTGGCACGAGCGCTCGCCGAGGCGTGGCCTCGCGACGTATCGAGGAATGAGCTCGTGGCACGCGCCTTTCGCGGCAGACGGGCCGACGAATCCTACCGCGCCCGGCTGCGGGTCGAAATCGGCCGCCTGCGCAAGATGTTGCGGTCCGCCGCCGGCATCCAGGCAACGCCCGCCGGATTCGAATGGGTGGTGCGGCGCCAATCGGGTGTCGCCGTGCTCGCATTGCCCTTCGAACGGGACAACGCGGCATTGCTGGCCCTCCTCTCGGATGGCGAATCATGGTCGAGTTCCGCACTGGGGCTCGCCTTGGGCGCCAGTCAGCGCACCGTGCAGCGCGGATTGGACGCGCTGGCGAAGAGCGGGAAGGTCCAGCCATTCGGCCGCGGTCCGGCGCGTCGCTGGACAGCACCGGCGCTCGCGGGAATCACGACGACACTGTTACTCCCCGTTTCCCTGCCAAGCGACTAGAGTCGATCCATGAAGAAATCATCGGCCCACATCGTTCAAGAGCTCGGCCCGTTTCCGGGTATCGCTCGCGTGAATGGCGTGACTTACGATGGCCGACGGGTGTGGATCGCCACGGGCGGTACACTGATGGCCATCGACCCGGCTTCCGGAAAACCCACCCGCACCCTCGATGTGGCGGCTCACGCCGGCACGGCTTTCGACGGGAAACATCTGTATCAAATCGCCGAGGACCGCATCCAGAAGATCGATACTTCGACCGGTCAGGTGGTGAGCACCATTCCGGCGCCGGGCGCCGGCGGAGATTCCGGGCTCGCCTGGGCCGAAGGCTTCTTGTGGGTCGGTCATGCCCGGGAGCGAAAGATATACCAGATCGATCCCGACACCGGGGCGGTCCTTCGCACCGTCGAGTCGAACCGATTCGTCACGGGAGTCACGTGGATCGAGGGGGAGCTCTGGCACGGTACATGGGAAGGTGATGAGAGCGATGTGAGACGGGTCGATCCCCGGACGGGACAAGTGCTCGAGCGCATCGAGATGCCGCCGGGTACCGGTGTTTCGGGACTCGAATCAGACGGCAAAGACGGATTTTTTTGCGGTGGCGGATCGAGCGGAACGGTCCGGGTGATCCGCCGTCCGAAGTGATACGGCAGTGGCCGCCGCCTGGGCCATCTCGCATAGCCTCTGAGCGCGTAGTACATTCTCAAGGGCATGGCCATGAATGACCGCTCCGACGAGAGCCTGGTACGGGAGATCGTGCTGGGACTCACTGGCGAAAAAAAGGCGCTGCCGTCGAAGCTGCTCTACGACGCCGCCGGTTCGGCACTGTTTCAAAGCATCACCGAGCTTCCCGAATACTATTTGACCAGAACCGAACGGAAGGTGCTCGGTGAGCACGCGGCCGACATCGTCGCCGCCATCCCCGTCGATGGCGGCCACGGCCGGGCACTGGTGGAATTCGGCGCGAGCGACGAGACCAAGGCGATCACGCTGCTCGATGTCGCCCAGGGTCATTTTTCCGCCTACGTCGCCATCGATATTTCCCCCTCCGTGCTCGGTCCGATCCGCGCGCGCATGCAGGTGACGCATCCCCAGATCCACCTGGAGACCCTCGTGGCGGACTTCTTGCAGCCCTTGGTGATGCCGGCGACGCTCGGCGAGCGCCAGGCGGTCGGATTCCTGCCCGGCAGCACCATCGGCCAATACGCTCCGGCGGCGGTCGTCGGGTTTCTCGAGAACGTGCGCCGCGCTCTCACGGGAGCGGCCCGGCCGGCTTTCGTGATCGGCACCGACCAGTGCCGGGATCCAAAACGCGTGCTACCCGCCTACAACGATTCCGCGGGAGTCAGCAAGGCGTTCAACCTCAACATGTTGTCGCATATCAATCAATTGGCGCACGGAAACCTGGATCCGAACCGCTTCGGACACGAAGCGCTGTGGAATCCGCGCGAAGAGCGCGTGGAAATCCACCTCGAGAGCCGCGTCGCGCAGAGCGCACGGATCGCGGGGCGCTCGATCCACTTTGCCGCAGGCGAGACGATCCGGACCGGCATCAGCTACAAATACAGCCGGGAGCGCTTCGCATCGATCGCCGCGGCTGCCGGCTGGAACTCCGCCGGCTTCTGGCAGGATCCGGAGCGGCTGTTCGGCATTCACCTCCTGCAGGCGGGGTGTCAGGATTGATCTGATGGGGCAAAGGCGTACCATCCCAAAAGGCTGGAAATCCGTCCATTCCAATCAATCAAGGGGGGTCCATGAAAACTGCCATCAGCCTCGCGGCGTTATTGTTAGCCTTCACCTTGGGTGTCGCAGATCGCGCGCAAGCACAAGAACACAGCATGACCGGATGCCTGGCGAAGGGCGACGACCCCGGAACGTTCAAACTCACGGATCTGCCGGAGGGGCCGAAGGTGGTCGTGATTGCCGAAACAACGGCGAACCTGACCCCGCACCTCGGGCACAAGGTCACGATCACGGGTGTCGGCGTCCCCGGGAAGGATCATGTTCACACGATGAAGGTGACGGCGGTGAAGATGATTTCCGCCACTTGTCCCTGAGCGTAGAGATGAGTCCCGCGCGAGAGGATGCGCGCGGGACTCTGCCCGCGGGTGGGTGAATCGACTATTGCGGAAGTGACCGGCCGCGCACTTTTGCATCTTTGATGCCAACAGCAGGACCATCGAGCGCCTGCCGTTCCACACACCAGACATGATGTTCACGAAAGTACCCATCGCCGCATTGCTCCTGCTCCTCGCGCTCACCGCTCACGCCGCCGACCACGGCGTGCGTCTGGTGCGCACCTTCATCCCCATGCCGGACGGCGTGCAGTTGGCCGCGACCTTATATATGCCGGCGGACCTCAAGCCGGGGCTGCGTGTCCCGGCGCTGCTCGAGTATCTGCCCTATCGCAAGGACGATGACGATGCGGTGAGCGATTTCGGCCACCATGCCTACTTCGCGCGCCATGGCTATGTCGGCGCCCGCGTGGACATTCGAGGCTTCGGCAACAGCGGGGGCGTGCAGCCGCCGCGCGAGTACTCGGCGCAGGAGCAGGAGGACGGCGAACGGGTCATCGCGTGGCTCGCACGACAGCCGTGGTCGAACGGCAAGGTCGGCATGCTCGGCATCTCCTGGGGCGGCTTCAACTCGATCCAGCTGGCCATGCGCCGGCCACCGGCGCTGAAGGCGATCCTCGCCGTCGCCGCGACCGAGGCGCTTTTCACGGAAGACGTTCATTACATGGACGGCATCATGCACGTCGATGAATTCGAGGTTTCCATGGACCTCGATCAGGGCCGGAGCGGCGCGCCGAATTTCCCCCTCGACGAGGACACGCTCGCGAAGCGCATGGACGCGACACCCTGGTCGCTCGATTACTTTCGACATCAGCGCAACGGGGCCTTTTGGCGCGCTCCGATCCGGCGATTGGAGGACATTCAAGTCCCCTGCTTCCTGATCGGGGGGCTGCAGGACGGCTACCGCAACAGCATCGTGCGCATGCTCGAACGGGTGCCAGCGCCGGTGCATGCGTGGGTCGGTCCTTGGAATCACGATTTCCCGAACAGCAGCATCTACGGGCCCCGGGTCGAGTGGCGCGACCAAGCCGTGCGCTGGTTCGATCATTGGCTGAAGGGCATCGATAACGGCGTCGAGCGCGATCCCAAGGTGGTGTTCTACCAGCAGCACGGGCATCCCCCGGGGGCCGAGCCGCAGGATGTCCCCGGTGAGTGGCGCGCCGAGTCTTGGCCGCCGGCGGGACTCAAGCCGGTGTCCTGGTTTCTGGCCCCGAATCATCAGCTCACCCAGGCTCCGGCCGCGGCGGCCACCGATCATCTGCGCTACGTGCCCTCGGCGGGCGTGGAGGCGGGCTTCTGGTGGGGTGAGTTGCTGGGTGATCAGAGGCCCGTCGATGCCTACAGCCTGACCTATGACAGCGCGCCGCTCGATGAGGATGTGGCGATGCTGGGGCGTGCCCACGTGCGCCTCTACGCCTCGGCGGATGCGCCTCTCGCCGACTGGTTCGTGCGTCTCGAGGATGTGGCGGAGGACGGCCGCGTGACCGCGATCACCGGCGCCGGCCTGAACGGCGCGCAGCGGCAGTCGACCGATCGTCCCGAAGCGCTGGTGCCGGGCACCGAATACCGGCTCGATATCGACCTGTACCTGAGCTCCTGGGTGTGGACGCACGGCCATCGCATCCGTGTCGCCGTCTCGAACGCTCAATGGCCGATGCTCTGGCCGACCCCGTATCCCATGACGACGACGCTGCGCCTCGGCGGCCCGGAAGGGTCCTCGATCGTGCTGCCCGTCGTGCCCGCCCATGGCCACGCCCCGCCGCCTTTCGCGCAGCCTGAGCCCATCGAGACGCCGCCGGACATCACCACGACCGGCGACTACGCCTGGCCCGGGACCTGGCATCTGGAGCGCGACGAGGCCGCCGGACGCAGCACCGTCACCTGGCGCGGAGCCTCGGCCCTGAAATTTCCCTGGGGCTCCTACGACCACCACGAACAGCTCGTCTATCACGTCGACGACGCCCACCCGGCGGAGGCTGCCGTCGAGGGCGACGGCGAGAGCGTCGAGAAACTCGCGGATCGGGTGCTGACGTACCGCGGGCATCTCAAGTTCACGAGCGATGCGACGACTTTTCACTACTCCTATACGCGCGAGCTGCTGCGCGACGGGTCGGTCGTGCGCACGCGCAGCTGGCGCGAGGACATTCCGCGGGATCATCAGTAGCTCGGGAGGGGGCCCCCGCCTCCGGTCGACAATTTGCCACCGAGCACTCTCTGCGATAGAGTACTCTCTGTGAACATCGACAAGAACGAAGCAGCCCTCGCCCTGGCGGCGATCGACGCCGCGGGCGCTCGCAGCAATCAATTGCAGCGTTACCGGCGCTTTGCGCCGTATCTGATCCTATGGGGCCTGATCTGGCTGGTGGCGAACACCGTATCGGACATCGCGCCGGCTCACTCCGGCAACGTCTGGCTGGCGCTCACGGCGTTCGGCGCGGCGGCAAGCTGGTGGATCGGCTCGCGCCAGCACGCCACGGCTTCCGAGGACTTGGGCCCCCGGACGCGCCTGGACCAGGGATGGCGTTGGATGTTGTGCTTCGCCGTGATACTCGCGTTTCAAGTGTCTGCGATCGCCGTGCTGCCGCCCGCGGACGGCCGTCAACAGGACACCTTTTTCTCGATGTTCTGGACATTCCTTTATATGGCCATCGGCGCCTGGAGCGGCTGGCGCCTGTTCGCCATCGGACTGACCGCGACGCTCCTGATCTTGATGGGATATTACGGCGTGCACAGCCACTATTTCCTGTACATGGGCTGTGTCTCGGGGGGTGCGCTGATCGCCGGCGGGCTGTGGCTGCGCCGCCTGTGAACGAGCTGATCCATCAACCCACGCGCTTGAAGATCATGGCGACACTCAGCGCACTGCGGGGCGGGGCAAAGCTCGAATTCACGGAGCTGCGCAAGCTCTTGGAAGTCACGGACGGCAATCTGGGCACCCACCTCGGCACCCTGGAGAAGGCCGGCTACGTCGACATCGAAAAGAGCTTCGTGGCCAAGAAGCCGCGTACGCGCGTATCGCTGACGCGTGCGGGACGCCGCGCATTCGAGGCCCACGTGCAATACCTTCGGGACATCCTCCATGCTTCAGGTTGATCGCCTCACCAAGCGCTACGGCGAGCGGACGGCCGTGAATGCCATCAGCTTCAACATCGCCCAGGGCGAGACCGTGGGGTTGTTGGGTCCGAATGGCGCCGGCAAGACCACCGCGATCTCGATGATCAGCGGCATCTGCCGGCCGGACGGCGGTGAGGTGAGGCTGGGCGGCGTGAGCCTCAACGAGGACACCACTGCCTTGAAGCGCCGGGTGGGGCTGGTGCCGCAGGACCTCGCGCTCTACGAGGAGCTGACCGCCTGGGCCAACCTGCAGCTCTTTGGTGGCCTCTATGGCCTCGGCGCGGCGCAACTCAAGTCCCGCGCCGAGGCTGCGCTCGCGCTGGTGGGCCTCGCCGACCGCGGCGCCGATCGCGTCAAAACTTTCAGCGGCGGCATGAAACGGCGCCTCAACATCGCCGGGGCGCTGCTGCACGAACCGGAATTGATCCTGCTGGACGAGCCCACGGTCGGCGTCGACCCCCAGTCGCGCAACGCCATCTTCGACAACCTCGAGGAGCTCAAGCGCCGCGGCAAGACGCTGCTCTACACCACCCATTATATGGAGGAAGCGGAGCGCCTCTGCGATCGCGTCCTGATTCTCGACCATGGTCGGATCCTGGCGGATCAAACCGTCGCCCACTTCAAGGAGCGCTATACGAACCTCGAGGCTGCGTTCATGCAGCTCACGGGCCGCGGTTTGCGCGACGGAGCAGCAACATGAACGCGACCGCGCTCGGGGCACTGATTCGCAACGACATCCGGCTCTACCTCGCCGATCGCCGCGCGTTGATCGTCGGCGTGCTGGTGCCGATTCTCATCGCCGGTTTCTTCGGCTACATCTTCGGCGGCACCGGCCGCAGCGAGGATCAGGGCAAAATACCGGTCGCCGTGGTCGACGAGGACCAGAGCGAGGTGTCGCACGCCATCACGGCGGATCTTTCGGCCGACCCGCTGCTTCAAGTGAGCGCGCTGGGGCGCTCAATCGCGCGCGAGCAGGTGAAGAGCGGCAAGCAAAGCGCCGCGGCCGTCTTCCCGCAGGGCTTCGGCGATGGCACTACGCGGTCGCTGTTCAGCGGCGTGAACAAGCCGCAGGTGGAGCTGCTGGTGGACCCGAGCCAAACCACCAGCGCGCGCGTGATCGAGGGCCTGCTCGCGCAATACTCGATGAAGGAAATCTCGAGGGAGGCGTTCAGCGGAGCCTCCGGCCGCAAGGCGATCGACGGCTACCTCGAGCAGCTCGACAAACTCGAGCAGACTCCCCTCAGGTCGGACTTGCGCGCGCTGCTTAACGCGGCGCGTAAGCTCAACGAGCGCAACGACGCTGAGCAGAGCAGCGCGGACGCCGGCACGCAGCGCAATTTCGGGTTGAGCATCCCGTACACCGTGGCATCCACCGAAGTCACGGCGCGCGACAACACCCCTTACAACAGCTACTCGCATTCGTTCGCCGGCATGGCGGTGCAATTCATCCTGTTCGCCGGCATCGACGCCGGCGTATTGCTGCTGCTGACCCGGCAGCGGGGAATCTGGCAGAGGCTCCGCTCAGCCCCGATCACACGCAGCGAATTCATCGTGGCGCGGGCGCTCGCCACCACGCTCATCGGCCTGTTCCAGATGACGGCCATCTACCTCGTCGCAATCCTCGTGTTCAAGGTGCGCATCGAGGGCAGCTGGCCGGGCTTCATTGCCGTGGTCATCTCCGTGTGCCTGCTCAACGCCGCCTTTGGGCTGATGCTCGCGACGCTCGGCCGGAACGCGTCGACGACCCGGGGCCTCGCGATGATGGTGACGCTGCTCCTGGTGATGATCGGCGGCGCCTGGGTGCCCGCCTTCGTGTTTCCGCGCTGGCTGCAGAACGTGTCGAGCTACGTGCCCACGCGCTGGGCCATCGACGGGTTGGACGGCGCCACGTGGCGCGGTCTGCCGTTCGCTGCCGCGTTGGCGCCCACCTTGCTGCTGAT
Organism: uncultured Gammaproteobacteria bacterium; assembly: GCA_963736185.1. Taxonomy (GTDB): domain Bacteria; phylum Pseudomonadota; class Gammaproteobacteria; order Steroidobacterales; family Steroidobacteraceae; genus Bog-1198. Next base: position 9,283 of record CAVTNZ010000004.1, on the reverse strand, counting down.
CGGCGGGGCCGCGGCCTGCCTGCTGGTTGCGATCTGGCGGTTTCGCTGGGAGGAGTAGCCCGATCTGGACCGGGCCGCCGCCAGGAGCCGCCGCGATCAAGTAATGCTAATCTCGCTCCCTATGAAACATCTAATCGCTGCCCTGCTGCTCCTGACGGCGAGCGCCGAAGCTCGCGAGAGCCCGCAACCCGCGCTCGCATTGACGCATCTCACGGTGATCGATACCGCCGGCGGCCCGTCGCTTGCGGACATGACGGTGACCGTCCGGGACGGGCACATCGCGAGCGTCGGCAAGAGCGATGCATCCAAGCCGCCACCGCATGCCCGGGTGATCGACGCCCACGGCAAATACCTGATCCCGGGGCTCTGGGACATGCACGTGCACACGGTGTTCGGCGACTGGCTGCCGCGCAACGAGCGAGTGACCCTGCCGCTGTTCGTCGCGAACGGCATCACCGGCGTGCGCGACATGGGCGGCGATCTCGTCGTGTTGAAGCAGTGGCGTGCGGCGATCGCCGAGGGGTCCCTGCTCGGCCCACGCATGATCATCGCGGGGCCGATGCTCGATGGGCCGGTGCCGCGTTTTCCGAGCTCGGCGCCCATTGCGAACGCGGACGATGCCCGGCGCACCGTCGATGAGCTGCAGTCACAGGGCGTCGATTTCATCAAGATCCAATCGCTCATTCCGCGCGACGGCTACTTCGCCGCAGCCGACGAGGCCAAGAAGCGCGGCATCGTCTTCGTCGGCCACGTGCCGGACACCGTGCGTGCCTCGGAGGCCTCCAACGCCGGCCAGAAGAGCATCGAGCATTTCACCGGCATCTTCGAAGGATGCTCGACCATCGAGGATCAGCTGATCAAGGGCCCGAAAAGCCTCGGCCAGAACGTCGCGACCTTCGATCCCGCGCGCGCCCGGGCGCTGATCGCGCTCATGGCGAAGAATCGCACCTGGCAGGTGCCGACCCTGGTGTGGGAGCGCGGCCAGTGGCTGATCGATGACATCGACCTCACTCACGATCCGCTCACCCAGTACGCGCCGGCCGCCTGGAGGGACCGGACCTGGCCGATGTTCGTGCACGCCATCCTCAAGGACATGGACACCGACCCCTTGCCGGTACGCAAGCGCTTCGTGCAAATGGAACTCGAAATGACGCTCGCCATGTTCCGCGCGGGCGTTCCCTTCCTGGCGGGCACCGATACCGCGGCGGGCGTGCACATCTTTCCGGGATTCAGCCTGCACCAGGAGCTCGCCTTGTTCGTGCGCGCGGGACTCACGCCGCTCCAGGCCCTGCAGACGGCGACGCGCAACCCGGCGGAGTTCATGGGCCGGCTCTCCGACATGGGGACGGTCGAGCCGGGCAAGCTCGCCGACCTCGTGCTGCTCGATGCGAATCCGCTCGATGACATCGACAACACGCGCAAGATCCGCGCGGTGGTGCTCGCCGGGCGCTACTTCGGCCGCGATGATCTCGATCGGATGCTCGCGGGAGTGAAACGAGCCGCCGCCGAGCCTGACTCCGCTGCCCATCCGGCGGGGTCGACATGAGCGCCCCGATCATCCGGCGCGTGAACGGCGTCCGCGGAATGAATAGCCGGGCTTTCGCGCGAGCCGCGATGGCGATGACGATCGCGGGGCTGCTGGTCACGCTCGCCGGCGAGTCCGCGCTCGCGCGGCCCGTGACCGTGGCGGATCTGCTCGCGGGTTCGCCGGCGCAGGACTGGCGTGTGCCCGACCCCGAGCAGACGCTGTATCTCGATCTGAAGTCGGGGCGCGTGGTGATCGAACTCGCCCCGCGGGTTGCGCCGCTGCACGTCGCGAACATCAAGACGCTCGCGCGGGCGCACTATTTCGACGGCCTCGCGATCGTGCGCGTGCAGGATAACTACGTCGTGCAATGGGCGGATCCCGATCACCGCCGTCCCATCCCGCCGGGCGTGCACCCGGTGGCCGCCGAGTTCACCGCCGCCAAGGGCGCCGGTGCGCGATTCCAGCCTCTACCGGACAAGGACTTGTACGCGAGCGAGGTCGGCTTTCTCGATGGCTTCCCGGCCGCCCGCGATCGGCACACGGACACGGTCTGGCTCGCGCATTGCTACGGCATGGTCGGCGTCGGGCGGGACGATCCGCCGGAGAGCGATGGCACGGAGATGTATGCCGTGATCGGCAATGCACCGCGCCAGCTCGATCGCAACGTCGCGCTGGTGGGACGGGTGCTGAAGGGAATGGAGCTGCTCTCGAGTCTGCCCCGAGGCAGCGGCGACATGGGGTTCTATGCCGGCGCCGAGCCGGTGGTGCCGATCGTCGCGATGCGCATCGCCGCCGACCTGCCCGCCGCCGAGCGCACCCCCATCGAGGTGCTGCGCACCGACAGCGCCACGTTTCGCGCGGTTCTCGATCAGCGGCGCAACCGCCGCGAGGACTGGTTCAAGTTCAATCCCGCGCACATCGATCTGTGCAACGTGCCGCTGCCGACTCGCGCCATCCCGGCCGCGAGCCGCTGAGAGACCCGGGGGCGATGCGGAGGTTCGGAGAGCCGCGTAGCGGCCACCCGCTCTCGAGTTACCGGCCCGCCGCGAGCTTTTCGGTCAGCGCGACCTCCGCATGGTCATGCACCACCCACCCCTGTGAGCTGAGCTGGTCGTGCGCGAGCGGCGAAATGGAGCCCGCGAGCCATGCTTCCAATGCGTGCGACGAGGCGGGCAGGGCGGCCTGGAACGCCGCTTCGTAGCCTGCCACCTGTTCGGTCCAATACACCGCATCGAATGCGCCCAGCACCACGGTGCGCCCATCCCGAGTCTCCACGGTCGGCAACCTCAGCCCCGGCAGAATCCTCGCGACCGGCTGCTGTGCGTGAAGCCGCACCAGCATGCGCGTGCTGGCGATGAAAACCGCCACTTCGTCGTCGGAGGTAAGCCCCATCGCATGCCGAAAAAGCTCTCCCCGCCCCTCCACGCCGTCGAGCAGCTTGGCATCCTCCAGCAGCACGCCTTGACGCGTCGGGCTCAACAGCAGCGTGTTCTCGAAGCGGGCGACTTCGGCGGGAGAGAGTCCATAACCGCCCAGGATCTTGCGCTGCCTCGCCCGGAGCACCGCCGGATCCTCGTTGTAGATGGCATTCAATGCACGCTGCACGTCGGCGAGGTAGGGTACCCCCGGCACTCCGACAAAGTGCATGCCAAGATTGACCGTCGCCTGCACCTTGGCGAGATGATTCACCGCCTTCTTGAGCACTTGGTTGTTCGTATAGGGATCGACGCCGAGCTCCTGGTAATAACGGCGTTCCGCGGCGCTCACGCCGAGATATCGGTCCGCATACCGGGTGGCGTCCGCCTTCGCGTTGTGCACCAGCTCCCCGCCGCCATGGCTTTCGCTCGTGGCCTTCTTGGCCTCCTCCGTGTACTCACCCGCCTCGGTCTTATACCCATTGAAAAGATGGCCGATGCCCTTCGGTATGCCGGTGATCGTGCCGACGGGATTGGTCACGACCTGCCTGACCGTCTTCGCATCGTTCTCCACCCGTTTCTCGACGGTCCTGGCGACGACCCCGATGTCCGTTCTCTTCGACAGCTCCGTGAGCGCCGCCACCTCTTTGACGCGGATCTTCAGCGCCTCCTGACCGTAGGCGGCGAACTCGCCGAACGAGCTCTCGATCACGTAGTGATGCATGAGCCCGTCGGACTGCACCGGCTCCCGCACGTGAAAATTGGTCCCCGCGGCCAGCTCCGGCGGGAGGCTCGACGCGGCAGGCTCCTCGGGAGGCGTTTCGAAATCGGTCGCCCACGCACCGCCCGCGAGCAAAAGGACGATCATGATCGGGGATTTTCGGGGTCGCATAAGCCGTCCTTCCATAGAGCTAACGCGCGCGCTCATATTTGAGCTCCCCCGCATCGACTCCCAAGGCGAGCCGATTCTGCGGCGGCGGCAGCGGGCAGGTCGCGAAATCGGTGAAGGCGCACGGCGGATTGTAAGCCTCGTTGAAGTCGACGTCGATGCGGTCCGCCGTGGGCATTGCGACGTATAGGAAACGGCCGGCGCCATAGGTCTCCCTGCCGCTGGTTGCATCCGAGAACATCACGAACAACTCGTGATCCCCCGGCGCCTCCAGGATCGCATCCAGACGCCAGGTGCGCCCGTCGCGCTCGAACACGATGGCTCCGGGTGAGGTCATGTCCTCGGTCATGCCGAGAATGTTGACGATCGGGATGTGGTGCTCGGGCACGTAGGGCTCGAAGTGCGCCTGGATATGCCAGTCCGCCCGGACCGGAAAATACCGTAATCCCTCGAACTGCAGTCGATTCGGGCTGACGCTGTCGCGCACGCGAATGCCGAGATGGCCGGCCCGTTCGATCAACATGAAATGGAGGGAACCTGCGATCATTTCCGTGGGCTTCTCATCGGTGTCGGATACGAGGTCGAGGCTCGTAACCGGGGTGCCGAGATAAGTCATCGCCTTCGAGGCGTGCGCGACATATCGAACGTGGCCACCCGTCACGATGAACGCACCGGTGTCGGCCGCCAGGGCGGCATCGTCCAGCGAGAACGCCCGATCCGGCGCCCGGCCGAAGCTGTTCTCGCCCTCCTTGAGCCAGTACAGCGCGATGGGCGTCAGCCAGCCCGTCTCACTGGTGAGCGATGCCAGACGCTTCGCCCGCCAGTCGGCGATCCGCGTATTCTCGTCGCCGGACTCCGCGGGTGCCGCAACACCGACGGAGATCGTCACGGTGAGCACTGCGATCGCCGCCGCCGCGCGTATCAGGCCATTCAATGCATTCGAACGCATCGGGCCATTGTACAGCCTCCATCTAACTGACCAATGCCGCGCTCGCGGATATCGCGGGGGGTGCGGCAGCGCGCCTGAGCTGGACGAGGGAAATGATATGCAGCAAGACGGCCAGCGGCACCAGAAACGTCGGAATCAATACCAGCGGAAACATGGAAATGAGCCCGCTGGGGCGATCGAAGGCGAACTTTTGGAACGGAGACGGCGCCGTGAGGAACCCTGTGCTCACCGCAACGACGAGATCGGCAATCCCCAGGAGATTCCACCGCAGGACGGTCTTCGGGTTGAGTGGCCGGCCGCCGATCGCACCGCTGGCAATGGCTGCTGCAAGCAGCCCGACGGCCACGTCGCCTACCCCTGCCGGGAGAGCGAACAACCCCGGCAGCAAATGGGCGCTGAAAAGGGCCAGGAAGGTCATTCCCTCGACGCGAAAGAACTGGATTGCAATGACCCACCTCCGGGGCACGGCATCAATCATTCGAGAAACGGCCGGCCACCGCCAGATCATCCAGCCGCCGATGAGTATCGGGACAGCAATCCCAAACTGAATCGTCGGGATCCGGTTGGATGTGGCGCTGTAAACGCCCAAAATTGCGAGCGTAACGGCGACTGCGAACCACCCAACCAGCAACAACGCGGTCGCCGTTACCATCGGCGCTCGCTCAATACTTCTCTGATTGGATTCTCTGAGAGCTCGGTTGACGCCATAAACAACCGCAACGATCGTTGCAACGCACCCGGCGATGGTAGTCATTGGTAAATAGGTTGGAATGTTCATGGCGTCTCCGGGGTGTGACCCCAGACAATCATCTGTCGTGCAAGATCCTGCGGATCCTTTGCGCCCCGACGTTCACGTCGCGCCGCTGCGACGCGCAATTCACCCGACTCGGCAACAGCCCCTTTTGCGCTGTCGCGGCCCAAGATCATCTCGCGCGCCTGCCCTTGCCCGTCCGCCGCGATCGTTTTTCCGGCGGCTGATGAGCGCGGCACGGCCCCGTATTTCTGGCCGCCCGACGGAGCAACCCCGTGCGACAGTAGGAGCCTCGCCTGCTCCTGTCCGCCCCCGATATCCTCCGCTGCCCGGAGCGCGCCCGCTCCAGCCAACGCGATCAACCCAAGAGCCAAGATCACCCGGATGTTTGTCGAACGTTTCATAAGTCCTCCATTGCCTGACTTCGATCATTTCCATGCATATACATGTATCATTCCGACGCGCTGCCGTCAATCAATATGTAGATGCATATATCCAGTCGGTACGCCAATCCCTCCCCTTGAACCTGTCATGCATATGCATGTATCATCCGGGATCGTGAAACTTCAATCCTTGCCCTGTTATTGCGCCACGCTTCGCCAAGCCGCCCGGGCTGCGACAGCGTTTTACGAGGAGGCGCTGGCGGACAGCGGAGTCCGCGCGACGCAATTTACCATCCTACAGGTTCTCAAAATTGCGCCGAACCTTCAGACCACGGAAGTGGGGCAGCTCCTCGGCATCGATCAAACCACAGCCACGCGCACGCTGGCTCTGATGCGCAAAAGCAGGTTCGTGGCTGATTCCACCGGCGCGGATCGGCGCGAGCGAAGGTGGCGCCTCACCACGCTCGGGGAAAGCACTTACCGCAGACTTCTGCCGAGATGGGAGTCCGCACAAGCCCTGGTGGAGAAACGCCTCGGGCGTGCTGATGCGCTCGCGCTGAAGAAACACGCGTTTCAGGCGGCCACTGCCTTCTCGGCCGCGGTGAAAGACTGAGCGGCGTTGGCTCGATGCCGAAGGAGATGAAGTGCCTCACGCCGGGCCCGACGAAGGTGACAAGGCGCCCGGTGTGAAGCAGGACGCGCATCGACGCGTGGCGCTGATCGCCAACTGTCTGCTCAATCAGAACGCCAAGGTATGCCAGGGCGCCCACTATCGAGGGGTCGTGAGCCCGGTCGTACAGGCGCTTCGCACCCGGGGATACGAGCTGCAGCAGCTGCCCTGCCCCGAGCTCGCCTTCGCCGGGGCGCGACGCTGGTGGGCCGTCTATGAGCAGTACGACACGCCGGCCTATCGCGCCCATTGCCGCCGTCTCGCGCAGGCCATCGCGCCGCGCATCGAGCACTACCTACGCCGCGGCGATGAGGTGATTCTGATCGGACTCGACGGCAGTCCCTCGACCGGTGTGCGCTTCACCTCGAGCAAGCCCGATTGGGGCGGACGCCCCAATCGCCCCGACGATGATTGGGACATCGTGCCGGGCCGCGGAATATGGATCGAGGAACTGGAGGCGGAGCTCGAGCGCCGGGGCCTGCCCCGCGTGCCGGCCACGGGCTGGGCACTCGACATGGGCCGATTCGACGAGGCGGGATCGCGGCGCGACCTCGAGGAATTCCTGGACAGCCGCGAGGCCGCCGCCAGGCCGGACAAGGAGCCGTCGGGATCGTGAACGGCGCCGATGCACGCGGCTGGCGCATCGCGCTCCTGCCCGACACCCTCGTCAATCCGCCGGAAGCGTCGCGCTCGGTGCTGCCCGACGTGCTCGGCCTCCTCGAGGCCGCGGGCTACGGCGTGCTGCAGCTTCCTCCGCCGGGCGAACAGGGCCCGCTGCTCGCCGTGATCGCGGACCAGGTCGCGGAGTATGCGCATCACGGATATGCGGTGGCTGCCGTCGGGGTGCGCGGCGAGCCGGGCGGCGGACTGCACTGGCGGCGCCTCGCTCCGCTGTTGCGGCACCGGGGGGTCGCATTGCCGCCCCGTCATCTCGTGCGCGCGCAAGCCGACACGGCCGCCGAAGGCCGGAAACTCGCCGCCTTCCTCTCCGGCTACGACCTGCCGGTCGAGGAGCAGCGCCGCTGGCGCGTATAGCCCCCGTTGGGAACGGGTGTAAAGTGATGGACGGCAATTTCGATCCTCATCGCCATGAACCGACGCACGTTCATTCATGCAGCCGGCGCCACCGGTCTTGGGCTGACCGGTGCGCTTGGCTTTGGCGCGACCGATTCAGCCGTCCCGGTGCTGCTCGATTTACTGGAAAATTCGCCACGAGAGCTGATCCCGCGCGAGCTCGCCCGACTGATTCGCGGGGGTCTTCGCCACGAGAATCTGCTGACGGCCTTGGTGCTGGCGGCCGTCTGCAATGTCCAACCGTATCCCGAGGTGGGATACAAATATCATTCGGTCATGATGTTGCGTTCCATCCAGTTGACCACTCAACACTTATCGTTGGCGGACCGATGGCTGCCCATCGCTTGGGCGGCCGATTATTTCAAGGAGACGCAGGCACAAGAGCGCGACACGGACGGCTGGCGCATGCCGACGAGGAGTAGCGATTCGGCCATCAGCGCACCGGCAGCCCGGCAGGCGGTGATCGACGCGCTGGACCATTGGGACCGCGATGCCGCCGATGCCGCCATCCTGAACTACGTGCAGGTGGCCGGCTCAGCAGAGATTTTCTCGCTGCTATTTCCGTACGGCATGCGCGACCTTCGAGCGATCGGTCACAAGGCCATTGCCGTCAGCAACGCACACTTCCTCATCGGACTGCTCGGTAGCGCGGCGGCCGGACCTCTGCTGCGCTCCACGGTCGCGGCACTGCAGAACAGCGGAGGTGATCCTGATCCGGCCAGCCACGATCTCGAGCCTGATCAGCCGTGGCGGCAAAACCTGCGGCGCTTGCGTGAGATCCCGCGGAACTGGATGCAAGGGCATAATGATCCTGGCGCGCGCGCGGAACTTCATGCAGCCCTCTACCGGGTATCGGAGGAGGAAGCGGGTGCCGTCGTCATCGCATTGCTGCGTCAGGGAATCTCGCCGGAGGCCATTTGGCAGGTTCTTTTCGAAACAGCCGCAGAACTCCTCCTGCATCGGCCGGGCATCGTGCCGCTGCATGCGCAAACCACGGCGAACGCGTTGCACTATGCCTATCGCGTCTGCGACGACGAACAGACACAGAAGCTGGCGTTGCTACAGTGCGCGGCATTCATCGCGATGTTCTGCAAGATCATGAATGTGACTCAGCCCGGCATCAACCTCGAAGCGTTGCAGCCGCTTCCGCTCGATAGCACAGGGGGCGACACGATCGAGGAGATTTTCGCGGAGGTATCCGCGGGGCGCCGCTTGCACGCTGCGCGCAAATCCTTGGGCTATCTGCAGAGCGGCGGTGATGCAGAAGCACTCATCGCGAAGGCCCGACAAAACCTCGTTTATCACGCGGACGAGCCTCACGACTACAAATTCTCGGAAGCTGTATTCGAAGGGTACGCGCAGTCAGCGGATTTCAGCTGGCGACAGCGCTTCTTGTGTGCGGGCATGGCATACTTCAAAGCGCCCGCGAAGCGGCCCGGCCCGATCGTCGAGCAGATGCTGGAGCGGCTCTGGTCCCCCGATACCGCGCGGTCCAATCTTCTAAGCCAAACCGGCTCTAACAGCGATCGATGATGGGCGCTCGCATCGGGGAAATCTGTTGTCAATTTGTGTGAGTCGACGCCTCGTCCGCTACACTTCGTTACAGACGGCTACAAATCAGCCG
>CAVTNZ010000003.1:0-3302 GCA_963736185.1 uncultured Gammaproteobacteria bacterium | reverse complement strand
CGAGGACCAGGATGTGGGAGCGCATGCTTTCCGACACGGCGATCACCTTAAGGGTCCGACGACCGGATATCAAGGACGCGCGCCAGCGCATCGGCGAGATCCGCGCGGCGCAGCGGCTTGCGCAGCACCTCGCGCACGCCGAGGCGCGCGGCCTCGCTCATCAGTTCACCGCTGCCGTAACCGGTCATCAAAACGACCGGCATGGCGGGTCTGATTTCCCGGAGGCGGCGCGCCAGCTCGACTCCGGTGAGCTCCGGCATCGTCTCGTCCGTGATCAGCGCGTCAAAGCGCTTCGGATCGGCCCTGAACGCCTCGAGCGCTGCGCTGCTCGAGTGGAACCCGACGGGCTCATAGCCCACCTGCGCCGCGATCTCTTCGGCCAGCCCGACCAGCGATCGCTCGTCGTCCACGATCATGACCACCTCGCCATTCCCGCGCCGCAACGCCCGATCGGCCTCGGCGGCGGGTGCCGGGATTTCGCCCGCGACGGGCAGCCAGATCTCGAAGGTCGTCCCCTTGCCGAGGGCGGTCTCGACGCGAATCGCTCCTCCGAGGTCGGCCACGATGCCGTGCACGACGGACAGGCCGAGACCGGTCCCTTCGCCGATCTGTTTGGTCGTGAAGAACGGATCGAAGATGCGGTCGAGCACCGCCCCGTCGATCCCCGCGCCCGTGTCGCCGACCGTGAGCCGCACGTAGTGCCCAGGCGCCAGCGAGCCGCGGGAAAGCGTCAGTCTCCCACCCAGCCGCGCCCGCTGCAGCTCCACGCGCAGCACTCCGCCGTTACGCTCCATGGCGTGGATCGCGTTCGTGCAAAGATTCATGGCCACCTGATGCAGATAGATGGCATCGCCCAGGACCGCCGCGTCGCCGGCATCGATGTGCCTTTCCAGCCGGATTCCCGGGGGAAGCGACGCCTCGAGCAGATCGAGCGTCTCCACGACGACGCCTTGCACGTTCACCGGCTCGCGATCGCCGAGGCCGCTTCGGCTGAAACCGAGTATGCGCTCCACCAGCATCTTCGCCCGCTCGGTCGCGTGCATGACATTGTCGAGGTAGCGGCGCAGGGCGCTCCCGCGTGCCGATTCCTGCAGCGCGAGCTCGCCGTAGCCGAGGATCGCTCCGAGGATGTTGTTGAAGTCGTGGGCAATGCCTCCGGCGAGGGTGCCGATCGCCTCCATTTTCTGCGATTGGCGCAACTGCGCTTCGAGCGCCTCCTTGTCGATCTGCGCCTGCTTCTGCGACGTGACATCCACGGCGGATCCCACCAGCCGGACCGGCCTGCCGGCCCCATCCCGCAGGCAGCGCCCGCGCGCCAGCAGCCAGCACCATCTGCCATCCGGATGCCGGACGCGGTATTCGCACTCGAAGCGCGCGGTGCGCCCCTCGAAATGCTCGCGAAGCCGCTCCTCGAAGCGGGGCTCGTCATCGGGGTGCATGAGGGTTTTTCGGCGCCACTCGGTCCTCGATACGATGTCGGATCGCGGATCCTGGCCGCCCAGCATCTTCATCTTCGGCGAGAGAAACAGGCGGTCGGTCGGGATATCCCAGTCCCAGTGACCTTCGTTGGCGCCTTCCATCGCGAGGGCGTAGCGCTCCTCGCTCTCGCGCAGCGCCTTCTCGCTGGCCGCCGCCCTGCGTATCTGGCGGAGCAGCGCGGCGATGGTCAAGGCGCCGAACAGCATGATGGCGAGTGTGCGCAGTGCGACGCGGATCGTTTCATTGCGCCAGGGACGCAGCGCGGCCTGCGTCTCGCGGGTGACGGCGACCCGCAGCCGCGTGGCCCTGACCGGCGCCACGGCGATGAAATCCTCGGAGCCGTCGATCGGATTGATGACCCGGGCGTCCGGGGATGCGGGCACGGCCAGCGATGGGAATTTCCGGCCGATGGAATTCAGGATCGGCGGGTTGCGCACCAGCAGCGTGCCATCGTCGCGCAGCAGCTGAATTGCCCCCGCCATTCCCATGTTGGCCGCGCGATAGAATTGATTGAGGTCCTCCAGATCGACGGTTGCGGTGATGACGCCCGCGAAGGCCCCTTGATCGTCGTCGATGCGACGCGAGAGCACCACGGCGGCGCGGTGTTCGGAGCGCGTGACCAACGGTTCGCTCATGAACAGCCCCACATCGGCGCTGTCCCGTTGCGCGGTGAAATACGAGCGGTCCGAGATGTTGTGGTTGGGGGTGGATAGCGCTCGTGATCGATAGCGCTGATTGCCCTGCGCGTCGATGATCATGACCTGGCGCACCTGCTGCAGGCCCGCGGTTCGAACCGCGAGGGCGGCATCGAGCGCTTCGGGCGACATGCCGTGGCTGTCGCTGCGATACCATCGGACGGTGTCCAGCAGGAGAAGGTCGACGGCCTGGAGGGTCCAAGCCGTCTGCTCGGCGAGCGCGTTTGCCTCGTTACCGATCTCGCGTTCGGCGGCGTTGATCGAATAGCGGTAGGAGCGCCAGGTGTCGTAGGCGGAAGAGCCGGCGAGGGTGAGGATGACCAGCACGCCGAGCACCACGATTCCCAATCGCAGGCGATTGAATCTGACCGAAGGCGTGGCGGGTGGCGGGGACCCTGGGGTGGCGGAGCTCTGCATGCATTAATCCGGCTCCGCTATGATAGCGCGCACCGCCTCGAGCAGGTCGGCGCGCACCAACGGCTTGGCGATCACCTTCATGACCCCCAACGACTGCGCGGTCGCCCCGGAAGCGGACAGGCCGGAGCGAAATTGGGCCGAGATGGCGATCAAGGGCACGTTCGGATGAGCGGCCCGGATGTCCCGTATGCATTGTCGCCCCGCCTGTTTGGGCATCGATACGTTGACGATCACCAGATCGGTCGCGCCCGCCGGCCCGGTTGCGCAGGGCGCGCCGACGCGCACCCGATAGCCGGCTTCGCCCAGCCACTGCTCGAGCAATGCGCGGGTGAGGTCGTCATCCTCGTAAATGCGTATGTCCATTCCGATCTCGCGGCGGCGAACAGCTTGGGATGCTGCCGCTTGCGCGACGCACGGTAATGTCAGGCGGATACGCCGGAGTTTCAATTGAAACGCGGCACGCGGCACGGATGGCGGCGCCTGGCGCGGGGGTGCGCGCCGGCTCCGCGCAAAGGGGGGAGGGCTTTTGCCCGGGACTGTAATTATGTACAGTACCGGGATGGCCCGGTCGACAACCCGTGATAGCGAGCCGGAACAAAAGTTTCTGCCCGCCCTCGAGCCCTGCTATTACCTGAGCAACTTCACCCTGGTTCTATCGACCATCCTGTCTCGATACGAGGATCTTCTCGCTCCGGACGAGCTTCGATTCAT
>CAVTNZ010000002.1:0-21480 GCA_963736185.1 uncultured Gammaproteobacteria bacterium | reverse complement strand
GAGGGGCGGGCCCAATTGGCCGCCGAAAAGGCGTAGATGGTCAGCGTGTCCACGTGCGAGCTCGCCGCGACTTCGACGATTTTGCGCACGGCCTTGGCGCCCTCGACGTGACCCGCGGTGCGCGGCAGCCCGCGCTCGGTGGCCCACCGGCCGTTTCCGTCCATGATGATGGCGACGTGCATGAATTTTTCCGGTCAGGTGCGGCGCGTCGCCTTGATCACGGCTTCGATGTGCTCGAGGTAGCGCAGCAGCGCTTTGCGCCCGGCCGCCGTGATCTTGTAGATCGACTTCGGGCGTCGTGCCTCGAAGGACTTGGTGCAGGCGACATAGCCTGCTTCCTCGAGCTTGCGGGCGTGCGCCCCGAGATTGCCGTCGCTCGCGTTGAAAAGCGATTTGAGCTCGTTGAAGGTGAGCTCCTCGTTCGTGGCAAGGGCGCTCATGATGCCGAGCCGCACGCGCTCGTAGATCAGCCGGTCGAAACCCGACTGGCCGCTCGCGCCGGTGCCGCAGGCGGCCGGCGCCGGTCGCGAAGGGCCCTTGGGGGATGCGGGTCCATGCTGCGCCTCCTGGCGCTTGGCCGTGGCCACTCTAGTAGGCACGGCCGAGGCGTCCGATGAGGATGCCGAAGACGATGTGCAGGGCCCCGAAGCCGATGCCCAGAATGAAGGTGTGCGTTTGCGCAGGCAGCAGGAACGCGAGCGAGCCGAGCAGCACGAACAACGCGCCCATGATGGCGATCAGCCGCATCGTGCTCGGGATGGTCACGGTGCTCGCGGAGAGCACCGCGCAACCGTACAGGAGGAGCCAGGTGCCCGGCAGCAGGTCGATCATGCCCGCATGCCACAAAACGCCGGTGAGCAGCGCGCCCGCGAACAGCGTCGGACAAAGGCAGAGCAGGAACTTGCGCACCGGGCCGAGATAACGGGCGTGTCCCGACAGGGCGGTCTCGCGGGCCATGAGCGCGCCGCCGACCAGGAACGCCGTCGCGCCGGCGAACATCCAGATCGCCGGCCAGAGGGGCGCCCACTGCGGAGCGGATGCGGCCAGAGCGGCGAGCAGGCCGATGCTGCCCATGACGACCCCGGCCATCCCCGGTACGGCGAGGGAGCCGGACATCTCGATGGACCTGCGGATGTAGGCGAGGGTGCCGAGGGCGTGCCTCTCGATCGGAATCGGAATCTCGGATTGCATCGGCGCCTGCGCGTTTTTTGCCGGGGGAGCCACGAATCTATGACGTTGATGCTGTATCGTCAAGTACTCTGCGTTATAGAGCCAGTTACCGTCGATGCGCCCGGCGCAGGCGCTTCGCTCAGTTCTGCCACATCACCACGAGGACGTAGACCAGGGCGATTATTGTCAAGCCCACATGCCCCAAAACCGGATTGACGTGGTTCGGGCCTTGATCGGGCTCAGGCGCACGGAAAGGCATCAGGTGCGCAATGGCGGCGAGCAACAGCATTCGACGAACCTCGCTTCGGGACGGTGGTGCAACGATAAACATACCCGTGGGCAAAACAGTGATCCGCTTCACATCCGTCAAAACGTGAATTCCAGGTCGACGGGAAGTCGGCCGTCGGCGTCCCGGCGGTGGAGCTGCGCGAGGTTGTCCAGCTGGCTGCGCAGCGCGGGTGGGATGTCCCGGCGCTCCTTGATGGTCCCCGAGAACAGGCCGCTGCGCGTCTTCATGGACAGCTGCAGGGTCGCATTCACGGCGATCGGCCCGTCTCCGGTGTCGGTCAAGGTCGCGTTCATATCGGCGGCGGCGGAGGCCGGCCCGGGATTGTCGAAGCGCAGCTCGTAGCCGCCGAGATTCGCGCCGGAGGCAATCTGTGGGGAGGAGACGTTGGAAACCGTCATCTCTCCGACGGCGGAAGTGAGCAGGGCGCCCGTCCCTGAAAGATCCGCGCTCAGCTTGGCGATGCGAACGCCGGCCGTACCGCGCCAACCCGCTCCGATACCGAAGTCCCTGAGATCCTCCACGGGGCCGCCGCCGGTGATGTCCGAAGCGGCGACGCGCGCACGCGTACAGTCGGCCACACCGTCGAGCACGAAGCCGCCCTTGACCCAATGAAGATCCGTGACGAGGTGGGTCCGCAGGAGCGCCAGCGGGTGAATGCTCCACTCGAGCGCGCCCGCCGGGCGGCCGGCCACCGTGATGCGGCCGGCGGAGCCGTGCCAGAGGCTGCCCGAGAATTCCTCCGCCTGCACCGGGGGCGGCAGGAAGCGTGCCACCAGGGAGGCGGGCAGCACGCACACCACGACGACGATGACCGTCAGAACACCGATAAGGGTCAGGCGTGGCCAGAGGGAGCGGGGGGAGCCGGCCGCGCGGCCGGCGATTGCGCCTTAGCGCCGCGTCGCGGCGAAGGTGATATTGGCATTCACCACTCCGGGCCGGGCCGCGCGATCGACGGTGATCGACTCGATCGACAGGCCGTAGCGCTGCTCGAGCGTCGCGATCCAGGTCACGAGCGTGTCGAAGGGCGCTGCCTCGAGCTGGACGCGGACCCCCGTGCCGCTCGGCTGCGTGCCGCGCAGCGCCGCGCCGAGTCCCGCCTCGCGGCCGACCCGGTCCACGACCACCACGGGCGCCTCGCCGGTGTCTTTGACCAGCGCCGCGTCGCCGGAGGCGAGCTCCGGCGCGTTCACGTGCATCCACGCCAGGTCCTCGCGGCGGGTCGCGGCCCGTTTTTCCGCGGACGACACGGCGGACTCGAGCGGCAGCAGCAGACCTCCCACCAGGATCAAGACGGCGAGCGCCACCCCCCCGATGAGCACCACACGCCGCTCGCGTTCCTGAAGATTCGCGTACCAGGCTTTCAACTTCGCGAGATGGGCATTCATCGAGGCGCCTTGGCGCCCGGCGAGCGGATCTGCATCTGAGCCTCGACGCCGGAGTCGACCGGCTTGGAGGACTGAATCTCCGCCAACATTCCCTGTTTGGCGACCTGCTGCGTCAGCTGAGAGAGCACGGCCAGGCTCGGTCCCGAGACTTTCATGTCGAGCGTCTGCTCGCGGTAGCTGAGCGCGTCGATGGTCGTCTTGGGCGCCGTGGACACCGCGCCGCTGAGCACTTCGAGCGTGCGCAGGAAGTACTCCGGTCCGGGTCCCGAGTGGCGGATGCGATCGAGGCGCGCCTCCATCTGGCGACGGGGATCCTGCATCGTTTCGGTGGGCATCGTCTGCGAGAAGATCTGCGCGATCTCGCCATCCAGCGCCTTGGTTTCGTGGTTCGCCTGATGAATCTTGAGGGCGGCGGCGGCCACGTGCGCCACCAGCAACCCGCCCGCCAGCATCGCCGCCGTGCGCCATCGATGCCAGCGCGCGCCGTAGTCGGTGGTGCGCGCGAATTCGCCCTGCAGGAGATTGACGGCATCCGCGGCCGCGAGATGCTTCGCAAGCCACGGCAGCGGTCCCTCGGTGAGCACCTGAACCTTGAGCGAGGCGAACTTGTCCACCAGAGCCTCGAAATCCTCCTTGACCATCGCCCAGTCATCGCGCGTGACATAGAGAACGGCGCTTTCGAGCGGCGCCGGCGCGAGCTCCGCCCCGGGCGTCTCGGCGAGCGGATCGGGAATCACTCCGGCGACCACCAGAGCCTCGCCGACCGGCGTCAATTCCACCGCGATGGGCAGGCTGCCCGGGCGGCGCACCGCGAGGCGCGATTTCTCCAGCCACAGGATGGTCTGTCCCGGGTTGTCCGGCACCAGCGAGATATCGGCGTAGATCGCGTCCGGCTCTATGCCGGCCGCGGTGAGCTGCTCGAGCCATCCTTGGAGCACGCTGCGCGACACCACGGCGACCGGCGTGCGGCCGCTCGGTCGGCGGTGTCCGATGGCGAAGCAGAGCCCGTCGATGTCCTCCGTGAGCTGCTCCTCCAGGGCGAAGGGGACCGCGCGGGCCAGCTTGACGCCGCTGCCGGGCGGCAGCTCGGGCTCGGCCAGAAGCACTTGAGTCGCCGGTGCCAGGGCGATGACCTTGGCCGTGCGCGCGAGCACGGCCGCGAGGCTCAAAGGCCCGCGCTGCTTGGCCGTGATCGCCGATCCCGCCTCGTCGATGCTCAGCCACTCGGTCTCTTCCTGACCGGGTGCGGGTAAGCGGAGAAGCAGCGTCTGAGGCATGTCGTTTAGAGTGTTCCGAAGGAGCGCAGAAGCGGGGTCACCTTGCCGCCCGGGCCTCGATACAAAAGACTGTACAAGGTGAACTGCGTAGTGCCAAGCGTGACCCGGGTAGTGAGTCGGAAAAACTGGCTCGTGTCCGCGAATTGCTTCGCGGTTTGAGCCGCATTCTGCGGGCCGATGACGGCCGTGAGCGTCGCCACGTCGGGAAAGCAGCCGCTCTTGCGGCCGTTCGCGAGCACCTCGTCGTTGTACTCCCCGCTCAGGCTGTCGGCCAGGCTCTCGATGACCGCCGCGGGCGCCGTGCAGACATTGATCTTGGCCGTGGAGGAGGGCAGAGCGGTCACGTACGGAGCGATCTTGCGGTAACGATCCGCGCCAAAGCCGGGCAGGTTCATGAGTTCCGCGGGACTCATCATCGGCCAGTTGCCGGTCCGATAGGGCGGGTTCTGCATGGTGTACACGCTGTCCTCGGCGCCGTCCGGCTGCCCGGGCTGATCGTCCGGGTCGATCCAGTCGCGCGCGATTCCGGCCCATTTGGGCTCGAGGCCGACCAGGGCAAGCAGCCGCTGGAACTGCGCGAGCGGCACGGGGTCCTCGACCCATTGGCCGTTCACCTGCGTCATGTGCGCCAGGTTGTTGAGATTGAACCGTCCCTGCATGTCCTGGATGGCGGCCTGCAGGATGCCGATGGGCTCGCCCTCCGGGTTGTCGGGCGAGGTGATCGGCAAGGGCTGGGTCGGCTGCGCCCAGGGCTGGGTCAGATTCACCTGCTGGGCGCTCTGACCTTGCGTGACGGGTGCGGTGGAGTTCTGCGTGGGGCCGGTGGGCGACGTGGCGCCGGTCTGCCCGATCGCGTTGAGGGCGTCCGCGGCCAGCGCTTCCGCGCCGGTGCCGAACAAGTAGGCCTGCTCGGTCGCGATGATTCCGATGGTGCGCCGCCGCTCCAGCCAGCCGTCATAGCTCAATTTGGTGGCCAGAATCGTGGCGAGCGCGACCAGGATCAGCGCAATGATGAGCGCCACGCCGCGTTCGCGCCCGGGTCCGCGGAACGGCCTGCGCAAGGGTGTGCACCGGGGTGTGCGCGAGGAGGCGCGTGCGCGACTCATCCGGCCACCTCGATCAGCCGGCGCACGGTTCCCCAATCCTTGAATTCGATGGTGATCTCCACGGCCACCGGCCGCGTCCACAGCGTGTCGGTGGAGGAGACGCTCGATACCGGCCACTGGTTTTGCCAGTTTTGATTGCCGTCGAGATAGCGCAGCTGCACCGTCTTCACGCCGCCGAAAAGATCCTGAACCTGCGGTTTCGTGCCCTGCACGGTATCCAGGGAAGTCGTGTAGCTGCGCTTGAGCACGTCGTTGACCAGCGCGTAGGACACGCGCTGCAGCGTGCCCCGTTGTTGCCCCGCGGTATTCGACCACCCGGCGCGCGTGAGTTCCGCGAGCGCGATGGTGTTGGTGCTCGAATCGGAGAAGCTCGACTGGAATCCAGGGTCGGAATTGAAATGCATGGTGCTGCCCGCTCCGAGCGGGGCCCCGCTCCCGAAGCCCGAGCCGGCGGCGCCCGCGCTGGTGCCATTGCCCGAGAATCCGTGCAGCGCCGGGATGCGGGTCTGGCCGAGCGGATCGCGCACCGGGCGGGGCACGATCTGCGCGAAGTCCATCACCAGCATGCGCATGCCGAATTCGATCTCGCGCGAGCGCTTGAGGGACTCTTCGGTGCGCTCCGCGGAGATGCGCGCCGCGCGATAGGTCTCGTAGCCGAGCGCGGTCATGATGCCCAGGATCAGAATCGCCACCATGATCTCGATGAGCGTGAAGCCGCGATGGCGGGCGGGGTGGCGGGAGGGTGGGGCTGGTGGGGCTCTCATTGCGTCACCGTCGGGGTCACGGGGCTCGTCGTCACCACGCCGTTGGAGGGCACTCCGTTGGAGGGCACGCAGTTCGCCGCCCCGTTAACCGCGGGGTTCTGGAGGCCGCCGGAGCCGGTCGGGACGCAATTCGCCGAGGCGGCGCTATTGCCCTGGGTCCAGTCCGTGGCATTGGAGTTGCCGGGGGTGCTCAATCCCGTGCCGTAGAAGCCCGTCGCCTCCGCCACCGGGTTGCCCTTGGTCTTTGCATCGCCCGCCCAGACGCGCACCACGATCCGCTTGGTGCTTGGGAATTGGGTGTCGAAGTAGCGGGTGTCGTAATGCCAGGTGCGGCCCGCGAATTGCAGCTCGCCCGTGTCGCCATTCGTCGAGCTCGAGCTCTGGGCCACCTTGTTGACGGTCAGCCTCACCTCGGCGAGCCGGTTGAGCGCGATCCATTGGGCGAGCGTCTTGTCGCGCAGATACCCGCTGGTGCGCGCGGTGCCCGACACGGCAACCATGAGCGCCGCGAGGCCGATCGCCACCACCACCAGCGCGACCAGGACCTCGACCAGCGTGAATCCGCCGTCCGTCCGGCGTCTCACGAGCGCTTTTCCGGCGGATGGTCGGAACTTTCGTGGCTGGTCTTGCCGAAGGCATCCCCATCGACCGACGCCCGCGCCTGTGTCGCGTCCCGGAGCAGCGTGAGCCGAAATGGAGTGCCCTCGCCGGAGGCCGCAATGGCGACCTGGGGGGGCGGGGGAGGCCCATCGCTCAGATTCTTGTCGACGGGTTTCAGCACCACGGCGACCGAGTCGAGTTCCAGCTGGAAAGTCACGCCCTTCGGCAGATTGCGGTGGCGGAATTCGCCTTCGTCGTTCATGGTGAGCCAGCGATCGCGGTTCGGGTCGTACACCGTGAACTCGTAGGCCGTCGGCTCGATGCGCATCCCGAAGTCGCGTCCCTCGAGCAGCGCACGCTCGTGCAGGAGGTCGATCAAGCCCTCGATCCTCCTCGATTCCTCGTCGAGCTGGGAATCGCGCCCGGTCACGCCGATGGACAGGACGGCGAGCGAGACCACGATGGCCATGATCACGACCACCACCAGAATCTCGACGAGCGTGAATCCCCGGTTGCGCCAGGAGA
Organism: uncultured Gammaproteobacteria bacterium; assembly: GCA_963736185.1. Lineage (GTDB taxonomy): Bacteria > Pseudomonadota > Gammaproteobacteria > Steroidobacterales > Steroidobacteraceae > Bog-1198. The sequence goes on along the minus strand of CAVTNZ010000002.1, from coordinate 14,364 downwards.
TGTGCAACGCGCCCGGCACCGCGTTGGGACCGCTACCGCTGCTCGAGCGTCGAGGTGCTGATGTCGGCGTCGTAGCCCTCGCCACCCGGCTTGCCATCGCGTCCGTAGCTGATGATGTCGTAGTCACGACCGTTCGCGCCCGGGCTCACGTATTGATAGGGATTGTTCCACGGATCCTTGGGCAGCGACGGCAGATAACCGCCCGAGCGGTAATTGGTGATGGTAGGGTCCGAAGGCTGGGTGACGAGGGCCTGCAGACCTTGTTCGGTGGTCGGGTATTTGAAATTATCCAGCCGGTACAGGTCGAGCGCCGTCTGGATCGCACGGATATCGCTCGCGGCACGCGTAACCCGGGCCTTGTCGACGTTCTCGAGAATCTTTGGCACCACGAGCGCGCCCAGCACTGCGAGAATGACCACCACGACCATGATCTCGATGAGAGTGAAACCGCGTTGGCGAATATGCATAGTGACCTCGGACATTCCTCCAATCATACCAAAATAGGAGACAACGATGCCCGGTGAAGGTGCGGACCGGTTCGCACAAATCGGCCGGGCGTTGCAATGGGATCGCGGCCGGTGGATCTGGCTGCTCGCCATCGTGCTGTCGCTGCACCTCGTGTTGGCACTTGGCGACAACGTGAACGCCGTATTGCGCTACGACCGCGGGGCCATCGCGGCCGGCGGGTGGTGGCGGTTGCTTACCGCCCACATCGTGCACCTGGACCTTCATCACCTGGTGCTGAACGAGCTCGGGCTGGTGCTGATGTGGGCGCTGTTCGCCGAGGATTACGACGCGGTGGAGTGGTGCGTGATCGTTTGCGCGGGAGCCCTCGCGATCAGCTGCGGCTTGTGGTGGCTGAGTCCCCGGGTCAGCTGGTACGTGGGCGCCTCCGGCGTGCTGCACACGATCATGGCGGCGGGGGTGGCGAAACACCTGTTGGCCGGCGAGTGGGACCGGTGGCTGCTGCTCGCGTGCATAACCGCCAAACTGGCCTACGAGCAGCTCGGCGGTCATGAGCCCGCGCTCGTCGTCGTCGACGCCCATCTGTACGGCGCCGCCTGCGGATTCGTGATCGGAGCTGCACTCTCCTGGCGGCTGGCTATAATCCGCCTCCATTCTCGTGCCGAAAGGACTCCTTGAGCATGTCATTAGCGTTCGTATTCCCCGGTCAGGGATCGCAATCCGTCGGCATGATGGCCGCCCTGGCGCAGACCTCGCCGGTGGTCCAGGCGACCTTCGAGGAGGCCTCGCAGGTGCTGGGGTACGATTTATGGAGCCGCGCGCAGCAGGGTCCGGCCGAGGCCTTGAACGCGACCGAATGCACCCAGCCGCTGATGTTGACCGCGGGTGTCGCCACCTACCGGGTGTGGCGCGCGCGCGGCGGCGCCGTGCCCGCACTCATGGCCGGCCACAGCCTGGGTGAGTTCAGCGCGCTCACGGCCGCCGGCTGCCTCGACTTCAAGGCCGCCGTCGATCTGGTGAAATTCCGGGCGGAGGCGATGCAGGCCGCGGTGCCTCCCGGACAGGGTGCGATGGCCGCAATCCTGGGTCTGGAGGACGCCGATGTCGAGGCCGCGTGCGCCGAAGCCGCCCAGGGCGAGGTGGTGGAGGCGGTGAATTTCAATGCGCCGGGTCAGGTGGTGATTGCCGGAACGGCGCCCGCCGTCGCCCGCGCCATCGAGGCCGCGACCGCGCGCGGCGCGCGGCGAGCGCTGCCGTTGCCCATCAGCGTCCCGGCCCACAGCTCGCTCATGAAGCCGGCGGCGGAGCGGTTGCGCGAGCGCCTCGAGGGCGTCTCGGTGAGCGCGCCGGTGGGCGTCGCCGTGTACGGCGTGGATGTCAAGACGCACCGGACGCCGGCGGAGATCCGCGCGGCGGTGGTGAAGCAGCTGCACACCCCGGTGTATTGGGCCGCCACGGTCCGGACTCTCATCGCATCGGGCGCCACGCAGCTGGTCGAATGCGGTCCCGGCAAGGTGCTCACGTCGCTGAACAGGCGCATCGACAAGAACCGCGATTTGAAAATGCTGGCGCTCGAGGATCCGCAATCCCTCGACGAGGCGCTCGCGAACTCGAAACTCCACTAGGGACGCGCAGCGACATGCCGAGGGGGAAGACATGCTGACGGGAGAAGTGGCGCTGGTGACCGGCGCTTCGCGGGGAATCGGAGCGGCCATCGCCGCGCGATTGGGCGCCGACGGCGCCCGTGTGGTCGGCACGGCGACCACGCCCGAGGGGGCGGGGCGGATCTGCGAGGCGTTGAAGGCGCACGGGGGGCGGGGCGCGGTGCTCGAGGTCACCAGCCAGGAATCGATCGATGCGCTGATCGCCGAGATCGAATCGAAGGAGGGTCCGATCTCGATCCTCTGCAACAACGCCGGCATCACCCGCGACATGCTGCTGCTGCGCATGAAGCAGGAGGATTGGGACGCGGTCATGCAGACCAATCTCGCCTCCGTGTTCCGCCTGTCCAAGGCGGTGCTGCGCGGGATGATGAAGGCCCGCAAGGGGCGCATCATCAGCATCGCTTCCATCGTCGCGCTCACCGGCAACCCGGGTCAGGCGAACTATGCCGCCGCCAAGGCCGGCATGATCGCCTTCACCAAGTCGCTGGCCCGCGAAGTCGGTTCGCGCAACATCACCGCGAACGTCATTGCGCCGGGCTTCATCGACACGGATATGACGCGGGCGCTGAACGAAACGCAGCGCTCCTCGCTCGGCGCACAGATCCCGCTGGGGCGGCTCGGGCTGCCGGCCGACATCGCGGCGGCGGCGGCGTTCCTCGCCTCGGCCGAGGCCGGATATATCACCGGGGAGACGTTGCACGTGAACGGCGGCATGTACATGGCCTGAGGTGGCGCGCCGCCTTTGGCGGCCCTGCACCATACCAACAGCAGGCGTTTGTCAAGGCGTGTTGCGCCACCCCCAGGCCAAATGAGGCCCATGGTAGCCGCCGCCCTTGCGTTCACATAAAATACGCGCCCTGCCGACAAAAGGCTGGCCGCGGGCCCTAAAGAAAGGCGGCACGTGTTTACTATTTTTCCCGGAAAGGGGTTTTCCCGAACGGGCTTTCCCGAAAGGACACCATAACGATGAGTACTGTTGAGCAGCAGGTAAAGAAGATCGTGGCCGAACAGTTGGGCGTGAAAGAAGAAGAAGTCACCAACGACGCCTCGTTCGTGGACGATCTCGGCGCGGACTCGCTGGATACGGTTGAGCTGGTGATGGCCCTCGAAGAGGAATTCGAGACCGAAATTCCGGACGAGGATGCCGAGAAAATCACCACGGTCCAGCAGGCGATCGATTACATCAATTCCCACAAGGGCAAGGCTTGACGCGCTAGTGCCGGGTCGTTGCGCGTTCGGGACGCACGCCGGCATCGGCGGCCGGCCGTCGAGCAGGATGCATCGCTTGTGCGCCGTTCAAGCATGCCATTGAGGAGTTGCCGTTGAGCAAACGACGGGTCGTGATCACGGGTCTTGGGATCGTCTCACCGGTCGGCAACGACATCGCCGCCGCGTGGGGCTCGATCGTCGGTGGCCGCAGCGGCATCGGACCGGTCACCCGGTTCGAGGTCGCCAATTTTCCCACCCACTTCGGCGGCGAGATCCGCAACCTCGATCTGGAGCCGTTCATGAGCGCCAAGGACGCGCGGCGCATGGACGCCTTCATGCAATACGGCGTGGTGGCGGGCATGCAGGCGATGCGCGACTCCGGATTGGTGGTCAGCGAGGCCAATTCGGACCGCATCGGGGTGCTGATGGGATCCGGGATGGGGGGGCTCGAGTCCATCGAGATCACGTACGACAAATACCTCGAAACCCATTCGCCGAAGAAGGTCTCTCCATTCTTCATTCCCGCGAGCATCATCAACCTGGTGAGCGGTCATTTGTCCATCGCCTTCAATTTGACCGGCCCGAATCTCGCCATCGCCACGGCGTGCACCACCTCGACGCACGCCATCGGCATGGCGCTGAGATTGATACAGTTCGGCGACGCGGACGCCATGCTGGCCGGGGGATCGGAGATGGCGACCTGTCCAACCGGCATGAGCGGGTTCGCGCAGGCCAAGGCGCTGTCCCAGCGCAACGACAATCCGCAGGCGGCGAGCCGCCCCTGGGACAAGGATCGCGACGGTTTCGTGATGGGCGACGGCGCGGGCGCCATGATGCTCGAGGAATACGAGCACGCCAGGGCCCGGGGCGCCAAGATCTACGCCGAGATCGTTGGATTCGGGATGAGCGGCGATGCCTTCCACGTGACCGCGCCGCCGGAGAATGGCGAGGGGGCGCGCAAATCCATGGTCAACGCGCTCAGCGATGCCAAAATCAATCCGGATCAGGTCCAATACGTCAACGCCCATGCGACCTCCACGGAACTCGGCGATCGCGCGGAGACCACCGCGATCCACCGGGCATTCGGCGACGCCGCGAAGCGGCTGGCCGTGAGCTCGACGAAATCCATGACCGGGCACCTGCTCGGAGCCGCGGGCGCGGTCGAGGCCATCTTCTCGGTGCTCGCGCTGCGCGACCAGATCGCGCCGCCGACCATCAACCTGGACCAGCCCGGCGAGGGATGCGATCTGGACTACGTGCCGAAGGAAGCTCGGCGCATGAAGATCGACACCGCCTTGTCCAACTCGTTTGGCTTCGGTGGCACCAACGGTTCGCTCATTTTCCGCCGAATTTGAGCCTCTGGGCCTGATCTCGAGCCACCCCGGGCGCTATCCGGGACTTCTCGAGAGCAGCGCACCGATCGGCCCCGCGACGGTCGGCGGCCGCTTCGATCTGCTTCCGATCTCGAGCGGCGAGACCCTGCGCCTCGGCGGCGATGGCCGGTTGTCCGGCCCCCATGCGCAGGGAGCGGGCGGCTTTCTCGCGGCCCTCGAGCGCTGGTGGCAGGCGTTGCGCGTCCCGACGCAGGCCGCCGCCTTGCCATTCACCGGAGGATGGCTCGTATACCTCTCGTATGAGATCGCCGGCGAAATCGAGCCCTCCCTGTCGCTGCCGCCGAGCGCGGATCCCGTGGCGGCGCTGGCGATCCGCGCGCCCGCCGCCTGGATCCGCGATCGCCGGAGCGGCGCGGCGTGGCTCGTGTCGGAAGATGGCTTCGAGCACCTGCTCGATCGCTTTGCCGAGGACGTGCGCCTTTGCGCCGGTCTGCCCGAAGGGCGGACGCAGGAATTTCAGGTCGAGGAGGAAGACCCGCGACGTTTCCTCGACTCCGTGCGCCGCGCCCTCGGCTACATAGCCGCCGGCGACGTGTACCAGGCGAATCTGTCCCGGGGGTGGGGCGGCCGGTCTCCGTCGGCGGTCGATCCCGCCGCGCTCTACCGGGCGCTTCGCGCGGCGAACCCGAGTCCGTTTGCAGCCATCCTGCGCGACGCGGATTTCGCGGTGATCAGCTCATCGCCCGAGCGGCTGTTCTGCGCCCACGGCGGCATCGTCTCGACACGTCCCATCGCCGGCACGCGGCCGCGCGGCGCATCGCCGGAGCGCGACGCGGCACTGATCGAGTCGCTCCTCAACAACGAAAAGGAGCGGGCGGAACACGTCATGCTCATCGATCTCGAGCGCAACGACCTCGGCCGCGTGTGCCTGGGCGGCTCGGTGCGGGTGGATGAGTACATGACGGTCGAGAGCTACGCGCATGTGCACCACATTGTATCCAATGTCAGCGGTGTGAAGCTCGACGCGGCGACGCCCGTGCAGATCGTGCGGGCCATGTTTCCGGGCGGCACCATCACCGGCTGTCCCAAGGTCCGCTGCATGCAGATCATCGCGGAGCTCGAGGGCATCGGACGAGGGGCCTACACCGGCTCCATCGGCTACATCAACCGCGACGGCAGCTGCGATTTCAACATCCTGATCCGTACGATCACCGCACAGGCCGATGCGATCGGCTTTCGCGCCGGCGCGGGCATAGTCGCCGATTCGGACCCCGCACAGGAGCTCGCGGAGACCCGGGCCAAGGCCGAGGGGCTGCTGCGTGCATTGAGGGCGGCCCGGTGAGGGCGCAAGCGAGGCCGGCGCGCGTCGAACCGCAGGCGTATCGGGCGTGGATCAACGGCGCGGCGGAACGGCGCATCGACTGCCGCGATCGCGGATTGCAATACGGTGACGGGCTGTTCGAGACCATGCGGGTGAGGGCGGGACGGATCAGGCTTCTCGAGTACCACCTCGATCGGCTTTACGACGGCTGCCGGCGGCTGTCGATCGCCGCGCCGCGCAGGGCCTCGCTGCGGCGCGAGCTCGAGCTGCGGGCGAAGCCCCATGCCGATGCCGTGCTGAAGCTCATCCTGACCCGCGGGCCCGGCGTCCGGGGATATCGGCCGAGCGGCCGGGAGCGCTGCACGCGGGTGCTGTCGCTCTCCGCGCCCCCGCAGGTCGCGGTCGATCGAGCTTCCCAGCGCGTGAGGATGTGCGCGACCCCGGTCGGATGCAATCCCGCGCTCGCGGGCCTCAAGACATTGAACCGGCTCGATTCGGTGCTGGCGCGCTCCGAATGGAGCGGCGAGCGAATTTGGGAGGGGCTCATGCGAGATGTCGACGGTGACCTGGTATGCGGCACCATGTCGAATCTTTTCGTGCTTCGAGGTTCCACGTTGATCACGCCGCTGCTCGATCGCGGCGGCATCGCCGGCGTGATGCGGCGCTGGGTTCTCGCGCAGGCGCCGAGTCTGCGCCTGCGGCCCCGCGAGGGGAGGGTCACCGTGCAGCATCTGATGGATGCGACGGAAGTATTCATGACCAACGCGATCGCCGGCATCGTGTCGGTGGGCGTCGTCGAGCTCGGCAGACGCCGCATCCGGATCGACTCGCCGGGTGCGGCGGCCCGGTTGCGTCGGCGCTTGGAGCTCGTATGAAAGTGCGCAGCCTGCTCATCGCACTGGCGGGAATTTCGGCTCTCGCCGCGGGCGCTGCGTGGTTGGCGGTGCAGGTGGAAGGCCTGGATGAGCCCCTGAAGGTCACGGCGCCCGTCCGATTCAAGGTGGCGCCCGGGAGCCGCTTCGCGCGCGTGGCCGCCGATCTTGCGCAACGGGGCATCATCGCCGAACCGCGGGTGTGGTCGCTCTATGCGCGATGGAAGGGCGTGGCCTCGAGCATCAAGGCGGGCGAGTACGAAATCGAGCCCGGCGCCACCCCGCGCTCGCTGCTCTCGAAAATGGTCAACGGACAGGTGCTGCTGCATTCGTTTACCATCGTCGACGGCTGGCGTGTTGTGGACATGCTGGCCGCGATGAAGAGAAATCCCGATATCACCTCGACGTTGCCCGATTCGTCGGCCGGCTTGCCGAATGGCTTGCCGAATGGCTCGCCGAATGGCTGGCTGAGCGGCTCGCCGAACGGCTTGATGGCGCGGCTCGGCTTTCCCGGCATCGATGCAGAGGGGCAGTTTCTGCCCGAGACGTATCGATTTCCGAGCGGGACCACCGACCTCGACGTGCTCAAGCAGGCGCATGCGGCCTTGGTGCACGAGCTGGACTCCGCCTGGGCGGGCCGCGATCCGTCGATACCGCTGCACAGCGAGGAGGAGATGTTGATCGTGGCGTCGATCGTTCAAAAGGAGAGCGGCGTGCCGCAGGAGCTTCCCAAAATCGCCGGACTGTATCTGCACCGCCTGCGCATTGGCATGCGTTTGCAGGCCGATCCCAGCGTGATCTATGGCCTCGGCGACCGCTACGACGGCACCTTGCACACCGTCGACCTGCATGACGACGGTCCCTACAACACCTATACGCGCGCGGGTCTGCCGCCGACGCCGATAGCACTCGCGGGGGCGGCGGCGATCGCCGCCGTCGCGCATCCCGAGTCGACCGACGCCCTGTATTTCGTCGCATCTCCCCGGGACGACGGCAGCCACGTATTTTCGGCGACGCTCGAGGCGCAAAACGCGGCGGTCGCGCGCTATGTGGCGCACCTGCGCGAAAAGGCCGCCGGGGAGTCCAAATGAGCGGGCGATCCTCGCCGGACTCCCACGCTTCGCCGGCGGGCGGCCCGCGCGGCTGCTTCGTGACCTTCGAGGGCATCGAGGGCGTCGGCAAGACCACCCAGGTCGCGCGCCTCGCGCAGGCGATGGAAGAGCGGGGCATCGCCCACGTGGTGACGCGGGAACCGGGCGGGACTCCGCTGGCGGAGCGAATCAGGGACCTCGTGCTCACGCCCGGTACCGAACGGGTGCCCGACGCGGCCGAGTTGCTGCTCATGTTCGCCGCCCGCTCGGTGCATCTGGAGAATTGGATCGAGCCGAGCCTCGCCGCCGGCCGTTGGGTGATCTGCGATCGGTTCACCGACGCGACCTATGCCTATCAGGGCGCCGGCCGGGGAATCGGGCAGGACGCCATCGCACAACTGGAGCGTCTCGTGCAGGGAGCGCGCCGCCCCGATCTCACCTTGCTGCTCGATGTGCCGGTCGGCGTCGGTCTCGAGCGCGCTCGAGCGCGCAATTCGCGCGCGCAGGCGGGGTCGGCCGCGGATCGGTTCGAGCGCGAGCGCATCGAGTTCTTCGATCGCGTCCGCGCCGGCTACCTCGCCCGGGCAGCGGCGGAGCCGGCGCGCATCGCGGTCGTCGACGCCACGCGCTCGGAGGATGAAGTGGCCTGCAGCATCATCGGCGAACTCAAGGCGCGGTCGTGGATTTCCTGAGCGCCGATTCGCTGCCCTGGCTGGCCGGGCCGCAAAAGAAGATGCTGGCCGCGAGAGCGGCCGACCGGCTGCCGCAATCGCTGCTGATATTGAGCCAGCCGGGTCTCGGCGCCGAAGCGCTCGCCGCCTGGATCTGTGCACTGGCGCTGTGCGAATCGGGGGCGCAGGCCCCGTGCGGGGTCTGCGGATCTTGCGTGCTGCTGCGCGCCGGCAACCATCCGGACTTTCACCGGGTGCATCTGCTCGACGATGCCCAGCAGATCAAGGTCGATCAGATCCGTGAGCTGATCGAGGCGCTGGCGCTGTCGAGCTACCGCGGAGGCCGCAAGACCGCCGTGGTGGAAAGCGCGGAGTGCCTAAATGCCAACGGCGCCAACGCCTTCTTGAAGACATTGGAGGAGCCGAGCGGCGCCACGTTGCTGATTCTCATCGCCAAGCCGAGTCACCGGTTGCCCGCCACGGTCGCGAGCCGCTGCGTGCGGCTGCAATTGCGCCCGCCCGCACGCGAGGCGGCGCTCGAGTGGCTCGCCGCGCGCGATCCCGCCGGGGGACGGCGGGAGGCGGCGCTCAACCTGGCCGCCGGCGCCCCGCTCATGGCCCTCGAGCTCCCCGCCGCGGACATCGAGCGTCTGGAAAAGGACATGATCGATGGGCTGAAACGCCTGGAGGCGGGCAGCGTCGATGTCACGGTGCTCGCCGAGCACTGGGCCAAGTCCGACATGAGCCTGAGGCTCATGTGGCTTGAGAACTGGGTCACACAGCGCGTACGAGCGGACTCGGGCGGCGCCATTTCGCTTCAAAGTGCGGAACCCGTCCGCTTGCCTGCCGCTTTACTTAAGCCCAAGATAAGGGCTCTATTCGAGCTGCTGGACGCCGCCCGTGAGTTGAGGCGGCTCGCCTCGACCGGGTTGAACCAACAATTGGCGCTCGAGGCTCTGCTGCTCGGCGGCCGGGCGGCACTGTCATTGCGGAAAACATAGATTGCGAAGTCCAAGTAACAAGCCCGGCCTGCTGACGCTCACGATCAAGGACAAGAGCGCGCTGTATCTCGCCTACATGCCGTTCGTGAAGAACGGCGGCCTTTTCATCCCGACCAACAGCAATTACCGGCTCGGGGACGAGGTCTTCATGCTGCTCAACCTGATGGGCGAGGAGGAGAAGCTCCCGGTGGCCGGCCGCGTGATCTGGATGACGCCGAAAGGCGCACAGGGCAAGCGCACCGCGGGCATCGGGGTGCAGTTCAGCGATCAGGACCGCGGCAATACGCAGAAGAAGATCGAGAACTATCTCGCGGGCGCCCTCGGCGGGGACAAGCCGACCCACACCATGTGACCCAGGGTGGCCGGTCGGCACCGGCCACCTTGCGTTCGATTACGAACTGGATTTCTTGCCCGCGGCGGCGGCCAACGCATTCACTTTGACCATGGCCTTGTCCGCGGCTGATTTCGCGCAATCGGCATCGTTGGGCGTGGAATTCGGATACTGACGCCCGATTTCCTTGCATGCCAGAAGCGCTGCATCCTTTACGCGTTTTTGCAGCTCCAGGACATCTGCATGCAGTGCGAGGTTGAGGCCCGACGATTTCACCGCATAGGACAGTGAGATGTTCTTGACCTCGGCGCCGCCTGGAGGCGTCAATGTATCCGCCTTCGCGCTCATGTTTCGCGTGGCCTGAACCGTGATTTCATCCATGTTCTGCGCAACTGCGAGTCCGACGAGCGCGGAAGCTGCCGTTGCGACGATCGCGTAAGAGATTGGTTTCATCTTTCCGACTCCCCTGTGAAAGTTCACCGACAAAACAAGGCCCCTTCGAATCCGCCATTGAGAGTAGATTCGTGACGCAGTAAGCGCCATGCGGAATATCGCGGCTTCCCCGGCGGCAAACACTTAGAGATCGGACATGCCGTCAGGGCGACTTATTGTCCGGAAGCGCTTCGATGAAGATCGGCTGGGCCGTGGGGGCGGCCGGCGATGCCGCAGACGCCGGGCGTTGGGCCGGCGGCGGGCGCCGTGGCGGCGCATGCAGGGTTCGCCATCCCCATATGCCGAACCCGATCGCAATCGCGGCGCAGAGGAGCGCCGCGCCCCAGTGCTCCGCCAGCATGGAGGGCGGCTTGTATTCGGGTGGCGGAGGCTTGTAGGGATTTTGTGCGCGGTACGCGCTCGGCGACGGCGCCATCCGCGGCTCGATCGAATCGCTCAAGAAAGCTCCTAACCGCGCGCGCGCCCCGCCTCGCTGGCGGCCAGGCCGCCCTTGAGGACATAAGCCTCGAAACCGCGCTCGCTCAAGATATACGCCGCGGCGGAGCTGCGCCGACCGGTGTCGCAGCACACCACGTAGGGCGTGGACTTGTCGAGCGCATTGATCTTCAAACGGATGAAATACAGCGGAATGTTGACCGCGCCTTCGATGCGAAAGTTCTGAAATTCGCTGGGCAGGCGCACATCGAGCCACTTGCCGCCTCCCGCTACGATCTCCTTGGCCCGGTCCTGGTCGACCCATTGCAGCAACGGCTCGTTCAACAGCGTCTGGAAATCGCTCTTGCCAAGCCGCATCAAGGTCCCGTCCGTGGACATCGTGACGGTGGCGTTGCGCTTGGCCTCGGCGATCAAGGCCTCTTCCCCGAAGCTGTCTCCCGGGCCGAGCTCCGCCAGCTTGATGCCCTCCTTGTTGAGGGGCGTCTCCCGGGTCACCACGCATTTGCCGGCCACCACCACGTAAAAATAGTCGCCCTCGGTGCCTTGCTTGATCACCACATCGCGCTCGCGCGCCCGTGGCCGCGAGTCAGAGCAAAGCGGTGGCACTGAGTGGCGGGACGGGGCTGGCGGAGCTTGCAGTGAGTACGGCACCACTCGTTCTCAAGACGGCGCTCGGAACCGCGCCCTACACGCGCGCCCTGAAAGACGGCTCCGTCAGCTCCGAGCGCGTCTCGCTCAAATTCGACGAGATGGCGCGTATCCAGGACGCGTTCCCGCGGATGGTGCGCGATCTGGCCTACAACATCTGCACATGTCGCCTACGACCTACCTGGTGGCGAAATCATTTGGGAAACGAATCACGGCGCTGCCCGTATTCCTCGATCGGCACTCCATCACAGTGTGATCGCATGTAGCACAGCGGCCGGAGTGGGACCGGGGCGAAGGATCTTGAGGGAAAGCGGGCCGGCATTGGCTCTTGGACGATTACCACGGCGTCTGGGGCCGTTCTGCAGACTGAGTTTGACGTGGATCTCGAGTCGATCAACTACACGTCTTACGAGGATCCGCACGTGGCTGAGTACAGCGAGCCGACCTGGGTCACACGCGCTCCGGCAGGTAAGACGCTGAACGACATGCTCAACAACCATGAGCTGGACACAGGCATCGCCGCTGGTCTGCCGAATACCGCTGAGGTCAGGCCTTTGATTTCAGAACATCCATGAGACTGAGGAAGCCTGGTACCACCGCACAGGCATTTATCCGATCGTCCATCTCGTGGTGGTGAGGGACGATTTGCTGAGTGAGCACTCCTGGTTGGCGGCCGAGCTCTTCCGGAATGTTTGAAGCCGCCAAGGATGTCTATATCGACGAGCTTCGGTCGACCAGTGGAACGACCGACTACGACAAGCTCATTCAGTGGCAGGGTACCGTGATCGGTGGCGATCCACTGCCATATGGAATCGAGCCAAATCGCGTCTCGATAGATGCGCTCGTCAAGACCTGCCAGGAACAATCCATCATCCCGAATCGACCCACAGTCGAAGAGCTGTTTGCAGACGTCACGGAGAAATAATGCCCAACCCGTCCACGCTGACCCTGGGTCTCGTTGCCCGATCGCAGTACGGGCCGCTCAAGGACGGCAGTATCTGGCCAGGCTGGCTACTCGTCGGTGTTGAAGTGGCGCCGATGCATCGATTGTTCGATCGCATGATCAAGAACATCGAGTTCGACGTGTCCGAGATGGCTATCGTGACCTACCTGCAGGGGAAGGAGATCGGCAAGCCGCTCACCGCCATACCCATCTTTCCGCTGCGCGTGCATTTCCGCATGGCGCGATTCAGTACAACGTTGACTCAGGTATCACATCGCCAAAGGACCTCGATGGCAAGCGCATGGGCGTCCGCGCCTACGCGGGTACTCGCCGGAGTCTGGGCCGGCTGCTTCGTCGGAGTACGGCGTCGATCCCAACAGCATCACCTGGGTGCTCAACGACAACGAGCACCTGGACGAGTGCCCGAATCCGTCCAACACAAGCTGCTCAAGGGCGCAAATCTCGGCGAAATGCTTATAAACGGCGAGATTGCCGCGGCTATCGGTCTTCAGGGCGTCGATGCGCCGAACGTAAAGACGCTCATCGACTCACCGCGCCAGGCGCAGGCCGAGTGGTACGCGAAGACAGGCGTGTTTCCGATCAACAACACCATCGTTGTCAAGGACGAGCTACTGGCCGCGGACCCATCACTCGCGGCGTCTCTATTCGCGGCGTTCCGCGAGGCCAAGCATCGGTACCTTGGGCAGCTCAAGGCTAACGGCGCCCAGGGGCGTGATCAGGAGGTCGATCTCCGATTCATGGAGATCGTTGGCGACGACCCGCTCCCGGTGGGGATCGAGGCGAATCGGTCGGCGCTTGAGACGGTGGTTGAGTATTCGGTGGATCAGGGCGTCATCAGTCGGCGATTCAGCGTGGATGAGCTGTTCGCCGGCGCAAGCGACTAGCCAGGACCTGGGAGCGCGCGCGGGACGCCTGCGCTCCCAGCGCCTACAGTTGCCAGCCTTGGCGGACGGCAGTACACTCGGCAGCAGGAGGTCGACTTATGGCCATTGTGGATATGCTTGACACCGGGAACACCCTGGACATCAGCCAGGAGCTACTTATCTCCGCGGACTCGCACGTCACCGAGCAGGGCGATCTCTGGAAAACGAGACTGCCAGAGTCGATGCGCGACGACGCGCCCGTGTTTGCCGATCGGCGCCAGGCAGTCGCGGCGGCACATTCCGCCGCGACCATGGAGGCGGCTCGCCGGCGGTTGGGGACCCGACTCATCGGATCAAAGAGATGGCCGAGGACGGCGTGAGCGCTGAAGTGCTCTTCCCAACGCTCGCGCTGCGTCTCTACAGTCTCGAAAACGCGGCGCTCCAGGAAGAGTGCTTTCGTATCTACAACGACTGGATTGCCGAATACTGTTCCGTCTCCCCCGATTCGCCTCTTCGCCATCGGCTGTATTCCCATGTACGATATCGACCAGGCAATCCAGGAGATGGAGCGCTGCAACGAGGTCGGGGTTCGTGGGCTCCATGATCTGGCGGGCCGCACCCCGATCTGCCCTGGACGTCCGATCACTACGAGCGATTCTGGGCGGCCGCGGTGGACATGGACATGCCCATCAACATCCACATCCTGACCGGCTTCGACTACAGCGCGCGCGATCGCGGCGGACCAATTGAGGCGCATCGCGGCTCGGTCAACCACAAGATCAACGGAGCTGCCAACTCACTCTTCGACATCATCTTCACGGGCGTACTGGAACGACACCAGGACCTGAATGTGAATCTGGTGGAAAGCGAAGTAGGCTGGATTCCGTTCTATCTTCAGCAGTGGGACTACTACGTGCGACGCTTTGGCTCTACTCGACCCGACGGCTCGGGCGCTCGCCCGCTCAGCATCCGCATGGTGCCCAGCGAGTACTTCGAGCGTCAGATGTGGGCTACGTTCTTTGATCGACCCGGTCGGCGGCAA
>CAVTNZ010000001.1:0-3732 GCA_963736185.1 uncultured Gammaproteobacteria bacterium | reverse complement strand
TCCCGAACCCGAGACCTGGGATCTTGTTCGTGTCTGGATTGGCCGCCGTCTACTGGGCGCGCCGCAAGCTCCGCGTGTGATATAGACCGCGGCGCTCACGCACTAGCCATCGGCATGAACTGTCGACTCGAAGGCGTAGTCCTTTCGTAAGCCTCGCCACTCGCGGACGCTGCTAAAATCGCAATATCGCACCGCGTACGTTCGCATAACATTCGGGATATTTATGAAACCCTCCCTCAGGGCCGCCGCTAGCCTGCTGCTTTGCGCTGTCGTGTATCTTTTCGCCCCAATCCAGGCACAGGCGCAGGAATCTCCGTCGGTGCGCCGTGTTCAGGTATTAAGCAAACAGAATCCGCTCGAGATAGAAATCGAAGGCAGCGAGAGCCTCGTCCCGCAAGCCCAAATCCTCTCCGATCCCGATCGCCTGGTGGTGGATTTCGCCAACGCCGTTCCCGGTGCTCAACTTCGAAATCAAACCCTGAATAGCCAGGAAATCAAGAGCGTTCGCGTTGGCCTGTTCTCCTCGAAGCCTCCGGTCACGCGGGTTGTTCTGGATTTAAACGGTCCGCAGGCTTATCAGATTTTTCCTTCTGGCCGAACTGTGATCATCAAGATTGGCAGCGGCAGGTCGCAAATTTCCAGAAGTTCTGCTTCGCCCGCCGCACTGGTGAATACCACCTATCACGTAGGATCATTGGAAATCACGCCACCCCCGCCACCACCTCCGCTGGTGGTTACATTCCAGTCAGGGCTACTCACCATTACTTCCAATCAGGCAACACTATCGGAAGTTCTTTTCGAAGTGCACCGACGCACCGGAGCGGAAATTGCCATCCCGGCCGGAGCCGAGCAGGAAAAAGTAGTTGCCGCACTTGGCCCCGCACCCGCGCCCGAAGTTTTGTCTCACCTGCTGAACGGCTCCATGAAGTGCGTGACGCCGACCTTGCGATACTGCTCGACGAGTTTGAGGCATTCGTCCTTGCCGCCGATCATGATGCGATCGCGCGCTTGCTCAGGTGTGATGCGCGCAGTTGCAGCGACGGCGCCGCGATCATTTGTTTGCGATCCTTCGAGGCCTTGTAGCATAGCGGCAGCATGATGGTTTTTTCGATTTCGTCGGTGTCGCGCCCGACCGTGTCGCCGTGGCGCTCAATGACGGCGATCAGCCGCTTCATCTCCGCCGGATTCGCGAACATCGTGTTCCACTGATCAGCGTGCTTGGCAACGATCTTGAGCAATTCTTTCTCGCCCCGGCCACCAATGATGATCGGAATGTGCGGCTTCTGGAGCGGCTTCGGATTGCACACTGCATCGACTACTTTGTAATGCTTGCCGTCGAGCGAGGTCTGCTCCTGGGTGAACATCCCTTTAATGATCTGGCATGATTCATCGAGCGCGCGCAGCCGTCCACCGAGAGTTTTGAAATGATTCCGAAGCTTCGATGCTGAGCTGTACCATCCGGCGCCGAGGCCCAGGTTAAGCCTTCCTCCGCTGGTGTGATCGAGCGTCGCCGCCATCTTCGCGGTCAAGCATGGATTGCGATAGGTGTTGCTGTTGACCATCGCGTCGGGGGGCGGCAAGTTCTGCCAGCACTGCGGGGCGGCGATGGCCGCGGCCCCCGCCGCAACCAAGCGCTTCTGCGGCAACTGCGGGGCCGAGCTGGTCGGCGGGATCAGGTTCTGCGGCGAGTGCGGCACCCCGGCGCCGTGAGCGCCGGCGGCTGAGCCGCGACGAGCACTTCAGGATCAGCGACGCCAGCGGTCAGGTGGTCGACAGGGGGACGGCACGGTGGCCGTCGACGGGAAGTCCCTCACCGTCTCCCCGCAGCTCGGCCAGCCGCTGCGGATGGCCCCCGAGCAGATCACCGAGGTCAGCGAGCCGGCGCCATTCGTGGTGCGCATCCGCCTTAGCGACGGCAGCGCCGTGGAGCTCTCCCAGCTCGGCGCCCTGCGCAGCCAGATCCTCGCCCAGATCGGGGACATCCGGGTCGCCGACTCCCGTGCCGGCCTGGTGACCATCGGCTTCGGGGAGAGCCAGCGCTTCCACGGGGCGGTGGACGACGTCGAGGCCGACATCAGCCTCTACGACGACGGGATGGTGGCGATCCCGGTCAGCGGACCGCCCGTCCAGGTGCCCTACGCGCTCATCGAGGACGTCAGCACCGACCCCTCCGGGTACCGGGTCAGCATCTCCATGGGAGATGCGGGGAGCTTCGTCGTCCAGCGTCTCGCCCAGGTGACCTCCCAGTTCCTCACCCTGCTCCGGCAGCGGGCGACCGACGCCCGGGGACGCTCCGGTGCCTTCCTCCAGGCGCTGCTTCCGGGGCTGGGCCCGCTCGCCCAGCGCCAGCTCGCGGGTGACCTCCGGGACGGGGTGGCGGCGGCCAAGGCGGCCCTCGACGGCATCGACCCCAAGGTGTGGCCCGCGCTGCTGGCCGCCGCCGCCCTCCCCGAGCGGGCGGCGGGGCGGCGCTGATCCAGTCGCTGGGGGACCCGGCGCTCGGCTTCCACCAGGTCGCCTCGGTGGAGGTGGAGGCTCAGGGGACCACCCACTTCGCTGAGGGCGGAGGCGGTGCAGAGCACCGGGCCGGGCCGCGGTCAGGGCACCAACTTCGGCCAGATCGAGCAGGGGATGGGCATGCTGATGACGGAGCGCTTCATGGGGGTCCCCACCCCGGGGTCCGGAGGCGGCGGAGGTCTCATCGGCGGTGCTCCCGGGGGCGCTCCGCTGATCGGCGGGCCTCCCGAGGGCGGGGCCGGGATGGGCATGGGCATGGGCATGGGCACGGGGATGGGCATGGGCTTCGGTGCACCCTACGGCGCCCTCGGCGGCATGCTCGCCATGCGGATGATGCGGGGCGGTGGCGCCTGGTCGCGGGGCGGCCAGACCCAGGCGCAGTCGATGTTCCGGGTCCCCGAGGCGCCGCCCGACGCCACCCCGCAGACGGCGGCCCACACCGACCTCGACGCCCTCACCGTCGGCGGCGAGCAGCCCACCATCGTCGCCGTGCTGCTCGCGCGCACGGCGTCGGGCACCTTCGTGTACGAGTCGCTCAACGTCGAGGACCACGCCACCTACGTCTTCCGCGACCCCTCGCTCACGCTCGCCCAGCTCAACCTGGCCCTGATGCTCATCGGCTTCCACATCGAGGTGCTCGCCGGAGACTTCTCAGGCCTGGCCTCACGCTACGCGGTGGCCGTCCAGCGCCTCCCCCATCTCGCGCGGCTGGCCTCCGCCTTCCGGGGGCGAGCCATCCACGACGCCGGGTGGGAGGGCCAGCTCCGCCAGCTCCTCGGTTGAGCCCGGTGTCGGCCCCCGACGTCATTCCCAACCGCGGGCGGCGGTGATCGTGCGGCAGGATGCGGAGCCGACGAAGTACGATGCCCACCCGGCCATGGTCGCTCTCGCACGTCTGCCCCTCGGACGCCTTCCGACCGACATGACCGTTGAGGTCGCGCCGGTCCCTCTCCGGCGTCGGCCCGGCGCGCCCCATACCGACGCCGACCACCGTTGACCCGGCGATCGCGATCCACCCCGCCCGCGCCGCAGCCGCTGACGGCATGCCGTTCCGGATGGCATCCCCGCCGCCGCTGACACCGCACCTGCCGACGCCGCGCCCGCCGCCGCCGCCATCACAGCCCCCGGGCCGGCAGCGGAGCGCGCCGACGCCCCGCTGCCGCCCACCGCGCGCATCGGCACGCGCGCGCTGAGGAACACCCTTAGCGATGCGTG